>NZ_KK211355.1:271602-342041 GCF_000621845.1 Ruminococcus flavefaciens MA2007 | reverse complement strand
CGGCGAAGTACCGCTTCAACGCGGACAAGGAGCTCGTCAAGGTCAAAGGGCTTTGTGATATAATCATCTGCTCCCATGCGTATCAGGTCTATCTTTGAGCTTGTCTCGCTTTTTGCCGATACCACGATAACAGGTATGTCTGAGAACTCCCGTATCTTCTGCAATACCATGTCTCCGCTCTGAAAAGGGAGCATAAGGTCAAGTATCAGCAGTGAAAGTTCTGTATTTTCGCGTACCATGCGCACTGCGTCGAGACCGTTCAGTGCCGACAGCGTTTCATAGCCCTGCGAGAACAGGTATTCACATATTAGACGGTTGATCTCTTTATCGTCCTCGGCAGTCAGAATCTTTTTCATGGTGTCCCTCCCAGAAATTGTTGATTGTTGTAATAATTATAACACAGCTAGGAGGAAAGGTCAATCATACTGACTGTATGGTTCATAATTGATCGATATCTGTCATAGCTTTGCACCATCATAACGGAAAAATAACGGAAACGGAGCTTATATCAAGCTCCGTTCAACTTTATTTTTAGTACGCAACATAGTCTCGTTCCATGTAGCACTATCGCCCTAAACGGCTATTCTAAGCCATAAAGCAAAAGGACTATGTTAAGCAACATAGTCCTTGTTTCTGGTTGCGGCGGCTGGATTTGAACCAACGACCTTCGGGTTATGAGCCCGACGAGCTACCTAGCTGCTCCACACCGCGATAAATAGTGTCACATCATCTGTGACTATATTATTATATCACAGCAGAGTCAAAAAGTCAACCAAAGATAACATATTTTTTTATTTTAACAATATACTCAAATATCCATTGCCATTTCGATACACTTCCAGCTCTCACCGAGAACCTCAAACTGCTCGCCGTCGCCTGCACATTCCGCAAATCCAACCGACTTATAGCAATTCAAAGCCGCAGGATTATTCTCAAAAACTCCCAGTGAAAGGCGTTTTGCGTGAAGCTCGTCTGCCGCGAACTTCTTGGCAAGCTCCAGCATTTCTCTGCCCAGACCTTCTCCTCTTTTGGAACTGTCAACGATAACAAAGCCGAACCGAACCTCCGTTTTTTCGTCATCAATATAGCGGAGTATCAGGTGTCCCACCACATTTCCGGCCTCATCAACAGCCGTCAGAGGAAAGAAGCTCCCCGAGCGCGAGCACATCTCATGATGAGCAGCTATTATCTCAGGAGCCGACGGGTAATCGCCGAAGCGGTCAGCACTCCACATTCTGAACTCCCGCTCATTTTTTATCCAGCTAAGGATAGCCGCACCGTCAGCGGCTTCAAAACGTCTTAAAATCATAGTAAAACCTCACAGCCACTGGATAAATGCAGTTTTATCGCTGCTGTTATACCCTGCCTTCTCATAAAATTCCAGAACTCCCCTGTCCTTTGAGCCTGTCAGCAGCATCATCTTATAGCAATTCTCTTTCCGTGCCAGCTCACGAGCGTAGTCAAGGCAAGCTGTGGCAAGTCCCTTTCTTCGGTATTTCGCGGAGGTCACCACGTTCTCAATGAACGCATAGGGACGCTGACCGCGAGTGAGGTTGGGAATAATTACGCAAACGCATGAAGCCGCGATCACTCCGTCCTCCTCGGCAACGATTATATGGTGGTCGTTGTCGGAGATTATCCGCTCCCAGACAGTCATGACGTGCTCGTCTTTTTCGGGGAAAGGGTTATCGTGAAGCTCCATATAAAGCCTCAGAAGTCCGTCGAAATCATCTCTTGTAATTTCTCTTATCATATTCCTCACCTCTCACAGTTCCATGGACATAAAAACGTCCGCCTTCTGATTATCATTATAGCGCTCGGTAGGAACAAAGCCTAACTTTTCGTAAAGTCTCAGGGCATTTTCATAGGTTGAAACAGTATCAAGAACCATTTTCCCGAAGCCCCTTTCCCTTGCGAAGTTCACAGCAGTTTCCGCCAGTCTGCGTCCAAATCCCTGCCCGTGGTACTTCTTATAAATGTACATACCCTTGAGCTCGCAGACATCATCGCTGAGCCTTTTCACAGCCACAGTGCCGATGATTTCATCATTGTCCAGCAGGCACCAGAAGCCTATGAAATTCCGCTCTATATCTGCAAAAGCGGCGTGTCTGCCCTCGGGCTCGAATACCTTTCCCGACTCGGGAAACACCTCTCTCAGAAACCGAACCACTGCTCCCTGCATATGGGGACTGAACGGCTTTATCACAGGCATTATTTCACCCTCCTGCCGCCAAAAGCGTGGATAGTTCTTGTGCCTGCCTTGCAGCTGCCGCCCTGCACCGTACCCTTGGGGATAAAAAGCTCGTCCCCTGCGTGAAGAACCGTAGCTTCGCCGTTTATGGTGACAGTGTACTCCCCCTCCACGCAAATCATGTACTCGTCGTAATCGTGAACGTGCTCCTTTGAGACTCTGTCCGCAAGGTAAGTCCAGAAAGCCATCTGGCTGCCGTCAGCAGCGGTATAGTAGTAGCCCTCGATATCGGGAGTATTCTGCTGGTCGGCAGGTA
Organism: Ruminococcus flavefaciens MA2007; assembly: GCF_000621845.1. Taxonomy (GTDB): domain Bacteria; phylum Bacillota; class Clostridia; order Oscillospirales; family Ruminococcaceae; genus Ruminococcus; species Ruminococcus flavefaciens_E. Next base: position 339,534 of record NZ_KK211355.1, on the reverse strand, counting down.
TTTTATTTGCAGCTCTTTTCATAAAATCGGGAAATTCCATAGTATTCTCCTATCGTAGTTCAGCTATTATTCAGTTATTTTTCAAAACACAAGATACTCTATCACAGAATTTGACATTAGAAAGCCCTTCGGCGTGAGCCGGATACGCTCCCCGTCTGTCTCGGCATAGCCGTCCTTTAAAAGGGGCGGCAGCTTTTTCAGCAGCTCCGCCCTGTGCTCGGGGACGTCATCAAGGATAAGCCCCTCTTTCAGCCTCAAACGGAGCATTGCGAACTCCTCAAAGCCGCAGGGCGATTCATCGGTAACTGTCACCTGCTGAACGTCATCTGCTATAAACGCCGATAGGTCGCGCTCCACTGCGAAACGCTTTCCCTCATAGCAGGAATGCGCCCCGGGACCTATGCCCAGATAGTCCAGACACTTCCAGTATCGGGTATTATGCCTGCTCTCGAAGCCCTCTTTCGCAAAGTTGGACACTTCATACTGCATAAAGCCGTGCTTTTCGAGAAGCTCCACCATAGCAAGGTAAAGCTCCGCAGTACTGTCCTCGTCGGGGAGCCTTTCCCGAATCTCGGCGCAGTCAAAGGACGTACCGTTCTCGGTTTTCAGGATATACGCGGAGATATGCTGTATAGGCAGAGCCGCCATTCGCTCGATAGAAAAACTCATATCCTCGGGCTTCTGGTCGGGCAGGGCTATCATCAGGTCGCAGGAGATATTGTCAAAACCTGCCCTTGCCGCTTCAAGGACAGCCTGCTCCGCTCTCTCGGCAGTATGCATACGCCCCAGTATTTTCAGCTCCCTGTCTATCATTGACTGAACGCCTATGGACAGGCGGTTAATGCCGATTTTGCGGAGCTCCGCAAGCTTTTCGGCGTTGAGTGTGCATGGATTGGCTTCAAGGGTTATTTCCGCCGATTCTTCAAGGGCAAAGCAGCTTCTTATCTCGGAGATAATGCTGCTTATCTGCTCCGCCGTCAGCAGAGACGGAGTACCGCCGCCGAAGTATACCGTGTCCACAGTCTGCGTCTTATCGCCGTAATGGCGTATATTACGCAGAACAGCCGCGGTATAGTCCACGGCTGCCGATTTTGACCAGTTCACGGAATAGAAATCGCAGTAAGCGCATTTCCTGCCGCAGAACGGTACATGAATATAGATACCCAGCCTGCTCATTGGGTATAATCAACACGGATAGAAGGCGTCATCTTGAAGAAAAACGCATTTGCTATCCTCGGCACTATGAGCATGGACAGTATGAGTCCGATGACCATAGGAGCTTCATGTGTGAACATCCACTCGTTGTCTGCGCCGTGGATATAGATGTAAATTACCGCCGCAAAAGCTATTAGGCAGAATATCGCGCTGAATGTGGTAGCGCTCTTGCCGTTTACGCAGAGCTTTCCGCATTTCATACAGGGCTTTCCCTTGGACTTCATAGTTCCTGCCATAGCCTTGCTAAGGGGATTGAAGCTCTTTGCGCCGCAGTGCGGACAATTGTATATACTCATATTATTCATTTCCTTTCTCGTTCTCTGTCTCTATGGGTTCAAGCACCTTTGCAAGCCTTGCCTCGGGCACTTCGCCTGCAAGCTTTGGAGTAAGCCCCAGATGCTTCTTTTTTCCTGCCTTTCTGCGGTGTCTGAAAATGCTGAGGAAGTCCTCGGGGTGGAGAACTATCAGCGTCAGCAGCATAACAGCCAGAGCCGCAAGTATTATTCGCATTTCGTCGTCGCCAGCTGCAAGCGCAAAGATAAGTATCACTATGGCAGACACGCAGAAGCTTGTCCGCGACTTCTCACGAAGCCTTATCCTCACAGCGCGGATAACTCGTCCTGCGCCTGTATTTTTCGGCACAACGTACTCAGCCGCAACTGCGATGATACTCACAAAGCACACAGCGGCAAGCACTCCGAAAATGATATAGTTTATCATAATAAGCCTCCCGTTCTCAGCTGTCAAGCTTCAGAACGCTCATGAACGCCTCCTGCGGAACCTCTACGGTACCCAGCTGGCGCATACGCTTTTTACCTTCCTTCTGCTTTTCGAGCAGCTTCTTCTTACGCGAGATATCGCCGCCGTAACACTTTGCAAGAACGTCCTTGCGCATTGCCTTAACGGTCTCACGTGCGATTATCTTGCCGCCGATAGCTGCCTGAATAGGCACCTCAAACATCTGACGGGGAATGTTTTCCTTGAGCTTTTCGGCTATCTTACGGGCTCTTGCGTAAGCCTTGTCCGTATGGATAATGAAGCTGAGAGCGTCCACCACATCGCCGTTGAGGAGTATATCAAGCTTTACCAGCTTGCTGGGCACATAGCCCATCATCTCATAGTCGAATGAAGCATAGCCCTTGGTGCGTGATTTCAGCACGTCAAAGAAGTCGTACACTATCTCGTTAAGGGGCAGCTCATAGTGGAGCTCAACTCGGGTATCGTCAAGGTACTTCATGTCCTTGAAAATTCCTCGTCTGTCCTGACAGAGCTCCATGATATTTCCCACAAATTCCGACGGCGAAAGAACGCTTGCCTTTACCATAGGCTCCTCTGCTGTCTGAATGAGAGCAGGATCGGGGTAGTTGGTAGGATTGTCGATATACTGCACCTCTCCGCTGTTAAGGGTTACCTTGTATATAACCGAGGGAGCAGTTGTGATAAGGTCAAGATTGTATTCACGTTCAAGGCGCTCCTGTATTATCTCCATGTGGAGAAGTCCCAGGAATCCGCAGCGGAATCCGAAGCCCAGAGCAATAGATGTCTCGGGCTCGAATGACAGCGAAGCGTCGTTGAGCCGGAGCTTTTCCAGAGCGTCGCGGAGGTCGCCGTACTTTGCTCCGTCAGCAGGATAAATACCCGAGAATACCATAGGATTTACCTTGCGGTAACCGGGGAGGGGCTCGTCACAGGGGCATTCGTCGTTGGTAACGGTGTCGCCCACCTGTGTATCGCCTATGCTCTTGATAGAAGCGGCAATGTAGCCGACCTCGCCTGCTTCGAGACTGCCGTTGTTCACAAGGTTTGAAGCGTCCATGAAGCCTGCCTCAACCACATTGAAAACAGCTCCCGTAGCCATAAGGCGGATATTGTCACCCACCTTGACCTTGCCCTCCTTTATGCGGACATAGATGATAACGCCCTTGTAGGAGTCGTAGTAGCTGTCGAAGATAAGCGCTTTCAGCGGCTTCTCGGTATCGCCTTTTGGCGCAGGGATATCGGTAACTATCCTTTCGAGGACTTCCTCGATATTCGTACCCATTTTCGCAGAGATCCGCGGAGCGTCCATAGCAGGGATACCGATGACGTTCTCGACCTCGCTGCAAACCCTCTCGGGATCGGCAGAAGGCAGATCTATCTTGTTGACAACGGGAACGACTTCAAGGTCATGCTCGATAGCAAGATAGGTGTTAGCCAGAGTCTGAGCCTCGATACCCTGCGAAGCGTCAACAACGAGGATAGCTCCCTCGCAGGCAGCAAGAGAACGTGAGACCTCATAGTTGAAGTCAACGTGACCTGGGGTGTCGATGAGGTTGAAGATATAGTCCTCGCCGTCCTTGGCGGTATATTTCAGACGGACTGCACGAGCCTTAATGGTGATGCCGCGCTCACGCTCGATGTCCATATTGTCAAGGAGCTGATCCTCCATATCGCGGATAGCGACAGTATCGGTCTTTTCGAGAATACGGTCGGCAAGTGTGGACTTGCCGTGATCTATATGCGCAATGATACAGAAATTTCTGATCTTATCGTTAGCCAATGTTTTACCTCTTTTCAAACATATTTACTCAGTATAATTATATCAGAAAGTCCGCTGTTTGTAAAGAGTTTTATGGCATAAAAAGAGCGGACACGAAGTCCGCCCTTTAATAATAATCCAATTAAGCATTAAGAAGATACTTTATCTTTGCCTGTGTGTTCTTACCAGCATAACCATCAGCAGCTATCGGACCATATATTCTTTTTCCGTTTTTATAGAAATTACCGCGCTGAATCATAGTTACTGCATATGTTGTATTTTGACCATAATAGCCATCAACGTCTAAATAATTAATTGTATTAACGCCATATTTTGCCTTAATATTATTAATGGCAGCCTGAATCCACTTTACCTCGCGGTAAGAAACCCATGACTCATAGTATCCATTTGCTCTTGTAGCTGTTGGAAACTGCTTGTAATTAGTTGTGTAGTCTGCAGCGTCAGCTGTGATAGAATTGCTGCTGAAGAATGTAGTGTTATCTGCTACTGATGGTGCGAGTGGAATTGCGCACATTACTGCTGCTGATGCAACGACAAATGCTTTTTTAATAATATTCATTAGTAAAACCCTTCTTTTAAAAAATTAGTATGTTTTGTAGTAAAATTAGTGCACCAAATTACATTGTAATTATAACATATGCACTGCTGTTTGTCAAGTATTTTTTAAAAACACATAAAAAATAATTATGAACAGCAATGTGTCATAAAAAATCGGCACGGTAAAAACCGTGCCGAAATATCCTTTGATTATGCCTTAGCAGGACCGAGACTTGTGCGCTTTCCGAGGAGGAAGAGCTGTATCTCAAGAGCGTCCTCTGTAGTAACGCTGCCGTTTCTCTTGACAACAGAACCACTGTAGAGTCCGTTAGACGTTATATGATTCTTGTCAGAACCGTTGAGACCGTACTTATTCGGGTTTGCAAGGCTCTGCATGATAAGAACAACGTCTGACATATCAACGCTGCCGTCGTCGTTAGCGTCGCCCCATACTGTGTTGTCCTTAGTACCCGGAACAGACTTTGTGATAGTTACCTTATAAGAACAATCTATTCCATAGCAAACATTATTCTGCGTATGCAATCCGGCAGAAGTTATCTTTACGGTATATTCGCCTTCCGGAAGCGTATCGAACTTACTGCTGTACTTTTCATTTCCGTCCTTGTCAGTAACTTTGCATCCAACTTCTCCTTTTGCCGTTTTATAATCATAAGTGGTTGCTTTACCGGAGGAAGAAGTTACCGCAAATACAAATCCGTCTAAATCAAGCTTTTCGCCTTCGGTATATACCGTTTTTGTCGGATAAGATATCACACTTTCAAAATTATAATGAGGATGTGTTTGAGTAGTAGTTGTAGTAGTCGATGTTGTGGTCATCGTTGTATCCGACGATGTTGCAGTAGCAGTTGTAGTTGTTGTCGTATTCTCCTTTGGAGCTGTAGTAGTTGTTGTTACCTTTGTAGTTGTAGCTGTTGTAGTTCTTGGTGTTGGATTGGTATTACCCGAATAGTAATCGCTGAGTGAGATACCGTTGCCGCCCTGTCCCAGTGGGATAGAGTGGTCAAGACCGATGAACTTGCCGCCGTCTGTCTGCCAGAGTGAAGGCTTTACGAATTCGTACTTTTCCTCGTCCCACTTGCCGAAGTCATCGTATACAAGTCCGCCTGTATCACCTGAGTTCTCATTGAAGCACCAGAATGTGTGGTTGATGTGCTTGTCTATCATGTAGTCGCGGAGCTCCTGCATCCAGTGCTTGTTCTCGCCTGTAGGATCGTGCTCCTTGTCGATAAAGCCGCCCCACTCACCTATGAGGAGAGGATACTTCTGCTCCTCGACGAGGTAAGCCCATGTATCGTACCAGTAGTCGTCAAGAAGCGACTGACGGTCAAAGGTCTTGGAAGCGTCGTCCATGTAGAACCACTTCTGTGACCATACCAGTGGACCGTAATCGTGAGGTGAGTAAACTATCTGCTTGTTGAACTCGCCGATATCAACGGGGTGATCCTTTACACCGCGGAGGTTTCCGCCCCACCATGCGCCGAATATCTTTGAAGGCTCGTCATAGTGAGCATAGTCAACGGCAGGGGTTGTCCAGTCTGCGCCCTTTGCAAAGTCAGGGTAGCACTCGATACCCTCTATCATAATGAGCAGATTGGGGTTGTGCTTGAGACAAGCCTTAGCGCCCTTTTCTGCGGCATATTTCCAGTTGTTAGCGTCCTTTGAGTCGTCCCACTTGGCAAATGAACCCTCCTCAGGCTTGCCGTGAGGCTCGTTCTTGAGGTCGATAGCGATGATAGTATCATCGTCCTTGTAGTACTCTGTGAACCACTCGAGAGCTTCCAGCCAGTCGTCCTCTGAGAAGTTGTCGTCGTACCAAAGCGGCTTCTGATGTCCCATTGAAGCTGAAGTAGCGCTGTGTATGTCGATCATGATCTTCATACCGTTTTCCCTGCACCACTCAACAGCCTTGTTCCAGATGTCGAAGCTGTACATAAGTGTGTACTGACCTTCGCCGTCAACTCCGCCCTCTACGGTGAGTTCGGGGTTCTCGTAAGGATTGACCATCATGTTGACTTCGCCGACGCCGCTGCCCTTATCGGAGCCCTTGTTCTTCCACTGAAGGATTATCTGTGTGGACATAGGCACACGGAGAAGATTGAAGCCGTGGTCTGCGATCTGGTTGAGCATACTGTGCATATTCTTCGACCATACGCCGTCAAATACCTGACGTCCTGCATTGTAGCCGAACCAGTTTACGCCTGTGAGCCATACCTCATTGCCGTCCTTGTCAACGATCTGTGCTTTATCGTTTACATGGAGCCAGTCATCGCCGCTTGTATCAGCAGCCAGCGCTGTGTTGCTGTTCTTTTCGGGCAGCGACTGCGAAGCAGGCACGAGCACTACTGCCGCCGCAGAAACAGCAGCAAGCAGCTTTTTGAAAAATGAAGTTGCCATAGTGTTTTTCCCTCTCTTTTCTGCAAAAATATTGGTAAGTCCATTATAAACCTTTTCACATGAAATGTCAACGATATTTGCGTGTTTCCGCAATAATTGCAGCATTTTATCATATTTTCACGATGCAATGAAAAAGTTTGAATCAAAAGAGAGTATCACAGCTCCATTTCTATCAACAGCTCTTCTATGGAATCTGCAAGGTGCACCGACTTTCTGTCAACGGACTGAACTGCCAGTACCTCGTCGGTCTCGTTAACTGCCATTACCAGCCATCCGTCGTCGCCGTCTATGGAGCAGCCTCCTATTTTCAGCCAATTGTGCTCATTAAGGTAATTCGTGTCCTCGAAATTGAAGTTTACCGCAAGCAGCTCCGATATATCGGTCTCGGGAACAAGCATATCAAGAGTCACCCCTATAGTGCCGAGTTCGCTGTCAAAATGCCCGTCAAGGGGCAGGAACCAGTATACCGACAAATATTCCCTTATCTGTTCGGATACACGGAATCCCAGTATGCTTTCGGCTTTGGCAAAGTCCACAGGCTTATCCTGCAAAACGGGTGTCCATTCTGCATAGCCCTCATTATCAAGAGTACCGTTCAGATACAGTCCCGTATGGCTTAGTTTTTCAATATACGGCTTTTTTCTGAGAAAAATGGCAGCGTTTGCGGCTTTTTCAAAATAGGTATCGAATGCTTCTTTCATTGACATGGCGTTTCCTCCGTTTACTGATTTTTTATTATTATATCAGCACACAGCGCCAAAGTCAATCGCCCTATTTCAGCAGCTCCTCACGCATATAGTTCAGGAGCTTCTTTTCGCGGCGCGACACCTGCACCTGCGTCATACCCAGAGCCTTTGCGGTATTTGACTGGGTGAGCCCCTTGAAATAGCGGAGTTCCAGCAATGCGCGGTCATTGGCTTCAAGCTGAGCCATTATCTGCCGCAGAGCCAGCAGGTCGGTTATGCTCTCGTCGGGAGACTCCGTAGGTATGTCGGTCTGTCCCTCGTCGTCGTCTCCCGATGTAAGTGAAAGCAGGGGCTGACTAACGCAAAGCGCCTCGGATACGTCAGCTTCGCTCTCTCCCGAAAGCTTTGACAGCTCCGCTATGGTCGGCTCTCTCATCTCGCGCTGACGGAAGTCCTCGCAGAGCCTTTGGAGCTGCATGGAAAGCTCCTTCAAGCTCCTGCTGACGCGGATAGCTCCCCCATCGCGGAAAAGCCGCTTTATCTCGCCCAGTATGACAGGTACGGCATAGGTGGAGAACTTCACTCCCCTGCCGCAGTCAAAGGCTTTCACGGCTTTGAGAAGCCCGATACAGCCTGCGGAGTACAGGTCGTCGTACTCTATGCCGCGCCCTCGGAAACGGTTTGCGCAGAGGTGGACAAGCCCCAGATTCTCCTCGGCGACAGGCTGCTTTACCTCAGTCCCCATGAGCAGAGAGCCTCTTTCTCATGGTAACGGTAGTACCCTTGTCAGGAGCGCTTTTCACTTTCAGCTTGTCCATAAAGGACTGCATGACGGAAAAGCCCAGTCCCGAGCGCTCCTCCTCGGGAGCTGTGGTGAACAGGGGCTCCATAGCCTGCTCCACGTTTTCTATGCCGCAGCCCTTGTCCTTGACGCGTATGTATATGACTCTGTCGGGCAGAAGCCGCACAGTCAGCTCGATATTGCCCTTTTTGTGCCTGTAGCCGTGGACTACCGCATTTGTCACCGCCTCGGATACGGCAGTGCGTATGTCGGAGAGCTCCTCCACCGTGGGGTCAGCCTGAATCAGAAATGAGGACACCACCGCTCTCGCCGCCCCCTCGTTCACCGAAAGGGACGGCATTGTGAATTTTATCTCGTTGAGTATTTCCATTTTTCTTCTCCTTTATCTTATTTTGACTATGCGCTCTATGCCTGCGAGCCGCAGTACGCGCCTGATATAGGGCTGAGGGTTCAGCACCTCAAGCCTGCCGCCGCACTCCTTCATCAGCTTGCTCCTGCCCATGATGAGACCTATGCCAGAGCTGTCCATAAAGGTTATGCCGCCCATGTCTATAGCCAGCTCACGGGGCTGAGCCGTTACTATGAAGCGGTCTATCTCGGCGCGGAGCTCCTTTGCATTGTGATGGTCAATTTCACCGCTGAGCCTTGCAATTGCCGCTCCGTTGTCGTTTTTTATGTCTAATTTCATTGCTTTGCCTCCTTTTCACTGCCACTGACAGCCTTTTTATGGAATATTATACCACCGAGATGAGTAATATTATGTCGAAACTCCATATCCGCATAAAATTTCCTCATTTACAGGTGCGTCTGCAAAGGGAACACAGTAATTCTCAATTTCCAATCAATACCGCTTATATTTTTGAAAAAACATTGAAATATTCATATATTAATGTTATAATTATTATGTAACATCATATCAGTTCAGGAGGAGTTTATTATGAGATTCGACAGTACAGAAAACTGGAAAAGCAAAATAAAGCGCGTTATCATCTCCGAGGAGCAGATACGCGAGGAAATAAAAAAAGCAGGAGCTCTGATAGACTCCATTTATGACGGCTCGCCTATACTGCTGGTCAGCATACTCAAGGGCTCGTTCATTTTCATGGCTGATATCTGCCGCGCAGTCACAGTTCCATGCGAGATAGCATTCATGGCGGCAAAAAGCTACTTTGAGGGCACGGTCTCCACGGGACACGTTGAGATAACTATGGACCTGAAGCACGATATCAGCAAGTATCACGTAGTCATAATCGAGGACATCATCGACACGGGACGTACTCTCAACGAGATAATCAAGATACTCAACGTCCGCAATCCTCTTTCGCTGAAAGTCATAACTCTCCTCGACAAGCCTGACCGCCGTGTGGTAGACCTTAAAGCGGACTACTCGCTGTTCACTATCCCCGACTACTTCGTTATCGGCTACGGACTGGACTACGGTGAATTCTACCGCAATCTGCCGTACATAGCAGAATTTGCAGAGTGAGGTGAGTCTTATGCTGGAAAAGCTGTTCAAGCTTAAAGAAAACGGCACAACCGTCAAAACAGAGATAGCCGCAGGTATAACCACGTTCATGACCATGGCTTATATCCTTGCAGTAAACCCGAATATCCTCTCCGACGCAGGCATGGACAGCACCGCTGTTCTCCTTGCCACCTGTATCGCTTCATTCGTGGGAACGCTCTGCATGGCGTTCATGGCGAATCTTCCATTTGCCCTGTCGGCAGGAATGGGGCTCAACGCCTACATGGCATACACCGTCTGCGGAAACCTCGGTTATCCGTGGCAAGCAGCCCTCCTTGCAGTATTCATCGAGGGTATCATCTTCATAATACTCTCGCTGACCAAGGTCAGGGAGGCTATATTCGACGCTATACCTCTTTCGCTGAAACGGGCGATATCCGTGGGAATAGGTCTGTTCATAGCATTCATCGGGCTCCAGAACGCAGGTCTTGCAGTTTCTTCGTCAACTCTTGTAAAGCTGACGGACTTCCGCGAAAACTTCCACACCGCAGGCATATGCGCCATCCTTGCACTTGTCGGACTGCTCATCATGTCCGTGCTTTACATCAAAAAGGTCAAGGGCTCTATACTTATCGGCATATTCGGCACATGGATACTCGGTATCCTGTGCGAGGTCACAGGTATCTATGTACCCGACGCAGAGGCAGGAGCCTTCTCCCTTATCCCGTCCTTCCACATGACGGACTTCTCAAAGCTGGGCGAGACCTTCGGTCAGTGCTTCAACGTTGATTTTGACGCTGTGGGAGTATTCAACTTCATCGTTGTTGTATTTGCATTCCTTTTCGTTGACCTCTTCGATACTCTCGGCACTCTCATAGGCGTAAGCACAAAGGCAGGACTTATCGACAAGGAGGGCAAGCTTCCATCTATCAGACCTGCTCTCATGGCAGACGCCGTTGCTACAACAGCAGGAGCTGTTCTCGGCACATCGACCACCACCACATTCGTTGAGTCATCGGCAGGTATCGCGGCAGGCGGAAAAACAGGTCTGACAGCACTGACTACAGGTATCCTGTTCCTGCTCTCAATGTTTTTAGCGCCTGTATTCATCTCTATACCTGCATTTGCAACTGCACCTGCGCTGATACTGGTAGGCTTCCTGATGTTCGGCACCATATCCGAGATAAATACGGAAGAAAAGAACTACACCTCGGCTATCCCTGCTTACCTCTGCATTATTGCAATGCCTATGTTCTACAGCATATCCGAGGGTATCTCAGTGGGCATTATCTCCTATGTCCTGATAAATCTCATCTGCGGAAAGCGCAGGGAAATCAAACCTTTGATGTATGTTCTTGCGGTACTCTTTGTACTCAAATACATTTTCTTATGATATCGGCGCTTTGCGCCGCGGCAAATACTTTCTGGGGGGAATTTTATGATCCTTTACTATTCGGCTACAGGCAATACGAAATTCATTGCCACGGAGCTTGCAAAAAAGCTGGACGACCAGTGTATAGACCTGCTGGGAAGAATAAAAAAGAACGACTATTCCGAGCTTCACTCCGACAATCCGTTTATCGTCTGCGCTCCCGTATATATATGCGAAATGCCGCGTTTTATGAGCGATTATCTCAAAAATGTCGAGCTGACAGGCAATAAGGCGGTATACTTCATCGCAAACAGCGCAGGCTATGCAGGCATAACAGGCTGGCTGGCAAAGAAGCTGTTCAAGAAAAAGGGCATGGAGTTCATGGGGTGCTCAGAGCTCATAATGCCGCGAAACTACTACATCAGCCACTATCCGCAGCTCACCGAGGAGGAGATAAAGAACCGTATCTTCAAGTCCTTTGACAAGATAGACGACATCGCCAACAGCATACAAAACTGCGAAAAGCTGAAATCAAGGTACGTTTTCCTGTTCGAGAAGCTCATAACCCTGCCGTTCAATCCTATCTGGTATAAGCACAAGATGAAGACCGAGGATTTCTTCGCGTCGGATAAGTGCATCGGCTGCGGAAAATGCGAGGAGGTCTGTCCTCTCAACAACATAACTCTGAAAGAGGATAAGCCCACATGGGGCACTACCTGCGCTCACTGCATGGGCTGTATCGGAAACTGTCCCACAAGCGCCATAGAATACGGCGAGATAACCCGTGAAAAGGGCAAATACAACTTCGAGGAATACAGACATTTCCTCAATGAGATAAGATAAAACTATCGGGGCTGTGCTCCATTGTACTTACAGAAATTACACGTATTCATCGGGAAAAACCTTCAAAGAGTTTATCTCAATAATATGCGCAAACTCTGCAAATACAATGAAAACTCAGCCCCGAAGCCATGAATAAGGAGGAAATATGGCAAAACAATTCTGGAAAGGCAGCACTCTTCTTGCTCCCGTACCTGCTGCGCTGGTCACCTGCGGCACTATGGAGCAGCCTAACGTGCTCACTATCGGCTGGACAGGCATTGTCTGCACCCGTCCGCCTATGACATACATATCCGTTCGTCCCGAAAGGCACTCCCATGATATCATAAAAGCTTCGGGAGAATTCGTCATAAACCTTACGACCTCCGCTATGTGCCGCGAGACCGACTTCTGCGGCGTAAAGAGCGGCAAAAATACGGACAAGCTCGGCGCCTGCGGATTCCACACCGTACCTGCGCAGAAGGTAGCTCCGCCCCTTATCGACGAGTGTCCGCTGAGCCTTGAATGCAAAGTCGTTGACGAGAAGCTTCTCGGCTCGCACACCATGTTCCTTGCGGAGATAATCGGCATTGACGTTGACGAGAAGTACATCGACAGCAAGGGCAAGCTAAATCTCCAGCAGTGCGGGCTCATGGCATTCGCCCACGGAGAATACTTTGCTCTCGGCAGAAAGCTGGGCGACTTCGGCTTCTCAGTGCGCAAAAAGAAAAAGCACAACCCCCAGCAGGGCTCACGATGAGATATCCTCGATAAACTGTCGGAGAGTGCTCTCCGAGGTAAAATATATCCCCTCGGATATCATCGCCCTGTCATAATCAGACAGCAGGGCGGTATCGATGTCTATATACAGAAAAGGCTCGTCCTCGCCGCAGCGGAATACCGCTGCCCGTCCGCCGCTTTCCCTTACCGTGAAAAGCGGCGCTTCTTCATGCTCTGTGGCGGCTGCCGCAAGCCGCGTTTCCACCTTTTTCCTGCGGACAGCCTGACCGAGGGTACAGACCGTAAGAAAGCCCGATACGGTAACTGCCGCTATCAGGGTAAAATATATTTTTTTGGCGTTTTTAAGCGTCATTCTATCACTCCCTTGCCGAAATATCCGTAAATATTATCGCCCGATTTTTCTATATTATACAAAACGCCGATTTTTTCGGAAAGGTCTTAACATTTTATTCTCAAAGTGCTATAATATATAATGTATATTTATACGTAAAAATAAATTTGAAAGGAGTCTGCCGCACTTCTGCGGTCATTCTTACAAAATGAACGATAAAAAAAGAAAGGCTTCTGCGCAGCTCGTCCCTGCCGACGATGAGCTCAGCAAAAAGCAGCCGCCAAAAAAGAAAAAGAAAAAACACAGCAAGGGCTTCATCATCTTCAAAAAGCTGATGACCGTCATCGCTACCACACTTCTTTCACTGCTTCTGGTCATAATCATAACGGGTACTATCGTAAGTACCGCGCTGACCGTTTACGTCCTCAACTTTATGGACGACGCCACCAGCGTTACGCTCCAGCAGCTTGAATCGGGAAGCGATACCTACTTCTACTCAAACCACATAAACGAAGACGGCGAGACCGAGCTCAAGGTGCTCCACCGCGTACAGAACGACTTCCAGCGTATCCCCGTCAGCATTGACAGGATACCTCAGCACGTCCGCAACTGCTTCGTTTATACCGAGGACGAGCGTTTCTACGTTCACGACGGCGTTGACTACAAGCGTACATTCTCCGCCTTCCTCAATATGTTCCTGCACTTCTATGATACCGAGCAGGGTGGTTCGACTATCACTCAGCAGCTCATCAAGAACCTGTCAGGCGACGACAGACATACCCCACAGCGTAAGATACGCGAGATATTCGCGGCTATGCAGCTGGAAAAGACCTACTCAAAGGACGAGATACTCGAAGAGTACCTCAACTATATCGGCTTCGGCGGAGCTTACAACGGCATTCAGCTCGCTTCGCTGAAATACTTCGGCAAAGACGTTGACGACCTCACTATCCCTGAGGCGGCTGTTCTCGCAGCTATCCCGAAGAGCCCTGAGGAATACGGTCCTTTCGTTATCTACCACAAGGACGACAATCCCAAGGAGCCTGTAGTAGTTGACGGACGTGCCAACAACAAGCCCCGTCAGGAATACGTTCTCTACAAGCTCTATGAAAACGGCGCTATCACATACGACGAGTATCAGGAATACCTGAAAACTCCGCTCATATACACTGATTCTCCCGAGTACCTTGCGGCTCACCCCGAACTCACTGCCGAGGAGGAGATCGAAAAGCAGAAGTCAAACAGCTGGATACTGGACGCCGCTTACTTTGAAGCTATGGACATCATCAAGGAGAAATACAACCTTGTTGACAAGTGGCAGGCTCTTGACAAGATAAACAAGGGCGGCTACAGAATTTATACAACCTACGACGAAAAGATGCAGGAGTACGTTGAAAACAGACTTCTTGACATCAACAATATGGTACCTGAGTACTCCGTAAAGAAATGGGCTGATATCGACGGCGACGGAACTGCCGAAGAATATCTGCCGCATATCGCATTCGTTGCTATGAACTACGACGGCGAGCTCCTCTGTGCTGTCGGTGACATCGGACCTAAGGTGGGCTCACTCGGTACAAACTATGCTGTACGTAAGGAAGACGGACGTCAGATAGGTTCTACCGTAAAGCCTATCACATCTTACGGATACGGTATTGAAACAGGTCAGATACACTGGGGCACCACTGTATACGATTCAAAGCTCCCTACAGATGTCATCACAGGTGATGACGGTCAGCCGTGGCCTAACAACTACATGGGCTCGGGCGGACATGGTCAGCCTTTAAAGATTTATCAGGCACTTCAGCAGTCATACAACACCGTTCCCGCACAGCTCCTTTATAAATTCGGACTTGAAGAAGTATTCAAGTTCTCCACTGAAAAGCTGGGACTTGAATTCTGCGCATACGATAAGAACTACTCTCCTATGACGCTGGGAAGCCTTGAAGAGGGTATCACCCTCGAAAACCTTGTAAATGCCTATATCCCATACGGCAATCAGGGTATCTACAACGAGGCTCATATCATCACAAGGATAGAGGACAGCAGTCAGCAGATAATCTATGAGAACAACGGCAACCCGAGACAGGCTGTTTCCGACGAGACTGCATGGGTAATGAACAGACTTCTCAAAAACGTTATAGACAACGGTACAGGTACTGCCGCTAAGCTCTACAACAAGGAAGTATGCGGCAAGACAGGTACTACTCAGGACTGGTACGACGAAGTATTCGTCGGTCTTACTCCCGACTTCGTCAGCGGTATGACAATGGGTTATAAGTACAAGAACCCTGCCCTCGACCTGCAGGGCATTGTATCCGCTCAGATATGGCGAAACATCATCGGCGATTACATTACTACAGAATACGCAAATACTTCTCCTTACTTCGAGAAGGTAAGCTCCGTTATCGAAGCGCCTATGTGCAGCTCTACAGGCGGTATCGCAGGTCCTAACTGCGGCAGAGGCGTTACAGGATACTGGAAATCTCAGGTCACCGAGGATTACTCTCCTCCGTACTGTAACGGTGCTCACGGCGGCACACAGTCCACTACACAGGCAACAACACAGGCTTCGGATAACTCAGGCGCAGCAGCAGGCGGAAACGCAGGCGGTGCAGGCGGCGGCGATGTCAGCGGCGGCGGTGACGTCAGCGGCGGTGCAGGCGGCGACGTAAGCGGAGGCGCAGGCGGCGGCGATGTCAGCGGCGGCGGTGACGCAGGCGGCGGCGACGCAGGTGTTGCAGCAGCAGGCGTCGTTGAAAACTAATAACAGGTGATAATTTGAGCAATAATATAAGATTATGCTGTCCATGCCATTTTGGTCTGGAAAGCGTGCTGAAATACGAAATACAAAAAATAGGCGGCACTGACCTGAAGGTCTGCGACGGCAAGATAAGCTTCACGGGCGACGAGAATATCCTCGCCCGTGCTAATCTTTGTCTCTCTACTGCCGAGAGAGTTCTCATCGAGCTCATCGAGTTCAAGGCTACAACCTTTGAGGAGCTCTTTCAGGGCGTAAAGGCTGTCGAGCTTGAACGCTATATCGGTCCCGAGGACGCATTCCCCGTAAAGGGCTATTCGCTGAACTCAGCGCTCCACAGCGTTCCCGACTGTCAGTCTATTGTAAAAAAGGCGGCGGTGGAACGCCTTAAATCCAAGTATAACATAAACTGGTTCGACGAGACAGGTCCGACAGTGCAGATAAAATTCAGTATCCTCAAGGACGTCGTTTCACTTTATCTCGATACCAGCGGCGTAGGGCTCCACAAGCGCGGCTACAGGCGCAATTCCAATGCGGCTCCTATCAAGGAGACTCTTGCGGCAGGTATAGTTGACCTTGCGAGAGTTCGCCCCGATACCATTGTATGCGATCCGTTCTGCGGAAGCGGTACGCTTCTTATCGAAGCGGCGCTGAAAGCGCTGAAGATAGCTCCCGGTATCAACAGGCGCTTTGCGGCGGAAAAATGGAGCACATTTGACTCGCGTATCTGGCAGGAGGAGCGCAAAAGAGCTATCGAAAACGTTGACCGAAGCGCTGAATTTCACGGAATAGGCGCGGATATCGACGACGCAGCAGTTGCACTGACTCTCGATAACGCTCACAAGGCAGGTATCAAGTCACGACTGAAAATAGAGCAGGCTGATATCACGAAATTTGTTCAGCCCGAAAATTCTATCGTTATCTGCAATCCGCCCTACGGCGAGAGACTTCTTGAGCTGAGAGAGGCTGAGGATATCTACCGCAAAATGGGCAGAGTTCTCGGAAAGGGCGGCAGCAAACAGAGCTACATCATCTCCCCTCATGAGGAGTTCGAGAAGTTCTTCGGCTCAGACGCCCATAAGCGCAGAAAGCTCTACAACGGAATGATAAAATGCCAGCTTTATATGTATTTTTGATTTATAATGCAAAACCTATGCGGGCGGCGTTCCGCCGCCCCTACAATTACGCAAAAAAAGCTCCGTATCAACGGAGCTTTAAATTTAGGTGATGATATGAGATTTTTATGGAAACGGCGGCTTTTGCATCTGTTCTTCCCTACTCGCTGTCCCGTATGCGGCGCACTTATCGGCGCTATGGAGCGCTTCTGCGCGGAATGTACGGCGAAGCTCAGCGTTTACAGCGGCAGCTTCAATATCGAGGGCGCTGAGAGCTTCACTGCCGCATTCGACTACGACGAAAACGTGAAGCCTGCCATAATCCTGCTGAAAAACGGCACTGACGGCAATGCCGCCTATGCTCTCGGAGAAGCCCTTGCGGAGCGGCTCAAAGCAGAGGGTATCGACAAGAAAACAGACGTGGTGATACCTGCTCCCATGCATAAGCGTGATATCCGCAGGCGCGGCTTCAATCAGTCGGTGCTCATAGCCCGTGAGGCGGGGAGAGTTCTCGGACTGCCCGTTGATACAAAGTCGGTGGTGAAGTCCCGTCATACGCACTCGCAAAAGGAGCTCAGCCGCGTCAGCAGAGCCCTTAATCTGAAAAGCGCGTTCACGGCTTCTGCGGATATCAAGGGTAAGAACGTGCTGCTCATTGACGATATCTGCACTACGGGCAGTACGCTCCGCGAGATAACCTCGGCTCTGAAAAAGGCAGGAGCGGCAAAGGTGTACTGCGCCTGCTGCTGTAAAACGCGCTCGCGGAATTACGAATCGGACGTAAAAATGAAGCAATAGATGTAGGGGCGGCGTTCCGCCGCCCGTTAAGGGACGCCCTCACTTGCAGGGCGTCCCTCTTTCAAAAACAGTCCACTGGACTGTTTTTGAAATTCCCCCTTGCGGAGCGCCTTCGTATCTCGGGGCGCTGCCCCGAACCCTGCAAGGGCTTTCAGCCCTTGACCTGACCAAAGGAACACAGTCCCTTTGGAATCCCGTTCATGGGCTCGGCATAAATATCCGTATAAAGGGAAATGCGCCGCAGTATTGGGAATACTGTGGCGCTTTTTGAGAAAAGGATCAGAATGATCCGGAAGCCGGCTTATGGCAATACTTTTTGCCGTAAGACGGCATTTCTCGTATTACCCCTTATTATGCGTTCGTCTCCGAAGGAGGAACATTTACATTATCTGCTGCTCCTGCCGGATTTACGTTATTGAATACGTTGATTCCATTGCTTACAGCAAATAGAGATTCTTCTGAATTGGTGTGTGTTATCCACTTGTTTACATTTGTATTTGTGAAATTGGTTGTTCCTGCTGTAATGCTGTATGTGCTGATAAGAATATATTTATATTTCTTCTGGAAATCAGTTTTATCCGTATTAACATTCATTTCGGGACGCATTACAGTCCATTCGAGGTTATTGGCTTTCTTCCATGTGCCGTCCTTTTCGTTTGTTGGATCGGCAATGCAGTTAAGAAGGATCACAGGCTGGGTTTCAGCCTTTATGAGCTTTTCATCGACCTGATTATCGGTAGCTGTAGCGATAACTGTACCGCCTGTGATGTTGATGCCTGTAACAGCTGTGAGACCTCTGTCTCCGCCTGCAACGAGCTTTCCGTCGCTGATGTCGATAGTTGTTTCAGCCTGTACAGCGTCATTGCCTGCCTTTATCTTCGTGATACCGCCTGCAAATGAAATGGCGTCCTTGGTGGACTTTATACCGTCACCTGCAGCGTCTATATCCAGAGTACCGTCCTTTATGGTAACAGATTTCTTAGCCTTGATACCGTCGGTCTTGGTCTCTGAATTGTTTGTGGTAATATTGATAATACCACCGTTTACCTTGATATCGTTGTTGCAGGAAATTGCGTCCTGAACATTAGCGGTAATATTGAGGACTCCGTCGCCCTTTTCGCCGCCCTTGATAGTAATATCGTCCTTTGCCTCGATAACCGCTGCCTTTGCGAAGTCGCCTGCGTAAGCAGTCTCGCCGTCGGTGATAGTATTCTCAGTACCGTCAACGATATTTATCGAGGTATTCTCAGCGTTTGTCACGAGAATAGCAGGAGCGCTCTTGCCTGTGATATTTACGCCGTTGAGGAATATCTTTACGGTCTCTGCGTCGGCAGTCTCGTCAGCAATATTTACATTTATCTGACCGTCGTCAAGAGTACCGTCAATGTAGAACTCACCCGAATGAGTGATAGTAACGGTAGTGCCCTCAACTGTAGCATTCTCGCCCTCAACTGTGATAGTGGTATTCTTGAGGTGAATCTTTGTTGCTTCTACAGCAGGAGGCTGCTCGTCGGTCTTGCCGTTGCTTATCTCGCCCTTGCCGAGGAGATAAAGCTGAATGGCAAGCGCGTCGTCTGTAGAAACTCCGTCAGCCTTGCCATTGCAGTCCGCATTCTTCCAGCCCTGCTCGGTTATAGCGTGCTCGTCGGTTCCGCCCAGACCGAACTTGTTTGGATTTGCCATTGCCTGCATGATAAGGACAACGTCTGACATATCAACGCTGCCGTCACAGTTTGAGTCGCCTACCACTTCCTTTGCCGCTGTATCAGCAGTCTCGGCAGCATAGCTCACAGCAGGCATCGCCGCAGCTGCCAGACAAGCAGCCGAGAGCCCTGCCAAGAGCTTTTTCAAGCCATTTTTTCTCATAATGATTCTTACTCCCTTTATTTTAATATCGCCTTATTTTTCATAACCAACCCAAACCGCTTTATCTTATGGGCTTATTATATCGGCAACACCTTAAAATAACCTTAAAATATCCTTAATGTATGATTAAGATTACCATTTTTACCTAATAAGGCTATTACAATTATATCAAATGTTATAATATTTGTCAACGTTTAAGAATATCTTTGTAAAATAAACAAACAGCGTTTTTTATCTCAGCTTAATGTCAAAGCGGTTAAGCCAGTAGTTAAGCTGTATGAAAAAGGCTATAGTCTGCGGTAAATTCATGAGCTGACCGTACCACTGCACCTGCTCCTCATGGCACAGAAGCTTTTCAAGCTCCTCACGCTTCACAAGCTGAGTAAGCTTTTCGCCGTCCTCGTCAAGTATTTTGCGGAGCTTCGCAGTCACGCCCTCTAAAAATGCAGGATTGTGAGTTTTCGGATAGGGACTCTTCTTGCGCCACAGCACCTTATCTGGGAGCCATTCCTTCATAGCTTCGCGGAGAAGTCCCTTTTCCCTGCCCATGTAGTCCTTGTACTCCCACGGCACGTTGTATAGATACTCAGCTATCCGATAATCGCAGAACGGCACTCTGACCTCCAGACCGCTGTACATGGACATTCTGTCCTTTCTGTCGAGCAAGGTCTGCATGAACCACTTGAAGTTCAGCTCCGTCATTTCGCGCATACGTGCTTCGAGAGGACTGTCAGTGTCCAGCTTTTCGGCGCTGTCGGCTGTGTTCCTGTATGCGGAGTAAACGTAGTCCTCGGCGTTTATCATTGCGGCATAATCATCGCAGAGGAAGCGCTTGCGGTAGGCTGTGCTCTGAGCCCACGGAAAGCCGTCTGTCATGCGGATATCCTTATCCCTGTACCACGGATAGCCGCCGAATATCTCGTCGGCGCACTCCCCCGAAAGAGCCACAGTGCCGTATTTCTTTATCTCACGGCAGAAAAGCAGCAGCGAAGCGTCCACGTCCGCCATGCCGGGAAGTCCCCTTGCTTCGGTTGCTTCGTCAAGAGCGTCTATAAGCTCGGGAGTATCAACCACCGTCCAGTGATGGTCTGTACCCAGATACTCAGCCATGCAGGTGATATACTCGGGATCGCTGTTGGGCTGAAAATGGCTCTTCTGGAAATATTTGTCATTGTCGCGGTAGTCCACGGAAAAGGTGCTGAGCTGTCTCCCCTGCTTTTTAAGCTCCGCCGCCGCAACTGAGGATATAAGGCTTGAATCCAGTCCTCCCGACAGGAACGTGCAAACAGGCACGTCGGAGACCAGCTGCCGCCTTATGGAGTCCAGCACCAGCTCGCGAACGTGCTCGGCGGTCTGCTCGAAGCTCTCGTGGAGCTCATATGCTTTCAGCCGCCAGTATTCGCGGAGCTTCAGCCCCTCTGCCGTGTAATATCCGCAGTATGCAGGACGTACTTCCTCAACGCCGCAGATAACCCCGCAGCCCATAGTCCGCCCGGGCGCCATGAGCAGCAGCTCCGCTGCGCCGTGCTCGTCTATCTCATGTGGGATATCGGGGTGCTCAAGAAGCGCAGGGAGCTCCGAAGCGAAGATGAGCTTCCTGCCAGTATCATAGTAAAACAGGGGCTTCACGCCTATCCTGTCACGGGCAAGGAAGACACGGTGCTCCTGCTCGTCGTATACCGCAAAGGCGAATATGCCGTTGAAGCGCTCCACGCAGGCGCTGCCCCATTTTATGTAGCTTTTCAGCACCACCTCGGTGTCGGAATGAGTATTGAAGTCAAAATCCTCACTTAGCTCGCCGCGGAGCTCCGCTGTGTTGTAAAGCTCCCCGTTGTATACGATAGTATACCTGCCAAAGCTCATGGGCTGACGTCCGCCGTCAATGTCGATGACCGCCAGACGGGTGTGGATAAGGGCAGCCTCACGGCTCATGAACATACCGCGCTGGTCTGGACCGCGCCGCAGCAGAGCTCGCTGCATATTCTCATATATCTTCATGTCCTCCCGCATATCCTCCACAAAGCTGATAGCTCCTGCAATTCCGCACATAAGTATCTCCACCGCTTTACAGCATACGGCACGCTGAGATAAATCATAATTTAACGCCTTTGGCGTCCCGAAAAATTGGTATTGTAGGGGCGAACATTGTTCGCCCGTGTCAAAATTGATGTGTATGTTTGCGGGCGCACATTGTGCGCCCCTACATCATTAAATTTTGATTTACCACAGTATATGAAAAAGACCTCTGATGTGTGTCAGAGGTCTGTGTATATTATTCAGTTTTGCTTGTGAAGTCCGGATTTTATGCCGTCGATTATGGTATTCCGTGCCTTTATGGCTTCTTCCTTTGTCAGCGGCGGAGTATCACCCAGCGGATATTCTATACCGAGCTCCGCATATTTCGGCTTCGCCATATCGTGATAGGGCAGAACGTCCAGCGCTTTCAGATTCGTCAGCGTGGAGAGATACTCACCGAGAGCGAACAGCTCCTCATACTTGTCCGTGATATTCGGAACTACCACATGGCGTATCCAGACGGGTATGCCCAGGTCGCGGATATGCTCCGCAAAGGCAAGTATATTGCGGTTTCCTATGCCCGTCAGCTCCCTGTGGCAATCGTTGTCGATATGCTTTATATCCAGCATTACAAGGTCGGTATATTTCAGCACCTCGTCTATTTTTTCGTGAGAATCGGGATTATAGACTCCTGCTGACGTGTCAAGGCAGGTATGGACGCCCTTTTCCTTGGCAAGGCGGAAAAGCTCCGCTAAGAACTCGGGCTGTGCAAGGGGTTCGCCCCCTGTTGCCGTGATACCGCCTGATTTCAGGAACTCCTTGTAGGAATCGTACTCCCTCATAAGGTCCTCGGCAGTACGCTCCGTACCGCCAGAAAAGTCCCATGTATCGGGGTTGTGGCAATACTTGCACCTCATGGGGCAGCCCTGAAAAAACACCACGAACCTTATTCCGGGCCCGTCAACCGTGCCGAAGCTCTCCGTTGAATGTATGCGTCCTTTCATTTTCTGCACCTCTGTTCTGCGAATTTGAGCAGCTCCGCCCTATCATTGGGGAGCTCCTCCTCCATGACAAGCTCCAGCATTTCGCGCTGTATCTCGCCTATTTCCGCGCCTTTAAGTCCAAGCGCCGCAAGCTCCGAGCCATTGACCGCCAGTCCGCGAATGCTCCTGCATTCGTCATTTGCGGCTATCTCCCGTCCGATGTCTGCCAGCTTGTCAAAAAAGACGTTTTCTTTCAGTACGAACTCGTTTTTCGCGGAATTATCGCACTTTTTCATCTCCATAAGCTCAAAGAACAGCTCGTCGCCTATTTTGCACATCATCTTTTTTACGTCGGTCTTATTGCGGAGCTTCTTGCTGTGATTGGCGATAAGCGCCGTAGTATAGGCGATAGTCTTGTTGTCATAGTGGAGCCGCTTCATTATCTCCGAGGTCATCTCCGCGCCAACTCGGTCGTGCTGTTTGAAGTGTCCCCTGCCCGTTTCGTCAAGCTTCATACAGGCAGGCTTGCCGATATCGTGATAAAGCAGTGCTCTGCGGAGCTTCATATTCTCGGCAGGAGCTGTCGCCAGTGCGCGGACAGTGTGCTCCCAGACGTCGTACCTGTGGTAGGGAGAGCGCTGGTCGAGGCCTATACTCGCCTTAAATTCGGGAATAACGGCTGTGATGACGTCGCTGTATCCCAGAAGCACCTCAACGGCATTTTTGCCGCAGATGAGCTTGTCCAGCTCGTCGCGGATACGCTCAGAGGAGATATTCCGCAAATCTGTCCTCATACCGTGGACAGCCTCGGAAGTAGTCTCGTCTATCTTAAAGTCAAGCTGCGCCGAAAAACGCACAGCCCTGAGAATACGCAGAGCGTCCTCGGAGAAGCGCTCCTGCGGCACGCCCACACAGCGGATAATGCCCGATTCCATGTCAGCTCTGCCGCCGAATGGGTCAACTATATTGCCGCGCCTGTCCATAGCCACGGCATTTACCGTAAAATCGCGCCGTGCCAGGTCGTCGGCTATATCAGCGGTAAACCTCACCTCGTCGGGACGGCGGTGGTCGGTGTACTCCCCGTCTATGCGATATGTAGTGACCTCAAAGGACTCGCCGCCGCAGAGGACCGTCACCGTACCGTGCTTAATGCCCGTTGGAATGACCTTATATCCGCTAAAAACCGCCAGCATCTGCTCTGGTAGGGCGTTTGTAGTGATGTCGATGTCATTGCACTCCCTGCCCATTATACCGTCGCGGACGCAGCCGCCCACCATATATGCCTCAAAGCCGTGATTTTCCAGCTCTGTCAGTATCTTTTCCGTATTAGCTCCTATTGTCAAGGCAGCTTCTCCTTTCATTCTTGTAGGGGACGGCGTCCTCGACGTCCCACTGTAGGGGAGGATAATATCCGCCCGTCAAGGGGACGCCTTCACTTGCAAGGCGTCCCTAATCGGGCTCGGCACCCTCTGTCAGCTTTGCTGACATCTCCCTGCACAGCAGGGAGTCACCCTCTTAAAAACAGTCCACTGGACTGTTTTTCAATTCACCCCTTGCGAAGCGCCTTCGATTATTGGGCTTTGCCCAAACCCACCAGAGGCGCTGCCTCTGACCTAACAGGTACGTCCCCTCTGTCGCTTCGCGACATCTCCCCATTTTATGGGGAGTCACTCCGCCAAAGGAACGCATTCCCTTTGGAATCCCATTCATCGGCTCAGCATGGTTAATTCATAACCGCCCACAGGGCGCACAGTCAGCACGTAGCAGCTGCCCTCGCCGAATACGCGCTCCATTTCCGCGGCGTAGTCCGCCGCAAGGTACGTCGGCACGAATGCCTGTATCGTTCCTGCGAAGCCGCCGCCGTGAACTCTCACAGCGCCGCTTTCGCCCAAAAATCGCTTGCTCAGCATTATCGCCAGCGGTATCTGCTGACACTGTGGATCCTTGTTTGAATAGAGATTTTGCAGCAGCTCCGCCGAGGAAGTCCCCGACTGGTTCACCAGCTCAAAGAATCGCTCTGTATCGCCCTCTGCAAGAGCCTGCGCTTCTTCAACGGCTCGCCTGTTCTCGTCAAAGAAATGAGCGGCACGGAGCAGCTCCCTGTCGGTGCATTTCTCGCGTAGCTTCGGCAGTTTCTCATAAAACTCCTCCTCATCGGCCTCGCGGAGATATCCGCAGCCCATAGCCTCCGCAACGTGCTTCATTTCCGCAGAAACAGCACTGTACTCGTCGGAAAGGTCGGCGTGACTGCCCTTTGTGTCGGTAATGCACACCGAGTACCCTGCCTTTTCAAAGTCAAAGTCAACATTGGTTATCTGCGGTTTATCGGGCTCGGCGAAATCAATGGCAACGAAGCCGCCTGCGGCACAGACAGTCTGGTCCATGAGACCGCTTGCCTTGCCAAAGTACACGTTTTCAGCGTATTGGCTTATTTTAGCCAGCTCCGCAGGCTCGGTCCGTCCGCCGTTGTACTGCTCATTTATAATAGCAGCGATAAGCACCTCGAATGCCGCCGATGAGGAAAGACCGCTGCCGCTGAGAACGTCCGAGGTCATATAGGCGTCGAAACCGCCTGTTTCCACGCCCATATCCTTGAATTTTGCAGCGATTCCGCGGATAAGCGCCGCAGAAGTCCCCTTTTCCTCCTCTTTCACGTCAAGGTCGTCCAGTGACACCACATTCTGAGGGTAGCCCTCGGAGGTCACGCGGATAACACCCTCGTCGTGAAAAGCCACGATTGCGATTATATCAAGGCTTACAGCCGCCGCAAGCACACAGCCGTGCTGGTGGTCGGTATGATTTCCGCCAACCTCGGTACGTCCCGAAGCCGAGTAAACGTGTATCTCGCCGCACTCGGGACAGAGCCGCGAAAAGCCCTCAGCCGCACTGAGATAACGGGCTCTTGCCCGTAATACAGCCTTTTCACTGTTTCCGTAGAGCATACGGAGCTGCTCGTCAAAGGCTCCGTTTGATATTCCGTTTATAAGGTCATAAAAATTCATACCCACAGCTCCTTTTAAGTTATTATTTAAGGCGATACTGTTTTTCTTAATTATACACCTATCCAACGTAACATTCTATATTTTTCTGTAAATTTTAAGCCGTAAAATTACAGCCTCGATAATAGTGCATTTTCACGAAATTTACTTAAATTTTACTAATCTATTGACTTAACAATATTATCACGCTATAATTTAATTAATCCATACTAAGGATTAAAGGAGTTTGTTATGACGGATATTAAAATTATTGGAGCAGACCTGCCGTCTATACCGTGGCAGGACAAGCCGAAAGACTGCACATCTCCACTCTGGAGATACACCGCGAACCCCATTATCGGCAGAAATCCACTGCCCGAGGTGGCAAGGATATTCAACAGCGCAGTAACGCCCTACAACGGCGGATATATAGGCGTATTCCGCGGAGAGCAGCGCAACGGTATCCCTCACATCTATCTTGGCAGGAGCAAGGACGCTCTGCACTGGGAGTTCGACTCGGAAAAGATACCCTTCACCGATAAAAACGGCGAGCCATTCATGCCGCCCTATGCCTACGATCCAAGGCTTGTAAAGGTGGAGGACACCTACTACATCATGTGGTGTCAGGACGCATACGGACCTACAATAGGCATTGCCAAAACCCTCGATTTCAAGCGCTTTGAGCGCATTGAAAGCCCATATCTCCCATATAACCGAAACGCCGTGCTCTTCCCTCGGAAAATAAACGGCAATTACGTTATGCTGTCGCGTCCCTGTGACAACGGTCACACCGCTTTCGGTGACATCTTCCTCTCAGAGAGCCCCGATATGGAGTTCTGGGGACGTCACCGCCATGTCATGGGGCGCTCCGACAACTGGTGGGAAAGCCTTAAAATAGGCGGCGGAGCTGCTCCTATCGAGACCGATAAGGGCTGGCTGCTGTTCTATCACGGAGTTGTCAACACCTGCAACGGCTATGTTTACAGCATTGGCGGAGCTATACTCGATATCAATGAACCCTCACGGGTGCTTCACCGCTGTGAGAACTATCTCCTCGCTCCCGAAACAGACTATGAGGAACGGGGCTTCGTGCCAAATGTATGCTTCCCATGCGCTGCCCTGACGGACGCAGCTTCGGGACGTATCGCCCTTTATTACGGCTGCGCTGACAGCTATGTGGGAGTCGCTTTCACTACCGTGACCGAGGTATACGACTATATCCTCGCCCACGATAAGCTCCAGCCCGAGGACGACTCTCTCGGCATAAGATAATGTACTTTTCGAGCCTTCGGACAATGCGTCCGAAGGCTCTTTGATTTATCAGTAATAGCTGTTCTGGATTTTTCTGTCCTTGTGTATCCATATAGGCAGCAGGATAGCCGTCAGGATAACTGCAAAGATAATGGTATAAAGGATAACTCCCTTTATATAGTTGAAGCGCAGAGCAAATGTCATGGCACTGCCGTCATAGGTCTCAACGTGCTTCACTTTGACAGCCGCAAAACCGACGCTTGTCTTGGTAACGTCCTGTCTGCTCTGTGAAAAATCGACGTCCTCCATAAGCTCCTTTGCTGTTTTGTCCGTCTTCTGCGCACCGTCGTAAACGTCCTTCATCTTCTTGTAGAGCGTTGTAGTGGCATTTCTCATCTGCTCGCCATTTGCAAGCACATCGTAAACATAATAGCAGTCCCCTGTTTTTATCTCGCCCTCGCAGGGGAATTCAAAGCTCTGAATGGCATTTTTATCCGAATCAAGGAATGTCAGTTTCTTAGGTCTCACGATGAAATCCTCGTCAACTGAGTATTCGTCCAATCTTATGGAGTCAAACTGCCTTTTCTCAAGGGCGCTGTACAGCTCCTTTGCATTGCTCTGAGCGCAAAGCTCCTTGACGTCGATAAGTCCCAAGGGGTATCTGAAGTAGTCCGTTTTGCCGCCTCTGTCCTCATAAGCGATATTGAATACGCCCGATGACACCTGAGTTGTGCCGTTTTCGTCAAAAAACACCACGGACTGCTCCATAGTGAAGTTGAGGAACAGGAAGTTATAGCCGAAATTTGTATGATTATAAAGTCTGCCGTCGCTGAGAAGTGCGCGGACAGCAAGTGCCGCAAGTCCGTTGGTCTTGGCTTTTCCGTCGGTATTATCTATGACCGTCGGGTGAAGCATCATTTCCGTTTTTTTCGAGTAGCCGCTCAACGAGCCTGTCATTCTGTCTGCCGCACGCTTGACCATGAATGCTCCTGCTGCGTTTATCATCAATTCCAGCACCAGCATTATGGACACCCACAGTAAAGCTCTTTTGATTATTTTCATGTTAAATCCTCCGATCTATGATATCCCTAATATCATAAAATAATTATATATTATTTTTACATTAAAGTCAAGCCGACCAATAAACGGTAAAAAAATGATCTTTTTTACGAAACAAGCCTTTTTTGCTTCGTCATTTTTACTAAGGGGTTCTCCGTCAATTTGATGAAAAAGCTATAATTTCATTGTGATTATGCACAAAACTGAGTGTTAAAAATTGTCCGCAATATACTATCCTTGCGAATTTCACTGTGTTATTCTTCATTTCCGCAAAAAATACTTGCAGTTTTTTGTGAAATATGATAAAATATAGTGATACTTGAAAATGACAACAGAAATTTCAGGGTACTATATATAAAGGAGACGCATATGGCAAAGATAAAAGCGGCTGTGATCTTCGGCGGTACTGCTCGGGAACACGCCCTTTCACTGGCTTCTGCCGCAGAGGTCATAAAGAATATACCAAGAGACACCTATGAGGTCATCTCAATAGGCATAAACCGCAAGGGACGCTGGCTGTTCTTCCCCGGCTCGCCCGAGGAGATAGCTGACGGAACATGGGAGCAGAATACAGACTGCACTTCGGCTTTCATTTCTCCCGATCCGATACACAGAGGCATAATCACCATTGAAAACGGTGAGACCTCAGTCAAGAAAATAGACGTTGTACTGCCGATACTCATGGGTAAGCGCGGCGGCGACGGTACGATACAGGGACTCCTCGACCTTTCGGGCATCCCCTATGCGGGCAGCGGAGTGCTCGCCTGCGCTTCGTGCATGGATAAGTCCCATACGCACATGGTCATGGACGACTACGATATCAAGACTCCCGAATGGGAGCTCATAACTCAGCGCGAGCTGAACGGCCTTGATAAGAGATGTGCCGAGATTGCTGAGAAATTCGGCTGCAATTTAGTAGTAAAGCCTGCAAACAGCGGCAGCAATCAGGGTATAAGCTTCGTAAACAGCCCCGAGGAATTCATCAAGGCTGTAAAGGTGGCTTTCTCCAACGACAACAAGGTCATAGTTGAGAAATACGTCAAGGCAAGAAAGCTTGAAGCGGCAGTTTACGGCTATGATACGCCTGTCTGCTCGCCTATCGGAGAGATAATTGCCGATGACAAGCTGTACGATCCGAGCAACTTCAATGTAAGCTCGGGAGACGACCTCACTATCCCTGCGGATATAACTCCCGAAATAAGAAACAAGGCTAAGGAGATAGCTGTTACTGCGTTCAAGGCTCTGGGCTGCAAGGGCTTCGCAAGAGTTGACCTCTTCCTCACCGAGGACGGAGAGCTCCTGCTGAACAAGATCGGCACTATGCCGGGACTCAGACAGAACAGCGTTTTCTCAAAGCTCATGGAGCAGCTGGGCTACGAGCATGAGGATCTCATAGATATGCTGCTGGAACAGGCTATCGAAAACGCCGACAGGACATACTGAGCCTGAGATAAAAGATATTTAAGGAGATAACATTGAAAAATAACGTTTTGATCTCTCTTACGAGCATACAGTGGCAGGAGAACGAGAAAAGCGAGACCGAGCTGCTCACCAAGGCAAGCCTCACCCGTGAAAACGGCTGGGATATAATCTCCTATGAGGACACCTCGGCTACAGGCTTCGAGGGCTCTGTCACTACGATAAAGGTGGACAACTGCAAGAACGCCTCCATTACCCGTGAGGGCACGGCAAATTCCGTACTCTCTCTGGAGATAGGACGAAAGCACTTCTGCCAGTACGGCACTCCCTACGGCAACTTGCAGATAGGCGTCTACACCCACGCTATAGAGAATACTCTTGCCGAAAACGGCAGGCTGTATATGAAGTATACACTTGACCTCAATTCCTCGTATCTTTCAGATAACGAGATAATAATGACAGTACAGGCTCAGAACTGAGCCCGAAAGAAAGGATAGATAAAATGTCAGACCTTATCAATTCCGCCTCCCTGCGTCTCCGTGAGATAATCATGGACGCTCTCGGAGTTCTGGTATCCGAGGAAGCTATCCCGGCAGTTCCGCTGCCGAGCTTCAACATCGAGATACCTGCGGATAAGTCACACGGCGATTTCGCAGCAAATACCGCTATGGTATGCGCAAAGGCTCTTAAAATGCCTCCGAGAAAGATAGCAGAGCTCATCTGTGAGAAACTCAGCCTTGAGGGCACTATCTTCGAGAAGGCAGAGGTTGCAGGACCGGGATTCCTCAATTTCTTCCTCGGAAGAAGCTGGTTCTCGGACGTAGTGCGCAACGTTCTTGAAGAGGGCGGCGACTACGGCAAGACCGAGCTTGGCAAGGGCAAGAAAGTCCTCGTTGAGTTCGTTTCCGCAAACCCCACAGGTCCTATGCATATCGGTAATGCAAGAGGCGGCGCTATCGGAGACTGTCTCGCAAGCGTGCTCCAGTGGGCAGGCTATCACGCAGAGCGTGAGTTCTACGTAAATGACGCAGGCAATCAGATAGAAAAGTTCGGAAAGTCCTTGGAGCTCAGATACTTACAGCTCTGCTCGCCAAAGGGACAGGAGCTCATGGCTCAGTACAAGGACGACGCCGACAAGCTCTGCTCCGTTATCTATGAGGGCAGCGGCGAAGGCGGAGAGTTCCAGATGCCCGAGGACGTTTACCTCGGTACAGACATCATCGAACACGCCAAGAACTTCTACGATATAAACGGCAAGGCTATGGAAAGCGTTTCCGAAACAGAACGCCGCAAGGCTCTCGTTGACTACGCACTTCCTATTAATATAGCAGGTCTGGAACGCGACCTCAAAAAGTACCGTATCGTTTACGACAACTGGTTCAGAGAGAGCACAGTTCACGAAAAGAACGAGACAAAGCTGGTAGTTGACAAGCTCATGGAGGCTGGAAAGGCTTACGAGCAGGACGGCGCTATCTGGTTCAAGGCTACCGAATACGGCATGGACAAGGACTTCGTGCTCAAGAGAAGCAACGGTCTTTACACATATATCGTTCCCGATATCGCTTACCACTACAACAAGCTGGTAACAAGAGGCTTCGATAAGGCTATCAACGTACTCGGTGCTGACCACCACGGCTATGTTCCGAGACTTAAAGCTGCTCTCAACGCTCTCGGCGTTGACGAGACAAAGCTTGATGTAGTCCTCATGCAGATGGTAAGACTTGTCCGCAACGGCGAGACAGTAAAGCTCTCAAAGAGAAGCGGCAAGGCTATCACACTGGTAACTCTCCTCGATGAGATACCGATAGACGCTGCGAGATTCTTCTTCAATCTCCGCGAGGCAAATTCACAGTTTGAGTTCGACCTCGGTCTGGCAATCGAAAAGACCTCACAGAACCCCGTATACTACGTTCAGTATGCACACGCAAGAATTTGCAGTATGCTCCGCAATCTGGCAGACGAGGGTATCAACGTGCCTGCATCGGCAGACTTTGACCTTCTCTCCGATCCCCGCGAGATAGAGCTTATCCGTCATCTTGCTTCACTTCCGAAGGAGATAGACCTTGCGGCTAAGACCTACGATCCTGCAAAGATAACTAAGTACGCTATCGACCTTGCAACTCTGTTTCACCGCTTCTATGACGCCTGCAGCGTAAAGAACGCCGAGACAGAACAGCTCAGGGACGCACGTATCCTCCTCAGCGTTGCAGTACGTCAGGTACTGAGAAACACACTGGAGATACTCAATATTGACCGTCCCGAGAAGATGTAAAAATTACAAGCCGGTTACAAAGAATTTGCCGTCATTGGTAAATATTAACAAAATTCAACATATTGTCAAGTCATGTTTGTGAGCCTTCAGACGAGAGTTAACAGTTTGTTAACAAATTCAGACCAAAAATGTGTTACAATTTGTAATATGTTGAGGAGCAGAACGCTCCCCGACTCTCCTTGAAGGTCCGCTCAAAATAAGATCTTATTAAGAGAAAGGATGTAAATCATGTCCAACAGATTATTTCAGGGTTTAGTTCATCAGATGCGCGATTCTATCGACGCTACCATCGGTGTTGTTGACGAGACAGCTACGATCATTGCCTGCAGCGACCTTACTCGCGTAGGAACAACTAATGAGTTCGTATCTCTGGACCTCAGCGATTCACACGATATCTTTATCCGCGACGGCTTCACATATAAGCCATTCGGTTCAAGAGTAAAGCCCGACTACGCTGTTTTCGTTGAAGGCGTAGACGACGCTGCTGCTAAATACGCAAGCATTCTTGCTATCGCACTTTCAAATATCAAGCAGTACTATGATGAGAAGTATGACAGAAACAACTTCATCAAGAACGTTATCCTCGACAATGTTCTCCCCGGAGATATTGTCATCAAGGCAAGAGAGCTCCACTTCAATGCCGAGATAAGCCGTGCTGTATTCCTTATCAGAATAATCTCAGCTAACGATATCTCTGCATATGATGTTATACAGAACCTCTTCCCTGACAAGAACAAGGACTTCGTCTTCAATATCACTGAGACTGATATCGTCCTCGTCAAGGAGCTCAAGAGCGCTGTTGACTCAAAGGACCTCGAAAAGCTTGCTCGCTCTATCGCTGATACACTCAGCAGTGAGTTCTATACAAGAGTAAACGTTGGTATCGGTACAGCCGTTGTCGGCGTCAAGGACCTTGCACGTTCATTCAAGGAAGCTCAGATGGCTCTTGAGGTCGGTAAGGTATTCGATACAGACAAGGTCATCGTAAGCTACGATAACCTCGGTATCGCTCGTCTTATCTACCACCTCCCAACAACTCTCTGCGAGACCTTCCTCCACGAGGTATTCAAGGTCGGCAGCATTGAGTCTCTTGACCATGAAACACTCTTTACTATCCAGAAGTTCTTCGAGAACAACCTGAACGTTTCAGAAACATCAAGAAAGCTCTTCGTTCACAGAAATACTCTTGTTTACAGACTCGAAAAGATCAAGAAGCTCACAGGTCTTGACCTCCGCGAGTTCGATCACGCTATCATATTCAAGATCGCTCTCATGGTAAAGAAGTACCTGTCCGCTAATCCTGTCAAGTTCTGATAGCACTTACAGCTGACGAACTTCGGGCGGTACTGCCGCCCCTTACAGATTAAGGTAGGTGTAACCCATTGGTAGAACTTAAAAACGTATCCGTGACCTACTCCAGCGGCGTTGACGCTTTGAACAACGTCAGTCTGAAGATAAACGACGGCGACTTCGCTTTCGTTGTAGGTTCATCAGGTGCGGGAAAAAGTACTATGATAAAACTGCTTTTGAAGGAGATAGACGCTACAAGCGGTGTTGTTACGGTTAACGGCTATAACCTCAATAAGCTCAAAAAACGCAAGATACCTGAATTTCGCCGTACTCTCGGCTTCGTATTTCAGGACTTCCGCTTGATACCGTCAATGACAGTTTACGAGAACATAGCATTCGTTCTCAGAGTTATCGACGCTCCTATCAAGTACATACGCAAGAGAGTCCCCTACGTTATCAGTCTTGTAGGACTCCACGCTAAAACAAACTCTTACCCCGACGAGCTGTCGGGCGGTGAAAAGCAGCGTGTGGCTATCGCCCGTGCGCTGGTAAACGATCCGCAGCTCATAATTGCCGACGAGCCTACGGGTAATATCGATCCCGAGCTCTCCTACGAAATAGTAGAGCTGCTCAAGGGCATAAACGATCAGGGTACGACAATACTCATGGTAACCCATGAGCACGACTTGGTTCGTCACTTCGGCGGACGTATCATCAACATCACCGAGGGTGAGATCGTCTTTGACGAGGTCATCACAGGTACGGGAGACGAGCTTATCCCCGATATCGACAGCGAGATAACTCCCGAGGCTATGGCTGCCGCTATCAGCGAAGCCGAGGCTGCCGAGGATACGGAAGCCGCAGAAATGGTCAATACCGAGGAGGCTATCGACCTCCCTATCGAGAATATGACCGCTGATGATATAATATCGGCTATAGGCGGTATACCCGACGCTCCCGAAAAGGAGCTCATGAAGCCCGTAAAGGAGAATATCGACGTCGATATAACTCCCAAGCCGAAATCAGACGAGCCGACTCCGCAGGAAATGCTCGCCGCACTCACAGAAAAAACTGAAGGGGGTGCGGAATGAAACTAAGCGGTATCAGATACCTCGCCGATCAGGGCGTGGAAAATATCTGGAAGAATAAAATGATGGCATTCGCTACATTCTGCGTTCTGCTCATATCTCTGCTTCTCGTCGGAATAGCAGGTCTGTTCTATATCAACCTCAATTCCATGATAAAAGGTCTGGGAAGTCAGAACGAGGTAGTTGTCATTATGAATGTCGGCACTACCGAGGAACAGAACTCCGCCGCCGAGGAGGCTATAAAGGCTCTCCCCAACATCGACAAGGTGGAATTCGTGTCCAAGGAGGACGCTCTCGCAAGACAGAAGGCAAGCCTTCCAAATGCCGAAAAGATATTCAACGATTATATCGGTGATGACGCAAGCTTTATGCCTGACGGCTTCAGCGTGACTGTCAAGAACACCGATAAGATAACCGAGACTACCGAAAAGATAAGCGCTCTCGCTAATATCCAGAGCGCATCTGCTTCACCGCAGGTAGCTGAGTTCCTGAGAGAGCTCAGAAAGGTAGTATCTCTCATTGCAGGCGCTATTATCGCAGCACTTGCAGTTGTTTCGATGATAATCATTTCCAATACCACAAAGGCAAGCGTTTTTGCCCGCCGTGAGGAAATACAGATAATGAAGTATGTCGGCGCTACAAATGCCTTTATCAGACTCCCCTTCTTCGTTGAGGGCATGGTAACGGGCTTCTTCGCAGGCGCAGGCGCTTACTTCATAACATGGGCTATTTACAGCTCAGCTTACAACATGATAAAGGAGCAGGGTATGCTGATGAATACCTTCGGCGTGAGCAGCCTTATCCCATTCGATAAGATACAGCTCGTCGTTATCCTTGCTTACCTCGTCGCAGGCGCTCTCATAGGCGCTCTCGGAAGTGTTATAAGCACAAGAAAACATATTGATGTATGATATGCTCAAAGTGAACCCGACAATATGAATTTTACTATGAAAGGAGTGTGCTCTCGGACAGCAAGCAACTGTCCGTTACGCAGCTTAATTATGGAAAAGCTACATATGTTCAAGAAGGTAATATCCTTTGTGACAAGCTCAGCAATCGCCGCAGCATTTATCACATTCGTTCCCGTAAATGAGGGAAAAAGATCAAACAACGCATACGCTAAGACTATTGCAGAAATGCAGGAAGAGATCAAGTCCAATAAGGAAACTATCAGCGAGCTCCAGAATCAGCTTGACGCCCTTGCAGGCAACAAGGCTGAGGAACAGCAGTACCAGTCGGTGCTCAATGAACAGATAAGTGTTATCAGCACTAATATCGACCTTCTCAACAAGGAACTTGAAAATATCAACGCAGACATCGATACTGCCAAGACCAATATCGCCGACCTCGACCAGTCTATCATAGACCAGCAGAACGAGATCGACGCTAATATCGAACTCTTCAAGCAGCGCCTCTGCGCTATGTACGTCACAGGAAACGACAACCTCGCTACAGTCGTAGTAGGCACATCAAGCTTCTACGATATGATGTCAAGAGTTGAAATGGTAAACCGTATCGCTTCCTACGACGAGGAGCTCATAAACGATATCCTCGGAGATATCGACCAGATGGAACAGTCAAAGAAAGACCTTGAGACCGAAAAGCTCGCCCTTGAGATGAAGCTTGAGGAGCAGCAGAAGCGTAAGGAAGAAAAGGACGCTGAGATCGCTGTTCTCAACGAGAAATACCAGCAGACTCAGAACGAGATAGACCGTATCTCTCAGGAAGAAGCTATGACAGCTGAAAAGAAGCGCGAACTCGAAGCTATGAACGCTGAGTTCGATGCAGAGATACAGGCTGAGATCGCTCGTCAGGCTGCGGCTGCACAGGCTGCATATGAGGCTGAGCAGGCAAGACTTGCCGCTGAAAGAGCTGCTGCTGCACAGGCTTCGGCTTCACAGGGCGGTTATCAGAGCGCATATACTGCTGTTGATTATCAGCAGCCCGCATATATCCCTGCACCTTCTGCTTCGGGATTTGCATGGCCTGCACCGGGATTCTGCTACATCTCCAGCTATTACGGTCCGAGATGGGGCTCTTTCCACGGCGGTATAGACGTAGGTGACGCAGGTATCCACGGCGGTGCAGCCTGCGCTTCAAAGTCAGGTACTGTCATCACTGTATGCAACTCATGCACCCATGACTACGCTAAGAACGGAAGCTGCGGCTGCGGCGGCGGCTACGGCAACTATGTCGTTATCTCTCACGACGGTACATATTCTACAGTTTACGGACACCTTGCTTCTGCTTGTGTTTCTGTAGGTCAGTATGTAAATCAGGGAGATGTTATCGGCTACATCGGCTCTACAGGCTGGTCAACAGGCGCTCACCTCCACTTTGAGGTACGTGTGAACGGAAACCGTGTTGATCCTCTGGGCTACGTTAGTCCGTAAAATATAACAACGATAATTCAGGGCAGTTCAAGCAACTGCCCGAATTTTTGTCAGAAAGCGATGATAATATGAATAAGAAAATCAGTCTCGGTCTGGCGCTGAGCCTTATCGCTATCGCTTCTGCGGTAACGTTTATACTGACTTCCTTTTTCTCGCTGCAAAGCTTCAACACCAAGGTAGTTGACGTAAACGAAAAGGCAAAGAAGTACAATTCGCTGCAAAGTCTGGATTCCTACGTCCGCGAGAACTTCCTCGGCGATATCGACGAGAACAAGCTCAGCGACGGTATCCTAAAGGGCTATATCTCGGGACTTGACGATAAGTACTCGAAGTTTCTCTCAGAGGAGGAATACCTCGAAGAAAAAAGCGAGGACGAGGGACAGCTCATCGGTCTCGGTCTTGTCCTTGACGAGGACGAGAGCGGCTATATCCGTATCGCAGGTATCAACAACGAGTCACCTGTGGAGGAAGCAGGTCTCCGCGAGGGCGATATAATCACCATTATC
The DNA here is from genome assembly GCF_000621845.1 of Ruminococcus flavefaciens MA2007. GTDB lineage: Bacteria > Bacillota > Clostridia > Oscillospirales > Ruminococcaceae > Ruminococcus > Ruminococcus flavefaciens_E. The sequence continues at coordinate 302,817 of NZ_KK211355.1, read as the reverse complement.
GACGGTATCGACGTTCTTGAGGCTGGCTTTGACGAGTCCGTTGAGGCTATGCGAGGCGTCGAGGGCTCGGAGATAAAGCTCACTGTCCGCAGAGGCGGCATAGACAGGGATTATACCTTTACACGCCGCTCTATGGAGGTAACTACCGTCAGCGGAAAAATGCTGGACGAAACTATCGGCTATATCGAGATAAACAACTTCAAGAAGAATACTCCGCAGCAGTTTTTGGATACTCTCGAAAGACTCACCTCAAACGGCGCCAGGGCGCTTATATTCGACGTCCGTGACAACAGCGGCGGCATGGTGGATATGCTTTCGGACTGTCTCGATCCTCTGCTCCCCGAGGGAGTTATCGCAACTGCGGAATATAAGGACGGCCACAGCGAGACGCTTATATACTCCGACGATACGAAGCTTGATGTGCCAATGGCTGTCATCGTCAATAAGAACACTGCCAGCGCAGCAGAACTCTTTGCGGCTTCTCTCCGTGATTTCGGCGGAGCTAAGCTTGTAGGCGAAAAGACCTACGGCAAGGGCGTTATGCAGAAGACCACTGAGTTCAATAACAACGGCGCGGTAGTTCTTACCGTGGCGAAGTATAGGACTGCGGTATCCGAATGCTACGACGGCGTGGGACTTGTCCCCGATGTGGCGGCTGAAAAAGGCAGCACCGAGGGCTTCGATATGCAGCTTCAGGCGGCTGTTGATGCTATAAGTCAGGAAATTATGCAGTAATTAGTTTTGCAGGGGCGGATATCATCCGCCCTTTTGATTTACTGCCCCTACAGACTTAGTTCTTAGCTCTTAATTCTAATCCTGTTCTTAGCTCTTAATTCTAATCCACACTTGACTTTTTCAGCGTAATATAGTATAATATTATGTAATGCTATTTATTTATCAAATATAAAGGAGTGCATTGATATGGCTACAAAGAAGATGTCCAGAGAAAGCTACGACAAGCTCGTCGCTGAACTCGATGACCTTAAGATCAATAAACGTAAGGAAGTCGCTGAAAGACTTAAAGTTGCACGTTCCTACGGAGACCTCTCCGAGAACGCTGAGTACGATGAGGCTAAAAACGAACAGGCTATCCTCGAAGCTCACATTCAGGAACTCCAGTATACTATCGACAACGCTGAGATCGTTGACGACGAGAGTATCTCCGTTGACGAGATCGGTATGAGCTCCAAGATAACCATTAAGCGCGTTGATACAGGCAAGATAGAGACTTTCACTATCGTTGGTACTAACCACGCTAATGTACGCGAGGGACTTATCTCAGACGAGTCTCCTATCGGCAAGGCTGCTATGAAAAAGAGAGTCGGCGATATCTTCATCGTTGAAGCTCCCGCAGGCGAGCTGAAGTTCGAGGTCGTAGAGATCTCCAAGTAATCGAAAGGACGCATAAAATGAGCGAAAATCAGGTAAATTCACCTGTTCAGGCTGAGGAAGAGCCTGCTCAGGATATAAACGTATTAAAGAAGGACAGACTCGACAAGCTGGCTGACCTCCGCGAACTGGGACACGATCCCTTCGTCATCACAAAGTTCGACGTAACAGGTCACGCTGCCGACTACAAGAAGGAGTACGAAGCCAAGGAAGCTGAGATACTTGCTGCCTGCGGCGACGACGAGGAGAAGAAAACTGCCGAGCTTGAAAAGCTCAACGAGAATATTATCCGTATCGCAGGAAGAATTATGAGCTGGAGAGATATGGGTAAGGCTAACTTCATCGACGTCCGCGACAAGTCCGATCGTATACAGGTATACGTTCGTTCAAACGACGTTGGCGCAGACCTCTTCAAGGAGTTCAAGAAGAAGTGGGATATCGGCGATATTATCGGCGTTGAGGGCTATGTTTTCAGGACTCGCAAGGGCGAGATCTCTATCCACGCCAAGAATATCACCCTCCTTACAAAGTCCCTCCTTCCTCTCCCCGAGAAGTGGCACGGACTCAAGGACACAGATACAAGATACCGTCAGCGCTACCTTGACCTCGTTATCAATCCCGAGGTAAAGGATACATTCATCAAGCGCTCAAAGATAATCTCATCTATCCGCCGCTACCTTGACGATCAGGGCTTCATGGAGGTCGAGACTCCTATGCTGGTATCCAATGCAGGCGGCGCAGCTGCAAGACCTTTCGAGACACACTACAATGCTCTCGATGAGGACGTTAAGCTCCGTATAAGCCTTGAGCTCTACCTCAAGAGACTTATCGTCGGTGGTCTTGAAAGAGTTTACGAGATAGGCAGAGTTTTCCGTAACGAGGGCGTTGACACCCGTCATAACCCAGAGTTCACACTTATGGAGCTCTATCAGGCATATACCGACTACTACGGTATGATGGACCTTACAGAGAATATGTACCGTCACGTTGCTCAGGAGGTATGCGGAACTACCTGCGTTCCTTACGGTGAGCACATGATAGACCTGGGCAAGCCTTTCGAGCGCCTCACTATGATAGACGCAGTCAAGAAGTATTCAGGCGTTGACTTCAACGAGATAAAGACTCTCGAAGAAGCACGCAAGATAGCTGATGAAAAGGGCGTAGAGTACGAGACTCGCCACAAGCGCGGCGATATCCTCAACCTCTTCTTCGAGACCTTCGTTGAGGAGCACCTCATTCAGCCTACTTTCATCATGGATCACCCGATAGAGATATCTCCTCTTACCAAGAAGAAGCCCGACGCTCCCGACTATGTTGAGCGTTTCGAGCTGTTCATCACAGGCCGTGAGATGTGCAACGCTTACTCCGAGCTCAACGATCCTATCGACCAGCGTGAGCGCTTCAAGGCTCAGGAAGAGGCTCTCAGTCAGGGCGATGAAGAAGCTAACCGCACAGACGAGGACTTCCTCAATGCTCTTGAAATTGGTATGCCTCCTACGGGCGGTATCGGCTACGGAATCGACCGTCTGGTAATGCTTCTCACAAACAGCGCTTCTATCAGAGACGTACTTCTCTTCCCGACACTTAAAAGCCTTAACTAAGGAGCTTACGTATGAAAAAGAGATCACCTACTAAAACAGCATGGCTGTCAGTTCTTATAATGTTTATCGGAGTAGCTATCGGATTTTGTTCCCTTTTCTTTCTGGATAACAAGCCAATGTCAATGCTGGTAATTATTATTGCTATAGCTGTTTTTGTGGCAGGTATTATCGTAAATTTAGCTTTAGTACGCTGTCCGCACTGCGGTTATCACCCCGGAAGAATTTGCGGTCCGAAGTGTCCTCACTGCGGAAAGGATTTAGAAGAATAAACCATACGGGCGGCAATTGCCGCCCGTTATCGTAAGGAATATACCATGAAAGATAAAGAAAAAAATACCGAAAGTGTTTCCAAACAGGACGACAAAGTCGAGATAAACAAGAGCTTTTTCAAAGTAAACAAGGAACTCCGCCAAAAACAAGAGGAAGAACAGGCTAAAAAAGAGCAGATGATCGCCGAGCAGTACGCTCAGCGCGAGAAGGAAAAGCAGGAAGCCTACGAGAAGAAGCTCCACGATGAAAAAATAGAGCTTATGCGCTTAAAGCAGGGTATCGTCGAGGAAAGCGAGACTATCCACGAGGAAAAGGAAGAGGAAATAAAGCTGTCTTTCGGCAAGAAAATAGCCAATTTCTTCTACCACAACAAATGGTGGCTGGGACTGGGAGTTTTCTTCATTGTTCTGGGTTCATACCTTGTATACGATATACTGTCCAAGCCAAATCCCGATATGGTCATACTCATGCTCTGCGACAACAACGCTGTGGGAACCTCCACATTCCTCGAAGAATACTTTGAGGAGTACGCCGACGACTTCAACGGCAACGGCAAGGTGCTGGTAACCGTGTACTATATCCCCTACTCCAACGACGAGTATCAGGACTACATCAACGGCGTATCCACCAAGATAACAACCTTCCTGAACAATGCAGACGGCGTCATGATAATCGGTAATAAACTGACCGTGGACGACCTGCTCCCTGCGGAGGAAAGCTTCGTTGACCTCAGTACCCTTTATCCCGATGATCCTCATGTGGATAAATACTTCTACTACATCAAGGATACGAAATTTGCCGAGCACATCGGCGTTTCTCCCGACGCTATCACTGATGATATGTTCTTTGCTCTCCGTAAGCCCAAAGACGTTATGAACGACAGCAAGGAGAAAATGCAGGAGACCTACGATAAGGACTTCCCTGTTTTCGACAAGGTGGTAAAGGCACTTTCCAGCGAAGAGGAATAATAGAACTTAGAGCTTAGAGCTAAGAACTAAGAATTAAGGGATGCCATGGCGTCCCTTTTGTTTTATGTGTAGGGGCGGCGGAACGCCGACCATACATGACGTTTACGCAGACGGTCAATGGTCGTCCCTGCAAAACACAAAAGGCTTCACGTTTGTGAAGCCTTTGATATTTGTCTTAATGATCAGACACCGTACTTAGCTGTAGCAACCGGAACACCGGGGCCCATTGTTGAAGTAACTGTGCAGCTCTTGAGGTAAGTACCCTTAGCAGCAGCAGGCTTTGCCTTAACAACAGCCTCCATAAGTGTGTTGAAGTTCTCTTCGAGCTTAGCAGCACCGAATGAAGCCTTACCGATCGGGCAGTGAATGATATTTGTCTTATCGAGACGATACTCGATCTTACCAGCCTTAGCCTCTGTAACAGCCTTTGCAACGTCAGGTGTTACTGTACCAGCCTTTGGGTTTGGCATAAGACCACGAGGTCCGAGAACCTTACCGAGACGACCAACGAGTCCCATCATATCAGGTGATGCGATAACTACGTCGAAGTCCATCCAGTTTTCCTTCATGATCTTGTCAACGAGGTCCTGACCGCCAACGAACTCTGCGCCAGCGCCCTGAGCAGCCTCGTACTTGTCTTCCTTACAGAATACGCATACTCTAACTGTCTTACCAGTACCGTTAGGAAGTACAACAGCACCTCTAACCTGCTGGTCAGCGTGTCTTGAGTCAACGCCGAGACGGATGTGAGCCTCTATAGTCTCATCGAACTTAGCCTTTGCGTTCTTGCAAACGAGGTCGAGAGCCTCTGTGGAATCATACTGCTTAGCATAATCAACAGCCTTAGCGCTGTCAACATATTTTTTGCCGTGTTTCATTATATTTCCTCCTATTTAAGTGGTAATACCGAGAAGCTTATAGCTTACCCGATTAGCGGAATTTTCCTCCCACCAATAGAACTCTGAACGGGGATATCCCCACTTCATCATTCATTAAATTGATTAGTCAACAACTACAACGCCCATTGAGCGAGCTGTACCAGCGATCATGCTCATAGCTGCCTCGATAGAACCAGCGTTGAGATCCTGCATCTTTGTCTCAGCGATCTTCTTGATCTGCTCCTTAGTGATGTTTGCGACCTTAGTCTTGTTAGGTACTCCCGAACCGCTGTTGATGTTGCAAGCCTTCTTGATGAGGACTGCTGCGGGTGGAGTCTTAGTGATGAACGAGAATGAACGGTCTGCGTAAACAGTGATTACAACAGGGATTATCATACCGATGTCGTTCTTTGTTCTCTCGTTGAATTCCTTTGTGAATGCCATGATATTAACACCGTGCTGACCGAGTGCCGGACCAACAGGTGGTGCAGGAGTAGCCTTTCCTGCTGCGATCTGAAGCTTAATGTAGCCAACTACTTTCTGTGCCATGTATTCGCACCTCCATAAATGTGGTAAATGGCGAGGCAAGAATTATTTTACCTCTCCCACTGAATCCATACTGCGGATTCTTTTTGACCTGAATTAGTCCTCCACCTTAACTACCTGATTGATAGGCAGAGTTGTGGGGGTTTCACGACCAAACATTGAGACAAGAAGGTCTACAGTGCGGTCGTCGATATTGATGTTCTGAACAACGCCGATAAATCCGTCCATAGCAGTACCCGAGATGCGCACGCTGTCGCCGACCTTGAAGTTGACGGTAACGGTTGCGACTTCGAGACCGAATAGCTTCTGAACTTCCTCCTCTGAAAGGGGTGTGGGCTCTGAAGCAGGACCTACGAAGCCTGTACAGCCTCTGGTATTTCTAACGACGTACCATGAATCGTCGTTCATGATCATCTTGACGAGAACGTAGCCCGGATAGGTCTTACGCTCTACTTCTTTGGTTTTGCCGTCTGTGATCTCAGTAGCTTTTTCGGTAGGAACTCTTACCTCTTGGATAAGTTCATGAAGCTTGCGGTTTTCTACGACCTTTTCAATATTCTGGGCAACCTTGTTCTCATAGCCCGAATATGTGTGTATAACGTACCACTTAGCTGCTTCTGACATAATATTCCTCCTGATTCCCTTAGAAATTAGCCTGCGTTATAGATAAGACGCAGTAAACCGAGAAAGCCCTGGTCGATAAGTCCAACGAGGATAGCTGAACCAACAATAACGCCGAGAACGACTGAAGTATTGTTGATAACTGTCTTCTTGGTCGGCCAAACCACTTTTTTGAATTCGACTTTGAGGTCCTTGAACCACTTGCGGATCTTGCCGCCTTCTTTTTTCTCGGACTTCTTTTCTGACTTCTTCTCTGAAGTTGTATTCTTAGCCATAAAAATACTCCTTCCGATTACTTTGTTTCCTTGTGAAGAGTATGCTTTCTGCAGAATTTGCAATGCTTCATCATTTCAATTCTGTCCGGGTCATTCTTCTTGTTTTTCTTGGAAACATAGTTGCGCTGCTTGCACTCTGTACAAGCTAAAGTAACCTTTACTCTCATATCGGCACCTCCTGAATTAGTACTTCCTTTGTTACCAAAGGTAGGTTGTTTGCCTCCCTCGCACGGGGACAAAAAAATAAACCCCCAACGAGGTACTAATATTATAACACATATATTCCCGAAAGTCAAGCCTTTTTTCAAGTTTTTAGTGATTAGTGCATAGTGATTAGTGCAGCGGCGCACATTGTGCTCCCGATGAATCATAATGCATAAAATCCGCTCCTTTTTGCCAGCCTTTAGCCGTTCTCACGGTGTTGACACACCTCGTCCCATATATTATAATGAATATAACAAATGTCAAAGGAGCTGATAATATGTCCGATAATATCAAGGTCTCGGTGATAGTCCCTGCACATAACGAGGAGAAATACGTTGTCAGGTGCATAAACTCCGTAAAACAGGCAGCAAGCCGTGTAAAATGCGGAGTTGAGATAATCGTGGTCTGCAACAGATGTACCGACCGCACTGCCGAACTCGCAGCAGAAAACGGAGCCCGTGTAGTCACCGACGAGAGCCGATGTATAGCCACAGTCCGCAACACAGGCATAAAAGCCGCCCGTGGAAAGGTCATAATGACTATCGACTGCGACAACCGTATGACTGAGGATACTATCCGCGAGGTACTCGGTATGCTGAACAGCGGCAGGTATATCGGCGGCGGAGCGCCTCTGCGCTTCGAGCGTTACTCCTTCCCCTTATGGCTCAACGATATGATGTGCAGGGCAGGCTTTAAGCTCACAGGGCTTTACTGCGGCATATTCTGGGCAGAGAAGTCCACCTTTGAAGCTATCGGCGGCTTTGCCGACAAAAAGGCAGGCGAGGATATCGCAACTGCCAAGAATATGAGAGCCTACGGCAAAAAGCTGGGCAAACGCTACGGCTGTCTCCGCAGGAACCACCTTATCAACTCCACGCGAAAATACGACGATATGGGAGACTGGCTGTATTTCAAGCTCATCTTCAAGAACGCAGGAGCCATGATAAAGGCGGCTCTCGGTGACCGCACCGATTATGACAAGCTCATGGACGAGCTCTTTTACGATTACAACGGCAAATAGCGCCTTTTAGCTGTAATTCTTGGCGATTCTGTAGTCCACAGAGCCGGTGAAGGGATCGTATATGATGTCCTCGTTGTCCTTGTTGGCAACGATGTAGGAATTCTTGTAAAACAGCGGTATGAAGCCGTACTGCTCAAGAAGAGCCTTTTCTGCGGCGGCATAGCTGTCCACGAGCTGATTCACCGATGGGCACTGCATTATGCTCTCGGAGCTGTTCAAGCCGCCCTTTGCGCTTCTCAGGCACTCGTTCTCATCAAACTCGCCAAACACAGCAAGTCCGCTGTTGAAATCAGCTTTCAGCGGATACAGCGCGATACTGTAATCACCGTTGGCGATACGCTCGTTGAACTCCTTTGAGGTCAGGTCTTCGATGCCTATATAGATACCAAGGCTTTCCTGACAGCCCTGCGACAGCAAATGGAGATACCTCGAATCAACAGTGCTGGAGTCAACTATTATCTTTACACTTTCCACGGAGCTGATCTTCAGCTCCTCTTTTGCTTTTGCAAGGCACTGAACAGCCTTTTCCTTGTCGAACATATCGAACTGCTTATCAGAAGCAAGGTCACGGTAGCTTCTGCCGAGGATATCCACAGCAGGCGGAATGATACCGTAGGCTATCTGCAAGTCGCTGTCAAGCTGACCTCTCAGCGCCTCTCTGTCCGCAGAAAAAGCAACTGCCTTGCAGAGCTCCTTGTTCGAGTACAGCTTATCCTTGGGATTGAAGATAAGTCCGAGGGTAGTAGCCTTTTGTCCGACAATGCTGTACTTTCTGGGATTGTAGCCGCCAACCTTCATAGCGGTAAAGCATTCGGTCTCCTCTTCCTTGAAGCACTGACGAACCTCAGCTTCACTGTCCTGTATGGAGAAGCTGACAAAGCTTGGGAGCACCTCGTAGCCGTCGCGCTCGTTGGCTGTATTCTTGCGCATATATAGGATATTGTTGCTTCCGTAGGGATCGTAGAACCACTGGCGGACATAAAAAGGTCCGTTGGACATTACCGACCTGTCGTCGAGACCGTATCTGCCCTTGGTGGAAATGAAAAACTGCTCATTGCAGGGAAAAGCCGCAGGAGTTGTCAGAAGTCCGAGGAACTCCGCACAGGGATATTCCAGTGTTATCTGCAATGTAAAGTCGTCAAGCGCCTCAGCGCCTACTGCTTCGGTAGAATAGCCGCCCTCCATTACACGCTGACTGTTCTTTATGCAGGTGAAATCACGGGCATATGGGGAATGCATTTTCGGATCGAGAAGTCTTCTGAACGCAAAAACGTAATCATTGGCAGTTACAGGAAAATACTCGTCGTCTCCTATGGCGTCGTCCTCATTTGTATCGAAAAACCAGTAGTTATCGTCTCTCAGGTTGAATGTATAGACACAGCCGTCCTCGGACACGGTGTAGTCCTTGGCGTTACAGCAGACGATACTGCCGCTTGAGTCTTTCATAACGAGACCGCTGTACAGATTCTTTATGACAGTAGCAGACGAGGGATCGCCTGCAAACTGGGGATCGAGGCTCCGGGGATTGCCTGCCAGCGCCGCTCCGTACATATGACCTGCGCCGCTGCCGCGTTTATCGTCATCGCCGCCGCAGGCTGTTATTCCGCCTGCTATCATAGCCGCACAGGCAGTAATTGCAATTATCTTTCTCTTTTTCACATTGTTCTCCAATCTTTCTCAGAAATGCATATGAATGGGATTCCAAAGGGACTGTGTTCCTTTGGCGAAGTCCAGAGGCAGCGCCTCTGGTGGGGCGTGGGGCAAAGCCCCGCAGTTACAAAGCGCTCCGCAAAGGGTGAATTGAAAAACAGTCCGGTGGACTGTTTTTCAAGAGGGAACGCCCTGCAAGTGAGGGCGTTCCCTGAAAGTCACATATTATCTAATGGGACGTCGAGGACGCAGTCCCCTACATCTTGTGGAACGCCGAGAACGGCGTTCCCTACTCAAACCAAAATAGTCCCCCATAGAGGGGGACATTTTTGCTTTAATTCATGCTGACTGTTACAATAAATCCGTCAGCGTTGTTTCCCGATACGGTATAGGTCTTGTTCGACGGAACAGGCACCTCTGTATCTCCTGTCGGATTTGCAGGAGCATAGTATATCTGATAAAGCTTCTTGCCTACTGTCACCTCAATGGGTTCGTCCTTAGTATGCTCTTTAAGCTTGTTGATATACTCCTCAAGGCAAAGGGAATTCTGCTTCATATACATAGCGTGAGGAGCTCCCACGTATCTGTATGTATAATCTCTTGCACGCTCGCGGGTGTAATTTTCCTTACCCTCGGGGAAACGTACTACAAAACCGTATTCTGCGGCGTGCTCGTCGATGTAGCTGTAGACGCCTGTTGGCGAATAGTAGCCCGAGCTCGAACCGTCAGACGGTGCGATTATAATGTCGAGGGATCTTCCTGTGTGGTAATCGGAATGTCCGCCCTGGAACTGTGAATTGCCGTTGTAGTACTTATCGTTCTGCTCCTCGGCAGTACGGTAACCGCCGATGACATAGATATCGGAATTCTTACTCTCAGCATAAAACGCATTCATAAGAGCTGTAAACTGCTCGAGAGTCTCCTTATCGAGAGAAATAACTCTGTCGCTTACGTGGAAGGCAGTGCCGTCTATAACATCGTAAAGAACAGCTAAGTCGATATCACCCTCAACGAACTTGTATTCGTGTTCGGTATTTACAAGCAGAAGATTACCTGTATTTATATCGGCTGCCTTATGTATCTCGGTGGTATACTGAGATTCTGACGGCTTCTGACCGTCTGCTGTACCTGAAAGTATAGCGTTTGTCTCATTGCTTGATTCAAGCTTGTCTATTATTGATGATTGCTGAGTATTGTCAGCGGTTGTTGTCGTTGCCTTTGTATCGGAGTTTTTGTTCTTTCCCTTGCCCGAGCAGCTCTTAACGCATGACGAAAGTATCACGATAAGTACTATCAGAACAAGGATAACCGCAACAAGTCTGTCATATCTTATTTTATATCTCTTTGACACCTTATCTCTTTTGCGGTTTCTTCGCTTATCTCCGTTAGTCATAAAACGAAATCGCTCCTTAAAGATTATTCGGTTTTTATCGGCAGTCCCCAAGGTTCTGCCTGTCCTATATCATTGCACAAAGAAGTGCGAAAAATGTCGTAATCAACTTCTATTGAGTATTATATCACAATTTTTTGTACTTGTAAAGTGTTTTTTTTATTTTTTGCACTAATAATTTATAGATTCTTGTAACATAGTGCACGAAGAGGCTTGAAATGTCCACAAAAAACTGTGGTCAATCCGAGTTTTTCACTCTTCTTCTGTACTCTGAGGGAGTACAGCCCTTATGCTGTTTGAACTGCCGCATAAAATAGGACTCGCTGTCGTATCCGCAGGTCTCGGATATGGCAGTTACCGAAAGGTCGGTGTTTTTCAGAAGCTCCGACGCATGGATAAGACGGCTCTCTATGATGTCCTGTCTGAACGTAACGCCGAATGCCTCGAAATACAGGCGGTGGAAGTATGTCCTGCTTATCTGCATATCCTCGCACATTTCCTCCACTGACCAGCTTGCAGTTGGATCGTCGTACACAGCCTGACGTAGCTTTTTCAGCTCGGCATACCGCGGTATATTCTCCTTTGGATCAACATCGGCGCTGTCTGTGATATCGCTCATGGCAATGAATATGATACGCATGGAGAGCTCCATGAACTCGCTGAAATGCTTTCCGCGGTGCATGGACTGCGTCCTCATCGAGCGCAGAGTGCTTACGATAACGAAATCGTCCTTGAGCTCCACAGGGATATCCTGAGTGATGTTCATAGAACTGATGTACTGCCTGTCGGCGGCAGAGGTCTTGAAGCTCACAAGGTCATAGCGGAGCGGCTTGCCGTTTACGGAGCGGAAGCTCTGCTTGTAGCCGCTGGTAAGCAGGGCAGCAGAGGACTTTGCAGTCTGCTTCTGAACTCCCCCGTCCATGTAGGAGACAGGCGTTCTGAAGAACAGCAGCACGGGATCGGCACCCATTTCACCGCCTAAAGCGGTGTCGCGCCTGCAATTGAGCAATATGCGGTTTATCTTCAAGTGCCTCACCCCTCTGAATTTTTATCAATACAAATCAAAGGGAACATCGCTGCCGATATTCCCTTTCTTATGTCATTCTGCGCTTTCAGCCATACGTACAGCCTTCATCATGATAGCGCATTCAAGGCGCTTCTTTTCCAGCTGGCATGATATCTTATGAGCAGTTCTGATATCGCCCATATACTGGTAATTATTGGCGTTGCAGCCGCCGCTGCAATAGAACTTTGCCCAGCACTCGCGGCAGTCGGGCTTTGAGTAAACGTGAGCCTTTGCGAAGTCCGCTTTCATCTCCTGATTGAAAGTGCCCTCGTCTATGTTGCCCATTTTGTACTCGTCGATACCTACGAACTGGTGACATGGGAAAATATCACCGTCGGGAGTGATAGCGACGTAGTCGTTTCCGCAGCCGCAGCCTCTCAGACGCTTGATAGCGCATGGTCCCTGATCGAGGTCAAGCATGAAGTGGAAGAAGTTGAACTTCTTGCCCTGCTTCTCGTTTTCGAGAAGTCTCTGAGCCAGCTTTTCGTACTCGGCGAAAACTGTGGGGAGGTCTTTCTCTGTGAGGGCATAGATATCGTCGTCGCCCACAACAGGCTCAACGGATATCTGGTCGAAGCCTGCCTCGTTAAGGGCAAAAACGTCATTGGAGAAGTCGAGGTTCTTGTTGGTGAATGTGCCTCTTACATAGTATTCCTTATCGCCTCTGCCTGCTACAAGCTTCTGGTACTTTGGAAGTATCATATCGTAGCAGCCCTGTCCGTTGGGGAGAACGCGGAAGTAGTCGTTTACCTCCTTGCGTCCGTCGATAGAGAGAACAACGTTGGACATTTCGCGGTTGATGAAGTCTATCTTATCGTCGTCGAGGAGAAGTCCGTTTGTGGTGATAGTAAAGCGGAACTTCTTGTTGTACTCCTTTTCACGGCTTCTTGCGTACTCGACTACCTGCTTTACAACATTGAAGTTCATAAGGGGCTCGCCGCCGAAGAAGTCAAGCTCCAGATTCGGTCTGTCGCCTGAATTTTCAAGGAGAAAATCTATAGCGTGCTTGCCTGTCTCAAAGGACATGAGCTTTCTGCCCTTGCCGAAGTCGCCTGTGGAAGCGAAGCAGTACTTGCAGCGAAGCTGACAGTCGTGTGCGATATTCAGGCACATAGCCTTAACGGGAGAAGCTACGGAGTACTGAGCGTACTTCTCATAATCGTCCTCGGAGAAGAGTATCTTGTCGTTGTAGAGCTCCACTATCTCCTCATAGCACTCGCGGATATCATCGGGAGCATAGGATTTTGAGAGCTTATCCACAACTCCCTGTGGACATTCAGCCTCGAAAGGGGGCTCAACGTTGTCCAGCAGGTCGTATGTGAGCTCGTCCACCAGATGAACGCCGCCGCTGTTGACATCGAGGACTATGTTAAGTCCGTTAAGCTTATATTTATGTATCATCTTCAATACCTCTATTCAAAAAATATGAGGCAGCATTTGCATACTGCCCCGACTTATCTTAGCCTTTAGCTTATCTCTCGCACTTCTGATTTGCAACTGTGCAAGAAGTCTTGCAAGCAGACTGACATGAAGCCTGACACTTGCCGCAGCCGCCCTTCTTAGCGGATTCCTTGAGATTAGCCTTATTGATAGTCTTGATGTGTTTCATATTTGTGACCTCCATAGGTTTTAACGGTATTCACCGCAGAATACTTTATAATATTATACCATACATTGAAGTACAATGCAATAGTAATTTCAAATAATTTATTCTTTTACCGATATCACTCTTCAGGTCCGAAGATACTGTCGTAGACAAAGTTATAGATATCGATATAAGTATTGGCTGTATAGTGGAGGCCGTCTGTTGTGCCGTAGCCGTTCCACACAAGATATGTATATGAATCAAGGAAGGTTATCCTGCTGTCCAGACCGTCGCGGAGAGCGCTGTTGAAAGCTTCTATCCTGCCGTTGAGGTAGGAGTATCCGCCGTCGCATGGATTAACAGACATTACGATGACCTTGTTGTTATCGAGGAACTCATCTGGCAGACCATTGTAAAGTCTGAGATAAGCGCCGCTGTCAAGGTCGTTTACTCCGAGGTTGATAATTACCGTCTTATCGCGTATCTGGCATATCTGGTCAAAGTTGTTCCTAAAGAGACCGATACCAGCACCGACCTTTGCGATGTTGTCAATAGCGACACTGCGTGAAAGTCCCACTGTACGTGAATCTCCCACCCAGAACCACTCTTCGTACTCGCTGTCGATACGCGGAAGAGTATACTCGAAGCTGTCCGCTTCTACTGCCTGCTGAATCTCGGTAGGCTGAGACTGTGCCGCCGCCTGCTCTTCAGCTTTCTGTTCTTCCTCTGTGTTTCTCTGCTTGATGCCGTTTTTTTCAAGGAAGTCGGTAAAAATAGCACCTTCATCGCTCACTGATACCCAAGCATAATAAGAAAGTATCATAGAAGCGTCAATGGCGTCCAGCTTGCCGTCGCCGTTGAAGTCGCCTGCCGATTCCTCGTACGAATAAAGGGGACTTTCCTGTCCCGAAGAAACTGCCGCATATGCATCAAGAACGCTTGAAGCGTCCACTGAGTCCACCGTACCGTCGCCGTTCACGTCGCCGATCATAAAGAGACCTGCTTCTCCGTGAGCGGGCAGAGCCGCTGCATTGACAGCGAGCACCGCAGCCGCGGTAAGGCTCATAAGCGTCTTCTTTTTCATAGATTTACTCCTTTTCACTGGTCAAGCTCAATCAGAAGCTCGAAATCCGCATCGATCCTCTGTTTAAGCTCTTCGATCTCGGCACATTTACGATTCATAAGCTCATAATCGGTGTAGACCTCCTCCTTGCCGATCTCCTCGGTAAGCGAGTCTATCTGCGCCTGCAGATCGTCGATTTCCTTTTCAAGGCGTCTCATTTCATTTTTTCTCGCAGCGTCAGCGCTTCTCTGCTGCTTGCTGCGATAGTTTTTAGCAGATCTTTCCTTGGCTGCCTCCGCAGCCTTCTGCTGTTTTTCGGCTTCGAGAGCCCGCCTCTCCGCCGCCTGCTCCTCACGGAGCACATCGAGATACTTGTTGAAGCCATAATTATGAAGCCGATAGCCTCCGTCGGTAAGCTCGATAAGTCTGTCAGCGATCTTGCTTAAAAGGTAGCGGTCATGGCTGACAAATATGACCGTACCCGTATATTCAGCCAACGCCTCCTCGATAGCCTCTTTTGAACTGAGGTCGAGATGGTTGGTAGGCTCGTCGAGAATAAGAACATTGCCGTGCTCCTGCATCATGATAGCGAAGCAGAGCTTGGCGCGTTCGCCGCCGCTGATGACACCTGTCTCCTTGAACACGTTCTCGCCGATAAGGCGTACCTGTGCAAGCAGGCTGCGCACCTCCAGATCTGACATGAGAGGATAGCGGCTGTGGAGCTCCTCCATAACTGTGAGCTCTTTATTTAGGTTTGTACTTTCCTGCTCGAAGTAGGAAATTTTAATATTGCTGTTCCAGCGTACAATGCCTTTATGTGGAAGCTGCTCCTGTATTATGCGGAGCAGCGTTGATTTTCCGATACCGTTATCTCCGATGATACCCACCTTTTCGCCCCTGCGGACTTCAAAATCCAGAGTATCAACGAGAGTTTTTCGTGCAGCGCCCTCTCCTACGGAAATATCCACGCCCTTGACCTTGAGCACGTCTATAGGCGGCTCAACGGCGTATGTGAAGCGGATCTTCGCGTGTTTTGTGTCGTGGACGGGACGTTCCACACGTTCTATCTTTTCAAGCTGTTTTCTGCGGCTCTGAGCCATTTTCGTAGTTGACGCACGAACGAGGTTCTTTGCCACGTATTCCTCCATATGAGCTATCTGCTTCTGCTGTATCTCATATTCCTTTTCGCGCCGCGCGTCGTTTTCCTCGCGCTGACGGACAAAGGCGGTATAATTTCCTCTGTAGCGTGTGAGGACTCCCCTCTCTATCTCGCAGATAGAGGTGCAGAGCCTATCGAGGAAGTAGCGGTCATGGGAAACTATCAGCACCGCGCCCTTGTAGGAGCGGAGATAGTCCTCAAGCCACATTATCGTCTTGAAATCAAGGTGGTTTGTAGGCTCGTCAAGAATGAGCAGATTGGGCTCTTCAAGAAGGAGCCTTGCAATGCAGAGACGAGTTTTTTCGCCGCCGCTGAAGCCCGACACGGTACGCTCCAGCTCCTCGCCCGAGAAGCCCATACCGTTAAGCACCATGCGTATCTTCACATCAGTGTTGTAGCCGTCGTTGGCTTCAACCCATGAAGAGAGCTGCTGGTACTCGTCCGCAGCGGAATTATCGCCCATTTCTATTTCAAGCTCTATCTCGCGGAGTCTGTCGATAGCACGGTGTATGGGAGCAAATACGCTTCTCATCTCGTCGATGACGGTATTCTCGGTATTGAGACCGCCCATCTGTTCGAGGTAGCCCACCGTGGTCTTTGCCGCCATTGAGATGACGCCGTCCTTTTCGGTGAAGCGGTCAGGCTCAACGGAGCCTGTGAGAATTTTCAGAAGCGTGGACTTGCCGCAGCCGTTGTTTCCCACAAGGCCTATCCTGTCGCTCTCGTCAATGGAGAGTGAGACATTTTTCAGCACCTGATTCCCGTTATAGAACTTGTTTACATTCGTTAAGCTTGCAAGCATTGTGAATTTCCTTTTTTCAGCTGATATGCACAAGCAGGTTTTCACATTATTGTGCATACTGCAAATATAAATGCAGCCAAAGCATTGTCAGTCAACAAAATACCCAGCATACATATACCAACATAATACCATTTTTACACTGAAATGTCAATGGTCACGGTAAATAAAACGCCGCCGCGATTTCAAGCGCTTTTATGCATATTTCATTAAAATCGCCTATTTTTCGGACGTTCACGGATAAAATAGAAAAATCTCCCGAGGGGGGAGATTTTTCTGAGGATTAAAAGATATAAGGATTGAGGGTATTAAGCTTGTCCTGTGTTCAGCTTCTAAAGCTGATGTTCCGTGCGAAGTGCCTAATCTCCGAAACGGAAATAATAACCCCTGAAAGGCATAATCGGTAATTCGTTTACACCTTCTTCATATATTATACATTATCTGAGCATAAATACAATGAAAAATACTATCCTTTTCAGAAGATTATTTGTAATTCTCATGACAAATATATAAAATCATCTTGCATTTGGCACTGAACTATGATACAATAGTACATATAGAAGCAATGATTTTGCTTCGCCAAAATCATTGCTTAGTTGAGAGTTGAGAATTGAGAGTTAAAAGTTATGATAGGAACTTCAGCGACATTATTTAAATAATATGAGCGAAGCGAACACACTAACTCTAAACTCTCCACTCTCAACTCTGAACTGTATCAAAATTCAGAATATCTGAATTTTGATCATGAAAGGAGAGATAATATGAGCCGCAGGATACTTATAGGCGTGATCATCGCTGACTGCCATATAGACTTTCAGAGCGAGATACTGCGCGGCATAATCACGCAGGCTTTCAAGAGCAACTGCGATATCGCAGTAATCGCGCCCCTCCACGACTTCTCCGTCCGCTCCGTCCACAAGGACGCCGAGCGCTCTGTCCTCGACCTTATACTCTCCGACAGCATTGACGGCATCATCTACGACAGGAACACCTTCCACGACGAGGACATCTGCCGACACATCGACAACCTATGCAAACGTTCGGAAAAACCCGTCATGCTCCTTGACTACAACGACCACAAGAGCTTCGAGACCACTTCCGTGGACGACCGCGAAGCCTTTGAGACCATAACCGACCACCTTATCAACGTCCACGGCTATAAAAAAATATACTGCCTGACAGGTCCGAAGAATACATTCAGCGGCGAGGAACGCCTTGCAGGCTATAAAAGCTCCATGAAGAAGCACAGTATTAATATAGGTAAGGACTGGACGGAATACGGCGACTTCTGGACAGAAGCTCCAAAGCGCTATGCAAAGCGTATTTTCAGCGGAGAGCTGGAGCGTCCCGAGGCTATAGTCTGCGGAAACGACGTTATGGCTATAACTCTCACCAAGCTTTTCACCGACGCAGGTATCAGAGTTCCCGAGGACATAGCCGTTACGGGCTACGACGCTTCTATCGAGGGCTACCAGTCCTCACCGTCTATCACAAGCTACAGCCGCCCCAATTTCCAGCTTGGCGCGGAGGCTCTCAGACGTCTTTACCGCATTATCACAGGAAAGATATGCAGCAAAGTCCCCAATGAGAACGGCGAGCTCCGTCTGGGAGAGAGCTGCGGCTGCGCGGAAAACCCAAGCCTGCGACACAGCATACAGCGAAATATAAGCATAAACAGCCGCTTTGAGACGCAGCTTCTCTATGGCGATATGCTCTTTGATATAACAAATGCGGATAATATCCACACTTTTGCCGACAGGCTGGATAATTACACCTACTTCCTGCATAAAATGAGAAGGGTGAGGATATGTCTCACCAAGAGCTACGTGGACGCCACCGTGGATAAAAACGCCGAGGAGCTAAGCTTCCACACAGGCGACCAGATGAAGGTAATTCTTGCGAAGTCTGCTATCTGGCGTGAATCCGAGTCCCACGGCTTTTTCAGCTCGTCGGATATACTCCCCGATTACAGCGAGGAGCGCAGCTACCCCTCCGCATTTTTCATCTCTCCCCTGCACTACAACAATAACTTCTTCGGCTACTGCGCAGTTTCCTTCGGCAAGGAGCCACGTTCGTTCAGCTCACTGTACCTGAAATGGATAAACTACGTAAACGTCGCCCTTGAACAGGTTCGCATAAAGGCTATAATGAACCGCACTATACTCAACACCAGCAAGGCTCTGCTCTACGACCACATTACGGGACTTCTCAACAGAAGCGGTATCGAGCAGGAGTTTGAAACCAAGCTGTCTGCGGCTTCGGGAAACCGCTTCATCGAGTGCATGACCTTTGAGCTGGGCGGACTGAAAAAAGCCTACTACCAGAGCGGCGAGGAAAAATCCAACAGCATTATGGCGGCATTCGCCAAGAAGCTCCGCTCCTGCATACACGGGCGCGAGATATGCGGCGCATGGTCTTCCCAGACTCTATGCGTTATCAGTCCCGAGAGTGAACGTGTACCCACCATATACGAGCAGCTCTGCGGCAAGATACGCGAAACTCAGTTCAGCAGCGAGGAAAACTGCAATATCGACTTCACCGTGGGAGTTTGCAGCCTTGAGCTGGATAGTTCCTCTGACCTGTCAGAAGCCATGTACAAGGCAACTGTGAACCGCGTGTACACCTACACCATTTCCGAGCCCACCTCAAATCCCCAGTTCGAGAAGCTCTGCCTGCTCCGCAACAGGATAATGAAGAACCCCGAGCTGCCGTGGAAGATAAGCGAAATAGCGGAAAGCCTGTACCTTAGCAAGAGCTACCTGCAAAAGATATACAAGTCCTACTTCGGCAGGAGCATTATCGAGGAAATGATACAGTTCCGCATAGACAATGCAAAAACTCTGCTTGCTCAGACGGATATGACCGTTACGGAGATATCCCGAGAGTGCGGCTATTCATCGTATAACTACTTCGTCCGCCAGTTCAGGATGTGCGAGGGCTGCTCGCCGTCGGAATACCGCGACGAACAGAAAAGAAAGGCTGTTGAACATGAAAACTGATACTAAAGCTGAAGTTATCCTCATGAAATGCCCCGAAACTCAGAAGATATACGGAGTAAGAGTGGAGGAATGGCAGGGGGACTGGTTCAGGACATGGGCTTTTCCCGTTGACGTAAAAAAAGCCTCACACGAAGGCTTCGACAAGAATAAGATAAGAGGTAACCTCTACCCTGCTGACGAGTACAACGGCTGTCCCTACTGCAAGTCTGTATGCTTCGTGCAGTGTACACGCTGCGGAAAGCTCAGCTGCTGGAACAACGAGGAGCGTATCTCCTGCGCATGGTGCGGACTCACAGGCGATGTTTCCAGAATCGAGGACGAGGTCGACGTAAAGGGCGGAGATTATTGATAAATTAAGAAGGAATTAAGGGAACGCCTTCACTTGCAAGGCGACACTAATCGTGTCCGGCACCCTCTGTCAGCTTTGCTGACATCTCCCTGCACAGCAGGGAGTCACCCTCTTGAAAAACAGTCCACCGGACTGTTTTTCAATTCACCCTTTGCGAAGCGCCTGTCGAAATCGGGGCGCTGCCCCAAACCCTGCAAGGGCTGTCAGCCCTTGACCTGACCAAAGGAACACAGTCCCTTTGGAATCCCCTTATTAGTATCATCATATTTTTGCAAGACGTCAAACTCATTTTTATCAAGGAGGCTATCCTCAATGAACAGAGATAAGGTCATTGTCAGAACCAGCCTTATCGGTATTCTGGCAAATGTGTTCCTTGCGTCATTCAAGGCTGTAGTAGGCATACTCAGCTCCTCTATCGCTATCATACTGGACGCCGTCAATAATCTCAGCGACGTAATGTCCTCGGTGATAACCATTATCGGCACTAAGCTTGCACAAAAACGTCCCGACAAAAAGCACCCCTACGGCTACGGCAGGATAGAAAACCTCAGCACCTCGCTGATAGCCGTCATAGTTCTATATGCAGGCGTTACCTCCCTTGTGGAGTCCATAAAGAAGATAATCCACCCGCCTGTGCCCGATTATTCCGCCGCCGCTATAATCATTGTTGCTTCGGCAGTCGTGGTAAAGATACTTCTCGGACTTTACGTCCGCAGAAAAGGCGAGAGCGTAAACTCCGACTCGCTTATCGCTTCGGGCAAGGACGCTCTGCTGGACTCGGTGATCTCTGCGGCAACTCTCCTTGCGGCTATGATATACCTTATATTCGATATCCGCACAGAAGCATGGCTGGGCGCAGTAATATCCCTTGTCATCATCAAATCAGGTCTGGAGATTCTGGGCGACAGTCTCTCCAGCATCATCGGAAAGCGTATCAGCAGCGAGCTCTCCAAGGAGATAAAGGAGACCGTCACCTCATTCCCCGAGGTTCAGGGCGCATATGACCTGATACTACACAGCTACGGTCCCGACCTGCTTATCGGCTCGGTGCATATAGAAGTTCCCGACACGCTGACCGTTGCGGAGCTCGACAAGCTGGAGCACCGCATAACGGAAAAGACCTTTGTGGAGCACAATGTAATTCTTGCAGGTATAAGCGTCTATGCCGTAAATACTCAGAACGACCATGCTTCGCAGGTATACAGCGATATCCGCAGGAACGTCATGTCCCACGAATATGTCTTGCAGATTCACGGCTTCTATCTTGACGAAAAGCGCATGACGATACACTTCGATATCATCATAGACTTTGCCGCTCCCGACAGCGAGGAGCTCTATGAGCATATCCTCACCGAAACTCAGCAGGCTTACCCCGATTACAGCGTAAGTATCACGCTTGATACCGACGTCAGCGACTAAAAAAGCCGCCGTCACGGCGTAAAGTTGAGAGTTGAGAGTTGAGAGTTAATGTATTCGCTTCGCTCATTTTATTCAAATAAGTCGCCAAAGGCGACACCACAACTTTCAACTCTTAACTCTAAACTCTCAACTTAAAAAAAGTCCAGCAAAGCTGGACTTTTTTATTTCACTTCTGCAATTGTAACGCCGTCCTCGCCCTCGCCGAACAGTCCGAGCCTGTATGACTTTATGGACGGGTGGTGCTTCAGACGGTTCTGGACTGCCTGTCTCAGAAGTCCCGTTCCCTTGCCGTGGATAATAGTCACGGTGGAGATATTGGACATTACTGCCTGATCTATGAATGCGTCAAGCTGAACCAGTCCGTCATCGCAGGTACAGCCGCGGATATCAAGCTCCATTTTTCCCCTGCGCTCAGCCTTTACGCCTATCTTGTTCATCTTTCGGGCAGGACGTATGGACTTGTTGCCCACAGTGACCTTTTCGGGCTCTTCAAGACGCAGACGGGAGATGTTCATCTTGGTCTTCATAACGCCCATTTGCACGAACACGAAGTCGCTGCCGTCGGGCTCGCCCGAGATTATGCCCTTGCGCTGCAAGTCCACAACGTACACCGTATCCCCGCGGCGGAGCTTTCTCGGCAGCACGTAGCCCTCGTTGGGATCACGCTTCTCCACGGGATTTGCCGTATCGTACATCTTGTTGAAGCTCTGCTTCGTTTTGGACTTCATGCCCGAAACGTTGCTGCTGAAATCCTTTTTATCCTTTTCCTTGCGCAGTCTGTCAAGCTCGTCAAGAAGCTCGTTGGACTCCGCCTTTGTCTGCTCGATAATGGTCATTGCGCGGAGTCTCGCCTTTTCAAGCTCCTCAGCCTTTGTTTTTTCGAGCTGCTCGCGCTCCTTACGGATAGCCTCCTCGTGCTCAGCAGTTTCTGCTCTCAGACGTGATATCTCCTCTTTCTGCTTTTCAAGCTCCATACGGCTTGCTTCCAGCTTGCCGATGACCTCTTCAAGACGGGTGTTTGCTTCACTTACTCTTGATTTGGCGTCAGCGATTATATCCGACGGCATACCCAAGCTTTCGGATATAGCGAAAGCGTTGGACTTACCCGGAGAGCCCACGATAAGCTTATATGTCGGTCTCAGCATCTCTATGTCGAACTCGCAGGAGGCGTTTTCCACGCCCTCGCTGTCTATTGCGAATACTTTCAGCTCCTGATAATGAGTAGTCACCATTACCTTGGCGCCGCTTTCCATGAGACGGCGGATAATGGATATGGCAAGTGCCGCGCCCTCCACGGGATCCGTACCCGAACCAAGCTCGTCAAGGAGCACCAGCGACTGCTCGTCGGCAGTTTTCAGTATCTCGATGACCTTGTTTGTATGGGACGAGAATGTGGAGAGGTTCTGCTCAATGCTCTGGCTGTCGCCTATATCCGCAAGGATATGGTCATAAACGGAGATCTTGCTGCCGTCGGCAACAGGGATAAGAAGTCCGCACATTGTCATAGCCGCAAGAAGTCCCGCAGTTTTCAGAGATACAGTCTTACCGCCTGTATTCGGACCTGTGATTATCAGCGCCTGATAATCCTCGCCAAGGCTTATCTCCACGGGAACAGCCTTGTTCTTGTCGATAAGGGGGTGACGAGCCTTTTTCAGGTGCATAGTGCCGTCGTCGGTTATCTCGGGCAGGGAGCAGTTCAGCTTTGCCGCTAAGTTTGACTTTGCAAAATAGAGGTTCAGCTCAGTGCAGACCTTATAATTCTCGGCAAGTATATCCGCATAGTCGCCGCAGTCGCGGCAGAGCTGACGGATAATACGCTCTATCTCCTCCTGCTCCTTGGCTTCAAGGAGACGGATATCGTTGTTGGCTTCGACGATAGCCATAGGCTCGATGAATATGGTCTGTCCCGTAGCCGATGTATCGTGTATAAGACCGCTGACCTGTCCGCGGTACTCCGATTTTACGGGAAGAACGAATCGTCCGTCACGGATAGTGACATTCGCCTCCTGCAAGTACTGCTGAGTGGTCTTGTTCTTTATCATTTTATCGAGAGTTTCACGGAGCTGCATACCTGCGCGGTTTATTTTACGGCGTATTGCAGCCAGCTCGGGACTTGCAGCGTCGGCTATCTCGTTTTCAGAGATTATGGAGCGCTCCAGCTTTTCAAGCAGCCAGTCGTTGGGCTGCAATCTTGAAAACAGATAGCTAAGCTCTGTTTCCACGTTCTCGCAGTGAGCGTACCAGTCCGCAAGAGCCTTTATCTGGCGGAGCATAGCCGCGATATCCATAAGGTCACGGAGAGATATGACAGCTCCCTGCTTTGCTCTTGCAGCCACTGAGCTTATATCCTTGAAATTGCTGAACGGCGGAGTTCCGAACTGCACCGACAGTGAAAGCGCCTGCGATGTCTTGAGACATTCGTAGCGAACCCTCTCCAAATCGTTGTCGGGACGGACTGCTAAAGCCATGCGGCGCGTCTCCTCGTTTGAGGTGAGCTCCGCCAGCATCTCCAGTATTTTGTCAAGTTCTAATGTTTTTAAGTATTTATCCATGTTTTATCCTTTACTTGAAAAATGCGCCTGTTCCGTTCTGAGCTATTTTCTTGAAGGCAGTTTTCATTACCGCCTGCTGCTCGGGGCGAAGATTTGATATCGCCTTGATTATGGACGGATAGGACTTGAGCTTTGCTATCTCCTTCAGCGTATCCTTATCGGGAGCACGGAGTATCTCGAACAGGGCGTCGGAGAATATCTGTCTTTCGGTATCGCTTAGGTCGTCCAGCATACCCGAAATGGCTCTGTTTATGACGTCTCCCGACTTTTTCAGCCTGTCTGCAAGGAGGAAGCGGTTGCGCTTCAGCTCCCAGTTATAGGCATAATGCTGCTTGATACCGATAGCGGAGTTTTTCACTATCGTCGGATCGGAGCCGCTGCCCAGCAGCATTCCCACGATAGAAGCTTCGGGTATAAAGCTCCTTATTCTCGGCAGCATTTCCTTGTATGTCTCGGAATTGAGTATCTCATCGCGGAATCCGGGACCGTCGAATGAGTAGATATTGGTTATGCGCTTACGTATGCTCTCATCGCAGAAAAGGGAGCTGTATATCGCGGAATTTCCGCCCTTTGAGTGTCCGCCCACTCTTATGGGACATTCGCTGCCCTCAAAGGCGTGATTGAGGTATGTGATAGCTCTCTCCTGTCCCGAGGTCATCTGCATATAGCTGAGTGTGAAGTCCTCTTTCCAACCGATGACCGAGCCGTCAGTACCGCGGAATGCCGCAAAGCCGCTGCCGTCTCCGAGCCTGTAGGTCAGAGCTGCGAACTGCATATCCTCGGCGTGCTGCTTCTCGCTGACATAGCCTCTCAGCATAGTGCCGCGGAAACGCCTTGACTCCGCAAGCTTTCTGAAAAGCAGATTATCCTGCTCAAAGGTAAGTATGGTAGATTTCGGATCAATGAGGTCAGGTCGGTATCTGCGGTAAGCGTCGGGAATAGATATCTCCTCATCGAAGCTGTCTGAAACTGCGCCGTCAAGATTCACGTAGCACAGCTGAGAAAGAATAAGTCCGTCTATTTCATTGAATGGATCGGCAGAAAAAGGAACATCGCCGCGCCAGTCAAGATAATCAAGAATATTTGCCAGAATACCGCCCCCTGTAAGAAGTTTAACCATGATAAATTTGCGCTACTCACTATTATATCACTTATTTATTAACTTTTCAAGTGGAGGGCGTATAAACAAAAAAGAAGCGGCGATAATCGCCGCTTCTTGATTATTCAAGTAATTTAATTACTTAGTAGGATCGAGTGTGGAAACCTTCTTGAGGAGGTACTCCTGGATGCGGAGAGCATCGTTAGCTGTTACGCCGTCACCATGTGAAGCAACGTCTGCATTAGCAAGACCCTTAGCTGTGATGTGCTTGTCATCAGAACCGTTGAGACCGTACTTGTTCGGGTTAGCAAGGTTCTGCATGATGAGAACAACGTCTGACATATCAACATCGCTGTCGCAGTTAGCGTCGCCCCAAACGTCAGCCTTAACGTCAGGTGTGCTTACAGTTGTGGTTGTTGTAACAGTGCCGGGATCCTTAGTAGTAGTTGTAGTTGTCTTACCTGGATCTGGCTGACCATCGATGTATGTGTACTTCTCGTCCTTATCCTGGAGGAACTCAACGATCCAAGCAAGAGGAGCGTTCCAGTTGATTGTAACCTCGTTGGTTGACCAAGCTTCGATAGAGTCAACGAAGCATCTCTGTGATGGGTTTGTAGCCTCGCCGGGAACGAATCCGAGTGCACGAACGTATGGATCCTGGAGACCAGCGTTAGGACCGCCTGAGAGAACTCCGTCAGGAGCCATAGGCAGAGTCTTATCGAGCTCGTGTGACCAGTATCTGTGGTGAGGATTTCTCTCCTTGTATGTACCGTAACCTGTTACATATGAGAATGAAAGCGGGTTACAGCCGAGGAGGTAGTCCATACCTGTAACAACACCGTTCAGGTACTTCTCTTCGCCTGTTACATCGTAAGCGTAAGAAATAGCCATGAGGTTGTTGATAACCATTGAGTTTGAACCCCACTCATAGCCCTTGATGATGATATCCTTGGAGAGGTTGTTCTCATCAGTGTATCCGGGACCGTCATACTTGTATGGGATACCGTAACCCTGTGACTCCTCTTCTGCGATATATGCATCAGCAGTCTTCTTGAGTGAAGTGATCAGTGTATCCTTCTGATCTGCTGTGAGGTACTGGTTGTTAAGGAGAAGTGAGATAGAACCAGCGGAAGCTGTATTACCCCAGTTAAGAACTGAGAATGTACCTGTCTGGTTCTCACCGCCAGTGATTCTCTCAGGGATCTTGAAAGCGTTATCATACTTGGAAAGAGCTGTGAGGTATGTATCAGCGTCGCCGTCCTCGAGAGCCTTACAAGATGTGAAGATCTCGCAAGCTGCCCAGTACATATCGTCTCTTACCTCGTTATCACCGTAAGGACCACCGCCCTTAGCCTGGTTGAACGGAGCATAGAGTGAAGTCTTGTTTGTCTCTTCTGTTTTAGAAGCTTCATACCAGTTCTTGTCAGCTGCTGCATAAGCGTCCTTAGCTTCCTGGAGATAGAACTCAGCCTTTGATGCGTCATAAGGCTTGATAAGTCTTGCAACCTGAGCTGCACAAGCAGCATAGTTCAGTGTAGCTGCAAGCGTTGGAGGCTTAACGATACGCTCTGTGTTCCAGCCCTTTGAACCGTCCTCGAGCTTCTCGCCTGAGTAGTCCCAAGGCTTTGTAGCAAGACCTGTCCACTTGTGGTCGTGGAGCTTGTGGTAAACCATGCCTGCGCACTTGCTGCCCCATGTAGGCTCGGACTTGTCAACCTTCATAGCTGTCATGAACTCGAGCTCATAGAGACACTCGTCGATGATATCAGGAATCTTCTTTGAATCGCCGCTCTCAGGGATATTTACTGTGCCTGAACCGTCAGCGAACTTTTCCTTAGTCTTCTCATTGTACAGAGATCTCTCATACATATTAAGGAGAGTCCATACAGAGATACCGCCGTTAACAACGTATTTACCGTGGTCACCAGCATCGTACCAGCCCTTGTTAGCTGTGATCTTGGATGAAGCATATGTAGATGTAGCCTCTTCGTTCTTGAGGTACTCATTGTGCCACTCTGTCTGAACATAAGCTGTATCAGTCTTATGACCACCTTCGTGAGCAAGAGTCTTTGTATCACCTGATGTAATATACTTCTCCTCTATATCGAGACCTGAACGGTTCTGATAGAAGTAGTTCAGAGCGTTCTTGAGCATATCGTGTGACTTGTCTGTGTAGATGTCGTCGCCGATATTGAACTCAAATGATCTCCAGTCCTCGCCCTTGATGCGGAGGTAATATCTGCCTGGCTTGTTAGCCTTTGAGAAGTCGATCTTAGCAACTGAGTCTGCTGAATCAGCATCCTTAGTAACTGCGCCTGTCTCGCCTGTCTCAACAACGTCGCCTGACTTAGCGTCAACGAGCTCCCATGTATATGTACCTGAGAGGTTGATCTTTGTAGCGCCGTGAAGGATATCACCCTTGTTATCGCCGAGAACAGCGATCTTAGCGAGATTTGTGAAATAACCAACCTGGTTTACAGAAATGAAGTTAACAGTCTTGCCGTTCTTCTTGAGGTTCTTGTCGAAGTTAGCACTGTAGTCACGGGTTGTAGCGCCGTAGCCCTCGTTAGGATCAGCGTTGCAGCAGCCCTCGCCGTGCTCCTTGTCGCCACAAGTTACGCAGTCGATTACAAGATCGTCGAACCAGATCTCGTCGCCTTCCTGAGCATTACCCTGATACTTAGTACCCTTTGCATAGTGGAAGCACCACTCGCAAGCCTCAAGGTCCTTAGTAGGCTTGAATGTACCCTCGAATGTCTGCCAGTCAGTTGTGAGCTTTACAGCAGCCTGTGGCCACTGACCGCCCATATCAGGTCCCATGTGCATATCCTTGGAACCGCCGTCGAGCTCGAAATACTCTTCTGTACCAGCGATATTACCGATCTTTGAGCAGATCTCCATACCGTCTCTGCTGCCCTTGAGCTTACAGCTTACCTTGTACTCGTGGCCAGCCTTGAAGTTGAGGTTTCTGTGTCTTACCTGAAGGTCCCACTTCTCGTGGTCAGCACCCTCTGGAACGAGAACCTTTATATGGAATGAACCGTCCTCAAGGTTGAAGTCCTGCTTAGCAGGTGATGACTCACAAGTGTGCCATGGAAGTGCCTTGTGTGTGAATTCGCTCTCACCAACGACCAGACCAGCTGATGCATTCATAGGAGCAACCAGATTAGCTGCTGAAGGAATGATCATAGCCATAGACATTACGCTGGCAATAAGCTTCTTTGCATTCTTGTGCATTTGAATACCCTCCCTGAAAATTTGAATATAACTTATAACGCAGTGTCAGTGCAAACGCTGCGGTTATATGCTTGTATTACGGGCTAAACAGAGCCTCCTGAGCGGAGCTTGCACCGACCTCTGTTTACCAATCATATTATATTATATCGAGAAAAAAAAGTAAATAGTTTTCTGGAATTTCGTTCATTTCCCTAATGGGATTGTGAAAATTTTGTGTACAATGTCAAAAAGGTAAAAGAAATAAGAGGGCTGTAAAACCCTCTTATTTCCAAAATATGAATTAATTCATTATTTTTCTTATATTGCCTTTTACGAGCTTCCGAAGCTTACTTTTTGTAGCTTTCGGGAAGCGTGTCGATGAGGTGGAGAAGATATCTCTGAATGCTCAGAGCGTCAGCAGAAGTGATGCCCGAGCCGTTCTCATAAACGTCGCCGTTTATAGTACCCTGCTCCGTGATGTGGTGCTCATCGGTACCGCTTGTGCCGTACTTATTCGGATTAGCCAGAGCCTGCATGATGATAACAGCGTCTGCAAGGTCAACGCCCTTGTCGCAGTTAGCGTCGCCCCACTTGGAAACGCTGTTTCCTCCCTGGTTTATTGAAGTTGTTGTACCCTCAGTAGGATCCGGTTTAGTTGTTGTAGCAGTTGTTGTGCTGCCTGTTGTAGTTGCAGTTGAAGTTGTTGTTGTAACTGAGGTTGTTGTGGTTGTTGTTGGCTTTGGAGCTGTGGTTGTTGTACCTGTTGCTGGTGTACTACTCCCACTGCCTTTTGTGCACGGCTTAGCTACAAACTTAGTGCCGTCAGGCTCCTCGCCCCATGCGATAACGCCGTCAACGTACATAGGCATATGCTCGTTGAGAGAATCAGCCTTCTTGAGGTCTGTAGCCTTTGCAAGACCGCCGAGGTATGACCAGTCGTTTGATGTATCCCAAGCGCCTGCTGTGGACTTGCCGTCTACTGCGTCAGGAATAGAGATCCTGAACTGTACCTCGTCTCTGTGCTCGCTCTGACCTGTAGGCTGGATAGCTCTGCCGTCGTCGAACTTTATGCTTGCATAGTATGTATTGCCTGTAGGATCGCCCTCATACTTGTGAGGACCTGTAACTGTAGCGTGTCCCTGACCGCTCTCGTACTGCTGTGACTTGCCCTCTACCTTGATATCGTCAATCGAGAGACCTGCATCGATGACCTCAGATACATCGAAGAAGTATCTGTACTCAACATCCTTGGCAACTCTTGCAGGCCAAGCTGTGTGGTTCATAGCCCAAGCCTTTATCTCGGTATATGTAGTACCTGCTGTTCCATTTACTACAGCAGCTACCTCCCACTCAGCCCACTTGGGCATCTCAGCAGGCGGGAAGTCTGCAAGCGGAGTTCCGCCGTAATCGTCTATCATAGCACAGAGACAAGCTGTATAGCCTGCGTTGTAGTCGATAGCTACCTCTGTGTACTGGTAATCTGCTACCTTGTAGTCGCCGTAGTTGCCCTTGCTGTCAGGACCGCCGATAAGTGCGCCGTAGAGAGTATGAGCATACTCAGTCTGCCAGCCCTCGGTGCCGCTTGACTTCTGACCGAGGTCATTCCAGTGGTCATCGTGAACGCCCGAAGTTGTTCTGTGGTGGATAGCTGTAGGGCTTTTCTCACCCATGCCGAGAACATAGCTGAGTCCCATTTCATTATCGCCGAAGCAGTAGTTCATCTGTGAGTCGCCCCATTTGTCGAACTTGCTCTCATTTGCAGTGCCCTTGAATATTGTATCAGAGCCCAGCTTTGCAAGGAACGCAGTTGTTGTTGCATGACGGAGGCAGCCCCACTGGAACAGCCATGAAAGTCCCTTCGGAGTTATGGACTGGAGCTTCTTCTCGTCCTCGCCCATCCAGTATTTGAGGTGACGTGCGCAGTGGTCGATCCACTCCTGATCCTGTGTTATCTGAGCATAGAGGAATGCAGCGCCCTGTGAAGTATCGTCCCAGCAGAGTCCCCATGTATACTTTCTTGCAGTAGACTGCTCTTCAAGCGGGAAGTTGGGGATATAGTCCTTTTCAACCTTGTCAAGATAAGCCTTGTCGCCTGTAGCCTTGTAGAGCCACAGAGCTGCGAACATACAGTCGTCGATCCATGATTCTGTTTTGTACATTCCGCTCATGCCGCCGATATCCTTGCAGGCTCTGATCTTGTCAGCTCCCTCAAAGAGATCCTTTGCGTGCTTGAGGTACTGGGCAGCCTTGTCGGGATCGCTGTCCTTGAATATGATATAGCCCTCTGCAAGTGCTGCTGCCGAAAGGCCTGCTACGGAAGCATTCTTGATAACGTCATAAGGACGCTCCCAGTCGCCGTTGTTAAGATGATGCTTGCGGAGGTATACCTCAGCGCTGCACCAGATGTTATGGTCGGTAGAGCCGCCTGTGAAGTCGCCGATAGTTCCTACTACGCTTCCGCCGCCCTTGTCGCAGCCCATAACGTAGTCGAGTCCCCACTGGAGGTTCTTACGGTAGAGGTCGTCAAGACCGGCCTTTTTAACAGCGTCCTCATACTCGATGTAGCCCCAGCCCAGCATAGAAGCCGAGTAAGCATTTGTAAGGCAGAACTTGAAGTGGTCGCCTGCATCGAACCAGCCGCCGGGAACAACATCAGTCTCTTTGCCGTCCTCGTCCACCATGGAATCTGCGCGCCACGGTACCTGGTTCCATTCGGGGAGCTTGCCTGACTGCTGTACTTCGTAGAAGAACATCGACTTCTGGAGAGCCTCAGCGTAGTTGTAGCTTGAAGCCGCCTTTGCTGTGGAAGCTGCGTCCTGCTGACCTGCTGTGGGAGCGTATGAGAGCATACCCATAGACATGGCAAGTGCAGAAGCTGCCGCCGTGATTTTTTTGATTATCATTTTTAATACCCCTCTCGTATTAAATATTTTCAGATATGGTATCACACCACACCTATACACCTTAAATATACAATAAAACCGCAGATTTGTCAAGCCAAAAACAACATTTTTCACAAACGAGCTGTGCCAGCTCGACCGCTTGCCACGTTGCCGCTCGTAAACTCGCTCACATTCATCAGGATCGTTAGCCGAA
>NZ_KK211355.1:0-271342 GCF_000621845.1 Ruminococcus flavefaciens MA2007 | reverse complement strand
TAAACTCGCTCACATTCATCAGGATCGTTAGCCGAATATCGCTTACGCCGCAAAATGTATACGGCTGCATTATTTTCGGAAAGAGCTGTGCCAGCGCCCCCTGCATTCTTAACTCTCAATTTTCAGCTCTTAGTTCTCAGCTCTTAGTTCTTAGCTCTTAATTCGCTTGACTTTTAAAATACAAAAGTATATAATAAATAATGTATACGCTCACGAAGCCTGCGCAAAATAGCTTCGGAGGTGTATACATGACAGACGAAAACAAAAAGGTCGATTCTCCTGCCGAGGAGGCGCTTGAAGAAGCTCAGCTCGCCCGTGAAAACGGTCAGACTGTATCAAGGAACTCCAGGCACCTTATCCACTGCCTGTCCGTAGTCGGACAGATAGAGGGACACTACGTTCTGGCAGAGCAGAACAAGACCACCAAATACGAGCATATTATCCCTGCTCTTGTGGCTATCGAGCAGGACAGGAGCGTTGAGGGACTGCTCATTATCCTCAACACCGTAGGCGGCGACGTGGAGGCAGGACTTGCCATTGCGGAGCTTATCGCAGGCATGAAAACTCCCACCGTATCGCTGGTCGTGGGCGGCGGACACTCTATCGGAGTCCCCCTCGCTGTCAGTGCAAAGCGCTCATTCATCGTTCCTACGGCTTCAATGACTATCCACCCCGTCCGCATGAACGGCACCGTTCTCGGAGTGCCCCAGACTCTCTCCTATTTCGACAAGATGCAGGACAGGATAGTGCGCTTCGTCACGAAGAACAGCAGTATCACCGAGGAGAACTTCCGAACTCTGCTGATGAACACCGAGGAGCTCGTTCTCGATGTGGGAAGCGTTGTTGAGGGCGAAAAAGCCGTAGAACTGGGACTTATCGACAGTCTCGGAAGTCTCGGCGACGCAATGGACTGTCTTTACGAAATGATAGAAACTACAGAAAAAAGATACGCGGATTGACCGCGCTGTGCCGATACGCGCTTTTTTGCGCATATTTTATGCTACAATATCGGCACGGATACATAATGTGAAAGAACAACGGAGGCAAATATGGCAGAAGCAAAGAAAACTACAAAGGGAGCACCAAAGAAAAAGTCAGAA
This sequence comes from Ruminococcus flavefaciens MA2007, assembly GCF_000621845.1. Taxonomy (GTDB): domain Bacteria; phylum Bacillota; class Clostridia; order Oscillospirales; family Ruminococcaceae; genus Ruminococcus; species Ruminococcus flavefaciens_E. The sequence goes on along the minus strand of NZ_KK211355.1, from coordinate 270,242 downwards.
GCTCCCAAAAGAGAGCCCGTCAAGGCAAATACAAAGACGACGGCTCCGCAGAATGAAAGCAACCAGCTGTGGTCGATACTCCTTTTCGCACTGGGAGTCCTCACCGCTCTCATGGTGCTTGTCAAGGGCACAAAAGGCTGGCTGGCACTGCATAATCTTCTGCTTGGAGTTTTCGGCATAGCGGCGTTCCTCATACCCGTTATACTCATATACACAGCGGTTAAACTTGGCACCGAGCAGACCAAAAAGGACCTCAGCGGCAGGAACGTCTGGTGTATCGCCATGATATTCCTTGCAAGCGCCGCATTCCAGATATTCGTGGTGGGACGTATCCCCGGCGGTACATGGGGCGGTCACTTCAAGATACTCTACGAGGAGGGCGCTAAGCTGAAAAGCGGCGGCGTGGCAAGTCTCCTTTTCGCAGGACCTCTGCTGAAATTCTTCGGCAAGCTTGGCGCAAGGCTCATATCACTGGTACTGTTCTTCGTGTTCGGTATGCTCCTTTCGGGACGCGGACTTGTGGACTTTCTCAAGCTCCTTGCAACTCCATTCGTATTCATCGGCAAGTGCGTCAACGGCATACAGAATATGTTCATCGGCGGAGACTTCGTAGACGCATTTGAGGACGACGACAACGACGACGACCGCGAGAAGCGCGACTTCGACGCCGACCTCGAAGCTATAAACATCGCTAATTCCCGTAAGTCCTCACAGAAGCCCTCTGAGAAAAAGGCGCAGAACAAAAAAGCTGTGGAGGCTCTCCCCGACGGCTTCTTTGACTTGGATATACCGCTCCCCACAGACCACCTTATCGTTCACGACAGCGCTGTGCCCGAGGACGACGGAAGCTCCATAGATGTCGATATCGATCAGTCTCCCGCGCCTTCACCTGCGGAAAAGCTTCCGCCGCTGAAAAAGGTAAAGGCTCCTGAGGCAGTGCCCGAGGAAATTCCCGAAGAAAACGAGGAGACAGCAGTCACCGACGAGGGACTCGAACAGCTTATCAGCAAGGCGGCTGACAAGAAGCCCGTTAACGCTGACGAAGAGATCATCGAGGAGGAAGAGCCCGAGGAAGAAAAGCCCGTGTACATACTCCCCCCTATCGACATACTCACCCGTCCCGAGATACGCTCAAACCGCACCGAGGCTATGGTTGAAATGCGCGAAAAGGCAGAGGTCATCGTAAACACACTGAAAAGCTTCGGCGTGGCTGTAAGGATAAAGGACCTTATCCGCGGTCCCTCTATCACCCGTTACGAGATACAGCCTGCTCCAGGTATCAAGGTCTCTAAGATAAAGGGACTTGAGGACGATATCGCTCTCAGCCTTGCGGCTCAGGGCGTCCGTATAGAAGCTCCTATCCCCGGAAAGGCGGCTATAGGCATCGAGATACCTAACTCCACAAAGGACATGGTAACTCTCCGCGAGATACTGACATCCTCGGAGTTCAGAGACTCAAAGAGCAAGCTTGCCTTTGCTGTGGGCAAGGACATCACAGGCAACGCCATTGTCGGCGACATTGCAAAAATGCCCCACGTTATCATCGCAGGTACTACGGGTTCGGGTAAATCCGTCTGCACCCGTTCTATTATAATGAGTATCCTCTACAACGCAACTCCCGACGAGGTAAAGCTCATACTCATAGATCCTAAGATAGTTGAATTCAAGATATTCGAGAATATCCCACATCTGCTCATTCCTATCGTTACGGACTGTAAACGTGCCGCAGGCGCTCTCTGCTGGGCGGTAAACGAAATGATGCGCCGCTATAATATCTTCGCAGAGGCAGGCGCCAACGACTTAAAGTCCTACAACGAGCTTGCAGAGGTGGACGGCGACCTTGTGAAAATGCCCCAGATAGTTGTATTCATCGACGAGCTGGCTGATATGATGCTGGTCGCAGGCAAGGACGTCGAGGACTTCATCTGCCGACTTGCACAAATGGGACGTGCCGCAGGTATGCACCTTGTAGTAGCAACTCAGCGTCCTACTACCGATGTTATCACAGGTCTTATCAAGGCTAATATTCCAAGCCGTATCGCTCTTTCGGTAAAATCCGTTACCGACTCACGTACTATCATTGATATGGGCGGAGCTGACAAGCTCCTCGGAAACGGCGATATGCTCTATATGCCTATAGGCGCAGGAAAGCCCGTCCGTGTACAGGGCTGCTTCTCGCCTAACGACGATATTGCTGAGACCGTCCGCTTCATCAAGTCACAGACGGAAGTAAAATACGATCCCGAGGTCGTTGAAACTGTTGAGGGCTATTCTCCTCAGGCTCAGGGCGGCTCAGGCGGCTCTGACAGCGGTGCTCCTACAGGCGGCGGCAGCGACGAGGATATCGTGGAGGCTGCTATAAAAGTAGCCGTAGACGCAGGACAGCTGTCTACATCAATGCTCCAGAGAAAGCTGAAGCTGGGCTATGCAAGAGCAGCACGTATCATGGACGAGCTTGAAGAGCGCGGAGTCATCGGCGCCAGCGAGGGCGCTAAGCCCCGAAAGGTGCTCATGTCGAAAATGCAGTACGACGAGTGGAGACTTCGCAGAATGGACGAATAATCCAGCTGCACAGGGATATAACGTAATTTTTGGAGGTTTTTATGAAGCTTAAAGGGCTTATTTCCGCGGCAGCTGCCGCAGCTTTGACAGTCGGCGCTTTGCCGTCTCCCATGGGTACAATGGCAGAAAAAGCTGCTGTAAGCGGCGATACTATTTATAATACAAACAGGGTAAGCGCTCCTGCTGTGACTACTACGGCAAAAAAAGCAGTCACTACTACGACTGCAAAGGCGGCTGTGACCACAACTACCGCAAAGGCAACTACTACTGCCAAGACGACAACGACAACAGTCAGGACCACTACAGCCGCACCGACGACTACAACGACTACCACTACATACAAGCCTGCTGTACAGGGACAGCCTGTTTTTCACATCACAAATACCGAGGTCTGCCAGACCGAAGCAAGGAACAAGAAACAGCAGGTGTCAATAATAGTTGACGGCGCAAACGGGCTGTACTGCGATACTCTCATCTATGTTTACTACGACAGCCGCATGACCGCTGAGACAGCAGTTGCAGGCAAGGCTGTGGAAAAGCTCACCACAGGACAGGCTTTCGGCGATACCAAGGATTTCATGGTGCTTACCACCAGCGGAGATTCCGACCTCGGCGCTGACGGCGTTATGTGGGAGCTCACATTCGACCTTCCCGAGGACTGCAAGGCAGGCGATGTATTCGACGTAAAGATAGGTGACTCCAAATACGGCAAGATAAAGCCGCTGTTCACCAATTTTGCCTATGACAGCAAGGGTGAAGCTTTGACAAAGCATATCTTCACAAACGGACTCGCTACAGGCGGAATTACCGTTATTGCCGATCCGCCCTACAAGTTAGGCGACATAAATAACGATTTTTCTGTCAACGCCGTTGACGCTTCCATAGCGCTGACTGAGTATGCTTCCATGTCCAGCGGCAAAAAGACCACCTTTACCGACGACAGACAGGCTCTTGCGGCTGACGTTGACGCAAACGGTTCAGTAAACGCCGTTGACGCGTCATATATCCTCTCCTATTACGCCTATACCGCCACTTCCGCAGGAGCTGCGGAAAGCTTTGAGGCTTACATGGCAAAGAATAAAAAATAACAGAGTATACTTATTATATAAAGGAGCTATCATCATGAAAACTGTAAATATCGCAATCGACGGACCTGCAGGCGCAGGCAAGAGCACTATCGCAAAAATGGTGTCAAAGGAGCTTGGCTACATCTATGTGGATACAGGCGCTCTCTACCGCACTATCGCCCTCTATATCACCGAGAACAACATCAAGGACGAGGATATCGAGGCTTCTCTGCCAAAGGCTGACGTTCAGCTCAGATTCATCGACGGCGCACAGCGTGTTTTCCTCGGTGACAGGGACGTTTCCGACCTTATCAGAACTCCCGAGATATCAATGGCGGCTTCACGCACATCGGCTATCCCTGCGGTAAGAGCATACCTCTTCGAGACTCAGCAGAAAATAGCCCGTGAGAACAACGTTCTCATGGACGGACGCGATATCGGCACGGTAGTTCTCCCCAACGCTGATGTGAAGATATTCCTCACTGCTTCTGCCGAGGAAAGAGCTAACCGCCGCTACAAGGAGCTTGCCGAAAAGCCCAACTGCCCCACATATCAGGAGATACTCGACGACATCATCAAGCGCGACTATCAGGATATGCACCGTGAGACAGCTCCGCTGAAACAGGCTGAGGACGCTGTGCTTGTGGACACAACAAAGCTGAATTTAGAGGAGTCCGCGGCAGCTATCGTTAAGGTCATCAAGGACAAGATAGGCTGATGGATATTGTTTACAGAAAAGCTGTACGCGGGGATATACCCGCCATTGAGAAGCTTTTCATGGAAATGCTGAGAAGTGTAAACAGCTGTGAGGACGCCGCAGGCTACGAGGACAGATATCTCAACAAGTTCTTTTCCGAGAGCGACGGCGTGATATACGTGTCCGAGGCTGAAGGGGGAGTTATCGGCTACATCTCGGTCGAGTTGCATGACAGCTTCATCTATCTCGACGACCTGTCTGTAGCTGAAAAATCCCGCGGAAAGGGCATCGGCACAAAGCTTATAGAGTTTGCCGAAAGATACGGCAGGGATAAGTCTGTGGTGACAGCTGTGCTCCATGTTGAAAAGTCCAACGAGAAAGCCTACAGGCTTTACACAAGGCTGGGCTACGCTGTTACTGCCGACGAGGGCAGCCGCTATAGAATGGCAAAACAATTACTGAGGTGAGACATTATGTATTACATAGCAAAGTTTCTGGTATGGCTCGCAATGCACATCGCATACAGGCTCCGCTTTGAGGGCAGGGAGAATATCCCCAAGGGTACTCCTGTTATCTACGCCTCAAATCACCGCTCAAACGCCGATCCGCCTATTCTCGGTGCAGGCGGCAGGGGCAAATACGCATTCATGGCTAAGGAGGAGCTCTTCAAAAACAAGCTCTTTGCGTGGCTCATAAGCTCCCTCGGAGCTTTTCCCGTTGCCCGCGGCAAGGGCGACACTGGAGTTATAGATACTGCCGTTGAACGCCTTGACAGCGGACGAAGCCTTATGATATTCCCCGAGGGCACTCGCTCCAAGGACGGCAAGGTGGGCAGAGGTCACACAGGCGCGGCACTTATCGCCGCCCGTTCAGGCAAGCATATTATCCCCGTAGGTATAGTTTTCGAGGGAAAGCTCAGATTCCGCACACATATCACCGTAAAATACGGAACTCCCATTGATCCTGCGGAGTACTGCGAGATAAGTGACACTCCCAATCCGCGTCAGCTGGTAAAGCTCAAAAACCGCTATATGGCTGATATAAAGCTCCTCGTTGAAGGCGAGCAGGAGGCTCCTGCCGAGGAGAAAAAGGAGGATAAGGCTGATGAATAAGGTAACAGTTGCCAAGTCGGCAGGCTTCTGCTTCGGCGTTGACAGAGCCGTGAAAATGGTCTACGGCGAGCTGGAAAAGAACACAAATGTGGCTACTCTCGGTCCTATTATCCACAATCAGGACGTCGTAAACGATATGCAGGCCAAGGGCGCAAGGATAATCGACACGGTTGACGAGCTGAAGCCCGATGAGACCGTAGTTATCCGCTCCCACGGCGTAGGCAGGGAGATTTACGAGCAGATAAAGGCTAAGGGTAACCGTATGCTGGACGCTACCTGCCCTTTCGTGTCCCGTATCCACAAGATAGTGGCTGAAAAAACTGCCGAGGGATACTTTATCCTCATCGCAGGAGACCGCAACCACCCCGAGGTTCAGGGCATAGTTGGTCATTGTGACGAAAATTGCCTTGTTTTTAAGGACAACTTTGAGCTAAAAGCCTTTTTTGAAAAAAATTATAAAAATTTGCGAAAAAAGCTTGCAATTGTGGCGCAAACGACGTATAATATAGTAGTATGGGGTGAGTGTTTAAACGTGATCCCGAAGGACGATCCCGATATCGTCATATATGATACCATTTGCAACGCTACCGACACACGTCAGTCCGACGCTGCCGAGCTTGCCAAAAACTCTGACATAATGCTTGTAGTCGGCGGCAGACACAGTTCAAATACTGTCAAGCTTTATGAAGTCTGCAGCCGCTATTGTAAAACGTATCATATTGAGAATTCGGACGAGCTTCGGACTTTAAAGCTTCCAAATGCCGAGAAGATCGGCATCACTGCAGGCGCATCAACCCCCGCCTATATAATCAAGGAGGTACAAACCAAAATGGCAGAAAATGAAATTCTTGCAGCTCAGAATGAAGATTTCGATTTTGCACAGGCTATCGACGAATCATTCAAAAAAATACATACAGGAGAGAAAGTTAAAGGCACCGTTATCGCCGTAAACAATACAGAAGCAATCGTTGACCTCGGTACAAAGCACACAGGCTATGTTGCTCTTGATGATCTTACAGACGATCCTTCAAAGAAGCCTTCCGACATCGTAAGCGTTGGCGACGAGATCGACCTCGTTGTTATCAAGGTAAATGATGCTGAGGGTACAGCAGCTCTCTCCAAGAGAAAGGTGGACGAGCAGGCCGGCTACGAGAAGATCGTAAAGGCTCAGCAGGAAGGCACTGTTCTCGAGGGCGTTGTTCAGAGCGTTGTAAACAAGGGCGTTACACTTACAGTTCTTGGTGTCAGAGTATTTATCCCTGCTTCACTCACAGGTCTCCCAAGAGGCGCAGAGCTCGACCAGCTCCTCAAGAAGAAGGTAGAGTTCATCGTTATTGAGGTTTCCGAGGGCGGCAGAAAGAGAGCAGTTGGTTCTATCAAGGCTGTTCAGAACGCTAAGAAGGAAGAAGCTAAGGCTAAGTTCTGGGAGACAGCTGAGGTTGGCAAGACATACACAGGTAAGGTCAAGTCACTCACAAGCTTCGGTGCATTCGTTGATCTCGGCGGCATTGACGGCATGGTTCATATCTCAGAGCTCTCTTGGAAGAGAATCAAGCATCCAAGCGAAGTTGTTAACGTTGGCGATACTCTTGAGGTATACATCAAGGACCTCGACAGAGAGGCTAACAGAATCTCTCTCGGCTTCAAGAAGGCTGAGGACAATCCTTGGGAGATCTTCATGTCCAAGTATAAGGTAGGCGACGTAGTTAAGGCTACTATCGTTTCTATCACAAGCTTCGGCGCATTTGCTCAGATCATCGACGGCGTTGACGGCCTTATCCACATCTCACAGATCGCTGACCAGAAGGTTGAGAATGTCAAGGACGTTCTTAACGTTGGCGACGAGGTTGACGTAAAGATCATCGACATCGACGAGGAGTCAAAGAGAATCAGCATTTCTATGCGTGCTCTCCTTGAGAATGCAGAGGACGACGCTGAGGAAGCTCCTGCTGAGGACGCTGAATAATCAGTAAAATTTTAAGGGCTATACAAATGCATAGCCCTTTTTGTGTAATATAAAGCATAATTTATTAAAGGGACGCCTTCACTTGCAAGGCGTCCCCTCTTGTAAAACAGTCCCTTTGGAATCCATTTCATGGGGGAAGCCACTTTTCCGAGAAGCTAAAAGCCCGAGTTTTAAACTCGGGCTTTATTATTTAGTCTATCGGAAGTGTTGTTATAAGGTGGAGCAGATAGCGCTGTATCGCAAGGGCGTCATTGGAGGTGATTCCGTTTCTGCCCTCTACATCACCGTTTGCAGAGCCCTGCTCTGTGAGGTGGTGGTCGTCTGTTCCGTTGATTCCGTACTTGTTTGGGTTAGCCAGCGACTGCATGATGAGAACTGCGTCTGACAGGTCAACTGTATTGTCGCAGTTTGCGTCGCCCGGAAGTCCCTGTGGTACAGGCTGTGTTGTAGTCGTAGTAGTTGTGGACTCAGTAGTCGTTGTTGTAGTAGTAGTCGTTGTAGTAGTAGTCGTTGTAGTAGTCGTCGTGGTTGTAGTTGTAGTTGTTGTAACTACGGGAGTCTCCTTGACGAATGCGATGTAGTTCATGCAGACTCCGCTCATGCCGTTTGTTCCGAGAGTGAGGGTATCCCCTGCCTTTATCTCCTTGGCGTAAACATCGAATGGTCTGATAGCCTCGCTGTCGTTGACCTCAACTATCTCGCCGTTCTTGTTGAAGCTGCCGAGCCATGACGGGATAGATGTTACTCTCTCGTCCATGCATACGAATACTGTGATATCCTTGGCAGCTGTAAGAACTGCAAGGTCTGAATCTGTATTCTTTGAGTTGCAGGCTGTGATTATCTGCTCGCCGCCGCTTATGCTGCTCGGAACAGAAGCGATAACGTGCTCACGGTCACCGAATGCCTTGTCGCCTACATTGAAGCTCTCAGCGATAGACCACTGTGCGCCGTAACTTGCGTCCTTTGTCTCGAACTTGGAGATAAGGTTGCTCTTTAAAACAGGCTCGTCGATGACCACATCTCCGCCGCCTGAGACTGTACCTGCATTGTAAGCCTTGTTCTGCATACGTCCTGCGTAAGCCATTACCTCGGATTTAGCAGCGTCTGCGGACTGCACCTTGTAGCTGGTGTATATCTTCGATGAATCCGTATCGAAGTTATCATAGCCCTGTCCGCCGCTCTTGAGGTTGCCTACATAGGACTTGTCGTTTCTGGAGTTTACTATCTGATAAGCGAGTCCGCTGCCCATATTGCAGCTGTCGAACTTGTCGCCGTAGGACTTGATAGTTCCCGAATATGCGTCATTTCCCATATTCTCAGCATCAAGAGGAAGATTTGTCTTTTCGTAGTAGTTAGCCTCAGAGAATACCTTTGAGTTGTAGGAAGCTCCGATACCGTACTGCTTGTTATTGTAGAAGTAGTTGTTGTAGCTGTGGATATGTGCGTTTCTCGCACGGGGATTACGTGACTCGGTATTGTTGAACCAGTTGTGGTGATAGGTTATCCAGTCCTGCTCATGATTGGTTCCGCCGCCTACAAGTGAGGTCTTGTGACCATCCTTGAACAGATTATATGAAACTGTTATATACTCACTCCACTTTATGTCCAGTGAACCGTCGCCGTCTGCCTTGTCGGCATCTACTATACCGTTGCCTGCATAAGCATTATAGCCCTTTTCGATAGTACAGTTGTGTACCCACATATGATTTGACTTGTTGTCGGCAGAGCCTGTCATGGATACGCCGTCATCAGGGTACTTGCCCAGCCACAGGTTGCGGACCTCGCAGCTCTTTGAGCGCTTCATCTCAAAGCCCCACTGATTGAGTGCGGCATCATAGCCGATACCCTCGATAGTAACGTTTTCAGCGTTCTGGAGATACAGCATATTTGAGCCGTCGTTCTGCTGACCGTCGTTAGCCTTTGCACCCTTTGGCACATCAATGCTGCCAATAAGTCTGAATACAACGTTCTTAGGCTTTCCGCTGTAGAAGATGTTGTAGAGACCTGTCTGACCGCCGTATGTGACAGAATCCTTGTTTGAGTTGTTCACATAGATAACTGTCACTCCTGATTTCAGAGTACCGTCGTTGTTGTAAGCTCCCACAGCTTCTGATGTGTTATAGTGAGCGTAGCCGCTGCGGTCAAAAGCCATAGTCTTTATCTTGCAGCCTGCTGTGCCGTTTGAGCCCTGTAATACGATATCGTACTCTGTATCGCCCTTGAGTCCTGGGATATCAACTCTTGTACCTCTGATGAGCTGCGAATCAACAGCTGTGAAGCTTGTACTGCCCGAGGGAGCATAGCTTACCTTGACGTTATTGCCAAGCTTTGAGCTGTCCCACTCAACGTAGGCTTCCTCGAACCAGCCGCCGCAGGTCTTGACAGCGCCCTGTACGTTGGAAGGCTGGTCGTTATTGCCGGGATTACCTGTGCTGCCGGAATCACCGTTGAGGAACGACGGTGTCCAGTTGTTCATGTAGCTCTTGATATTTATACTTGCAGCGTCGCTGTCGGATACGATATGTCCCTTTCTCTGTGAAAGATCAACACGCTGACCGTTTGAGAGCTTCGTGCCGTTCTCCTTGAAGCCGCTGACGCTCTCGGGCTGTACGCCGCTCATCGAAGTCCAGCCTGCTGCTGTTATCATATTGCCGTTCTGGAGAGTAGTATTCACAAAGAGAACCTTTGCGCTCTGTGCCCACGGTCTGCCGAGATAGCCTGCTGTTACTGTGAGACCGCTGTTTGCTGTTACCTTACAGTCCTTGAAGAGATATCCTGTGTAAGGACTTCCCTGTTCTCTTGCCGCTGTGATGTAACCGCCTACTGAACCGCTGCTGTAGCCCTTCCAGCGAAGCTCGCAGCTGTCGAAAACAGCGTTGCTTCCGCCGAAGATATAGTCTGTCTGTCCCTCGATAAGGCAGTTCTTGTAGTACTGAGGAGAGCCGCCTGTGTAAAGAGTATCCTGACTTGACAGGAACTGGCAGTTGAGGAACTCCGCATAGCCTGTATCAACTGAGAGAGCAGCCGCACGCTCGGTATAAGCCTTTGACTTTACGTCAACGCCGTTGTAGCGCTGTACCTTTAATGTCTCGTTGGTGCACTCAACGCCGTCCGCAAGCTCCTCCTGAGTGAGATAGCGGTTGAAGGAGTTCTCGAAAACGATATTCTTAGCCTTGAAGTTTGTAGCCTTTGGCCAGAGCTGAACTGTAGCGCCCCAACGGTAGTTTGAAACGTTCTTGCCGCTCTTTGATTTAGCAAGATTTGCGTCATAGTAGCCCTTTGAGTTTGCGCTGTAGTACTTGTAGCCGATACCGTAGTACCATGTGAGAATTGCGCTGCCCTTCTGGGGCTCGTCGTTTACGAATGTGATGTAAGGCGTCTGGACGATGACCTGCTGACGGTATGTACCGGGAGCTATGTGTATCGTCACGCGGTTTGCCTCTGATGAGGGATTGAGGCTTGCAGCCTTGTCAACAGCCGCCTGCACTGTTGAGAAGTTGTTGTTTCTGCCTGAGTAGCCCACGTACAGGTCTGTTCCTGCCGCATGAACGCTGACGGGCGGAACTGCCGCGAACGCTGCCAGCAACATGACAATGGAAACTGCAAAGGCAAAAAGCTGCAAAGCCAGCTTTCTTGATTTTGTAGCCATAGTTTTTACTCCTTTTCTAACGATGACCTCCGCTGCCTAAATCGGAGCTGTCACAAATGCGGTGATATCGGGAGCTGAGCACAGGGAAAGCAGAGCTTCGGAATATGCACCTATACATCATAATTATAGCACAGGCAGTAAGAGTTGTAAATAAAATCGTAAAAAGTTAAATCAGCTTTGTCTATTTATACAATATCTTCTTCCTCTATTTGGCAGTTTTAACGTATAAATGGCTGTAATTCGGGGGATATAAGAAAAAAGGACTCTATCGAGTCCTTTTTTGATTCATAATTAATATTTCCGCTAACGCAGACGTATTTTGTAGGGGCGGCGGAACGCCGCCCCTACAATCTTAGTTCTTAGCTCTTAGTTCTCAATCAAAAGGCTTATCAACAATAAGTATCTCTTCTTTGTCAACAAGCTTCATGCCCTCAAAGCCAAGCCTGATTATATATGGCATATAGTTGATGATACGCAGAAAGCCCTCAACGCCGAAGGTGCTGTCATAGTAATTGAGTATGGTACTCAGGGCTGTTCCGTGAGTTCCTACCATGATATTCTCCCCCTCATGGGCGCGGAGCATATCGTGGACAGCCGCCATATTGCGCTCTGTCACCGAGCCAAGGCTCTCGCCGCCCTCCTCGCAGAAGCTGAAATCGCTCCAGCGCCTTTGGAACATCTCGCGGTTGTTGCCGTTTTCGCCGCTGATACGCTCGTGGAGGCGGTCGTCAAGCTCTATTTTCAGCCCATGGTCGTCAGCAGCTCCCTTGATAGTGTCATAGCTGCGCTTATAGGGACTGGATACTGCGTAGTCAAGGTGTATATCCTTCATTGCGCGGACTACCTCGGCTGTATCTCTCATGCCCTCATCGGTGAGCGGTCTCAGCGCCGCGTCCCTGCATGAATGATCGGGCAGTGCATGGCGCACAAAGTAAATATTCGTCATCACAGTCTCTCCTTGAAGTCCTCATAGCCGAAGCTGCGCAGAGTCCCGAAGCTGCCGTCCTTTTTCAGAAGCAGGATATGCGGCAGGGGCATACCGTTGAAGGTGTTGTTCTTGACCATTGAGTATATAGCCATATCGCCGAATACAAGCCTGTCGCCTATCTTCAGCGGCTCGTCGAAGGAGTACTCCCCAATGACATCACCTGCAAGGCAGGTCTGAGAGCCCAGACGGTAGCTGTACTTCTTCTCGCCGCTCTCTCCCGAGCCCACAAGGGGCGGACGGTATGGCATTTCCAGTACATCGGGCATATGGCAGGCAGCCGAGGTATCAAGGATAGCGATAGGCATATCGTTCTCCGTAAGGTCGAGGACCTCCGTCACCAGCCAGCCTGCATTGAGAGCGATAGCTTCACCGGGTTCGAGAAAGACCTCAAGCCCGTACTTCTCCTGCATACGGCGTATGCAGCGCTCCAGCCGCGGTATATCGTAGTCCTCACGGGTGATGTGGTGACCGCCGCCGAAGTTTATCCACTCCATTTTCGGCAGTATATCTCCGAATTTATCCTCAATTGCGTCCAGAGTAGTCTCTAAATCGTCGGAATTCTGCTCGCAGAGAGTATGGAAATGAAGTCCCGTAACACCGCTGAGGTCATCATCGTGGAAGTTCCTGCGGGTAATGCCCAGCCTTGACTTAGGCGAGCAGGGATCGTATATCTCGTGCCCCTCCTGTGTGGAATGCTCGGGATTTATGCGCAGTCCTATCTTCTTGCCTGCCGCAAGAACGCGGTCACGGTACCTGTCGAGCTGCGTGAACGAATTGAATATGATATGTCCGCAGTATGAGATTATCTCGTCTATCTCGCTTTCGCGGTAGGCTGCGGAAAAAACGTGATTTTCCTTGCCCATTTCCTCATAGCCCAGCTTTGCCTCGAAAAGTCCGCTGCAAGCCGTGCCTGCAAGGTACTCCCCTATCATGGGATAGAGGTGATAGCAGGAAAATGCCTTCTGTGCAAGGAGTATCTTCGCGCCTGTTCTCTCGGAAACGCCGCGGAGTATCTCCAGATTACGGATAAGCGCCGACTCATCCACTATGTAGCAGGGAGTCGGCACTTTATTTACATCGAAATTATAATCCATCATTTCTTGATAAAGTCGTTCATGGTTATCATTGCTCTCGGAGAGCCGTTCTCATCGGGAGCTATCATCTCTACCTTCTCCATTATGATAGGAGTTTTCGGTGAAGCCATTTCGCCCATAGAGTTAAGGTCGCGCTCTACCTTCATGAAGTCGTCAACGACCTCCATGCCCTCGGTAACGTTTGCGAATGCAGCGTACTGACCGTCCAGAGACGAAGCATAATTGCCTGTGTAGCAGATGAAGAACTGGCTTGAAGCGCTGTCGTAATCCATGCTGCGAGCCATTGAAACGACTCCGCGCTGATGTGAAAGCGGATTATTAACGCCGTTTGCAGCAAATTCGCCCTTGATAGTGTCAGCGCTGCCGCCTGTGCCGTCGCCCTTTGGATCGCCGCCCTGAGCCATGAACTCGTCAACTACGCGGTGGAAGGTAAGTCCGTTGTAGAAGCCCTGATTTACCAGCTTTTCAAAGTTTTCGCAGGTAATCGGCGCTGCGTCGGGGTGAAGTGTGAGAACGATAATGTTTCCCGACTGATTTGAATTAGTTGTGGGAGGCGTATCGTTTACGTCAGAGGTGGAAATGCTCTTTCCGCAGCCTGTGAGCATGAGCATAGTTGTTGCTGCGGCAACAGCCATTATCTTCTTGAAATTCTTGAAATGTGACATTTCTATTCTCCTTTTTTTAAGATGACGTCGATAAACATCAGTCTTTTCACTATATTGAGCCTTGTAAAGCCAAAGCCCATGACTGCGCCTGTGAGATTCAGTATAAAGTCGTCGATATCGCAGGCGCCGCACATTGCAATGAACTGTATCGTCTCCACGCCGATTATCACCGCCGAAGCCGTCAGCAGAAAGCTCCCGAAGCGGCGCTGTTTTTTCCATATTGCAGGGAAGAAAAAGCCTATAGGCATAAGCGCAATGACATTGCCGAAGATATTCTCAAAGGAGATATCCCCGTACACCGTGTCGTCATCGCGGATATAGCCTGCAAACTCAATGACCGTGCGGAACGGTACGAAGTTTGTGTTCTCTCGGAAGTATTCCCCATAGGAGCACCTCCCCAGCAGGCTTTTCCTCATAAAGAACAGCATGAATACCGCACATATGATATATACGGCAAAAAGCGTAAAGACGATGATCCTTTTTATTCGCAAATCAGTCAACAAGAGTAGGATCGAAGTCCTCTTCCCATGGAAGTCCCCACTTGTTGAGAGCCTCCATGAACGGATCTGGATCGAATTCCTCGATGTTGTAAACGCCTGCCTTCTTCCATGTGCCTGTCATTATCATCATAGCACCTATCATAGCAGGTACGCCTGTTGTATAGGAAATAGCCTGTGAACCCACTTCCTTGTAGCACTCCTGATGATCGCAGATATTGTAGAGGTAGTAGTTCTTGTCCTTGCCGTCCTTTTTGCCGCGGAAGATACAGCCGATATTGGTCTTGCCCACTGTTCTCGGACCGAGTGACGCAGGATCGGGCAGTACAGCCTTGAGAAACTGGAGCGGTACTATCTCCTTGCCCTCATACATGATAGGCTCGATAGATGTCATACCAACGTTTTCGAGGCACTTGAGATGTGTGAGGTAGCTCTGACCGAATGTCATGAAGAAGCGGATACGCTTGATGCCCTTGATGTTGAGTGCAAGGGATTCAAGCTCCTCGTGGTGGAGAAGATACATATCCTTCTCGCCGACGCCCTTGAAGTTGTAAACTCTCTTTATCTCCATAGGCTCTGTCTCTACCCACTTGCCGTCCTCGATGTAGCTTCCCTTAGCGGAAACCTCGCGGATATTTATCTCGGGGTTGAAGTTTGTCGCAAACGGATAGCCGTGGTCGCCGCCGTTGCAGTCGAGAATGTCGATGTAGTTTATCTCGTCGAATTCATGCTTCATAGCGTAAGCGGAGAATACTCCTGTAACGCCGGGATCGAAGCCGCTTCCGAGGAGGGCTGTGATACCGGCCTTTTCAAATCTCTCGCGGTAAGCCCACTGCCACTTGTACTCGAACTTTGCAGTATCAAGAGGCTCATAGTTGGCAGTATCAACGTAATGAGTCTTTGTAGCGAGACAAGCGTCCATGACAGTGAGGTCCTGATAAGGGAGAGCAAGGTTAAGCACTACGTCAGGCTTGTAGCTGTTGATAAGAGCAACAAGCTCGTCAACGTTATCAGCGTTTACCTGTGCGGTCTCGATAACAGTCTTTGTTGTAGGCTGGAGCTTTTCCTTCAGCGCGTCGCACTTTGACTTGGTACGGCTTGCTATCATAATGCCCTCAAAAACCTCGCTGTTCTGGCAGCACTTGTGGATCGCTACGGACGCAACACCGCCGCAGCCGATGATCATACATTTTCCCATTTTAATTTCCTCCGTATCTTAAAAATTTTTTTCAGTATTATTTTGATATTCTTTTCTAATTGAATCTATGCCCGCAGCAAAAAGAGCCACGCCCATAATAATAATAGCTATAAAAGCAAGGTTATCACCTTTTTCTTCCTTGGGACAATAATAGTCCGTCGGATCATCAGGATCAATAAAGAACTTTACTGTCTCTCCTACTTTTACATTGGGCTTTTTTTGAGAGATTGAACCATTTGCTTTAAAAGGCTCACCATTATAAACATAAGAATATACTGGCATATGAGTTCTTTCATTATCGTAGTTGCGGCTGTCAACTATTTTTTCTACCACAGCCTCGGTCTCAAAAGTGCATTTTTCAGACTTTTCAACAGACATATTTTTTATAAAAAAAACAAATACAAATAATAAGCAGCCAATAAGTATGAATAATATTCCGCTGGGACTAAACCATGCAAATATTTTCTTCATTTGATAATATCCTTTCAATATTTTAGTTTCAGCATATTATCTTATTTTCAGCTTCATATTTGTAAAGCCTGTGTTTTCTACCTCAAAGCCCATTTGCTTATAAAGCTTGAAGCCGTCCTCGGAGGCTTTAAGCTCGATATAGTCAAGCTCCATTACCTTTGCGTCTGATATCAGGAGTTCCATGAGCGCTGTAGCTATACCCTGTCGGCGGTGGCTCGACTCGGTAAATACGTTCAGCACCGTTCCCACACGTCCGCTGGGGAAATTGGGATTGGGCGGAAGCTCCCTTACTGTAAGGAATGCCGAACCGATTATCTTTCCGCCCTCCTCTGCAAGATATGCAAAGAAGTCGCAGTTAAGGTGGTCTGAGTAATACCGCGGCAGCTTAGCCTTTATCTGAGCCGCCTGCGCAGTAGTCATATCGGGGAAGTCCTCGCGGAGATACTTCATGCGTATCTCGGCAAGTCCCGAAACATTCTGTGCTCTGAAAATGTTCATATCATATCCTGCCTTTCTTATTGCGTTTATCCTCTGTAGTCGTCATTGGGATCATGATCGTTTTCTTCGTCATTATTTGCCTTGTTCTTCTTTGAAGCACGGAGGATTATTATAATAACAAAAGCCGTCAGCACTGCCAGCATTATTATCGGTACAACAAGTATAAGAATAAACGTACCCGATATCTTGTGTCCGAAGTCATCTATTACCTTGGTGGGATTATACTCGGGATCGTACATCTTGCCGGGGTTAGCGTCCGAAATAAGGACATTCACCTTGTCTCCCACCTCATATTTCTTCTCACTTGAAGCTACGCTGCCTGCAACACTGTAGGTCTTGCCCCTGTATTCGTACTCATAAACGGGAGTATAGACCTTGCCCGTTTTGGTGTCGGCAATGCTGTTGCCGGGACCGCCGTCCGATTCTCTGACGCGGTTTTCGGTAATGACCGCGGTAATAGGGACATTATACTGAGTAGTGTCCTTTCTTATTGCGTCGCCTACGAGATTTTTTGCCATTATGAACGGTATTATACCGCCTACAGCCACAAGAAAAATCACAACTGCGGCAGCAATTATTATGATCCCAGCAGGATTTTTTCTGTTTTTCGTATCATTATAAGAATTATTATCCATATTTTCCTCGATATCATTCATCTTACGGCTTACAGCGCCTTGCTTTTTTCGTTCTCCCAGTATCTTTCGACGCATCTGTACTCATGGAGCGAGTACAAAACAGGTCCTACGGACATCAGCAGTCCGATAATGATAAAAGCGATAGGAGTTCTTTTCTTTGCCTTGTAAGCAGGCACATAAATATGGTCAGGCTTGTCGGGATCGACGTAAACGTCTACCTCCTGTCCCACGTAAAGCTTGCCCTTGTCGGAGTAGGTATCTCCGTCATAGATATGCTTCTCGCCGTTATACTCATAGCTGAACACGGGAGCATAGGACGGCGACGAATCCTCATCAGATATAGAAGAGCTGACAGCGAATGAATCCACCTTGCCCTTGACAAGTACTGTGCAGTCGTGCTTAGACTTGATAAGCAGACCTACCTGAACCATTCCCAGTATGAAGAACACCAGACCGCCAAGTATAAAAAGAAAACAAATACGTATGCGTAGCTTCATAAAAGCTTTATTTGCTTTAAGGCTTTCATTTGCTCTTGTTTCCAGATCATTCTTTTCGCGGAACTTATCCACCATAGCTTCACGTTTCAGTGTGAAGTCGTCCCTGTTATCATTATTAAAATTATAGTCCATATCATTTCCCCCATACAGACTTTTTATGAAAGAGCCAGAAGCATTTCCCTGATTATCTTGCAGGCAACTGCTGTGGAAACGCCGCTCTGGTCGTAAACGGGACTGAGCTCGTTCACGTCGCAGCCTACGATGTTGAGCCTGCTGCAAACCAGCGTCACAGCCTTTCTAAGCTCCTCGAAGGTCACGCCCCCTGCCTCGGGAGTACCCGTGCCCGGGAATATGGACGGATCAAGCACGTCAAGGTCAAGGGTGAAATAAACGTTCTTTCCCTTGAGCTTCTCAACGACCTCTTCAAGCCCGTCGAAATTGAATTTATGCATTTCCGTATGCTTGTCCGCAAAGTAAAACTCCTCGCGGTCACCGCTGCGGATACCGAACTGGAAGATATGACCGTCACCAACAAGCTCGTGGCAGCGTCTCAGCACACAGGCATGGGACATCTGCTGACCGAGATAGTCGTCGCGGAGGTCAGCGTGTGCGTCAAAGTGAACGATATAAAGGTCGTCATACTTGTCATTGACCGCCTTGACCGAGCCCAGAGTTACAAGGTGCTCGCCGCCTATCATAAAGGGCAGCTTGCCGTCGGAAAGTATCTTCTCTGAGCGTGCTGTGATATCGGCAACCGCCTGCTTTGTACTGCCGAATGGGAGCTCTAAGTCTCCGCTGTCGAAGTAGCTGTAGTCGGTCATTTCCTTATTCTGGTAAGGACTGTATGTCTCGATACCGAAGCTCTCATTGCGGATAGCCGAGGGTGCGAACCTCGTTCCCGGACGAAAGCTTGTAGTACCGTCGAAGCCTGCTCCGAAGAGGACTATCTTAGCGTCCTCATATTCGCTGTCGCAGGCGATAAAGGTCTGTATATTCTTATTCAACATCTCTGAGAAGCTCCTCTACATAGCACGGGAGAGCAAAAGCTCCCGTATGGAGTCTTGGATTGTAATAGCGCGTCTTTATGCCGAGCATACTCCATTTTGTGCCGTTATAGTCGTTAGTCGGGTGATATTTCTTTGAAGCAAAGCCAAAGAGCCAGTGTCCCGAGGGATAGGTCGGGATATGAGCCTGATATACCTTGCTTATGGGGAAGCTCTCCACTATGCGCTTGTGCGAGCGCTGCATAGCGGCTGCGTCCTCGTCGTAAAACGGGCTCTCATGCTGATTTACCATGATACCGTCGTCGCGGAGCGCTTTGAAGCAGCTTCCGTAGAACTCCTTGGTGAAGAGTCCCTCGCCAGGACCGAAAGGATCGGTGGAATCCACGATTATAACGTCATACTGGTCTGTACATCGGCGGATAAACTTCACGCCGTCCTCGTAGTATACGTGAACTCTCGGATCGTCGAAACGGCAGGCTGTAGTGGGCAGGTACTTCTTGCAGACCTCCACAACAAGCTCGTCTATCTCCACAAGGTCTATGCTCTCAACAGAGGCATAGCGCGTAAGCTCGCGGACAACGCCGCCGTCGCCTGCGCCGATGACAAGTATATTCTTGGGATTCGGGTGTACAGCCATAGGCACATGAGTTATCATCTCATGGTAGATGAACTCGTCCTTCTCCGTCAGCATCATGTAGCCGTCGAGAGTGAGGAACCGCCCGAACTCCTTAGAGTCGAAAACGTCGATACGCTGGAACTCGCTGTTGCCGCTGTAGAGCTGATGATCGACCTTTATTGAAAATTTAACATTAGGAGTATGTCTCTCCGTGAACCATAATTCCATACAATACCTCCGTTCTATGATACCCATTATGCTTTGCAAAATGGGTATCACTCCCAAATGTAGGGGGCGATGCCCACATCGCCCCGCTTAATTGCGGAATATAGTCGGGCTGATGTGGGTGACTCCCTACAGTGTAGGGAGATGTCAGCAAAGCTGACAGAGGGTACGGGTGCTTGTTAAGCATCAGCCCCTACAAGCTAACATCAAAAAAACAGTTAGCTCCGCAAATTATTTTTTATCAGCAGGCGGACCTCCTGCGGGATTAACGCCTGCAAGCTTCAATGAAAGCTTCAGGAATATCGGTGTTACGATAAGAATGATGATATACGCAACCACCAGACTGAGTATAAAAGACTTTATGAACATTGTCGCAAAGGGTGGGAGCACTGCGTGTCCGTGGCTCATCTTCATTACCATTTTGCGTACTATGATTATCATTGACAATGTGAGTATCGGAGTGTATATGATATCCGAGATAAATGCAGACACAAGCTTTGCAGGAACACTGTTCTCTCTCAGCTTCATTGCTTTGCAGGCTCCGTCCTCAACTTTTTTCATAGGCACTATCAAGCCTATTATCAGGCTGAGCACCGTGCTTGCGCCGAAGCTTATGAGAAACTGCGTCATATCGAATTTATCCGCTGACACAATAGAGTTCGTAAGCGAAAGGCAGAAGCTCATGGTAACTCCCATAAGCACACTCATGATGATACCTACTTTTTTCATATACATTTCCCCCTAAATAAAAAATAACAAAAATGCCGCCTTTATTATGCCGACTTATATATCAAGGACGTTAAGTCTCTCGATTTTTATATCCTCTGTACCTGTCATCTGACAGCCCTTTTCCTTGGCGTACCTGATATACTCGATTATCTCGGGAGTTATGAGCTCTCCCGGAGCAAGTATTGGTATACCGGGCGGATAGCACATTACAAACTCGCTGCAAACGTGTCCTGCCGCTTCTTCAAGAGGCAGTGAACGCTTGGGCGCATAGAACGCCTTTCGCGGAGTTTCCGTAACTACAGGACTTATATACTCCTGAGTGAGCATATGTGCGCTGCTCTTTCCGAAGCGGCGCTTTATCTCGGCAAGAGCGCTGATAAGGCGCTCGATATCGCGCTTTCTGTCGCCTACCGAGATGTAAGCGAGAACATTGCCGATATCGCCGAATTCTATCTGTATGTCGTACTCGTCGCGGAGAAGGTCATAGACCTCGATACCTGCAAGACCTATGGGCAGGGTATAGATACTCAGCTTTGAAACGTCAAAGTCATAGATACTGTCGCCGTTGATAAGCTCCCTTGAATAAGCGTAATATCCGCCTATCTCGTTTATCTCCGAGCGGGCGTATTCTGCCATTTCAACAGTCTGTGCAAAAATCTCACGCCCCCCGAGAGCAAGTCTCTTTCGTGAGATATCCAGACTCGACAGAAGCAGATAGGAAGCACTGGTAGTCTGAGTTAAATTTATCACCTGACGCATATAGTCGGCGTTGATGTTCTTTCCCATGAGCAGGAATGAGCTCTGGGTAAGACTTCCGCCAGACTTGTGCATACTTACGGAAGCACAGTCCGCCCCTGCCGCCATAGCGGTTATGGGGAAGTTCTCTCCGAAGTAGAAATGGGTGCCGTGAGCCTCGTCAACAAGCACCAGCATACCGTGCTCATGGGCAAGGTCGGTTATCCTCTGCAAATCGGAGCAAATGCCGTAGTATGTTGGATTGTTTATCATTATAGCCTTGGCGTCGGGATTGTCGCGGATAGCCTGCTCCACCTGTGAAACAGACATACCCAGCGCGATGCCAAGCTGATGATTGACGTCGGGATTTACGTAAACAGGCACAGCGCCTGTGAGTATCATCGCGTTTATAGCGCTTCTGTGGACATTTCGGGGCATGATTATCTTGTCGCCCTCCTTGCAGGCGTACATTATCATGCTCTGGACCGCAGAAGTAGTTCCGCCCACCATGAAAAAGGCGTTAGCCGCGCCGAATGCCTCAGCCGCCAGCATTTCCGCGTCCTTGATGACGGATACGGGGTGACAGAGATTGTCGAGAGGCTTCATGGAGTTGACGTCAACGTTCATGCAGTCCTCGCCGAGGAACTCGGTAAGCTCCATATTTCCTCTGCCGCGCTTATGTCCGGGGACATCAAAGGGCACTACTCTCATGCGGCGGAATTTTCTCAGCGCCTCATATATCGGCGCATTTGTCTGGGAAAGCTCAGCCATTTCCGAACACGTTCCTTCCGCTGAAAATTTCTATCATCTCCCGCTTCAGCGCGTCTGTTATCTCAAGTCTGCGCCTTGGAGGAAGCTCGTTCACATCTGTATTGAACAGGTAATTCTGCAAGTCAAGCTCCTTAATGAGCATTTTTGTGTGGAACATATTCGCCTGATATACGTTTATGTCCACAGCGTCGTATTTATCGAGTATCTTTGAGTCGATATAGTCCTGTATGGAAGTGATATTGTGGTCGATAAAGAGCTTTTCGCCGTCCAGATTACGGGTAAAGCCTCTTACCCTGTAGTCCATGGTGATGATATCCGAATCGAAGCTTCCGATGAGGTAATCGAGGGCTGTCAGCGGAGTTATCTTGCCGCAGGTAGCAACGTCGATATCCACACGGAAAGTAGCGATAGAGGTATCGGGGTGGAACTCGGGGTAGGTATGAACGGTAACATGGCTCTTGTCGAGGTGAGCTACAGTTTCAGTGCCCCCTGCGGGTATCATAGTATCGTCGGCGATAAGGAAGGTAGCAGAAGCGCCCTGAGGATCGTAGTCCTGACGTGAAACGCTGAGCACCTGTGCTCCTATCATCTCGGTAAGATGAGTCATGATATCTGTTATACGCTCGGAGTTGTACTGCTCGTCAACATAGGCGATATACTCCTGCTGAGAGCGTGCCGTCTTGGCATAACAGACGTCGTATATATTGAAGCTCAAAGACTTCGTAAGGTTATTGAATCCGTAAAGTTTCAGTTTATTCTCCATAATACCACACCTTTAAACAAAAAATGCACACAAAAGACCTTATCAGCCATTGTGTGCATGAAATATTATGCGGAAAACGCAGAAACTTCATATACGGTTTCAGAGTCTATACAAGCAAGTACTACCTTTTACTACTCTTATTGACCTTTCACAAGCTGATGAGAACTTATAAAAACTTTATCGACGCACAGTCGAATCAATAAGGCAACAGAAAGTTGCCAGCCGATAATTCGGCATTCGGCATTTGACCCGGCTGTCCGTATGGCCTCGACTCCGAAAGGAGTGGTCAATAGTCTTGCGCTGAAACCGAAGCTTCTTTTGCAATTCAGTTTATTTTACCACATTTCAGCCTTTTTGTCAATAGCAATACATATTTTATATCAAGGCAAAACGCACAAAAAAAGCTGCCGTGTTCCCACAGCAGCCTCAGTCCTCTCGGAGCTTTTTGCGCTTCACCTTATTTTCATACATTCGGGTATCTGCTATCTTGATATACTTGTCAAGAGGCTCGTTCTCATCGGGCACCTCGCAGAAGCAGCCGAGGCTGACTCCCACAGCATAGCCCTTTTTCGCAGAAGCGTTATACCTTGTAAGATAGTCGTAGATATACCTGTAATGCTCCTGTATCTTATCGGGGGTGTAGTTTCCGCAGCCTATGATAGCGAACTCGTCGCCGCCTGTACGGGCGCAGACCTCGTTCATCTCACAGGAGGTATTAAGGGCGTTCGCCACAGCCGTGATAGCTGTGTCTCCCTCTATATGACCGTAGTTGTCGTTTATCATCTTGAGCCTGTCAAGGTCAGCAATGATGATAAAGAGCTGTTTTTTCTCCTGACAAGCCTTGCGGAATATGCCCTCCGCCATACGGTTGAAGCCGTGACGGTTGTAGATACCTGTAAGGGTATCACGGATAGAGCTCATGAAAATACGCTGATTTATGCTGAGCAGCTTTGTACGCACGCGGAGGAACTCCAGCGCAACGCTGATATTCCTGTTCCAGAGAGCAAAAACATTGCTTGCCGCACAGCGTATATCGCTGAATCTGAATACCGAATAACCGAAGCACCTGTCCATGAAGTGAACAGGCAGCAGGAAATAAGTAGACGGCTCGCTGCAATACTCGTCGATAAAATGAGGCAGGATATCGTTTGAACGGAAGCTCCTGCTGGTAAATTCCGTCTTTTTTCTGGTATAGACCATTCTTGCTTCCATTAAGGCAGCATAGCCCTCGCGGACGTAGTCTCCCTCGTCGCCCTCGATGTTGTCCCAGTTTTTATTGAGGCAGAGCATATAGGTATCCAGCCCGTTTATAGCGTAAACAAAGCCGTTGAGCTTATGCAGGAGCCCGTCAAGGTTCTCCTCCTCCATAAGGCTTTCCAGCATACCGCTCTTCTTGAAATAATTCTCGTATCTTACAACGCGGTTATGGTACTCCTCACGGGTAGAAACGCTGTGATATGTAGCGCTGCCGCAGCCGCAGGAACGTGCAAACAGCAGTCTTCCGTGAGCAAGAGTCTCCACAGGCTCAACAGTAATGCCGCTTATCTTCTTGTGGAGTATGCATACTGCTCTTGCGCCCATGCGCTCATTTTCGGGGAGCACCGTTGAAATGGACGGGATATTCAGTATAGCGTCATTGCTGCCGTCATAGCCTGAAATCCTTATATCCTCTGGGATATTTTTGCCGCCCTTGACCAGTGCGCTGGCAAGATACCTTGCCATAGTATCATTTGCGCATATAACAGCTTCGGGCATTTCTCTTTTGCCCTCTATGAACTCCTTGGCAAGTCTCTGTGAGACTATCTTCCAGAAATCGCCGTAGACTATGTCTCCCTCGCCGATCTCCAGACCGTGCTTTTCCATAGAGTTTTTATAGCCTGCAAGTCTTGTCTCCGCAGGCTTGCTGCCATCGGGACCTGTAAGACACATTATCCTGCTGCAGCCGTGTACCTCGATGAAATGGTCGGTCATCTGCTCGAAAAGCTTTGTATCGTCTGCGTAAATGCTGTCGCAGAAATCGAAGTCGTGGTCAAGAGCCACAACAGGTATGCCCCAGTGAGAGAACACCTTCACGAACTTGTCGATAAGGTTCTGGCTGGCGAGATTACCTGCCATGAGCACAACGCCGTCTATTATATTCTTTTTAACAAGGGTGAAGATATTCTCCTCGCCCTGCTGAATGAGATTGCCGCTGTCAAGATTGAAAGCCATGAGGAAGGTCAGAACATCGTAGCCCAGCTCTTTGCACTGCTCAGAAATTCCCACAAAAATACGGTTCATGTAGTCGTTGAACACATCAGCAGCAATAACAGCTATTGTTTTTTTCTTCTTCACAGTGCGCACCTCCCCTTCAATGCATAAATAGACATTATAATTATACATCAAAAAAAGCAATAATGCAATAACTTTTTCATTATTTGCGCTAAAAATCATAAAAAAAATTACATTGAAGCCAAAAATTCAGTCTTTCAGAGAAGCGACCTGTAGAAATCCAGAGTCCCGAAGCTGCGCTCCAGATGAGTCAGCGCATAGGACTCCGCCAGTGCCGAAAGTCTCTGCTGAGTGCCCTCGGACACGCGAAAATTGAAAAGCCTGCCCATATCCGCAAGAACTATATGCCGCACAGCGCTGAGTACAGGCAGTTTTATCTTCATAAAGTCGTCTGCGTTCTCGCTCTCGAAGCAGTCTGCGCAGAAGAAGCCGCCGTCGCGGATACAAAAAAAGAGCTCCCCGGGCTCAAAAACGCCGCAGCCTCTGCAAGCCACGATATCGGGCATATAGCCTGTCTCGGACATCAGTCGCAGCTCGAACACTGCTTTGAGGAAGGCTTCATCACGCTCGCCATTTTCAAGGTAGTGGAGACAGTTCAGCATGAGCCGCAGTATATCCCCGTTCTGAGTCTCAGGTCTTATGCAGAAGCGAAGCACCTCCGCAAAATAAGAGGCAAGGGATATCTTGGTAAGGGACTCGCGGAGCCCGTAAAAAATATGTATCGGCTCTGCACTGTTGAGGTACAGATAGCTGCCCCTCTTGTCTATGCAGAACCGAGAATACGCCAGAAGCTGAGTAGAGCTGCCCGATTTTCCGTTTATTTTCCTTGCGCCTTTGACGGAAACCTCGATAACTCCGCTCTCCTTGGTGAGTATATCAATGAATTTGTCCTGTTCTCCCACAGAACGCTCTTTAAGGACGATGCCTTCAACAGTAGTCATGTTTATCTTCCCTGCAAGCCGAATACCGCAGATAGTCCTCTATCCTGCCTGTTTCGGCGAATTTATCCCATAATATATCTTCATTCATAAAAAGCCTCCGCAGATAAGATACGAGCCATAGCTCTGAAAATATCATCTGCGGAAAGCCTGTTATTATTTGCGGTAATTATTTCTCGGAAAGTCCGAAGCTCCTGATGAGATTCTCCCTGTTGCGCCAATCCTCCTTGACCTTTACCCAGCACTTGAGGTTGACCTTTATCTGGAAGAAGTCCTCCAGCTCTATTCTTGCGGCAGTGGAAGCCTTTTTCAGCATAGCTCCGCCCTTGCCTATGACTATGCCCTTGTGGGACTCCTTCTCGCAGTAGATAACAGCGGATATATCAAGGATATCCTTGTCCTCGCGCTCGGTCATCTGCTCAACGCCTACAGCTATGCCGTGAGGCACCTCGTCGCTGAGGAGCATAAGGAGCTTTTCACGTATCATCTCTGCCGCCAGCACCTTTTCAGGCTGGTCTGTTATCATATCCTCGGGGAAGAAGTGCACGGACTCCTCTGAAAGAGCGATTATCTCGTCGATAACTATGTCAACGCCGCTGTTCTCCGTAACGCTTACGGGAACTACCGCCTGAAACTTTATCTTCGAGGTCAGGTCAGCGATAACAGGAGCAAGCTCGTCCTTGTTTTTAAGGAGGTCTATCTTGTTCAGCACAAGGATAACGGGCATTTTCGAGTCGTTCATAGACCTGAGCAAATTCAGCTCCTGCTCGTTTATCTTCTTGGTGCAGTCCATAACAAACACTACCGCGTCGATGTCGCTTACGGACTCCTTGACGGTATTGAGCATATGCTCGCTGAGCTTGTTCACGGGCTTATGTAATCCCGGAGTATCGAAGAATACCAGCTGAACGTCGTCTATATTGCGTATGCCCGTGATACGGGTACGGGTAGTCTGGGGCTTATTGCTGACAGAAGCTATCTTCTCGCCCACGATAGCGTTAAGGAGCGAGGATTTTCCTGCATTTGTACGTCCTGCGATAGTAACGAAAGCCGTTCTTGACATCAGTTGTTTTCTCCGTTGATAACAAATGTAGCGTCTCTGGAGATACCAAGCTTTTCAAGGACAGACTCTTCCTTTTCGCGCATGATACGCTGGTCGAGCTGGCTTGTCTCGTGGTCGTAGCCAAGCAGGTGGAGCATTGAATGAACGGTAAGGAAGCCCACCTCTCTCTCCAGTGAGTGACCGAAGTTCTGAGCCTGCTTTACTGCTGTCTCCAGTGAGATAACAACGTCGCCAAGCTGAACTGCGCCTGTCTCGGGATTTATCTCAACAGTGCCGTCCTCGCTTGTGAGCGGGAATGAGAGAACGTCTGTTACAGCGTCCTTGTTTCTGTATATTTTATTGAGATTCTTTATCTCATTGTTGCTTACGAATGAAACGCTTACCTCTGCGTCCTTTCCGAAATTCTCTGTAGTGAGTACTGCCTGACAGCATCTTCTGATAAGGAGTCTGATACCTACAGGTACCTTCACCTCTGTCTGATTGTTCTTTACATAAACTTTTAACTTAGCCATGATAATTCTTTCTCCCTTCATTGTATTTTTCATAAGCCTTGATGATATCCTGTACTAATCTGTGTCGCACAACGTCTTTCTCGGTAAAGCGGTGTATCTCGATATCATCTATACCCTTGAGCACCTTAATGGCTTCCACAAGTCCCGATTTCTTGGTGTCGGGCAGGTCTATCTGCGTGATATCGCCTGTGATGACCATTCTGCTCTCGTTTCCCAGTCTTGTGAGAAACATCTTGATCTGCTCGGAGGTGGTATTCTGAGCCTCGTCGAGGATAATGAAAGCTTCGTCGAGTGTACGTCCGCGCATATAAGCCAGCGGAGCCACCTCGATTATCCCCTTTTCCATGTATCGTGCAAAGCTCTCTGCTCCGAACATATCGAAAAGTGCGTCGTAGAGCGGACGAAGATAAGGATCCACCTTATCCTGAAGATCACCTGGCAGAAATCCCAGCTTCTCGCCTGCTTCAACGGCAGGACGGGTAAGGATTATCTTCTTTATCTTATGCTCGCGGAACGCCTTTACAGCCATAGCAACTGCAAGATAGGTCTTGCCAGTACCCGCAGGACCTATTCCCAGAACTATGGTATTATTTTTTATAGCGTCGGTATAGCGTTTCTGACCGACGGTTCGCGGACGGAGTATCTTTCCCGAGGCGGTCATGCATATGCCGTCGCCTCCAAGCTCCTGAAGCTCCTGCTCGACTCCGTCAGCCACCATAGATGTGACGTAGCGGACGGTCTGCTCGTTGACAGAATTGCCGCTGCTTGCCATTTTCATAAGAGCCTTCAGAGCCTTTTCAGCGCCCTCGGTATCGCCGTCACCGATAATTTTAATGCCCCCGTCCCTGCTTACGACGGTGACATTGAAATCCTTCTGGATACCGCTGATATTGCCGTCAAGCTGACCGAATAATGCGGAGAGCTGCTCGGGGCTGTCAGCGGGTACAAATTTTTCCGACATTGAATCTATTCTCCAATCTGCTGTTCGGGAAACGCCCCTGCTGCTGCAAGAGCCGCATTGGAGTAACGCGGATCATCGGATACTTCCTTTATAACTCTGACCTTGTCGGGGAAATCGATAGTCTGCTCGGGAGAGCTGAGCTCCAGCTCCATGATAGCAAGCTTATCCGAAAAGGGATATTTATCCATTTCAAAGAGCTGCCCCTCATAGTCAAAGCAGTAGCGGACTTTTTCCACAGGCGGACAGTCGCCGCGGTGCTCTTTAAGGAGCTGCTGATACATTTCGCCGCTTATCTCGGATTCATTTTCCTCTCTTGTCACAGGAGTAAGAAATATCTTTTCCGTGTAGGTATATTTAACACTGCCGTTCTCGTCCACGTACCTTACTCTCCGCTGCGAGCCGTTGCTGCCGCTTTTGAGATAGGTCTGGACTATAGCTATCCTGCGCTTTACATCCAGCAGTGAAACATCGGGAAACTCAACGAGGAATTTCCTCTCGATCTCATAATTCTTTCCCATAAAAGCACTCCAAAACGATGAATTTTTCGCTGAGATCTTTCAACATTTTTATTATACAACTTTTTTTGAATAATGTCAACAAAATTTTCAGATTATTCTGTCAATATTGCTTAGTTTTACGAAATTGTCACAATCCTGTCACAATGGGCTTCACATATTGCCCAGCATAACGCCGAAGGGATCAAAGCTGTCCCTCTCGGGCTCTGCCGAGGCAGCCTCCGCAACAGCCCTGCTATTGCCGTCACTAAGCGGAATACCAACTGTCAGCGCATTGTCCGAGAGCTCTGCGCAGGCGCCTATGCGCTCTGCAAAGCCCATGCATACTTCACGATAACGGGAATCAAAAATATCGGTCTGTCCCACATGGGATTCGTCCACAAATGTCCCCAAAGCCCTGACAGAAATGTTTAAAGTTTTCAACTTCTCACCGCAGGACACCTCAAAGGCGTTTTTTCCGCCCTCGCCGCAAGCCGTGAGCCGTCTCACAAAGCTCAGCAGCAGAAAGCGCAGAGCCTCCCTGTCAGTCCTGATATAAGAAGCCGAGGTCTCGCCTACCGTTACAGTGCACCTGCCCTTTGAAGCCGCCTTGCAGCTTTCGGCGAAATCCCTGAGAAAGGCGTCTGCACGTATCGTACTCATATCCTCGTCGGTGAGCTTTTCAGCCGTGAGAGCCTTACTGAGCTGAGCACTGCGCATAAGGTCGCAGCACATCGCCATTATGCCGTCAATGAGCTGTTTATCCTGCTTTGAGTGCTTTTTCTCCGCAGACTCGCTGAGCGTCTCGCAGGCAGCCGCTATACCCGACACAGAGCGCCTTATCACATTTTCCGTGCTGCTTATGAGCTCCGCAGCAAAGGGGCTCCCGAAAAATTCCCCGAAGTCTTTGTTGTTGTCCATAGTATCTCCAGTCTCTCCGCAAATGTGCAGAGACATAATATATGTATATATTATACACCATTTGAGTAAAAAAAGAAATAGTTACAGTGATGATTTGGTACAGTAAAATGCTGACAAAATTTTTCGTTTCAACAGTGCCCGTTTTATACAATCTGTGATTTTATAGAAAATTCTGTTATTTTTTTATCGAACCACTTGAAAAAATTTCTCAGTTGGGGTATAATTAATTCATACAAATTTTTAGGAGGTATATCCAATGTCAGTTAAAGTTGCTATTAATGGTTTCGGCCGTATCGGTCGTCTTGCATTCAGACAGATGTTTGATGCTCCAGGTTATGAGGTAGTTGCAATCAACGACCTTACAAAGCCTTCAATGCTCGCTCAGCTTCTCAAGTATGATACAGCTCAGGGCGGTTACTGCGGAAAGATCGGTGAGAATCTTCACACTGTTTCAGCAGACGATGAGAAGGGCACAATCACTGTAGACGGCAAGACTCTTACAATCTACGCTAAGGCTAACGCTGCAGAGCTCCCATGGGGCGAGATCGGCGTTGACGTTGTTCTCGAGTGCACAGGTTTCTACTGCTCAAAGGACAAGTCACAGGCTCATATCGACGCTGGCGCTAAGAAGGTTGTTATCTCAGCTCCTGCTGGTAACGATCTTCCTACAATCGTTTACAGCGTAAACGAGAAGACTCTTACAAAGGATGACAAGATCATCTCAGCTGCTTCATGCACAACAAACTGCCTCGCTCCTATGGCTAAGGCTCTTAACGATTATGCTCCTATCCAGAGCGGTATCATGAGCACAATCCACGCTTACACAGGCGATCAGATGATCCTCGACGGTCCTCACAGAAAGGGCGACTTCAGAAGAGCAAGAGCTGGCGCTGCAAACATCGTTCCTAACAGCACAGGTGCTGCTAAGGCAATCGGTCTTGTAATCCCAGAGCTCAACGGCAAGCTCATCGGCTCTGCACAGAGAGTTCCTGTTCCAACAGGTTCTACAACAATCCTCACAGCTGTTGTTAAGGGCAGCAACGTAACTAAGGAAGGCATCAACGCTGCTATGAAGGCTGCTGCTTCCGAGTCATTCGGTTACAATGAGGATCAGATCGTTTCTTCTGACGTTATCGGCATGAGATTCGGTTCACTCTTCGATGCTACACAGACAATGGTTGCTGAGATCGGTGACGGCCTCTACGAGGTACAGGTTGTTTCATGGTACGACAACGAGAATTCTTACACATCACAGATGGTAAGAACAATCAAGTACTTTGCAGAGCTCGGCTAATAGCTGAAACTAATGCAATATCAAAGGGCGTTCATCACGAACGCCCTTTTTAATTTGTAATTCATAATGCATAATTATTGCATGAACGCGAACACAATGTAGGGGGCGATGCCTACATCGCCCCGTAAGTATTGTATAGATAAAACGGGCTGATGTGGGCATCAGCCCCTACAGACACAATTTTGTTTGCAACGTAATTAACGGGCGCCGAAACGGCGCCCCTACTTAGTTCTTAGCTCTTAGCTCTTAGTTCTTAGCTCTTAGCTCTTAGTTCTTAATCCTTAGCTCTACAAAATAGTAAACATCTGCTCCATATCACGGGGATCAAAGGGCACCAGCCCGTTTTTTCTGCGAGAGAGCACAAGTCCGTTGGTATTTCCCACAGGTGTGAGAGTAAAACGCCCCTCAAAACGGTGGGCGGCACGGAAAGCGCTGCCGAAACGGGTATTGACGGGAACGCCCTCAAATTCAAAAGTGATACCATGCTCGGTAAGCCTTATTTCAAGGGTTGGGAAGTCCGCAAAGGGACGGCAGGTCATGCCGTCGGCGACATAGTGACCGTGGATAGCGTCTACCCTTGTATCGCGGTAGAATCGGTACAGAAGTGCCGCAACTGCCGTCTCCGTATCGTAAAGGCGGTGTTTTATCTCAGCCTCGGGAGCTGTAAATATCTCAGGTATCTCGCTGCATATGGCAACTGTATTTTTGTTCAGGGCCGCGGTGAAGCTGCTTCTCTTGGCAAAGCGGCGGAGCTGTTCGTATTTGATGTGCTGCTCAGGGATAAACTCGGGATACATGGCACGGGCGAGGTTCTCATAGCTCATGTGGACACCGCGCTTGCTGGAAAAATAGGTCATTTTCGCCGCATGGGGCAGACAGCACATATCAGCCAGCATATGGACGGCACGGGCAAGATAGACTGCGCCATGCTTCACGAAGCCGCCGCAGTGCATAGACAGCGCCATGGTATAGTCCTCCTCGAACATGGTTCGGGCGCTCTTTGCGAAAAGGTCTTTTCCGTTTTTATAATAGCCGCGAACGGTCTTCTGCGGTTTGCCGTTGGTGGCGCAGCCGCAGTAATAATGCCTGCCTGCACCGTTTTCGCGGTCTCCCTTAACATCTGCAATTATGGTATAGGGCAGCATTATCCCTAAATTCGGGCGTATCAGCGCTTCTGCCTGCGGAGAGACCTCCCCGAGAAGCTTCAATGCGCGAATGAGTATCTCCTGATGTATTTCACTTGGCGGCAGAAGCTTTTCTGCCGAGTAGCTGTCGGCGAGCCATTGAAGCTCCGCGGCGGCTTGTTTCCATTTATTCTGCATATATCGCTCCTTTCAGTCGCTTAGCCCTTAGCTCATAACTCCTCCATACTGCCTGATGAGCTTCTCTGCCTTTCCTCCATTTTCCGAGCATAAGGGTCCTTTATGGCTCGCTGTACTCTGTCCATGTCGTACTCTTTCAGCTTAGGCTCAAACTGTGGAAAGCCGTCCTGCTGTTCGAGCCACCTGTATTTCTTTATATTCATGAAGTTTCTGGCAGCGAACCACCCGAATACGCCTATCTCCAGAATTCCCAAGAGCGAAATACCGTTAGAAAAGAACAGAGCTGATATCTCCGCAAAGAGAAGCACTCCTGCCGCTATAGCAAGAGCCGAATCCTTCCTGTATGCGCTGAAAAAGCCAACTGCCGAAGCTGCCAGCCCAAGAACTGCGGTCAGGAGCGCCGTCTTGTTAAACGTCATCACAAATGCAAACAGCATCCACAGCGACATAACGACATTCGCTGCAAATACTATAAGTATCACTGTGTCTTCTTTTTTTATTTTTTTCATCTGCGTCCTGTTCTGTTTGTATTCTTCTTCAAAATCCATGATATGTGCCTCCTATTATATTGTATCAAGAAAATTCTATCATTTTTCCGCCGATATGTCAATACACATTAAAAATCACACCGCCAGCAAACAACGGGGCGCCGAGTACGGCGTCCCCTTCAGCTTAGTTCTTGGTCTTTAGCTCTCTTTCCAAGTTCTGCAACGGAATTTCACGAAAACTCTTGACTATTTCAGCGTTTTAGTTTATTATAATAGAGTATGACTTTTTGCTCCGTTCCCTTTCGGGAGCGCCGCTTTGGAAGGTGTTGCCCGTATATGAAGACCTTAAAACGTAATATCCTTTGTACCCTGCTGGGCTCAGTCTTTATGACAGCCACCGCGGCAGGCGCTATGCTGTTTTCCACAGCCAAGGTAAACAAGGCTAAATATCCCGTTTTCGGCGTTGACGTATCAAACTATCAGGGCGATATCAACTGGCAGGAGCTTGAATCACAGAACGTTTCCTTCGCCTTTATAAAGGCTACCGAGGGCAGCGGTCACACTGACGAGTCCGTAAGGCGCAACCTTGACCGTGCCGCAGGCACAGGCATAAAGGTCTCGGCGTATCACTTTTTCAGCTTTGACAGCGCAGGCGATACTCAGGCTGACAACTTCATCTCCGCTGTCGGCAGAGATGAGATAAATATGCCCCCCGTTGTGGATATCGAATACTACGGCGACAAGCGCAAAAACAAGCCCTCACAGGCAGAAGCAGAAAGCATACTGAAGCCTCTTCTCAGCAGGCTTGAAGCCTATTACGGCGTAAAGCCCATTATATACACAACTCTCCCCGTTTATTTCCGATACGTCAGGGAAAGCTTCTCCGACTATCCCCTGTGGATAAGAAGCGTGAGCTTCGAGCCCGACCTTATGGACTGGAAATTCTGGCAGTACAGCGACAAGGGCACTCTCACAGGCTATAACGGCGACGAGGAACACATCGACCTCAACGTATATAACGGTTCCGAGGAGGACTTCGAGAGAGAATTTGCAAAAAGCACTAAAAAAGCGGATGATTCCGCGGTTTCTACAAGAAAGGCAGCAACGTGAGACCATTTTTTCTGAAAGCACCTATCAAGGATTATATATGGGGCGGTACAAAGCTCCGCACTGTTTTCGGCAAGGAAAGCGATACTGAACGCCTCGCCGAAAGCTGGGAGCTCAGCTGTCACCCCGACGGCGAGTGCACCATAAGCGGCGGCGACTTCGACGGCATGAAGCTCAGCGACTTCGTGAAGCAGCACCCCGAGGCTGTGGGCAGCAGCTTTAAAAGCGGCGACAGCTTTCCCGTGCTGGTAAAGCTCATCGACGCAGAGAAAGACCTGTCCGTTCAGGTACACCCCGACAACGACTACGCACGCAAGCACGAAAACGACAGCGGCAAGACCGAGATGTGGTACGTTATCTCCGCTGACATCGGTTCGGAGCTGATATACGGCTTCAAGGAGGAGCTCACCAAAGAGGAGTTCCGACAGGCTATCGAGGACAACACCCTCATGGACAAGGTGAACCGCGTTCCTGTCCGTCAGGGCGACGTTTTCTTCATAAAGCCGGGTACGCTCCACGCTATCGGCAAGGGCATTCTCATTGCCGAGATACAGCAGAGCTCCAACGTCACCTACCGAGTTTACGACTACGGCAGGCTGGGCGCTGACGGCAAGCCCCGCGAGCTCCACATCGAAAAGGCACTGGACGTTACAAATACAGTCCCTGCCGAGCCGAAAAGCCCTGTTTACGGAATGGAGCTTGACGGCGTTGTCACTCAGCTTCTCGCAGACTGCGAGTACTTCAATGTAAACCGCCACAGGATAATCAAGGAGCTTGAGCTCTATGCAGATAAAAGCTCCTTTGCACACGTTCTGATGATAGGCGGCAGCGGCGGCGAGCTTGTCGCTGACAATTACACATTACCGCTTACTATGGGCTCAAGCGTTTTTGTTCCCGCAGGAACAGGCGCATTTGCTATAAAAGGAAATTGTGATATAATAGTCACAACTATCCAATAAGGAGGATATAAACATGAAATATTACGTAGGTATCGACCTCGGCGGTACAAACATCGTTGCAGGTGTAGTTGACGAGGAATACAACATCATCGCAAAGGCAAGCACCAAGACAAACTGCCCTCGTCCCGAAAAGGAGATCGCAGACGATATGGCAAGAATGGCTCTTGAGGCTGTCAAGAATGCAAACCTCACTATCGACCAGATAGAGTGGATAGGCGTTGGTACACCGGGTATCGCAAACAGCGAGACAGGTATCATCGAGTATTCAAACAACCTCGGCTTCAAGAACACTCCTATGGTGAAGTACATACAGGAGACTATCGACAAGCCCGTATTCATCGAGAACGACGCTAACGCAGCAGCTTACGGCGAGTTCGTTGCAGGTGCTGCAAAGGGCGCTAAGAACGCAGTATGCATCACTCTCGGCACAGGCGTCGGCGGCGGTATCATCATCGACGGCAAGATATACTCAGGCTCTAACTTTGCAGGCGCTGAGATAGGCCACACAGTTATCGAAGTTGACGGCGCTCAGTGCTCATGCGGCAGAAAGGGCTGCTTCGAGGCTTATTCCTCAGCTACAGGTCTTATCCGCATGACAAAGGAAGCTATCGCAGAGCACCCTGACTGCATTATGGCTCAGTCCGAAAAGGAAAAGGGCAAGGTAACAGCACGTACATCATTCGACTGCATGAGAGCAGGCGACAAGTACGCAAAGGCTGTTGTTGACAAGTACATCAAGTACCTCGCAGCAGGTATCACAAATACTATCAATATCTTCCAGCCCGATATACTCTGCATCGGCGGCGGTGTCTGCAATGAGGGAGATCCGCTTCTCCTGCCAATGAAGGAGCTCGTTGCAAAGGAAGTTTACACACGCAACTCACCCAAGAATACCGAGATAGTTATTGCAAAGCTCGGAAACGACGCAGGTATCATCGGTGCAGCATTCCTCGGACGCGCAATCGGCTGATTTTCTGTAGGGGCTGGCGTTCTCGACAGCCCGTTAAATAATGAAATAAAGCCACAGCATTTATCGTGCTGTGGCTTTTTTGTTGACATATCCATATTTTCAGGTTATAATTTCAGTATAAAACCCCGGAACCAAGGAGAAAAACTCATGAAAACGACACTCGATAAATTAAAGCTCTTACTCGAAAAAGCAGGTATTTCCGATAAGCTCAATCCTCCTGCTTCTATCAATGACATAGTTGAATGGGAAAATATACATAATGCCGTAATTCCCGAAGAAATAAAGGAATTTTTACAGTTCTCTGACGGTTTTGAATATGGCTGGGGAACAATCGTTGTTTTTCCGCTTGATAAAATAGAAATAATTGAAAACTGGGACTCCGTGCCTGATGGCTGGTTAGACCTTGGTTCGATCATAGGAGACGGTGCATATTTGGTTTCAAACGAAAACGGCGAACTTTATTTAGCCGATCACGAGAACCATGATGAGCCTCTCCGTAAGTTTTCATTGAAGGACTGGATAGAAAATCGTATATTTGAAAGGATCGAAGAAGATTATGATATTGAATGATCTGCGCTAATAAATTACCAAAAACACCCCCGAAAGCAATTGCTTTCGGGGGTCTGTTTTTATTGTTTGATATTCACGCCGCCTATACAAAAAGTGCTGTAAGCGATGTACGATTATCGTTTTTGATGATCGTGAGCGAGTTTACGAGCGGCAACGTGGAAGCGGTCGAGCTGGCTCAGCTCGCAGCGTGGCAAGGGTGCAGCGTCACGCTGCCTACTTCGCCATATTGCGGTATTGGTTCGGCGTTACGCCGACTGTTGCAAGGAACTGTCTCAGGAAATACTTGCTGTCCACATAGCCGCACTGCTCGGCTATCTCAGCCATACTCAGCGGTGTTACCGTCAGGCAGTAGGTAGCTTTTGCCATTCGTGCGTTTATGCAGTCCTTATGTATGCTTACGCCGAAACACTTCTTGTATACCTCGCGGAGATGTCCTGCGCTGTATGGATAGAGCTTCTGGAGCTTCTCCGACTCGAAGCTGTCCTGGGGATTGCTGTAGATATAGCTTCTTATATGGAGCATATCCTCGTAGTGGGGACGCATACGCATCTCCATTTTCTCGCGCTGGCGCTCCGCAAGTATATCGGAGCAGATACCTGTGATACGTGTATAGGACTTCTCTGTGCACTTCACAGCCGCGCAGACGAAGGAATCCAGTCCGTACTGGTCGATGTATACTCCGTGCTGGAGCATTATTGAATTTATCCTGTTTTCAAGGAGCTCTATATCGTTCTCGCCGCTGATTATGCAGGCAAAGGTGTTATCGTTCACCCTGCCGCAGATATCGTTGCTTCCGCAGAACTGCTTGACAGCTTCGGCGGCGTCCATGATAGCAGGTATCTTGCCGCTGAGCTCATAGAAGCCTGCATTGGATATGCCTATCCTCATCATAACAAGGCAGTGCTCCTGATTTTCAAAGTCTATGGTGTGATAAGCCTTTCTCATACCTGTCTCGTTGTACATACCCGTGAGAGTATCGCGCAGGTCTGAGAGGTTCTGGCACTGTGTCAGATACTGGATATCGTTCTTCATTCGCAGGAATTCCAGACCGTTGGAAACGGATTTCAGCCAGTTTCTGTAGATATCGTCGTAGGTATCGGGATCGTGGAATTTGAGCACCAGATGACCGAAAAGGCGGTCATTGAAGAACAGCGGATTGAAATAGTATATTGCAGGCTCGTAATTCTGGGCAAGAAGCGCCGAGAAATTGTACTTCTGCATATCAAAGGGCGTCTTATCCTCCCAGTCCACCATACACTGACAGGAGAGTATGTCGCTGAGCTCTGCGTCGCTGTCGTACCAGTTCTTGTAAAGGCACAGATAGAAGCTCTGAATGCCTCTTACCTGCCAGTGGAACTGACCGCAGATATCAACGAACTCGTTGAGAGTACGGCACTCTGTCAGCTTCTGGTCAAGAGGATTGAACAGGTTCCAGTTGTCGTATTCCTTTTTCTGCCTTGCGTTTTTCAGCTCGGTAGTATATATCCTGCGGTCAACTCCGCAGGTACAGCTTGTTCCGCAGATTATCTCGCCCTGTGGCGGAGCAAAGAGGAACTCCCTCTTCTTTATGCGGCTGTAGACCATATTTGCGGCGTCCTCGCCTATGGTCTCGCGGTTTCGCTTATAGGTCGTCAGCAGAGGGGTGTGCATGAAGCGGTCGCCTATGTACTCATAGCCCACTACCGTAACGTCCTCGGGTATTTTTATTCCCAGCTCGTCGAACTTGTCGATAAGTCCGTAAGCCATATAGTCGTTTGCGCAGATTATAGCCTGAGGGAGCTTCAGCTCGCCGCTGTAATAGCGCTCGGCAAGCTCCTCGCCCGAGTTCATCCAGTAGTTTCCGTAGTGAACGCGGCTCTCGTCGAACTCTATGCCGTGCTTTTCAAGGGACTTTCTGTAGCCGTTTACTCGGAGACTTGAAGCTTTGATAAAGTCATAGCCTGTGAGTATATCTATTTCCGTAAAGCCGTGAACGTCCATAAGATGGTCTGTGATATCCTCCATGTCGTTCTCGTCGCTGGTATTTATAAAGGTACAGTTAGGAAGGTCAAGCTCCGCGATATAAGTACCCACAACTACGATAGGAATATTTTTGCGCGATATAAGGTCGGCAATAAGCTTTTTCAGATCCTCATTGACAAAAGATTCTGAGAGCAGTATCAAGCCGTCAAGCTCGTCGGAGAGTATCAGGTCGTATATCCTGTTTTCGCAGAAAAGCTCCTTTTCCTTGACGTTAGGATTGTAATTGTTTGAAAAAACGACAGTGTCTACTCCGATACACTGGTCAAAACGGGCGATGCCCTTTATGACCTGTCTCTGTTCGATGCTGTTGGCTTCTGCTGCAACAACGCCGAAAATCATTCTCTTTTTTCTTACCATGTTCCCACCCCGTTATTGATTTTCAGGGACGCACATATCCGCTCGGTCGGTTTTTGTGCGGAAATCCTTTACTTTCACAGTGTTTTAATGTATAATTTCAGATATGGAGCAATAGAAGTTACATATATTATACATTATTTATTAAGAAATGTCAATGAAGTTTCCTGCGTTTTTTCCACCAAAAGCGCATTTT
Organism: Ruminococcus flavefaciens MA2007; assembly: GCF_000621845.1. Classification (GTDB taxonomy): domain Bacteria; phylum Bacillota; class Clostridia; order Oscillospirales; family Ruminococcaceae; genus Ruminococcus; species Ruminococcus flavefaciens_E. The sequence continues at coordinate 231,361 of NZ_KK211355.1, read as the reverse complement.
TGTGGGTTGAATATTTATATATCGTTATAATGCATAATGAAAAGGCATTCTTTTTGTGCAAAGAGCAGAACTTCAAGCTTCTTTGCAGCAATTTTTACCTTTCTCGACACTTATGTTATGAATTCGGATTCAAAGGAGGGATTCGCATGAACGACTTTTCTAATGACGTCGATCTCGCCCGACAGGGCAATACCGAAGCTTTCGCAAGACTCTACTCCACTGTATACGAGGACCTTTACCATATAGCCCTATACAGTCTGCGAAGCTCCCATGACGCTGCCGACGCGGTAAGCGATACTGTTCTGGACGCTTTTTGCTCCATAAAAAAATTACGCAGTCCTGAAAGCTTCAAAAGCTGGATCATGTCTATCCTCGCTGCTAAGATAAAACGTAAACAGCGCTCGTATTTCGAGCCTGCCGACGAGCTCAGCGATGGCTCTCCCCTTTCGGAGGGCTTCAGCTTCGAGTCGGTAGAGCTCCGCGAGGCTGTGGACAAGCTGGACGACGAATCAAGGCTTCTGCTTTCAATGTCAGTGCTGGGCGGCTATACAAGCGACGAGATATCGCGTATGTGCGGTATCAGGTCGGGTACGGTACGCTCAAAGCTTTCGCGCATAAAGCAGAGACTGCGCCTTGAACTGACTCCCGAATTATGATCGTGAAAGGAGAATCAACATGAATAACGATGATAAGCTCAGAGAGCAGATGAAGTCAGAGCCCGTTCCCGACAGGCTCAAGCCCGAAAATATAAAGATAATGCTTGATAATGAAGCACCAAAGAAAAAGAGAAGCGGCATCTCCATGGCAGGAAGAATAGCAGCTGCTGCGGCTGCCTGCACAGTTATCGGAGGAACTGCCGCATATTCACTGAACAACGGAAAGTTTAATAATAAGAATGCCACCGTCTCGGAAGCTCCCATGCAGCAGGACAGCAGAGAGACAGGCACAAAGCCTGCTGAAAAAGACACAGAGATAAAGAAGCAGGCAAGCTATATGAGCGGCGCCAAGAACTACGACCAGATATATACCATGTTCAAGGAAGCAAAGCTCAAAAGCGAAAAAGAACAAAACAAATACAAAAGCGATGACTTCGTAATGAAAGAGGCTGATGAAGAGACTGTATCATCTGCCGAAGCGCCAATGACCAACGGCGGCGAATATACAGGCTCCACTGACGCCAAGGGCGGCGGTTTCGGCGCAGGCGGCGGCACTGAACCCGAAGTGCCTATCATTGACGGAGAGCTCCCCACAGAGCCAAAGACCGAGCCTGTTACCGAAACAACGACAGAAGCTTCTACAGAGCCGGCTACCGAGACAACAACAGAAGCTCCCACAGAGGAACCCACTACAGAGGCTGATCCCGAGCACTCCGATACCTACTATCAGGAGCAGGACGTCCTCGAAGCCGATATCGTCAAGACCGACGGCAAGCGTATCTACTACATCGGCTCAGCTACCAACAAAAATCAGGTATTCAGTAACTTTCTCCGCGTTGCTGATGTAAAGGACGGCAAGTTCACAGGTCATACCTCCATCGAGCTCAACAGTGACTTCGGAGATAACGAGAATATCAATGTCATCGATATGTATATCTACAATGATATGATAGCTATACTGGGTACTGACAGCTATTGCGATGAGTCAGATAACTACTACTACACACACACCTTCGTTTCGTTCTACACAACAGACGATGAGCCAAAGCTCATTGATACCTACAAGCAGGACGGCTATTACAACGACGTAAGGATATCCCCCGACGGATATATGTTCCTTATCTCAGAATATAGCACTTGCAGCTTTGAGGAGATCGGCGGCAGCGACAATATCAGAAAGTATATCCCCTGCTACGGTATGTCAAAGACCTTCGGAGCTGTCGAAGCTGAGGATATACTGCTCCCGAGCGAGTTTGATTCGGCATTATGGCTGAACTACAGCATTATCGGCAGCATAGACCTCAACAAGTCAGGCGCTCCCAAGGTCAAGGACATAAAGACTCTGGCAGATCACAGCGGTTGTATATACTGCTCGGCAGATAATCTCTACTCTGCGGCAGGACGCTGGGAAAACGGAAACACTACCGATATCACACGCATCTCCATAAAGGACGGAAATATCGAGCCCCAGGCAGGCTGTACCATAGACGGCTATGTAAACGATCAGTTCTCGATGAGCGAGTACAACGGCTACTTCCGCGTTGCCGCAAGCTATACCGAGATGAAGGAGACCTTCCACAGATATTCGGACGATGAAGGCTTCATCGACGGCTTATGGGACAGGATAAAGGGCGAAAGCAACGGCTATTACTCCTATGAGACAGTAAAACAGGACAACAGAGTCTATGTTCTCGATATGGATATGAACATGGTCGGCATGGTAGACGGTCTCGGTATCAACGAGCAGGTCAAGTCCGCAAGCTTCAGCGGAAATATGGCTTATATCGTTACATTCCGCCAGACCGATCCCCTGTACGCTATAGACCTCAGCGATCCTGCAAATCCTGTAGTTCTCAGCGAGCTGAAAATAAACGGATTCAGCTCATATATGCAGTCATGGAACGACGGACTTCTTCTCGGCTTCGGCAATGACGCTGACGACGACGGCAGAATAACAGGTATCAAGCTGACTATGTTTGACAACTCCGATCCGAACAATGTAAAGGCAGTTGACACAGTTACATGGAAAAACGATATGCTTTACGACTATGACTGGGACGACCTTGACGGCAAGACCGAGAAATACTACAGCTCATCTGCTCAGTGGGACAGAAAGGCTCTGCTCATAGCTCCCGAAAAGAACCTCATCGGCGTACCTATCGGACTCGATGAATATACCTACCACAACGACGGTTACGAAAGCGATCAGAAGTATACCTCATCGTATATATTCTTCAGCTTTGAGGACGGCAAATTCGTAAAAAAGGGCGATGTCACATCGGTAAGTGAAAACGATTCTGCATATATTTATTATATCTCACTCTACAACCGTGCAGTATATATAGGCGACTACGTCTACACCCTTGCTGCAAACAAGTTCGTAGCTTCCGATATCCACACACTTGACATCACAGACGAACTCGTATTCTGATCTGAGCTGTCAGCGATCTGAAAACTATAAAAAGCTCCCGTGTCCAGACACGGGAGCTTTGCTCATTTCATGTGGAAAAACGGCAGCATAAACATCATTGGGAACATGAATGTTCCGCAGAACAAAAGGAAAAACGATACCGCACCGAGTATCAGGTAAAGCCTGCCGCTCTTGGGGTGTCCCCCCGAGATATTCACAGCTCCGATTATGAAGCCGAAAAGCGGTATCAAAAGGGAAATAACGATAAATATCGGCTGCGGTTCGTCAGGTCCCTGAACGCGGAAAGCCTGCCTGTTCTGCATAGGCGCACCGTTATTATAGCTGTTATTTGCCGTGCCATGGTCTATGTAGCTGTCGCAGTATGGACATTTTACGTCATGCTCGGATATGGAAGCTCCGCAGTGTTTACAGGTCATTATCTTTCCCCCTTATTTTTCATGATATCAACAATACGCTGAAAACCACGTACATTATTACGATCAATACTCTTACGCCGAAGCTTATTCCTGCCGCCAGCAGATAAGCTCTTCCTGCACGTTTTTCGTGCCTGCTGAGACTTGCTATGCCTGCGATAAGTCCTATTATCGGCTCGATTGCAGAAAAGACCAGAAGAGGCGTTTCCGCAGGCTCGTTCTCGGGATTCACATTATAGGGCGAATAAGGCGATACGTCGCGGTAGAATTGCGGCGGACCATAGTTATACGGTCCGTACTGAGGCGGCGGAACATTCTGACGGTAATTCGGATTCGGAGCCGAACAAAACGGACAGAAAGCCTGTCTTTCGTCCATTATCGAGCCGCAATTTGAGCAATACATATCCCTCTCCCCTTTATCTCACAAAAATATAAGCAGTGTAGCCTGCATAAACCGCCAGCATTACTGCACCGTGCCAGCGCACCAGCTTCTTTTTCGGCAGACAGAGTATGAGTACGAAAAGGCTCATAACAATAAGAACCGCCGTATCTATGGCATTTTCAATGGTATATGCCATAGGTGAGATAACAGCAGCTATTCCAAGCACGAACAGTATATTGAATATATTCGAGCCCACAACGTTTCCCAGCGCCATGTCCACCTCGCCCTTGCGTGCCGCAACGATAGATGTAACAAGCTCGGGCAGGCTTGTTCCCAAGGCAACTATAGTCATACCGATAAGGTTGTCCGACATACCGAAAGTCCTGGCAATATCGGAAGCGCCCTCGACTACCATTTTTCCGCCCACAGCTATGGCAGCTCCGCCGCCTATGATACACAGCAGGCATTTCCACACGGGCATTATCCTATACTCGTCCTCGTCGGTCTGCTCTCCCGAAGCACGGGCTTTTTTCGCGGAGCTTATCATCATGTACAGGAAGAACACAAACAGCGCAAGGAGTACAGCTCCGCCCCAGCGCATGACCGTTCCCGTAAATGTGCCAAGTCCAAGAAGAACTCCTGCCGCTATTATGGAAAAGGGCAGGTCTTTTTTCAAGGTCTCCCTGCCGACTGCCATAGGACACAGCAGTGAACAGACTCCGCAGACCACCATGAGGTTGAATATGTTCGAGCCCACGGCGTTGCTTATGGCGAGGTCGTTCTTTCCCAGCACCGAGGCGCTTACGCTGACCGAGGTCTCGGGCAGGCTCGTACCCATAGCAACTATGGTCATTCCGATGATAAGTGACGGTACCTTGAGCCGTTTGGCTACCGCAGAGCTTCCGTCAACGAAGAAGTCCGCGCCCTTGATAAGAAGCACAAATCCGCCTACGAGCAAAATATACTTTAGCATTTATCCATTCTCTCCCATGCAGCGTCTATTATAAGTTCTTTTGAACCTGTTACAAGCTCAGAAGTCTTTCGACTGCATATCTTATTATACCACATCTTCTGACTATTTGCAATACCCACGGCGAAAAAATATCCTTTCCTTTCTGTAGGGGACGACGTCCTCGGCGTCCCATTCAAGGGAACGCCTTCTCTTGCAAGGCGACACTAATCGTGTCCGGCACCCTCTGTCCTTCGGACATCTCCCTACACTGTAGGGAGTCACCCTCTCAAAAAACATTCCACCGGACTGTTTTTGGATTCACCCTTTGCGAGGCGCCTGTCGTATTCGGGGCGCTGCCTCTGACCTTACCGGTACGTCCCCTCTGTCCTTCGGACATCTCCCCATCTTATGGGGAGTCACTCCGCCAAAGGAACACAGTCCCTTTGGAATCCCGTTCATAAGCTGATGTTAAAAGAATGGCTCGACACTCTGACTAAAAATAATCGCATTTTTCGTCAATTTCCAACAGCCTGTCCAAAATTTGATTTCTGCCGAAAAAAAACAATATTTGTATTGAATTGCTCCTCCATTTGTGCTATAATTCGGAATGGTGTATTTTACCTATTTAATGGGTAAGCAAATAATGCGGCTCAGCTCCGCAGTCATGGAGGTTTATATGACAGCAGCACAAATTTTCGCCGTTATTATCTTCGTGGGAATGTTCATTATGATAGTTCTCGACAAGATAGAGCGGCACTACGTCACACTCGGCAGCGGTATCCTCACCCTTGTCGTTGTATTCGGTATCTGTATGCGCAGCGGCAGCGCTGTTATGGATACTCTCGCCATTAAAAGCTTTGCTACCAAGGACTTCTGGTATCAGGTCACGGAAAGCGAAAGCAAGGGCATAAACTGGGCGACTATCATCTTCATAGCAGGCATGATGGTAATGGTAGAGGGCATGGCTAAGGCAGGCTTCTTCCGCTGGCTCTGCATGAAGATAGCATATCTCGTAAAATGCAGAACAGTCCCCATTTTCATCACTTTCATGATAATGTCGGCAGTTCTCTCGATGTTCATCGACAGTATCACCGTTATCATGTTCCTTGCAGCAGTTACTATCGAGCTTTCTTCTCTGCTCAAATTCAATCCCGTACCTATGATACTTTCCGAGATTTTCTGTGCGAACTTAGGCGGTTCGGCAACAATGTGCGGAGATCCTCCGAATATCATCATCGGTACTTCACTTGGCTTCTCATTCTTCGACTTCCTTACAAACACAGGTCTCTGCGCAGCTATCTCGCTGACAGTATCCGTTCTGTTCCTGTTCTTTGCTTTCCGCAAGGAGATAGCAGGCAGCGGCAAGGAAAAGGTTGATATGAGCAAGTTCCCTAAGCCCTCAGAGGCTATCACCAACAAAAAGGACTTCATCATCAGCAGCATAATCTTCGCACTGGCAGTTATCCTGCTCATCACTCACGCAACAACTCACCTCACCGTAGCAACTATCGGACTTTTCATAGCTGCTATCACACTTATCGCCTTTGGTAAGCACGCACTGGAGCTTATCAAGAAAGTCGACTACAAAACTCTTATCTTCTTCATCGGTCTTTTCATCGTGGTAAGCGGACTTGAAGAAACAGGCATACTCAAGCTTATAGCAAACTTCATCGGCGATATCAGCGGCGGCAACGTTATGCTCATGCTGGCTATCATTCTCTGGGTATCGGCTATCGCAAGCGCATTCGTGGACAATATCCCATTTGCGGCTACAATGGTGCCTATCATACAGAGCCTTGCAGAGTCCTCGGGAGTTCCTATCTCAACTCTGGCATGGGGACTTGCAATGGGTACTGATATCGGCGGAAGCGCTACTCCTATCGGAGCTTCCGCAAACGTTGTGGGAACCTCCGTTGCACAGAAAAACGGCTATCCTATCGGCTGGGGCAGATACTGCAAGAAGCTCGCTCCTGCCACAGTCATAGTACTTGCAATATCAACTGTTTATTTATTTGTTCGTTATTTATAATTCAATAAGGGGGAATATATATGTCACAGGTAATCATTTCAGTAGGTCGAGAGTTCGGAAGCGGCGGCAAGGCTATTGCCGAGCAGCTTGCCAAGCGCTTCAATATCCCGATATACGACCGTCATCTCATTACGGAGATAGCAGACAAAACAGGTCTTTCTCCCGATGAGATCGAAAAGTACAACGAAAAGCCAAAGAATCATCTGCTTTCACGCAGAGTCAACGGCTACAGCAACTCTATCGAGGACAATATCGCAGAAATGCAGTTCACATTCCTGAGAGAAAAGGCTGCAAGCGGCGAATCCTTCGTTGTAGTGGGACGCTGCTCCGAGACAAAGCTCCGCGATTTCAAGTGTCTTGTTTCGCTGTTCATACTGGGAGATATGAGTGAAAAGATCAAGCGCGTCATGAACGTTTACAACCTCACAGAGGACAAGGCAAAGGCGTTCATCGACAAGAAAGACCGCAAGAGAAAGCGCTATCACAACTATCACTGCGACGGTCACTGGGGCGATTCACGTCTTTACGACCTGAGCATTAACAGCTCCCGTCTTGGACTTGACAGGACAGTTGACCTCCTTGAGAAGTACATCAAGTCAAGAATGGGCGAGGAGTAATTAGAGCTAAGAACTTAGAATTAAGCCATTAGAAAACAGTATTTTCAATGTTGTAATTACTGCCTGACAATATGAACGGGATTCCAAAGGGACTGTGTTCCTTTGGCAGAGTGACTCCCCATAAGATGGGGAGATGTCCGTAGGACAGAGGGGACGTACCGGTAAGGTCAGAGGCAGCGCCTCTGGTGGGGTGACTCCCCACAGTGTGGGGAGATGTCGCAAGGGGTGAATCGAAAAACAATCCAGTGAATTGTTTTTCGAGAGGGGGCGCCCTGCAAGTGAGGGCGTCCCCTAATTGGCTGATATTTTATCCGCCCATGCATTTGCACATAAAAAAGCTGCACATAAAGCAAAAAAGCCGTAAAGAAGTTTTAGCTTCTTTACGGCTTTTTCTAAAAGAATAAAGAATAGAGAATAAATAATAAATAAAAAATAAGGTATCCGTTTCACGGATATAATAATAAAATATCGCCAAAGGCGATACCACCATTATTCTTTATTCATTATTCTTTCTTCTTTATTATTTTAGAGGGCGTGATAAATTTTTTTATCACGCCCTCGCTAATGTGCAGCTTTTTTCGTTATGTTTTACTTTGCATTCGGAACAAGTGTATCTATCTTTTTAAGGAGATATTCCTGTATTCTGAGTGCGTCATTTGCTGTTACGCCCTTGCTGGACAGATCAACGTCAGCCCAATTCCAGCCTATTTCCGTGATATGGGACTTTTCTGTGCCCTCAAGTCCGTACTTGTTCGGATTTGCAAGAGCCTGCATTATGAGTACAACGTCGCTCATATCTACTATATTATCGCAGTTAGCGTCACCCCATACGGCTTCAAGTGCTCCGCCCATTAAGTACTTGACCTCGCAGCTGTCGATAGTGTAAGGCTGGTCGATAGCCTTTTCAGTAGCCGCGTTCCATACGTTTGACCACCATACCTGAACCTCGCAGGTCTTGAAGGTATCGGGCATTTCCTTGAGATCAACGTATACTGTGAGCTTGCCGTCCTTGTCGGCATTGCCCTTCCACTCGATGTTCTGCCAGTCGTCGGCAGTTGTGCCGAAGCCGATAGCACCGCCGATAGAAGCGTTAGGTGCGCCTGTGATAGTGATATTCATCTGCTTTCCGACTGCAAGTGCAGGCTTTTCGGGGATAGTAACGGTCTTCTTCTGGATAGCGAACTTATAAGCAGTTGTAGTTGTTGTCGCATTGGGATCTGCTGTAGTAGTCGCTGTGGTCGTGGAAGTTGTTGTCTTTGACGGATTGGGAGGAGTTACGCCGTTCTTCTTGTAGAGATCCTTTGGGAGCTCGTCAAGAGTTATGCAGTACTCGCTCTGATACATTGCGATAGTGTCTTCCTTGGTATTGAATGTTGGGTTGGACAGGAAGTTCGTTGTATCCGAACCGCCGTCATACCATGTACAGAAGTAGAGCCAGCCAGCCTTTTCCTCCTGAAGCTTATCGGGAGTTGAAAAGCTGTCGTTCTCGGCAAGGGATATCATCTTTGCGCTGTCGTACTTCTCCATGATGCCGTAGAATGTAGAGGAGAACGGGCTGTCGTTGTGGTAGTACCTTGCGCTTCCTGTTGACCAGTCTGTGCAGCTGTACTTATCGTAGCCGATGATGTCAACATAGTTGTCGCCGGGGTACCAGTCCTTTGATGTTGCGAAGTTATAGCTGTTCCACTCCCAGATAAGGTTGTGGCAGTTAAGGTCATTTGTGAGAGTATTGTAGGTGTACTGCCAGAGCTTCTTATAGGCTGCCGAGCCTTCTCTGCCCCACCAGAACCATGAGCCGTTCTCACCGCCGCCGCCCTCGGCTTCGTGGAGAGGCCTCCAGATAACGGGGATTCCCTCAGCTTCAAGCTTGTTGAACTCCTTAGCGAGAGTTTTCAGTGTTGAGAGGTAGTATTCATTCTCCTTTGTGCCTGCCGTAGCAGCCTTTGAGGGTGAAAAATCAGTGTCCTTAGCTGTATAGGTAGACTGTGCCCAGTCCATTTTTGTGCCTATGGTGTAGCTTGCGAAGTCCTTCGGCACATTGAGGTGATATGAAGCAGTAGCGATACCGCCCTTGTTCTTTACCCAGTCGATAACGCGGTCTGTTGAGCCGTCGTCACTGCCGTAGAGAGGACAGCAGAAGTTGCCGTAGTCAAAGCCGCGGATAGCAGGATAGTGACCTGTGGTGTCCTTGAGGTACTCGAACTCGGTCTCAAGGCCGTGAGGACCGCCGCTGTATATCTCCTGCTGACCTGAGATTATATGCTTGCCGTAATTGTCTGCGAGATAAGCCATGAGGCTCTGTGTCTCAACTGTTGCAAGCTGGTCGCAGGGAGTAGTCTGCTTAGCTTCTATCTTGGCGCCTGACATAGGCTCAGCTGTGAGGTAGTCGAACTGTGACCAGCCCCATGATTTCTCGATAACGATAGTGTTCTCGCCTGCTTTGAGAGGGATAGCCGTGAGCTCCACAGGCTGATACTCAGTACCCTGCGGTATGCCTATAGCGCCCTGTGAGGAGCCGTTTACGCTGAGATTCTGCTGCTTGTCAGTACCTATGCCAAAAGCGTAGAATGTGAGCTTATATGGACCGCCCTCCTCAACAGTGAGCTTCACTGTGATAGTGCCGTCCTCGGTCATTTTGAGGACAGAGCCGCCGCTTGCGTTTGAATCCTTTTCAACCGAGATAGTACCTGTTATCTCAGCGTTCTCGAACTCAAACTTTATAGGCTCGTCAGCCGCAGTTACTGCTGCGGTGCTGTAAAGAGCTGTATTCAGCAGCAATGCTGCCGACATCACAGCCGAGCCTGCCTTCTTGAAAATTTTTGTTCCCATGTTTAATATCCTCCTGTTTAGATATAGTTTTGCAACTTAATTATATCATTATTTCAGTAAAAATCAATAATTGCAGAAAAATGTTTAAATACCCGTAAAAATTTTCGTATATCCGCACAATCAGAGTTATTTTTATTTGTATGATAGCTCAAATTTAACTTAAATAATACTTAAAACATACTTTAGTTAAATAAGAGGATTTTTTCTCGCCGTTTCTTTCAATTCTGTTGACATTTTTGCTAAAAAGGTGTATAATTTTAGTGGAGTTTCATTAACATTGTCTATGAGGAGAGTGAGAAAATGACCGAATATCTTACAAATTATATGAAATACATTCAGGAGCGCCTTGAAAAGTGCCAAAGCTCCGAGGAACTGGACGAGATAATGGCTGAGCACAAGGACAAGATAGCCTTTATGCAGCATGAGCGTATCGTCCATTTTCTGGTAACTATGCTCTTCGCATTCATTCTGATAGTATTCTTCGCGGTGCTGATATTCAAGGTGAATCTTGCAGTTCTCTCCCTCGTGACAATAGTTCTCGTACTGCTGATGTTCTACATCAAGCACTACTATTTCCTCGAAAATACGGTGCAGAAGATGTACAAGGTATACGACAGCATACTCGAAAAGCAGAAAAAGCTGAAGGAGTCCGCTAAATGACGAAGAAAGAAATAGCAAAACTGGCTGTAGAGGAGCTGGAAAAGCTCTATCCCGACGCCGCCTGCACGCTGAACTACACAAAGCCCTATGAGCTGATGTTCGCGGCGCGGCTTGCCGCTCAGTGCACCGACGCCCGTGTAAATATAGTCACAGAGACGCTTTTCAAGAAATATCCGTCTCTTGAAGCCTTCGCAAATGCCGATATAGCGGAGCTCGAACAAGACGTAAAGCCCTGCGGCTTTTACCATAACAAAGCAAAGAGCCTGAAAGAAATGGCGAATCAGCTTATCAACGACTTCGGCGGCGAGGTACCCGGCACTATGGAGGAGCTTCTCACGCTGTCGGGTATCGGCAGAAAGACCGCAAACCTTATGCTTGGGGACGTTTTCGGGAAGCCTGCCATGGTCACAGATACACACTGCATACGCATTACAGGGAGATTGGGACTTACGAAAAACAAAGAGCCTGCCAAGGTGGAAAAAGACCTTGTGAAGCTCATACCGCCCGAGGTGTCCTCGGATTTCTGCCACAGAACAGTGGAGTTCGGACGGGATATATGCAGCGCACGAAAACCGCGGTGCGAGGAATGTCCGCTGAATTATTTCTGTAAATATTACGCTGATAAATCATGATACTTTTGTAGGGGCTGGCGTCCTCGACAGCCCATTAGGGAACGCCTTCTCTTGCAAGGCGTTCCCTCTCTGAAAACAGTCCACTGGACTGTTTTCAGATTCACCCTTTGCGAGGCGCCTTCGTATCTCGGGGCTCTGCCCCGAACCCTGCCAGAGGCTCTGCCTCTGGACTCCGCCAAAGGAACACGTCCCTTTGGAATCCCGTTCGTAGGCTCGACGAATGTTAACTGCGCTATTTGCAACTAATCACTAATTACTAATCACTCAGCTCTGTTTTGCGTAGCAAAATGAGCAACCGAAAGGAGTCATAATATGCTTTTCAACTTTAAACTAAGCACCCCTGCTGAGGGGCTTGTCGATATCACACGCGAGGTAACAGAAGCCGTTAAGGAAAGCGGCGTTCTTGAGGGTATCTGCATTATCTACTGCCCTCACACCACTGCCGCTATCACCACTAACGAAAACGCAGATCCCGACGTTCAGACCGATTTCATCAAGGGTATGGACAAGTTCTTTCCCGATCTACAGTCATTCAAGCACGTCGAGGGCAACTCCGACGCACATATCAAGTCCTCTGCCATAGGCGCAAGCGAGACTGTCATCATCACAGGCGGAAAGCTTCTCCTCGGCACATGGCAGGATATCTACTTCTGCGAGTTTGACGGTCCGAGAACACGCAAATTCTTCGTAAAGGTCATGGGGGACTAAGCTATGGACAATATAGAAAAACTCGCCGAGATAGTCAGCGAGTCCAATAATATAGTATTTTTCGGCGGCGCAGGAGTCTCCACGGAAAGCGGCATACCCGACTTCCGAAGCGTTGACGGTCTCTACAGTCAGCAGTGGGACTATCCGCCCGAGACTATCCTCAGCCACACATTCTTCATGAAAAAGACCGAGGAGTTCTACCGCTTCTACAGGGCAAAAATGCTCTGTCTCGACGCAAAGCCAAATGCTGCCCATATCAAGCTTGCAGAGCTGGAAAAGCAGGGCAAGCTCACCGCTGTCGTTACCCAGAACATCGACGGACTTCATCAGGCAGCAGGCAGCAAGCAGGTATATGAGCTCCACGGCAGCGTCCTGCGCAATTACTGCACAAAATGCGGCAAATTCCACGACGTTCACTATATCATAAACTCCGAGGGAGTCCCCAAATGCGAATGCGGCGGCGTTGTAAAGCCCGACGTAGTGCTATATGAGGAGTCTCTCGACGACGATACTGTAAACGGTGCAGTCCGTGCTATCAGCAATGCCGATACCCTTATTATCGGCGGAACTTCGCTGAACGTATACCCTGCCGCAGGACTTATCCGATACTTCCGAGGAAAGAACCTCGTCATAATCAATATGGCTCCCACACAGATGGACAGTAATGCAGACCTGCTCATCTGCGACAGAATAGGAGAAGTTTTCTCCCGTATTTAGGAGGATATCCCATGAAACGACTTACAGCCGCCGCTTTATCAGCGATACTACTGGCAGGCTGCGGTTCGGGAAAGACAAGCAGTGCCGATACACGGTCTGCCATTCCGCCTTTGCCCCAACCCGCAGAACTGACCACTTCAAGAAGCAGCGCCGAAACAAGCTCCGCCGAAAGCCGTATCATTTATCGTGAAAGACTATACAACACCAATTCCTACACTAAATCCGATCTTATAGTTCAATCAGACGGAGCTGTCTGGTGCGGCTTTTATATGCACAATGAGGGCACTATCGACCGCTTCAACAGACTTTGGACAAGTGAAGAGGAGTACACCGAGAATTATCAGCTTGACGACGACCGCTGGCTGGCTTCTGTTCTCACCGAGACAACAGACGATGACTTCATGCTTTTCGGTGACTACAGCAAGCTGGGAGACCTCAGCAGCGAGGACACACAAAAGCTTGTTTCTCTTGTTTCAGAAGCCGATCCCGTCAGCGCCTGCAATGTCAGCGTTGCTTCTCCCGACGAAGCTGCTCCTGCCGAATTGGAGACAGAGTACAGCTTTATCGACCTTATCGTCAATAACGCTCCATACCGCGTTTACGCCTATACACAGAGCTATGAGAGCAAAGTTCAGGACAACGCTGCCGAAGAAGCTGTGAAGCTTGTGCAGGGCTCCGAGCTGTACGCTCAGTGGCGAGAAAAATGCGTAACAGAGCTTGTACCCTTTGAATAAGCGAAAAAATCCCGAAAGAATAACCGCAACACTTGTATAGAAGCTTATAGTTAATTATGGGGGAAACCTTTCTGAGGAAAGGTTCTCCCCCATACCCCTTTCCAAAGACTTTTATCTGGTTTTTTCTATAAAAGAGCCCCTCTGTAGTTTTTAAAGAGGGGCAAGTTATTTTTGGGGGCTCTATTATAGAAAAAATGAAATAACGGTCTTGAAAATGATAAGAGAAAAGCCTTTTTCAAAAGGGGTTCTCGCAATAATAATTATAAAACTTATATGAGTATTATGGTTATTCTTTCGGGATTTTTTATCTGTAGGGGCTGGCGTCCCCGACAGTCCACCAAAGGCAAACCATGCAAACGGGCGAGCGGATCTCGCCCCTGCATTCTCAATTCAGCCAACAGCTTATAAAAGTCCGTTCTCCTTCTTGAAGTCGATGAACTCCTCGTATGTTCCCTGTCTGTCAAGGCAGCCGTCGGGAGTTATCTCGATTATGCGGTTAGCAGTGGTCTGCATTATCTCGTGGTCGTGAGAAGCAAGGAGCACTACGCCCTTGAAGTTGATAAGGCTGTTGTTTACAGCGGTAATGCTTTCAAGGTCGAGGTGGTTCGTAGGACGGTCAAGCACCAACACGTTAGAACCGAAAAGCATCATGCGCGAGAACATACATCTCACTTTTTCGCCTCCCGAAAGCACATTTACAGGCTTGTACACGTCGTCGCCCGAGAAGAGCATACGTCCTAAGAAGCCGCGGAGATATGTCTCTGTTTCGTCCTTTACGGAGTACTGACGAATCCAGTCGAGTATGGAAAGCTCGCAGCCGTTGAAGTATTCCGAGTTATCCACTGGCATATAAGATGTGGTGACGGAAACGCCCCACTTGAAGCTGCCGCTGTCAGGCTGCTCCTCCTCCATAAGTATCTTGAACAGCATGGTGATAGCCTGCTCGCTCTCGCCCACAAAAGCTACCTTATCAGTTCTGCCGAGAGTGAAGCTTACATTGTTGAGCAGCTTTACGCCGTCAACGGTCTTGGTAAGTCCCTCTACCTGCAAAATATCCTTGCCGAGCTCTCTGTCCATATCGAAGCCGATGAACGGATATCTTCTGCTTGATGCAGGAAGCTCCTCAACGGTGAGCTTCTCGATGAGCTTGCGGCGTGAAGTCGCCTGATTGGACTTTGATTTATTAGCGGAGAATCGTGCGATGAAGTCCTTTAATTCCTTTATTTTCTCCTCGTTCTTCTTGTTCTGCTGCTTTATCATGCGCTGAATGAGCTGGCTGGACTCGTACCAGAACTCATAATTGCCCACGTACATCTTTATCTTGTTGTAGTCGATATCAACGATGTGGGTGCAGACGTTATTGAGGAAGTGACGGTCATGGGATACCACGATGACTGTACCGAAGTACTCGGAGAGGAACTCCTCCAGCCAGCGTACCGCGTCGATATCAAGGTGGTTGGTAGGCTCGTCAAGGAGTATGATATCGGGATTGCCGAAAAGAGCCTGTGCAAGAAGCACCTTTACCTTTTCGTTACCCGAAAGACCTGCCATCTGCGAATAAAGGATATCCTCGGAAAGACCGAGTCCCTGTATGAGCTTTGAAGCGTCGGATTCTGCCTCCCAGCCGTTGAGCTCCGCAAACTCGCCCTCCAGCTCTGAAGCCTTGACGCCGTCCTCTTCGGAGAAGTCCTCCTTTGCGTAGAGAGCGTCCTTTTCCTGCATTATCTCGTAAAGACGGGCATTACCCATAATTACGGTGTCGAGAACTGTGTACTCGTCATATGCGAAGTGGTCCTGCTTGAGAACGCTGAGACGCTCCTCCTTTGGCATAGTGACCTCGCCCGAAGCAGGCTCCAGCTCGCCGCAGAGCACGCGGAGGAATGTGGACTTGCCTGCTCCGTTGGCGCCGATAACGCCGTAGCAGTTGCCGTTTGTGAATTTAAGGTTTACATTTTTGAAAAGTGTTGAGCCGCCGAACTGCACGCTCACATTGCTTACTGTTATCATATCTGATCCTTTCTCAAATCAATTATAGCTTTGTAATAATTGATTCAGTTTAGAGTTGAGAGTAGAGAGTTCAGAGTTAATGTGTTCGCTTAGCAAACATTATTTGAATAATACCGCCGCAGGCGGCACCATAACTCTCAACTCTCAATTCTCAACTATGTGTTTATAAGCTTGTCTTAATGCACAACAAAAATTATTATACCATATTTCCAAGGTCTTGTAAAGACAAAAAAATCCCGACACCGAAGAACACTGAAACTTCGGTATCGGTTCAATGAGGATGATTTTCAAAAGCCCTCGCAGGCTTACAGATAGGCATTTCTGCTATCTGCATGAGAATTGGAACTTCAAGGACCATTCTCTGTGTATTATATTACCATGGATAGTATACATTGACAACTCATTTTTCGCAGATTAAGTGGACAAAACGACGTTCTTTATACATATCCGTTAAAATCCGCACGTTTTTTTGTCTGACTTTACTTAAACGCTCATTCGTCAAAAAAGCACCGCAAGGGACTTATCCTCACGGTGCTTCTGATTTATTTCACTTTCTTTGATTCTATTTCTTTCTCTATTTCCTCTGCTCTCTGGAGAGCTGTGTCGATATGGTCGCAGAAGTTCTTCTCGCCAACCTTTTCAACGAAACCGGCCTTTTTCATGACCTTCATAGGCTGCTCGTTCACGTGTGAGAATACAACCTTTACGTTGTGGCGCTCACAGCGCTTAACGATACGCATGAGAGCTTCAACGCCTGTAGCGTCGATAGCAGGAACATTTCTCATTCTGATACAGAGAACGTCTATATCCTTGTCGCTGAGCACGTACTTGTACTTATCTGTAGCCGCAAAGAACATAGGTCCGTTTATCTCGAACACACGGGTGTTCTTCGGTATCTTCTTCAGGAGGATATTATCGGGATCGGTATCCTCATCGTCAACATCAACCCATGCATGAGCCTCGGTAACGTCTGCCATACGCTTCATGAAGAGAAGTGCAGCCATTACCATGCCGACGCCGATAGCGACTACAAGGTCGAATACTACTGTAAGTATCAGTGTTACGAAAAGTACAGCGATATCGCTCTTGGGAGCGGTCTTTACTGTGTTTCTGATGTTTCTCCAGCCGCACATATTATAAGCTACGATAAAGAGTATAGCTGCGATAGTGGGCATCGGTATCAGTGAAGCATAGGGCATGAGAACTACCAGTATTACCACAAGGACTACCGAGTGTACCATGCCTGCGATAGGAGTACGTCCGCCGTTCTTTACGTTTGCGGCTGTACGTGCGATAGCGCCTGTAGCAGGTATACCGCCGAAGAATGCCGAGCCGATGTTTGCTGCGCCCTGTGCCACCAGCTCCATGTTTGAGCGGTGCTTTGAGCCTACCATACCGTCTGCAACAACGCAGGACAGAAGCGACTCAACAGCTGCAAGGACTGCAATAGTGAAAGCATTGGGGATAAGAGCTCTTACTCTGCCGAATGTTACCTCGGGCACAGTGAGCTTCGGAAGTGAATTTGATATCTTATAGAGGTCACCAATGGTATTTACATTGATATCGCTGAGCTTTACGATAGCGGAACAGACAATGACCGCAATGAGTGAAGCAGGTATCTTCTCCAGCTTTTTCGGCCAGAGGATAAGTATTGCCAGCGAGATAACGCCGATAAGAAGCGCCTGCCAGTTGATAGTATCCATAAACAGACCTATCGCCTTTACCTTTTCAACTGTCTCGATAGGCGACTCAAAGCCGAGCTTTTCCTGCATAAGAGCCTTATCATAGGTAAGTCCGAGGAAGTCCTTGACCTGTCCGAGGAGGATAGTCACGGCGATACCAAAGGTAAAGCCCGTGGTGATAGTACCCGGTATGTATTTGATGAGAGCTCCGAAGCGGCAGAATCCCATGATTATGAGGATAATACCAGCCATTATCGCCGATATGGCAAGTCCGTCCATGCCCTCAACAGCTACGATTCCCGCAACAGTTGTGGCAAATGCCGCCGTAGGACCTGCTATCTGAACACGGCTTCCGCCTAAGAACGAAACGATAAAGCCTGCGATGATAGCGGTATAAAGTCCCTGCTCAGGTCCTACTCCCGAAGCGAGAGCAAGCGCGATAGACAGGGGCAGCGCTATGATAGCGACGATTATTCCCGAGATAACGTCCTTTACGAACTGCTCCTTGGTGTAGGTCTTCATTACCGAGAAAAGCTTTGGTTTGAGCTTTTCTTCTGTGGGTTTCAATGCTTTTTCAGCCATATTTCTAACCTCTTTTTCCGTTATTTTCTGATAAAAAACACGCAACGCTATCTATTATACTACTAAAAACAGCGGTTTTCAAGAGATTTCAAACAGGGGGAAAAATTTTGTCGGTTTATATATATTCCTGTCTGTCGTGGAAAAAATCTATAGCATTTTATCCGTTTGTAGGAAGAAGACGGAACGCCGCCACTGCTAATCACTATGCACTATCCACTAATAACTCAGAAAAAGCCATAAGGCTTAACCTTATGGCTTTTTAATCTGTATAAGCTTACTTCTGTTCTCTTGTTACCGCCTTGCTGCCGAGGAATGTCAGCAGGAAGTATCCGCCGTATATCAGCACGACCAATGCTGCGGTGAATAATACAGGCTTTATATAATCTCCCGTTATAAGGAGTTCAAGTCCGAATCTGCCGAATCTCATACCCACGTATGCGTGGAGACAAGCCAGCAGCAGCGGCAGCAGGAAGAATATTCCGGACTGTCTGAATATGGACTTTGTTATCTCCTTCTCCTCTACGCCAAGCTTGCGGAGCATTGTATATCTCGGCAGGCTGTCTGCGCTCTCTGAGAGCTCCTTCAGTGCGAGGATAGCGCCGCAGGAAACGAGGAAGATGAATCCGATGTAAAGTCCGAGAAATGTAACGATAGCGCCTATTCCTATAGCGCTGTTGACAGTCTCTATCCTTGTGGACATATTGTAGTTAGTTCCGCCCTTTGTGTCGCTCGTATACCAGTGTATTGCGTTTTCCCATTTTGCACGGGCAGTTTTCTCAGCTTCTGCAATGCCCTTTTTATCTGTAGCCTTGTAGTTGCCCACAAAATTATCAAAGCACTGACCATTCTCTGATACTGCATTGTCGGGAACTATGAAAGCACCTGCATTATTTGCCTGCATTCCGGGGTAGATAGACGTCTCGATACATTTTGTGAACTTAGGCTTGAGAGATTTGCCGTATATTACTGCCTCGGTCTTATCTTTAAGGAACCCTGTATAAATATCTGTAAAGCCAAGAGCATTTGCGCATACTGCGTATTCATCGTCGGCAAGCTCTATCTGCTCCTTGCCGTAAAGCTTCATAAGAGCGTTGTAATCGCTGAGCTTTATGATAGTTTCGGTGAAGTTGAAACGTGAGTAAAATTCATTATTATTCTCCAAGAACTCATCTCTCTTGTCTCCAATGAAGTCATATAATGTGAAATCATCGTCGATATAGTCATGGAAGTGGAGATATTCTCCGAACTCGTCATAAATGCTTTCGTTCTGCTGTGCGTATACATCGTCGATATTACCGCCCTTGTAAAGCCACGGATTCTCGGGATCGTCCGCGCTCTCTGCAAATTGAACATAGAAATCCACGGGATAATTCTCCTCAACGCCCTGATTCATGGAATTTCTGATAGTAAATGCAGTGGAAAGAGTGCAGATAGTAACGAAAAGCATGAGACAGATAACTGTCATGGAAGCAACTGTGGTGTTTACCTTGCTGCTGAGCTGACGGAATGTGAAGCTGTTGAGTCCGTGGTGGTAGATACCCTTTGCGGACATCATAACTCTCAGAAGCATTCCTGCTACAGACCAGAATATAAAGAATGTAGCAACACAGCCTACAATAATAGCCAAGCCGAACTTTCTTAAACTGAGGTGTTCTGCGTTCCAGCCTACTGAGTAATAAGCCCAGCCAAGAGCTGCTGCGGAGATAAGGAATACTATCACGCATACCCAAGGGTTCTTCATGGTTATCTTCTCTGAGCGTCTGCCCGAGTTCATAAGTGTGATAAGACGGCACTTGCTGATAACAAAGCCGCTTCTCAGCATTACTACAGCGTACATAATGCCGAAATAGATGATAGTTTTTGTGATAGCCGAGCCCGAAACAGTGAATTTATAGGCATTCATGTCGGCTTCAAAGAGATTTGCGACTACGGCGCTCATGACCTGTGAAAGTCCCACGCCGATGAGAAGTCCCACAAAAAGCGAACCGATACCGATGATAACTGTCTCGCAGAGGAGAAGTGCGGATATGCGCCATTTGCTCATGCCCAGCATCATGTACAGGGCAAATTCCTTGTTCCTGCGCTTCATGAGGAATCGGCTTGCGTATACGATGAGAAGTCCGAGGACTACCGCTATGAATACGCTGACTGCTGAGATAGAGGTGGTAAGGATCTTTATCATCTCACGCTGGTCTTCATTCACTTTCAGGAATGAGGTCTGTGTTTCTATAGCGTTGAATACGTAGAATACCGCAACTCCGAGGACAAGGGTGAAGAAGTATATAGCGTAGTCCTTCAGGCTTTTGCGGATATTGCTGAGGGATATCTTAAAGAGCATCGCTGACGTCACCTCCCAGCAGGGTAACTACGTTGATTATCTTGTCAAAGAACTGCTTTCGACTGTCTCCGCCGCGGTTTATCTCGTTGAAAACCTTGCCGTCCTTGATGAAAAGAACTCTCGAAGCATAGCTTGCGGTAAATGAGTCGTGAGTTACCATTATAATAGTAGCATCGCACTCATGGTTGAGATAGTTGAAGCGCTCCAGAAGCATTTTCGAGGACTTTGAGTCCAGTGCGCCTGTAGGCTCGTCGGCAAGGACAAGCTTAGGAGAAGTAACGATAGCTCTTGCGGAGGCTACTCTCTGCTTCTGTCCGCCTGACATCTCATAGGGGTATTTGTTAAGCACCTCTGTTATGCCAAGCTGCTCGGCAACGGTCTTTACTGCCTTGTCTATCTCCTTTGCAGGACGCTTCTGAATGGAAAGTGCAAGGGCGATATTCTCATAGGCTGTCAGGGTGTCCATAAGGTTGAAGTCCTGAAAGATAAAGCCCAGCTTATCTCTGCGGAACTTGTTCAGCTCCTTGCCCTTGAGCTTTGTGATGTCGGTATCCTCAAGCATGATATGTCCTGCTGTAACGCGGTCGATAGTGGATATGCAGTTGAGGAGAGTAGTCTTGCCGCTGCCCGAAGCTCCCATTATAGCGGTGAACTCGCCCTTCTCCACATTGAAGGAGATATCGTCAACTGCCTTTGTAAGGCTTGAACGGCTTCCGTAATATTTTTCAACGTTCTGTAATCTGAGTAATGACATAATTTTATCTCCTTATAATGTATCAATTGTGTTCTTGTGTTTTCTTACATACCAGTTGCAGAGGTGGAAAACTGCAAATGTGCTCCAGAAAAGAGCTTCTACAACACTTCTGCGCGGATCATAGGCTGCTCTTACAACAAATATCTCATATAATTCCGCAGTACCGAATACGACCATTAAAATGCTGCTGATATGGTAGAGAATCCTGATAATTTTTGAAGTATGCTTTTTCATAAGATCATTTCCTTTCGGTCATTTTCTCGGGAGCCGTTCTCCCTTTCCATGATCTTATTATACATCACGCAATAGCTTATGTCGTATTTTTAACATTACGCAACCTTACAATTTTGTAATGTCAGCGAATAATTATCAGTGATAAGTGATCAGTTGTTAGTGCTTAGTGATTAGTAGGGGCGCACATCGTGCGCCCGAATCAACATATCCTAAAACAACATCTGTAGGGGCTTGCGTCCACGACAGCCCGATAAAGGGACGCCCTCTCTTACAGGGCGTCCCTCTCCCGAAAACAATTCACTGGATTGTTTTCGGGATTCACCCTTGCGGAGCGCTTCGTAACTGTGGGGCGCTGCCCCACTCCCCGCAAGGGCTGTCCCCCTAATCGGGTCCGTCCCCTCTGTCGCGTTGCGACATCTCCCCACCCTGTGGGGAGTCACCCTTGACCTGACCAAAGGAACACAGTCCCTTTGGAATCCCGTTCATATGCTCATAACAGCTAACGGCTGTTAAGGTACTCGCTGGCAAGATACAAAGAGCCGCATATCACCGCAACTCCGTTGTTCTCACGGGCAAGCGCTTTTGCCTTTTCCGCGCACTCCGCAAGAGTCCCGAACTCCGCTTCTGTACGGAATGAAGCTATATCCGCGATAGTCTCGGCGGATACTGCATTGGGCGCAAAGCCGTCAACTGCGAAAAGCTTGTCCGAAAGTCCCGATATGGTCTTTACGCAGTCCACATAGTCCTTGGAATCCACCATGCCCATGACTGTGTATATCTTCTTCCCTCTCGTGCTGAGATACATCAGCATAAGGGACAGCATATTCACTCCCGAGGGGTTATGACCGCCGTCCACTATAACAGGGGGCTCGCCGTCTATGTACTGCACACGCGCCTTGACCTGTGTGGTCTCCACAGCCTCTATTATGGCGCCGTCGCTTACCTCGAAGCCCTTGCTTCTCAGGTAAAGACAGGCTGTTATGGCAGTCTGGGCGTTGTACTTCTGGTGTATGCCAGCCATTGCAGGAGAAAGCTTTACTCCCCTGTAGATAAACGGCGAGAAGAGTCCGCCGTCTGCCGCAGGAATAACAGGTTCAAGAGGTACGAGCTCCGCTCCCACTCTCTCGGCAGTTTCACGGACAAGCTCCTTGACGCTGTCGGGATTGTCATCGGAGAGTATGACCGCTGAGCCGCTCTTGATTATGCCTGCCTTGTGGGAGGCTATCTCCTCAACGGTATCACCGAGAAGCGCCGTGTGGTCGAGAGAGATCGACGTTATCACCGAAAGCAGGGGCGGCGGTATCACGTTTGTAGAGTCGAGAGTTCCGCCTATGCCCGTTTCAAGTACAACTATATCGCAGTTTTCACGCTCAAACCACAGCATGGCTATCGCCATTGTTATCTCAAACTGGGAATAAGCCTTGTCGTCAACGCGCTCCTTTACGAACTCCGCTATATCGCAGAGGGACTTCTCGTCTATCTCGTCGTCGTTTATGCGTATCCTGTCCGTGTAGCGCAGAACAAATGGCGAGGTAAATTTTCCCGTCTTATAGCCTGCAAGCTGTAATGCTCTGCCGATATATTCAAGGGTAGAACCCTTGCCGTTGGTGCCTGCGATATGAACGAATTTAAGGCGCTCCTGGGGATCGCCCACACGCTTCATAAGCTCCCTTGCACGGGAGAGGTCGGTTATCCTGCCCCCTGATTTGGTATAGGAATTTATGAAGCTCATACATTCTTCGATGTTCATGGTTACTCCTTATGTTATTATATCAGAATATTGCACGGGCGCACACTGTGCGCCCCTACATTCTCAATTAATACACCCCTGCCTGCTTTTCAGCCCTGGCAACGGCGTCCTCAAGAGTCATGCCCGTAAACTCCTGTGCCGAGAAGATACGTCCGCACTTCTTGTCGTCGATGAAAGCTCCCACAAGTACGCCTGGTAGAGCACTCTCGGGAGAATTAGGCGCATTTGGTCCGCCAAGGTCTGTCCTGCACCAGCCCGGATCCGTAAGGCTGAGAGTAACGTCTGTGCCCTCGTAGTTCTTGCCGAGGTCCCGTGTTACCTTGTTGAGAGCCGCCTTTGCCGCGGAATAGCCTGCCTGCTCGGGTTCAAGGTCGATACCGCTGGTGGTATTGACTATACGTCCGAAGCCGCGCTCCTTCATCTGCGGAAGGAAATGATAGCATATCATCATTGGAGCGGTGGTGTTTATCCTGAAGCTTATGTCGTAATCCGAAGCAGGAGTTGCGAGATAGTCCGTTCTGTAGGCTATCTGAAGTCCTGCGTTGTTGAGAATGATGTCAAGCTTTGTGCCCTTTTCGTCGATAGTGCGGCACATTTTTTCTACCTGTTCCATGTCGGAGAGCTCTGCTGTCACAATGTAAGCGTCAACGCCCAGCGCCTTTACCTCGCTGAGGACCTTTGCGCAGTGCTCCTCTGTTCTGCTGTGGAGAACGAGATTGCAGCCCTGCTTAGCCATGAAAATCGCGGAAAGATATCCGATTCCACGGCTCGCGCCCGTAATGAGCGCCCATTTGCCTTTTACGTTTACCATGTTTTCTTCCTCCCATAGGGTATATATATGATATCCCCGTGCTGCGTGCCACGGGGAATGTCATCTCAATATTCGTAGTCGATACAAGCTCTGTCAGTCTTTACGCTGCCTATGAATTTGCCGAATTCAAGGTGTGCAGGGTGTACCTGATAAGCGTTGAGGTCGTCGATAGTCTCGAAGTCGCAGAGAAGTGAGATAGTATAGTTGCTCTCGGGAGCGTCCTTTGAGTTGATGACTACCTCGCCTTTTTTAAGCTCCTTGACATTGGCGATAACGTTGTCGAAGCGCTTTTTAGCTTCAAGTGCGTTTTCGTATTCGCTTCTGCCGTCAGCTTCCTTTAATTTGAACATAACGATGTGTTTTATCATTATAATTACCTGCTTTCGTAAATTTTTGCTTTGAAGGTTTTAAGTCCGTCGTAGCTTGTGTATTCTCCGAAGCCCTTGAACACAAGTCCGCACTTCTCAATAACATGAGCGGAGGCTGTATTCTCAGCCGCACATTCAGCTCTCAGAGGAACATCACCAAACTTGCTGCGAACGTGGTCTATCATAGCCTTTGAAGCTTCTGTAGCGTAGCCCATTCCCCAGCAGTCAAAACGGAAATTATAGCCGAACTCCCAGAAACCGTCCTCCAGAAGTCTTATACCGCCTGAGCCGATTAGCTTACCGTCGCTTCTGCGGACAAAGCCAAACTCGAACTGTGTATCCGTAGACTTTACAGTTCTGAGCCATTTCTTTGTGGTCTCCACGCTTTCGTGAGTGGAGTATATCATGTATCTTGCAACTCTCGCGTCGCCTGTCCATTCAAAAGCGGCTTCTGCGTCATCGAGAGTCAGCTGACGTAGGATAAGGCGTTCAGTCGTTATCGTCAGACTCATCTTCGTCTTCCTCGTCATCGGTGTCGGGAGGAGTCACCACTCTTTCAAGGGGCTCCTTGCGCTCAAACATAATAAGTGGTATCAGCGCCATTGCCGCTGCATAGGCGATAGTTCTGAAAAAAACAAGCCCCGTCCCGAACTGCACAGTGCTCTGAAGATAATCAAGAAATCCCGAATCACTTTCTATAGGATTGATAATACTATTGAGCTTATAATCAAAGAAAATATCGGCAGCCGCTCCGAAAAAGACGCCTATCCAGCCGATGACCGCTTTTACATCGGTCTTTTCCTGAGTTTCATGCATGAATATCATCATCAGAAGCATTGTCATTAAAATTACCGACCTCTGACGCGAAACAAGCGCCGACATTACGGCAAGTCCTGCCAATATGTAAAGGCAGATGAACATCGTTTTCCTGTCCTTCCACTTTATGACGCCGAACATCATAAGAAGAACCACTATAGCTGCGGCAACGCTCAGCAGGAACAGCGTCATTGCTCCCATATTTGATGCAAAAATGCCGATACCGTAGCGGATATTCTGCACATACAAGCCAAAATTAGTCACATAGCGCAAGCCGTCGCTTGTAAATATATTCGCCGCAAGGGAAACTCCCATAAGCAGCTTTGACCATGCACGGTCGTATTTCCGCGTTATTATGAGTATAGCAGGCGGAACAGTTACCAACAGCCCATATAGTGCCTGATTCAGTATCATTCTCCTTACATCGTCGCCATCAAGTGAATAAAAGCTGAAAATAGTCAGCAATGTCGGTCTTACAAGCAGTAATGCGATGATTATTTCAAGTATCCTGCTGCGTTTTGCAGTATTATGTGTCATTTTAGTGTATCCTCAGCTTTCGTCAATGCTTTTTGCGTATCGTAGGGGAATTGCTTGTCCAGCAGAAAAAACGGGAACAAAAGTATCATTATCAGAAGTATAGCAGCTCCCGCTGCCATGATGACAGTGCCTGTTATACCTGCTGTTGCCGCCCATTTCTCCGCATTTTCCATTTCTGAATCAAAACTGAATACAGGTATCATTACTCCTATACCAAAAAGAACTGCGGCTGCAACAGCGGCTATGGGAAAGAACGTGATACTGAGCCTGCCTGCCTTGCCCGGCTTTGTTTCGGTACTGCGGTTTTCGTTCACAAAGCACAGGGAAAGCAGTATCGTCAGGTCCATTACTATATCGCCGACATTGTAACTGGACAGTATACAGACGGCTATGAACACATAAAGGAATATCATCATAGTCCTGCGGCGCATAATGCCGATCATGCCCATGTATAAAAGAGCGCACATTATTGCGGCGGCAAAGGTAAAGGCTGAATGCACCATGCCCGATACCGCCGACCGCAGAAAAAATTCCATTTCGTCGGGCTTTAAGTCCAGCAGAAGCGTCAGGTCGCTGTAGAATCCATATGCCTGTGATACGGCGATAATTGAAAACGCCGCTCCCATAAGATAGCTCATGGAACTGTCGCGGTGTCTGCCAATAAGGAACATTATCGCCGCACAAAGGAGCGCCGCCATTTTTATGGAGAACCACAGCTCCTGCCTGAGCAGCGAGCCTATGACAACACCCAGACCTAAGACTATAGTTAGCGCAAGTCCCGAAAAGAACTCCGTTCTTCTTATCTTTTTGTTCAGTTCCCTGTTCACTTGCCTATTTTCTCGACCTTCATAAGGTTGGTAGTACCCGACACGCCCAAAGGTACGCCTGCGGTGATAGCCACAAGGTCGCCGTCCTCAACAAGTCGGTGCGACTCGGCAGCTTCTACTGCTGCGGCAAAGAGGTCGTCGGTGTTGGTCTTTTCATCTATTATAAATGGTATAACTCCCCAGCTCATATTCATCTGGCGGCAAACCACCTCGCTCATGGTACAGCCTATTATCGGACAGCTGGGACGGTACTTGGAAATAAGTCTCGCAGTCTGTCCCCCGAGAGATACAGTGATGATAGCTCTTGCGTTAAGGTCGTGGGCAGTAGTTACTGTTGCGTGGGCTATAGCCTCGGCAACGCTGCCGTTCTGGTCGGAGCTTCTCGACGCAAAACGAGCCTTGTAGTTGATGTTGTTCTCAGTAGTCTCGGCAATGAGAGCCATAGTCTTTACTGCTTCAACAGGATAAGCGCCTGCGGCAGTCTCGCCTGAGAGCATGATAGCGCTGGTGCCGTCGTAAAGAGCGTTGGCAACGTCGGTTATCTCCGCACGGGTAGGACGGGGATTGGTTATCATGGACTCCAGCATCTGTGTAGCTGTGATGACCTGCTTGCCTGCGTTGTAGCCCTTCTTGATAAGGGACTTCTGGATAGCAGGTATCTGCTCGAATGGTATCTCAACGCCCATGTCGCCTCTTGCGACCATGATACCGTCAGCAGCTTCGAGTATCTCGTCGATGTTCTCAACGCCGTCGGTGTTCTCTATTTTAGCGATAATTCTCACATCGAACCAGCCGAGGCTCTGTGTGAACTTTCTCAGGTAGTTGATATCAGCTGCGGTGCGTACAAAGCTTGCGGCAATGAAATCAAAGCCCATTTTTGAGCCGAATTCAAGGTCGTCCATGTCTCTTTCGCTGAGATAGGGCATGGAAAGCTTTACTCCGGGGACGTTTATTCCCTTGTTGTTGGATAGCGTACCGCCGTGGACTACTCTACATATTATCTCGTTTGTTGTTACCTTTTCGGCTAAAAGCTCGATAACACCGTCATTTATGAGTATCCTTGTGCCCATGCTGACGTCACGGGGCAGCTTCTTGAAGCTTATGCTGCCGACCTTATCGTCGCAGAGCACGTCCTCGGTAGTCAGAGTATATATATCGCCGTCGTGTATCTCAACGGGCTTGTCGTCGACGAATTTGCCCAGTCTTATCTCGGGACCTTTCGTATCAAGGAGAGTGGCAACGGGCAGGTCAAGCTCCTTTCTGAGTCTTTCGATAACGCGGAAACGCTTTTCGTGAGTCTCATAGTCTCCGTGGGAGAAGTTGAAACGTGCTACGTTCATGCCTGCCAGCATGAGCTCGCGCATTATGTTTTCGTCGTCAGTTGCAGGACCTATGGTACATACTATCTTAGTCTTTCTCATTGTATTTTCCTCTTTCCGTAAGGAGCTTATCAGAGCTTTTTAAGCTTTGCGTAGTTTGCCATTATCTTCTTTGTGCCTACCTTGTCAAAGGCTATTTCCAGCATGGAATCATTAGCCATAGGCTTTACGGAGACTATAACGCCCTCGCCGAATATGCTGTGTGAGACCTTTTCCCCTGCTGCATATGCAACAGTCTCCTTCGGAGCGCCCCCTGCGGTCTTTTTGCTTCTTGCAAGCTGCTGCTGAAGAGTTGCGGAGCGTACCTCGGTAACGGACTTGTCCTCAGCCTCAAGCTGCTGCTTCATGGCTGCGGCGTTGTCGTGCTTTTCCACGAGCTCGCTGCCTATTTCCTTCATAAAGCGTGATGTTACGTTGTGCTGAGTCTGTCCGAAGAGCATACGCTGTCTTGCATTGGTGAGGTAAAGGTGCTTCTTTGCACGGGTTATAGCAACGTATGCAAGTCGTCTTTCCTCCTCCATGTCGTCCTCGCTGTCAAATGAACGGGCGCTTGGGAAGATACCGTCGTCCATGCCGATAACGAAGATATTCTCGTATTCAAGTCCCTTTGCGGAGTGCACCGTCATCAGAGTTACCTTGTCGCCGCTGCCGTCGTCGCGGTCAGCCTCGGTGTAGAGGGCAACTTCTTCAAGGAATCCGCTGAGTGAGGGCTCGTCTGCCTGCTCCATGTACTGTACCATGGAGGTGCGGAGCTCCTGTACGTTCTCTATCTTGGTATCTGCGTTTTCCAGTGCTTTAAGGCTGTCGAGGTAGCCTGTCTTGTCAAGGAGCACGTCGAGGAATTCGTCCAATGGGAGTTCCTCGGACTTCTCAGTAAGGAATTCAAACATCTGATATGCGTTTTTCAGCGCTGTTACCTTCTTGGAAAGGGGCGCGTACTCCTCGCAGTTTTTCAGCACATCAAATGGCGATAATTTAAGGTCGCGGCTGATATCCTCGATAATGGTGAGGGTAGAATCGCCGATACCGCGCTTTGGCTCGTTGATTATCCTGCGGAATCGGAGCATATCATTGTGATTGTTTATGAAGCTGAGATATGAGGTAACGTCCTTTATCTCCTTGCGGTCATAGAATCGCATACCGCCGTAAACTCTGTATGGTATGCCGCACTTTACCAGCATACGCTCGATAGAGTTCGACTGTGCATTCATTCGGTAGAGAACGGCGCAGTCGGAATAACGTCCTGTCTCCTTGTATTTATCAAGTATGGTATCTGCTACGAATTTAGCCTCGTCTGTCTCGTCCACAGCCTTGTACCAGTACACCTTGTCGCCCTTTTCGCCCGATGTCCAGAGAGTCTTGGGTTTACGGCTGTTGTTGTGGCTGATAACGGAGTTTGCCGCGTCGAGGATAGTCTGTGTGGAACGGTAATTCTGCTCCAGTCTTATTACCTTTGCGCCCTCGAACTGCTCCTCGAAGCCGAGGATATTCTCGATATTGGCGCCGCGGAACTTATATATGCTCTGGTCGTCGTCGCCCACTACGCAGAGGTTCTTGTGTCCCTCGGAAAGGAGCGATACCAGTCTGAACTGTACGTGGTTTGTGTCCTGATACTCGTCAACCATAATGTACTTGAAGCGGCTGCGGTACTTCTCCAGCACCTCGGGGAACTGCTCGAAGAGCTCCACTGTGAGCACCAGTATATCGTCGAAGTCAAGAGCATTAGCGGTCTTCATGCGCTCCTGATAAAGGGCGTAGAGTTTAGCAACCATTTTCTTGCGGTAGTCCTGACCTGCGTCTGCGCGGAGCTCCGCAGGGCTTATCATCTTGTCCTTTGCAAAGCTGATATCGCTGAGAACAGCCTTAGGCGCAAGCTGCTTCTCGGAAACGTCCATCTCGCCCATTACGTTCTTTATCATTCTCTGGCTGTCGTCGGAATCGTATATGGTAAAATCCCTGCCATAGCCGAGAGCTTCAATTTCGCTTCTGAGTATCCTTACGCAGGCTGAGTGGAATGTAGAGGCGTGAATATTCATAGCCTCATCGCCCAGCATAGCCGCAAGTCTCTCCTTGAGCTCTCCTGCCGCCTTGTTTGTAAAGGTTATAGCCAGTATGTTCCACGGACGGATAGGCTCAACGGCAACGATATCCCTGAGAGTATCAAAGTCGTCGGTCTTTCCCTCGGCGTAGTCCCTGAGAAAGGCTATATCCTCGGCACTTCCCTCACGGGTGGTGTCGAAATAGGCGTTACCGAAATTTATCATGTTAGCAATGCGGTTTACGATAACGGTGGTCTTTCCGCTGCCTGCGCCAGCCAGCACAAGAACAGGACCGTTTACAGTGAATACAGCCTCCTGCTGCATTTCGTTCATACGGCTGAAATATCTTTTAAGCGCCGCCTGCTTTGCCAAATTGTAATTTTTAATATCCATAACAAGATCTCCATTTATGCTATTTTAAAAAGGTATATTTATGATATACCCTATATGTTCAATAGTTTGCATATGTTAATATGTATATTATAGCACATAAGCAGGGCGTTGTGCTATAATTGCCCGATTGCAGGGAGCAAATCTCTGATTTGCGTATCTGCAAGGGCTTTTAATACTTATAATAAATGCTCTGCATTAATTATAGCACATAAGCAAAGCGTTGTGCTATAATCGCCCGATTGCAGGGAGCAAATCTCTGATTTGCGTATCTGCAAGGGCTTTTTAATACTTATAATAAATGCTCTGCATTTATTATAGCACATTTGTTGATACTTGAAAAGACCTGATGTGAAATTTTTCCATTTTTTATTTACATTTGCAAGAATGCTGTAAGAATGTCAATAAATTGTAAGGAAATGAAACCCGATATTAAAAAAATATACTTCAAATCGTCTTTAAAATGGCATTTTTCTGTTGTTGTAAACTGCCCGTTCAGGAGCTATAATAAAAGCATAGAAAAGAGCTGCGGAAGTCACCGCAGTACGTAAAAAAAAATAGTCCCTCGGGACATCAGGGAGGTTTATCTATGAATACCAAGCTAACAAGATACGCAGCAATGGCTGCTGCCTGTACATTAATGATGAGCGCTTTTTGCAGCTGCGGCGAGGGAGCCACAAGCAATTACAATGGCGGTACTTACAAGAAGGACGAGCACAGGAACAATAACTCCATAGTTCATGAGGATATAGATGAAGCTACGGTTTGTGCTCCCGAATATGACTGCGACGGCGGATATTATGAGCGTCCGACTCAGGCTTCACGCAATGAGAGCTACAAGGAATACATCGAAACAGGCTTCAAGGATCCAAAAGCCGAGCCTCTCTCAACATTCTCGGCTGACGTTGACACTGCTTCTTATTCAAATATACGCAGACTTCTTGAGGACGGCACTATCATCCCCGAGGACGCTGTCCGTGCAGAGGAATTCATCAACTACTTCGATTACGACTATCCCGATCCCGAGGAAGGACGAGTTTTCGGCGATTACGTTGAGCTTGCAGACTGTCCGTGGAACCCTGCAAACAAGCTCATGATGATAGGCATACAGGGCAAGCGTATGCCCGAAAAGGAGGCTCCGCCCTCAAATATCGTTTTCCTTATAGATTCTTCAGGCTCTATGGCTTCATACGACAAGCTTCCTCTGGTGCAGACAGCCTTCTCCATGCTGGCTGAGAAGCTCACGGAAAAAGACCGTATATCTATCGTTACATATGCAGGACACTCCGATACTATCCTTGAGGGCGCAAGCGGCAAGGATAAGGACGAGATACTAAACGCTCTCTACTCCATTACAGCTTCCGGCGGCACAAACGGCGAGGGCGGCATACAGCAGGCTTACAAGCTGGCTGAAAGATACTTCATTGAGGGCGGCAACAACCGCGTTATCCTCGCTACAGACGGCGACCTCAACATCGGCGCAAGCTCCGAGAGCGAGCTGGTAAAGCTTATCGAGTCCAAGAGAGACAAGGGCGTTTACCTCTCAGTCTTAGGCTTCGGCACAGGCAACTACAAGGACGACAAGCTGGAGGCTATCGCCGATAACGGCAACGGAAACTACAGCTATATCGACTCCGTCGACGAGGCTCACCGCGTTCTCGTTCAGGAAATGGCAGGCACTCTCTACACTATCGCCAAAGACGTCAAGATACAGGTGGAGTTCAATCCATCGCAGATAAAGAGCTACAGACTTATCGGCTATGATAACAGACTCATGAACGCAGAGGACTTCTACGACGAGACCAAGGACGCAGGCGAAGTGGGCGCAGGTCACAGCGTTACAGCTCTCTATGAGGTAGAGCTGGCTCAGACAGGCGATACATACCGCGGCGTTCAGCTGGAATTCAGCTCAGAGCACACAGCAGAGCCTCCCGTTGACAACGGCAGAAGCGAGCTCTGCAAGCTCTCAGTTACCTACAAGCCCGTCGGTGAGGACGGCGATATCTACGAATCTCAGCTGTTCGGAATGGAGAAATACAACTCCGAGCCCTCCGAGTCCATAAAACTGGCTTCAGCAGCAGCCGAGTTCGCAATGCTTCTCAGAAATTCAGAGTTCAAGGGCAGCTCAAGCTACGACTACGTTGCAAGAACTGCAAAGTCACTGGCATTTGACGACAAGACTGAGGAGCTCATCTCTCTGGCAAGACTCGCAGAGAAACTCTATGATTAAGGTAGTACAGAAGAAAGGCAGAAAAATGTGATACATATGCAGCGGTCCCCTACTCGCATGGGGGACTTCTGCATAAGCACTTATAGTTAAATGATAAATTTTTATATTTCCTATTGACAAGCAATCGTTTCAGTGATATAATAATAAAGCTGAATAATTCAGTACACATATTGGGGTGTCGCCAAGTGGTAAGGCAGCGGACTCTGACTCCGTTATTTCGAGGGTTCAAATCCTTCCACCCCAACCAGAAACGCCCCGACGCTGATGCGTCGGGGCTCAATTTATAATGAATAGTGAATAATGAAAAATTAAGAATAAATGCTTTTGGGGCGTTTCTGTATTATTCATTCTTCACTATTCATTTTTCATTATTCATTGAAATCGGTGAAATTACTTATGGATAAACACAATCCTCTTTTAGATAAATCTCTTGCATTCGCAGCACGGATAGTAAAATTATATCAGTATCTTGTAAAAGAGAAGAACGAATCAATCATCTCAAAGCAGATAATCAGAAGCGGAACTTCTATCGGTGCAAACGCAAATGAAGCGGCATACGGAGTAAGTCCTGCTGATTTTATAGCAAAAATGCAGATAGCTTTAAAAGAGACCGCCGAGACAGAATACTGGCTTAGATTATTGATACTGACCGATTATATTGAAAAATCTCACGGAGAATCAATGCTGAATGACTGCCTTGAAATAAAAAAGATACTTACAGCTTCTCTGAAAACTGCAAAAGAGAATAAAAAATGAATATCATCAATTTGGTTATATAAGGACAGTCCACGTTTCATTTTTAATGAAGCGCTGTTTTTATCCCCCAAGCCGCAAATTTACTCCCGGACGTTGACAAATCGGATAAAGGTGCTATAATATCTATATACAATATAACTAAGGGAGGCTCTTTATGATAAAGAGGATTATTGCTACATTACTTTCAGTCACTATGGTTTTCGGCACTTCTCTGTGTGCCAATGCCGCAGAGGCTAACTCAGACGAAGCCGCAGCTCACAACACTATCAAGCTGGGCGACGCAGACGCTGACGGCGCAATAAACGCCGTAGACGCTTCAATTGCGCTGTCAAATTACGCAAGATACGCAACATCCAAGGACAAGCCCACTGAGTACGAGCTTGCAACTCAGGACGTAAACAAAGACGGAGCTGTAAATGCTGTTGACGCTTCGACTATACTGAGCTATTATGCATACACATCTGTGGGAGGAAAGCTCAGTTTCCCTGAATACTTAAAGAATCCGAATGCCGATCCAAAGGCAACTACAACTACCACAACTGTTACAACAACTGCTAAGACTACGACCACTACAGCTAAGCCTGCAACTACAACAACTACCGCAAAGACTACGACTACTACAGCTAAGCCTGTTTCCACAACAACTACTACAAAGGTAACAACTACTACGGCTAAGCCTGTTTCTACAACTACTACAAAGGTAACAACTACTACAGCCAAGCCTGTTTCCACAACAACCACTACAAAGGTAACAACTACTACGGCTAAGCCAACATCAACTACTGCAACTACCACAAAGGTTACAACAACTACTACTCGTCCTTCAGATGTTCCAGAAGTAACACCTGTATGATCGCACAGCAGGAAGTTCAAAAAAGCGTATTCGCGTCCCGACAAAAACGGGACGCGATTTTTTCGCCGTAATCATTGCTATTCGAGTAATTATGTGATACAATATCTTTATATGAAATTCATATAATTCATATGTATAAGGAGAATGAGATGGAATACAAATACAAAGCTTTTATAAGCTATCGTCATATCGAGCCCGATATGCAGGCGGCTGAAAGACTGCAAAAGCTCCTCGAAGCCTACAAGCCTCCCAAGTCACTGGGCGTAAAAAAGGAAAACTGGCGTATCTTCCGCGATGTTTCGGAGCTCCAGTCAAGCAGCGACCTCAGCGAGATAATCAAGAACGCTATCGAGTCCTCGGAATACCTCATAGTTATCTGCTCGCCCCAGTACACCGAGTCCAAGTGGTGTTTACAGGAGCTCACCCGTTTCCGCGAACTCCACGACAACAAGAACACCAACATCATCACCCTGTTGGTAAACGGCGATCCCCGTGAGTCCTTCCCCGAGGAGCTGACCTACGCCGAGATCACCACCACCAATGAAAAGGGCGAGGAGATCACGGTAAAGGTAGACGTCGAGCCCCTTGCCGCCAATATCGTTGCGGACAATATCAAGGACTCAATGAAGAAGCTGAACACCGAGTATCTCCGTATCGCCGCTCCCCTGCTGGGCTGCGATTTCAACGACCTGTACCAGCGTGAGAAGCGCCGCGAGGCTGCCAGAAGAAGACGTATCTTCGGCGGTGTTTCGGGTATACTCTCACTTATTTCCATTATCAGCGTTGCTTCGGCAGTCACCATTAACGGCAAGAACAAGCAGATACAGAAGCAGAACGACCAGATAAAGGAACAGAATATCGAGATAGAGAACAAGAACAGCGAGCTTCTCGTTGAGAACGCAGGACACCTTGCTGTTGAGTCCGAAAACCTCTACAAGGAGAGCAGTCTTATACCTGCCATAAAAAAGGCAGTAGCGGCTCTGCCCTCAGAGGGCGAGGAAAAGCCCGTGCTCCCCGAGGCGGAGTACGCCCTCTCCCGTGAGCTGGGTATGTTCAGACATACGCAAATGGTGCCCCAGCTGTCATTGAAGCACGACTGCGCCGTTGAGCAGCTCTCATTCATGGGCGGCGGAAAGTCCGTAGTTTCCAAGGACGCTACAGGAGTCTACTTCTGGGACGCCGAGACAGGAAAGCTCATCAAGAAGCTGTCAGCAGCAGACAGCGAATTTGCCTCAACAAGCGGCTCCAATGAGCTGACAGCATATTTCGACGTAAGCCTTGACAAAACAGGCACCTATTTCCATAATGCAAGCTCTCCCAGCAGTATCACCTATGAAAACAGCTCGATTTTCAATAAGATATACACCAACTACATACACTCCGTTGAGGAGGACGAGCAGGGCACAGGCGGCGATGTATATATCGCCAACTCCGACAAGTCCATATGGCGCATTGACGGCGCTACAGGCGAGATAAAGTGGAAGTCTCCCAAGCCCGATAATGCTTACCATTGCTACAGCTTCATAGTGGACGACGAGTACGTTCTGCGTATGTACAATGACAGCAACGTGCTTCCCGGCGGCACATCTATTATGGGAGATAATCTCCTGCTTGAAATTATAGACCGCGAAACAGGTAAGGTGTCAGACACCTTGAAGCTCGACTTCGACGGCAAGTCATTCGGTGTATATATAAACTTCGATATAAAGGCTGTCCGCGGCAATGTGGCTTATATCGCCTTTGACGACGATACTCTGAGAGCCTATGAGATAAAAGACCACGCTCTCAAGCTCAGGAACAGTATCGAGCTGAACTATCCCGTTGAAACAGGCATCAACACCAATTATCTGCAATTCTTCAACGATGAGCCTGTAACAGCGGCTTGCAGTGTAATTGCATTTGACCTCACCACTGATATCTCACGCTATGACAAGGAAATGAAGGAAAAGAAGTGGACTGCTTCTCTCCCTGTCAACTATCAGAACAAGGGAAAGATGTTCCTCATGCCTGCCAAGACCACAGGCTATGAGCATGACGTTCTTGCAGTCACCACAAACCGCACTATCTCCTTTGTGGACTATGAAAACGGCAAGCTCATAAAGTCACTCCCTATAGACGGTGAAATCATAGACGCGTCATTCAGTCAGAACGGACTTGTTATGTTCACTCTTGCCAGCGGCGAGGAATACGCGATGAGTCTTAAAAGCTTAATATCGGGCAAGGAGTCCGACAGGTCCGCATACAGAGTCCAGACCATGGCAACAAAGATATCCCTTTGCAGCTACAGTCTCGGCAAGTACGTCACCGCCGAGAATTACTCCAACACCGCCTATATCCAGTATCCTAAAATGAACTCATCATACACGGATATCGACACAGGAGAGTTCATGTATGACCGCAATGTACTCGCAGTTTCCGACGACGGCACAAAGGCTGCTGTTGTATCCATATACTACCCCAACGGTGAATATAATTCAGGAAGTCAGCTCACCAACCACCTGTTCATTTACGATACAGCATCAGGCTCATGCACCGAGGTGACTGAACTCGACGGCGGAAGAGCCCTCTCCGCTGCGTTTGTGGGCAGCGACAAGCTCATAGTGAACGCATATAAGGGAACCTCCACTGAAGACGGCATAATGATAATAAACACTGCTGACGGCAAGGTGACCGATGTCAAGGACGCTCCTGCGACTATGCGCGGAAGCTCCCAGCTTATCCCCGCTGAGGGCGGAGCTTATTACCTTGCAGACACCAACAGGAATTTAGTGTTCGTTTCCACTGACGGCAGCTTCAAGTCATGGGCGCAGAAGAAAGAAAACTCTATCCTCATGGACAAAGAAATAGTCGATGAGCTGTGCGCTGTTTCGGGCAGCAAGGCTGCTATGCTGGCTAAGCTCAGCGATGACGACGAGGGAAAAACAGCCCTTATCGTTCACGACTTCTCCTCAAGTCAGTATATAAAGCTTGAATTCAACGCCGAAAGCGATACAAGCCCCGATATACAGCGTATCTTCTGGCAGAATGACAATACCGTGGGAGTTCTTTTCAGTGACCGCACAGTTGGTCTTTTTGACGCCGAAAAGGGACCTCGCAAGGCGACAGTTTCCCTTAACGGCACAAGTCAGGAGCCTGTATCCGTCGCAGCAGTCGGCGATGATAAATTCGCCGTGCTCTGCCGCGACTCTCACCTTTACGAAATGAACGCAGAGGGCTTCACAGGAAGAAGCTGCCGACTTGACTTTGAAAACGATTACGATAACGATATCTACGAATCAGACAGCACCTCAGCGGCTCTCTTTGAGACAAAGCCCTCAGCTGACAGCAGCCGTGTATACGCCGTATGGGACAAGTCACAGGCATGGCTGCTGGATACTTCAAGATTCACTGTCCGCTACAGGATAGACGATTTCGCCGCTGCTCCTGCAAAAGCTGATACGGTATTCATCAGCGACGATGGTCAAAACAAAGCAGGTTTCTTCCCGATATACACCACTCAGCAGCTTCTCAGCGCCGCAAAGGACTATCTAACGGCTCTGAGCGAGGCATGAAAGGACTGACAAATGGGCAACAACAAAGGTCGTAAGAATACGACGCGGCTGATATTCCTGCTGGCAGTGCTGTCATTCCTGATAGCAACTGCACAGGGTATCATATACTACAATAAATACGATTCATTCTTCAAGGTGCTGCTGGTACTGCAAAACAGTATCAACGCATTCGGCTTCAAGACTTCGGTAACTATCAAGGACACCGTCGCATTTATGAAGGAGAATCCCTCAGTGCTCAACAAGGTCATAGGCTACGCCTACTGTATAGCGGTATTCACCGCCCCCTACTGCACTATTTCATTCATCTACAAGTTCCTGGAACGCCTGCTCCGCTTTATCATATTCTTCCGCAGGGACAAGAACTGCCGTCATATCGTGGTTTTCGGCTATAACAGCGACGTCAAGTCCATGCTGAAAAACAACAAGTCAAACCCGAAAAAGACCTGCATACACATAGTCACTACCGAGTCTATCGACAACGAGGAGATATACCGCCTCAACAAGGCTGGCTATGTGGTGCACTACGCAGACGTGCTGAAAGCGGCAGAATCGGAGCTTCAGACGCTTCTTGCCAAAACACGGATCGAAACAGCCACAAATATCATACTCTTTGAGACATCGTCCATACGGAACTTCTCCCTGTTACAGCTTTTCCGCCTGAACGAAAAGGACTCCGACGATAGGATAAGGCTTGCTCAGGGAGCAAAGGTATCGTGCAGGTGCGAGGAAGAAGGCATAGGCAGGCTTATCGCGGAATACTACAACAGCGCCGCAGGCACAGACGCTTACTTCGATCTGGAGGTAGTGGGACTTCCCGAAATGCAGATACACAAGATGTACTCCGACCACCCTCTCCACAGCATATACATCGGCACGGATACTCCGCTGAAGGACTGGACTGCTCACCTCTTGGTAGCAGGCTTCGGACAGCTCGGTCAGCAGGCGGTATTGCAGGCTATGAATCTCGGCGTAGTACACGAGAGCAACCGCATAATCATCGACGTTTTCGACAGCAATATCAAGGCGAAAAAGGCGGTGTTCCTCAATCAGCTCAGCCGTGACACCTTTGATATCACCGATGACAAGGTCACAATGAAAAGCAGCGCCGCAGACGGACTTCTGGAGATAAACTTCCACGAGCTGAACATCTCACATATCAGCTTCTACGACACTGTACGGGAGAAGCTCGACGCCGAGCCCTACACCTATGCGGTCATAGCCCTTGAAAATATCGACCTTTCGATACACTGCGCGATACAGCTTGAGGAGCTCTTTGACGAGCGCGGACTTAAACTGCCTATTCTCATGCGAATGGACACCGACAGACGTCTTGCAGGCTATATCTCCGCAGAAAACAGCTCCCTTGCCGATGTCAGTCTCATTGACGACAGAAGCATAGTCATCACTCTTGACATGATAATCAACCGCGAGATAGACAAGCTCGCCAAGAATTACAACCACTTCTACAACAATATCAAGCTCATTACCGCCGACGAAACGGGTACTGCGGACAACTCCGAGGAAGACCCCGAGCAGGAATGGAACAGGCTGAGGCTTTTCCGCCGCTCATCGAGCAAAGCCGCCGCATACCACGATGAGGTCAAGAACGATATCATACCAAAGCTTGCCGCAGAAAACGGCGCGGAGCTCAGTGAAAAGCTTGAATCGCTCATCGGCAGAAACGGCTCCCTTATGAAGTACACGGGCACTGCATGGCAGATGAACGGCAGTGAGGAGGAAGTCCTCGCTAAGCTGAAAAAGGACAGTTTCGCCTATGGACTGGCTTCACTGGAGCACCGCCGCTGGTGCTGTTACATGGCTTCAATCGGCTGGCGCTCGGGCGAGCGGAGCGACAAGTTCCGCAGGAATCCCTGCCTTGTAACTCAGCAAAGACTCATGGAGACCAAACCCGAAATGTGCAAATACGACCTTATGTCGCTTATGGCGAGATACAAAACAACCATTTAGCATAGCTAAATGGTTGTTTTAGTTTAGAGTTGAGAGTGCAGAGCTGAGAGTTATAAGCTTGCTTTGTACACTTTTTATCCGTCGCCGCAGGGCGACACCTTAACTCTCAATTCTGGGCTCTCAACTGATAACTTAACCAAGTCCGCAAGTTATGCGTTGACATTTGCGCCGATATGGGATAAAATGGAATATAGAAATTACCCGCCCGTTAAGGGACGCCTTCACTTGCAAGGCGTCCCCTCTCCGAAAACAATTCACTGGATTGTTTTCGGATTCACCCCTTGCGAAGCGCTTTGTAACTGTGGGGCTTTGCCCCACACCCCACAAGGGCTGTCCCCCTAATCGGGTCCGTCCCCTCTGTCGCGTTGCGACATCTCCCCACCCTGTGGGGAGTCACCCTTGACCTGACCAAAGGAACACAGTCCCTTTGGAATCCCGTTCATGCGCTTTTCAAGTCATTATTTAATCTCAAAGCTAACGGCTATCCAACAGAAAGGACTGAGTTTATGAAGATATTCAAGCGCTTATCCGCTTTTACTGCGGCGGCGGTAACTGCCGTGTCCGCTTCGGCGGCGGCTATGCCTGCTTTCGCCAAGGCTACTCCCAATGTTGTCGACTACGAAGAGACCGAGAACAACTGGGCTAAGCTTTTACAATACACGCTCTACTTCTACGACGCTAATATGTGCGGTACGGGAGTTGCCGACAACAACCGCCTTTCATGGCGCGGAAACTGCCACGTATACGATGCAAAGGTGCCTATGCACCCCATTGACGACGACCATTCCGGCACTAATCTCCCCGAGTCGTTCATGGAAAAATACAAGGATATCCTCGATCTCGACGGTGACGGCTTCATCGACGTTGCAGGCGGTTTTCACGACGCAGGCGACCACGTAAAGTTCGGACTTCCCGAGGCTTATGCGGCTTCTGTTGTGTCATGGGGCTACTATGAGTTCCGCGATGCCTACAAGGAAACAGGTCAGGACGCTCACGCCGAGACCATATGCCGCTACTTCTGCGACTACTTCATGAAGAGCACCTTCCGTGACAAAAACGGCGACGTTCTCGCCTTCTGCTATCAGGTAGGCGACGGAAGCGTTGACCATGAATACTGGCAGTCTCCCGAAATAGACGCTATGGGACGTCCTGCATTCTTTGCCACATCTGAGCTCCCCACCACCGACGACGTATCGGAGAGCGCGGCGGCTCTGGCTATCAACTACTACAACTTCAAGGACACAGACCCCGAGTACGCCGAGAAGTGTCTCGACTACGCAAAGGCGCTCTTTGAATTTGCAAACAAGAACGAGAAGAAAGTCGGCGCAGGCGGCGACGGTCCTATGAGCTTCTACACCTCCAACAAGTGGGAGGACGACTTCTGTTTCGCGGCAGGCTGGCTCTACCTCATCACAAAGGACCATGACTACCTCGAAGCCTGCGAGAAATACATCGACTACTATGCGCCTCCCGGATACGTTCTCTGCTGGAACGATATGTGGAACGGCGTTGGCATACTCTTCGGACGCATTCAGGATATGTACCCCGAGGTATGCGAGGAAACTCGCGTGGCTATCGGCAGAGGTCAGTATGAAGTCCTTGACTTCTGGAAAATGGAAGCCAAGGCTATAAACACTGTTATGGAGGGCAAAAAGGGCAAGATAACTCCTGCTGGCTACTTCTACCTCGATACATGGGGCAGTGCAAGATACAACACTGCGGTACAGTTCACGGCTCTGGTATACGACAAATACAACAAGGGCAAGGACAAGTACAACGACAAGAACCCCGACTATGCATTCTCGGACTGGGCTCTGGGACAAATGGAATACATCATCGGCGATAACCCTCTTGGCAGAAGCTATGTTGTAGGCTACGGCGAGAACTCCGTCAAATATCCCCACCACCGTGCGGCTTCGGGACTTACAATGGCTGAGGACCCTGCCGAGCACAAGCACGTTCTCTACGGCGCTCTTGCAGGCGGTCCCGACGGCGACGACCAGCACAACGACGTTACCAAGGACTGGATCTACAACGAGGTAACTATCGACTACAATGCGGCTATCGTAGGCGCGGCGGCAGGTCTTTACCTCTACAAGGGCGACAAGACCATGAAGCCCGAGGAGAACTTCCCTCCTGCCGAAAAACAGGACGACTCACAGCTCTTCTCAGGCGATGATTTCTGGGTATCGGGCTATTGCTCCGAAGCTCCCGAGGCTACAGGCTCAGGCGTTACAAAGCTGACATTCTTCGTGAATACGAACTGCCTTGAGCCACACACTGACCTGTCTGTACGCTACTATTTCAGCATTGAGGAATTCGAGAACAAGACTATCCCCGGCAGTTTCGTACTGCAAAAGACATACGACCAGGTTGAGACCGAGGTGACTGACAAGTCCGCTGTGCTCTCACAGCCAAAGCAGTTCAAGGACGATATCTACTACATCGAGATATCGTGGCCTGACTATGCAGTTGCAAACTCCAACAAGAAGTATCAGCTCATCATCGGCAACTACTTCGGTGAGAAGTGGGATTCCTCCAACGACTGGAGCCGAAAGGGCATGATAGACCTTGACGAAGTCGGCGAGGACTACGACAACATCGTAAGCGGCGTTGAGCTTGCACAGCGCTGTGACAACGTTTGCGTTTACGCAGACGGCAAGCTTGTAGGCGGCACTGAGCCCGACGGCACAAAGCCTGCCAAGGTATACAAGGTTGCACAGCTTGTAAGGCTCCGCAAGATGATACTCGGCGTTTCGCCTTTCAGTTCAAAAGAAGCCGCTGACCAGTTCGACTTCAACGGCGACAAGAATGTAGACCTGTACGACGAGATACTGCTTAGAAAGCTCCTTATCAAGCAGGGCTGATATAACGAAAAAACATAACATTACGAAGAAAGGCTCCCATTGGGAGCCTTTCTTCTTTCTCTGTTTTATCTTCTATATTTATCATGTTTTCTTTCAGTCTGCAACGATCTGAGGAATTGCAAAACATACAAGTTCCTCGTCGATGTTCATGAACTTCATATAGTTCTTCATCTGTTCAATGACCTTTTCCTGCTCTTTGATATCAAATGTGCCCAGATATACATAAACCTGCTTGTCACCCTGACTGATTGATGTAATCATGGAAACAGGGAGCTTGTGCTCTGTCTCATAGGCAATCAGAAGAGCGTTTACGTCGTTAAGGTCGGTTATCTTTTTCTCACCGAGAGGGAGCTTCACGCTTTTCAGCGACTTTGCAAGCTTCATAAGCTCTGCTTCTGAGCCGAAACATCTTACCTTGCAGTAATGTCCGTCGTCTAAAGCGAAAATCACGCTGATATCGTTCTGACCGTCCTTGCTGCTGTCGAAGATAAAATATTTATCGTCGATGACCTTTGTTACATTAAAGCCAAAGCGGT
The DNA here is from genome assembly GCF_000621845.1 of Ruminococcus flavefaciens MA2007. GTDB lineage: Bacteria > Bacillota > Clostridia > Oscillospirales > Ruminococcaceae > Ruminococcus > Ruminococcus flavefaciens_E. The sequence goes on along the minus strand of NZ_KK211355.1, from coordinate 188,326 downwards.
TCTTGATATAACCAGCCATAGACTGACCTGCGTAATCATTGCCTCTGTTGAAGTAGTATAACTGATAGTTCATGTCATATGCCTTTACATGATAGAGAATACCGATATCCTCAAAATTCGCATAAGGACCGAGCAAGACAGGCGGATTTACATAGTCGTCGCGGAGCTTTACTGCGTCATCGCCTGTGACTTCGGCAAAGCGATAGATAAAGCCGTCCTTTTTGAAGCTCTCGAACATCTGCTTCATGGTCTCGCGGGCGTTTACATTGTAGTCGTTAAGGTCATAGCTTCTGATAAGCTTTATTGCTTCGTCTGTTGTATCAACGCCTACAGCCTGTGCTAAAGGAGTTAAAGGCTCGCTGTCATCATCGAGACCGAGAAGCTTCAGCTGTATCTTCTGAGCGTCGCCTACAGTAAGACCGTTGCCGTCCATATCGGCGTTTTCCTTGCCCTGCGCTGTAAGATGAACCTTTGCTGTACCGTTTTCGCCATATTTATTCGGATTAGCAAGAGCCTGCATAATGAGGACTACGTCCGACATATCCATTTGACCGTCGCAGTTGGAATCGCCTTTCATCTTACTTACTTCAACAACATTAAAGTACACAGAGCCTGTGAACGGACAGTCATTGTCGGTTATTTCAAGTCCCGCAGGACCTGCCTTCAAAGCAGTTACCTCAAAGCTGCCGTCCTTTTCCACCTTAACGGATACATTGTCCGAAGCCTTTATATTGCCGCCTGTGGACTTTTCGGAGATAGGATTATAGAAACGTCCCTTTCGTGTCTCGCCGACCTTCATATCAGATGTTTCAAAATCCACTGTAGGAGCAAAATCAACGTTTAATTCATTATGGTCTATGACATCAGTTGTAGTTGTCGTAGTTGTTACAGTCGGCAGAGTCGTTGTTTGGCTTACAGGCGGTTCAGGCTCGCCCGATACAGTAATGTTCAGAGAACCCGAAAGTGCACATTCCTTTTCATAAAAGCTGATATTTGCACTTCCTGCCTTCAATGCAGTCACCTTAAAGGTATCACTGCCCTTGGTATACTCTACCTTGATGTTATTGCTGGTGGTATGTACCGCGCCGTTTTCGGTCCTTTTTGTCTCGGGATTGTAGAAGCGTCCCTCACGCACCTCGCCTATTTCCATAGGAGAGGTATCAAACTCTATTTTAGGCGCCCAGCATCCTATAGCAGTGGTTGTGGTCGCAGGCATTGTATATACCGCCGTTGTCGTGGTATAGGACGAGTAATCGTACCACCATTTGTAAACTGTTGCTATAGTAGTTGTAGTTTGACGGGTGGTGGTAGCGTTGGGGTCTGCTAAAGTAGTTGTAGTAGTTACGGGCGGAGTCTGTGTCACAGTTGTAGCTGACTGAGGAGTAACTCTTATCTTTTCGCTCGTGGTTCTGCCGTCGGAGGTGTAAACATTGACGGTAGTCTCACCCTCTTTCAGAGCTTCAAGGAAAAGATATTTTGAACCTGAGTTTTCACTGACCTTTGCTATGGTCTCGTCCTCAATTTCATATCTTACATCAGAAGCCATTGCGCCGCAAAGCTCTATACCCATGCCCAGACCGCGGGTAATTTCAATATCCTCTGTGTAGAATCGCAGATATATCGGAGTATCCTTGATTCTATCCTTGTCATATACCATTATATAGCTATAGGATTCTTTTCCTTGCATGGTTATGTCAAAGGTCGTGTCATATTCAGAAGTTTCTCTGAAAGAAGCACCTGCTTTGGGTTTAAGAGTTACCAGATATTTGCCTTCCTGTGTGTTATCCACCTCACTTGTGTCGATGGTGTACAGGTCTGAATAACGTCCCGAGTCCACTGTGAAGCTGCCGATATCGTGCAGTATCGAAGAATATCCCATGTTGTCGTAGGTCTTTACCCAGAGAACGCAGTCATCTAAATTCGGCTCGTCGCCTGTGTACATACTTGGTAAATCGGCAGAAATATTGAACGCAATATCGCCTTTTTTCTTTACCACGTTGGTTTCAGTGCCTGAAACTGCTGCGGTACTGTCCTCCGCAACCACATATGCAGGGGTGAATGACAGAGATGTCAGACTCATCGTCAGTGCTGTGATGAACGTCAGTATTTTCCTTTTATTCATAGTAAACCCTCCTTTTTTGTAAATAAACGGCAGTCTGCTGTGCAGAACCCTTTCGGGGAAACAGATAGCCTGTTATTTTTACTGTTCACTTATTAGACGTTTGAAAATGCAAGAACTCTCACCTTTTTTGAAAATTTCTCAAAAAAAATTTTGGAAAGGGCATAAATCGAAAAAGGCATACTGTTTTTTCGTTATTACATATTCCGTGACAGTGTCCTGAGCTTATTCAGTTACAAGGCAAACCTTTGGTAACTGGTTAGCAGGCAGAAATCAGCCTGATTATGAAACGCTAATCGCTATTGCAAAATACTATAATGTATCAACCGATTATCTTCTTGGACTTACAGAAACACCTACACGAGATGAAGATGTGCAAAAAGCTTGTACAACAACTGGATTAAGCGTAAAAGCCGTTCTTTCATTACAGAGCATGAGCAAAACACTTGATAAGGAACTGAATTTCATTATTGAAAATAACATATTTGAGGAAATTGTAATGATTCTATATCGAGCAAAATGTAAACAAGAATACTTGTCAGGTAACAATACAGAACTTGCATTACAAGCTGCTCGTTCCATAAATCTTATAGATGAATTAGGAGAAAATCAATCATGTGATGCTCTAAGTCTTTTAGAAGCATATTTTCCTACTTTTACAGATGTACAATTTGAAATATCAGCTTTAGGATTAGAACCATTGTATAAACAAAAACTTACTGAAAGTATGATAAACCTTTTCAATGAGTATAAGGAGGTTTTGAAGAATGGCGAACATCAAGGAAAACAGGAATAAAGACGGTCAGCTCATATCCTTCCGCTTCCGCGTATCGGACGGATACGGCGTTGACGGGAAACAGCGTTTCCAGAGTATGACATGGAAAGTTCCTCACGGTATGACCGAAAAGCAGGCTGTAAAAGCCGCTGAAAAGGCAGCTATGGAGTTTGAAGATCAGGTGCAGAACGGTCTTGCAGGTTCTCAGAGGTCTCTCAAACTTGCTGATTTTGTGCCGATGTATCTGGATATAAAAAAAGGCTCGCTCTCTCCCCGAATACATTTCGAGTATGAGCGAACCCTTAATGATGTTATTCTCCCGGCTCTCGGTCACATCAAGCTCTCTGAGTTACGGTCTGCACACGTTCAGGCTTTTGTCAATCAGCTTCAAGGCGACGTAAGACGCAAGAAGGACGGAACTATTGACGAAAATAACCCGAAATTATCCCCTGCGACTATACGCCGTAAGCTGACAGTATTACAGAGCGTACTGACTCAGGCGGTCAAACTCGGTCTGATCTCACAGAACCCTGCTGACAGTAAACGGCTTACGCTGCCAAAGGTAACAACTCCCAAAATTGAGATATTCAGCAAACAGGCGGCTGCAAAAATGCTTGAATGTCTGGAAGATGAGCCATTACAGTTTCAAGTGCTTATACAGCTTGCTATTATGTCAGGCTGCCGCTGTGGTGAATTATGTGCATTGAAGTTCTCTGACTTTGATTATGAGACCTGCAAGCTGACCGTTGAACGTTCCGCATATAAGCTCAAAGGGCAGCCCATAGCAATAAAACCGCCGAAAGATTATGAAGTCCGAACAATCACGTTAAATCCCCACTGTATAGAGCTTGTAAAGCTCTTACAGGCAGAGAAGCGCCGTGAAGCTCAAAGGCTCGGTACAGCTTGGAAAGGCTCAGACTGGGTATTCACTCAGGCAGACGGTGAAATAATCAATCCACAGACTCCGACTGTTCAATTCAGTAAATTCCTTGCCCGTCACGGTCTGGAACATAAGAAGTTCCACGCACTGCGCCACAGCTCCGCCACGCTCCTGTTATATGGCGGTGCAAACATCAAGACAGTTCAGCAAAGACTCGGTCACGCCGATATAGTCACAACAAACAAGTATCTCCACGCTGTACAGGAAGCAGACGAACAGGCGGCGAACATCTTACAGGATATGTTCATCACTCAGAAAAAGCGCCCTGAGGAGCAGGCAGAACCAAATAATATACAGAAAATAGGATAAAAAATAGCGGAGTACCTTCATTTGAAAGGTCTCCGCTTTTCGCTTCTTTTAGTGCCTTTTTACAGCTGTAATGACAGAATAATGACACTTTGATATTCAGTTAAATAAATAAGCGTTTCCTCATATAGAAGAAACGCCTATTTATCGGTATTTGTTTTGGAGCTGATGATCGGACTTGAACCGACGACCTACGCCTTACCAAGGCGTTGCGCTACCGACTGTGCCACATCAGCACCAACAGATAATATTATACACTAAAGGCGTTTAAAAGTCAATACTGCGGAATATTATTTTTTATATTAACTAAAAATTTCTGATTTTTTTTTGAAAAAAGGCTTGACAAGCATATTATTTTCTGGTATAATATTAAAGCAGTCACGAAATACTGCAATGCGAGTGTGCTGGAATAGGCAGACAGGCACGTTTGAGGGGCGTGTGTCGAGAGACGTATGGGTTCAAGTCCCATTACTCGCACCAAGGGAAGCGTTTACCAAAGGTAAACGCTTTTTCTTTTGCTATATCTCATTATAAGGGAGCAAAAAACATGATTTATACAGTTACGTTCAATCCTGCTATAGACTATGTAGTTAAGACGGAGAAAATAGCTCTGGGCAGTGTCAACCGCGCCGCTTCCGAGCAGATATACTACGGCGGCAAGGGCATAAACGTTTCCGCTGTGCTTGCTGAGCTCGGTATACGCTCAAAGGCTCTGGGCTTCACGGCAGGCTTTACGGGCGAAGCTATCGAGCGCGGTGTTGAAGCTATGGGCATCGACGCGGACTTCGTAAGGCTGAAAGAAGGCACTTCCCGAATCAACGTAAAGATAAGAGCTGAGGAGGAGACCGAGCTCAACGGACAAGGTCCCCACATAGACGACGAAGCTCTTTCACAGCTTTTCAAGAAGCTGGACAGGCTCAAGGACGGCGACACGCTGATACTTGCAGGAAGTATCCCGAATAGTCTGCCCTCCAACGTGTATGAGCGCATACTGGAAATGCTTTCAGACCGCGATATCCGCACTGTTGTGGACGCGTCGGGAGAGCTCCTTGTGAACGTGCTGAAATACAAGCCGTTTCTTATCAAGCCCAACGACCATGAGCTGGGAGAGATTTTCGGCGTGAACATCTCCACCTATGACGGAGTAGTTGAATACGCCGTAAAATTGCAGGCTATGGGAGCTCGCAACGTTCTGGTATCCATGGCTGGCAGCGGAGCTATACTCCTTTGCGAGAACGGCAGGCTCATTAAATGCGGAGTCTGCATGGGCACGGTCAAGAACTCCGTAGGAGCAGGCGATTCCATGCTGGCAGGCTTTGTGGCAGGCTCTGCGGAGAACGACCTTGACTACGCATTGAAGCTGGGAACAGCCTGCGGCGGTGCCACGGCATTTTCCGAGGGACTTGCCAAAAAGGAGCTCATATTCGAGCTGTTGAAGCAGCTAAAGACTATATAACTGTAGGGGACGCCGCCTCGGCGTCCATACAGGACAAACCCCGAAGTGCTATACTTCGGGGTGCTTTTTTATTCCTTCTGAAATTTCAGCTTTAGTCCGAGAAAAGCCGTAACTGCGGCATTTATCAGGATAACAGCCAGTGCCGCCGACTTGTTCTTATCACCGCCGCCTATGACCATTAAGAACCAATAGGCGGACATCAGCGCAGTTCCCAGTATATCGAGGACAAAGCCTGTTATCTCTGTCCATTTTCTGCGTCCTGCTGCAAGGTAAAGGAGCTCCGCTGAAGCCGTAACGGGGAGCGTCGGAAAAAACAGAGCCATGAGCACAAGCAGCGCTCCGAGGGATTCAGCCTGCGGATAGTTTACTATGCAAAGGGCGATATACGCTGCAATGCATACCAGAAGCAGCAGTAAATTCTTGATTTGTTTCATGAGTGATTTCCTTGAATCGAAAGTATTATTTCGGCATATTATCCGTCCATGGCTAACGGCTTATCCTGATATTCGTAATAGCGCACTGGTCTCCCGTAAGAGCCGCATACAGCTTCGGGACGTCGTCGGTCACCGTTGTTATCGAGTGTATGGACAAACCGCAGTATTCCGCAGATATATCTATCTGTCCGCTTTGTATCTTAATAAACAGCTCGCAGTCCTGACCTGCCTTGTTTTTCTCCTTGAAGCTGTTCCAGTCTGTGAAGTCGTCCAGCTTGTTGACGTGAACTCTGTTCTCGGCGTGGTCGTCCTCCTCCCAGCCCTCGCCGTCAAGACGAACAACTGTAAGTTCGCGGTAATTTTTGCCGTTCACCTGTCCGTCCTCGGAGGTATAGATAACAATGAACGGACAGTGCCATACCAGTCTCGCGGTAGGCAGGCTCATTGTATGGAATGAGATACGTGTTCCGTTGGTTATCTCGAAGCCCTCGGAACAATCCGAGCGCCAGCCGTCCACCTGAACATTGGGGATATCGCCCTGCGGAACGTCTATGTAGGTTATCTCCTCTGCGATACGGGGGATATAGCCCTCGTTTATCTTCTCGCCTGTCTTAGCTACGTCAACGGCCTCGATTATGCAGTTCTTGCCCGTAAGTGCCAGATAGCAGAACCTTGTGCTGTCGGGCAGAGCGAGTATTATCTCATGGAATCGGTAGCAGTTCATAAGTCTGATGAGCACATGGTCCTTACAGCGCATAGCCTCGATATCGAATTCTATCTTTTCGCCGCGGAGCATAGCCTTTGCTTCAGCGGAAGCTCCTGCGGTCTCGTTTGTCCTGACTCGGGCGTTTCTTGTGCCTTTCTGCTCGACGACACCGTCGGCGTGGACAGTGGCGTATTCGTAGTACAGCAGGTCTCTCTGCTTGCGCTCGTTGTCGTGCATTCTTCCGTCCAGCGAATCGAAAAGCACAAAGCTCGGGATATTTTCCTCGCTTCGCTCGTCGGACATATAGCTGGTCAGATGTATATGCACTATGCCGTTATTCAGCAGTATACCGTCAGAGCGCGTAGTGCGGTACGGTCCGCAGAGCAGAGTTCCTATAGCCTCGCCCTCGGAGGCGTCCTCGCTCTCCCTCATTATGTACTCGGAATCAAGGTCGATGAGGTGGAGCATTATTCTTCCGTAATTGGGATCAAACTGAGTGCCCAAGCCCTTTACGAACTCCTCGCGGACTATCTGCTGAGGGATAGGATCGCGGTAGCTTCTCTTCGAGGTCATGGCGTCGTAGGCGTCGGCAACAGCGATTATACGGGCGATATCAGGGATATCCTCGCCCTTTAGTCCTGCGGGGTAGCCGTGACCGTCATAGCGCTCGTGGTGATAGTGAGCACCTATGCTGAGGTACGGAGACTGGCTGATACTGGAAAGTATCTGCATTCCGATGACGGGGTGAGTCTTGATAGCGCCGTATTCCTCATCGGTGAGCTTGCCCTCCTTGTTGATGATACTGTCCTTTATGCCGATCTTTCCAACGTCGTGGAGCAGTGCGGCGAAGTATATCTCCTCACATTCCTTTTCGGTCTTGCCTGCGCTTCTTGCCACCTTTACGGAGTACTTTGCAACTCGGCGCGAATGACCGTGAGTATACTTATCCTTGGCGTCTATGGCGTTTGCAAGAGCAGTAGCCGTCTGCTCGAACAGCAGGTGCATATTCTTCTGCTCCTCGCGGACTACCTCTATTTCGTGCTTGTTGGCGCGTTCTATCATATAGTTCATATCCAGAAGCGCGAATACATAGAGCAGTACGACAAGTCCCACAAGAGTCATGCTCGTAAGGGAAACGCCGTATGTGAAAAGCTGTATTATCGAAGATATAAGCGGAACGATGGAGAAAAGCAGTATCGGTATGCGCATATGCTTGCTGATACGCTTGTAATGCTGTATAATTACCGACATATCAAGGACGAGTATTATCAGCGGTATGATATAGCATATCGGAAAGCCTGCTGAGCGCTGGTAGCAGTTCTGCTCGTCAAAGGTGTAGTAAAAGCCTGTAAACTGCGAGATAATAAGCATCACAAGTCCCAGAGCGCACATTATGCAGGATAGCTTCAGACGCACAGGCGGCTTTTCCATACCGCCCTCATTGATATAAACGTTTATGAGGTACAATGTAAAGGTAAAAATAATGCCGAGAGTAAGCGCAAATACGAGAAAATTGCTTATCCTGACCATGTAGTATCCTATCTGTCGGGTGTCTCCGCGGTAATGATAGGACATTCGCTCTGATATCAGCAGGAACATTGCACATAGCTCAAGTGAGAAGATTATGTACTTTCGCCCGGGTATTATGGCCTTTGTTATAAAGACAAAAAAAGCCAGCATACCGCATATCAGGCTCAGTGCGAGCATTATATTAAGCTGGTATTCTTTCAGCAATTCAATAATACTGTTCATATTTCAGATATGCCCCCTTTATTATGCAAAACAGGCAGTATATGTTTTTAAGAATATATCAAAAAGTTTTTCAATATTTAAAGTTATTATATACATATTATACCATATGAAGCATAAAAAAACAATAGCTGCACAAAAAATTTACTTTTGAAACGAAAATAGAACTGCCTCCGCAGCTGCGGAGGCAGTTGTGTGTTATGAATAAAGCCAAGCCCCGACATTTTAACCGCAACACTTATATAGAAGCTTATAGTTAATTATGGGGGAAACCTTTCTGAAGAAAGGTTCCTCTGACGGAGGCGCGCCCCTCTGTCCTGCGGACATCTCCCCGCACTGCGGGGAGTCACCCCCATACCCCTTTCCAAAGACTTTTATCTGGTTTTTTCACAGATAGGGCGCATCTTAAATAAAAAAAGACCTGCAAAAATGCAGGTGCACCCTATCTGTGAAAAAACAAAACGAAAGTTTTAGGGAGAGAGTTTGAGAGAAGCCCCTTTTTCAAAAGGGGTTCTCTCAATAATAATTATAAAACTTCTATATGAGTATCATGGTTACATTGGTGGCGTTTATTTATGCAAGTCTTACGCAGTTTCTTCCGCTGGATTTAGCCTCGTACAGCGCATTATCCATACGTCTGTAGGCTTTCTCAAAATCATCGGCAGCATTGAGCGTAGTAACGCCGATACTACAGGTGATATTTCCGACAACTGCAAAATTTTCGGCGGCTACCTTCTGTCGGATATCCTCAGCTATCGCCGCAGCTCTTTCGCGGTCTGCATCGTAGCAAACAGCCACGAACTCCTCGCCGCCCCAGCGTCCGACTACGCCATTGTTCTTGTTGAGATAATCGTTAAGCAAAGCCGCAAAGTGTCTGAGCGTATCATCGCCGACTGCATGACCGTAATTATCGTTTACGTGCTTGAAGAAGTCGATATCCATTATCATTATCGAAACAGCTTCTCCCTTTGCGACCTTATCTATAAGGGCATTGTTTATCTCTGTTTCCATTCTTCCGTGGTTATATATCGCAGTAAGCGGATCCTTTGAAGCACGGTCTGCGTACTGAGCAAGGGTATTTCTGAGTTCCTGTGCTTCTTCATTTATATTCTGGACCATGTAGATATAACGGTAGTCGTCGGGATTGTTTGTTCCCACACGGCTGAATATGAGCTTAACCCATATCTCCTTGCCCTCAAGGTTCGTCATAAGGCAGTCAAATGAAGCGGTCTGTCCGGGAGCAAATTTGACTTTGAGATACTCGGGATCGCTCCATTCAAGGAACTGACCTTGATAATCTTTATTTATAGCATTAACTATCATCATTCGCCACTGAGTATATTTAAGCTCCTGATTGATAACGTCGTCAGAGAGCTCTGTAACGCTGATACCGTGGATAGTATCCTTGACAAGGTCGATATACATCGAAAAAAGATATGTATTCTGGAAGGTCTTGACCTTTTGTGTAGTCAGAGTCTCGTCCATGGACTGGCTGTCGTCAAGCTCATCAAGTATAAAGAGGTATGTCTCCTTTTCCTTTAACGGATATATAGTTACCTGTACAATGCAGGCTATATCATCTACCATTACCTCAACTTTTCTGGAATACTTTCCAGCAAAAGAACCTGACGTCATGACAAACGACTGATATTTCTCGGATACGGTATCAGAAGTCTTGCTAAGATGATACCAGAGCTTTTCAATGAGCTCATGGTACTTGCCGCCCGATTCTGCAACAAGCTTATTAAAAATACCTCTTCTTACAACGGACTTGTAGGAATCGTTCTTACTGTCGGCAATGACAAGAGCGCCAACGTTGTCCTTGAATAAATCGATCGCTTTTTCTAATGTCATCTCGTTTAAATTAAAATTTTCCATAACGAGTCCCCCTAAAATGATGTTCCGAGAGCTTTTTGCGCTCCCGATAAAAATAATCAATAATAAAGCATATCCTCAAAAAACAGCTTTTTTTACAGCTGTTTATATCATAATGTATATAATAAATAATATCATATTTTCTTTTTAAAATTGAGAACAAATTGTGAACGCGTCAAGCAAATAGAATCAATTTGTAGCTTTGAACAATGAAAAGCAGCCCTCTTTGGAGGATTTGACAAAAAAAGCTTCCGTGCAAAATACATGGAAGCTCATAAATCAATTATTCAAATTCGTACTCGCCGTCGTAATTCTTCTTGAATTCCTCGAATACCTTGCCGAGAAGCTCATCGTCGTCAACGGAAACAAAGTCATCTTCCTCGGGAGTCTCTCCCGGAATGACCTCAAGAATGACTACCTCGTCGTCCTCGTCGTCGAATGGCAGAAGAACCGCGTAAAGGTGGTCTTTGTACTCAACATTGCCGATTATCTCAAAAGATACGTCGTTGCCGTCGTCATCGGTGAGAGTGATGTAGTTCTCTATTTCATCTTCTTCCTCAAGCTCGTCGAGGTCTTTTTCGTTCATATCGCTCATGGCTTTACCTCCGCAATAATATTTTACTATATTTTATCACATATGGAGGTAAAATGCAATAGTCTGCGTCAATTTTTCACCACGAGAACAGTTTTTATGCCATATGCACGAAAGAGCTCCACGCATTGCCTGTCTATGACCTCGCCGCTGACCGCTATGGGGATCGCAGGCGGACAGGGCACCTTTACCGACGCACAGATACGTCCCTCGGCGTCCTCAACGGAAATTTTCTCGGTCTCCGCAAAGGCGGCTTCACAAATGGCTAAAGCCATTTGCGGGAGCTTCGGCTGAAAACTAAAGCTTTTCCTATTTCTCGGCGAAGCTCCCGACGCCGCGCTTTCCAGCGCGGCTTGAAGCCGCCTGTAGTCCTCCGCCGCCGAAAAAGGCGACATGAGAAGTATCACAAGCTCGTCGTCTGCGTACTCGCATTCAACTTCCCTTTCGCGGAGAAGCTCCGCTAATTCAGTGCCGCAGAAGCCGCTTTCAGCGGCTTTCACCGTGATATGGAAGGGTTCGCTTTCGGCAAAAACAAGCCTATCGGACAGAGCGGAGCGAAGCTCCGCCAAACGCGGCAAAGCCGCGGCAATGTCGTCCCGTATATGCTCTGCGATATAACGGTTGCAGAGGTCAAGCGAAGCCATGATAAGATATGACGGACTCGTCGAACCGAAAAGGCTCATAGCCTGTTTCAGCTTCGGGACGTACTCCTCGCAGGAGGTATGAAGCACAGCCGCTCCTGTAAGAGCAGGCAGCATTTTATGCGCTGAATCACAGCACAGGTCTGCTCCCAGAGCCATAGGGTGCAGGCTCTCCTCAAAGAAAGCCAGATGTGCTCCGTGAGCGTTATCCACAAGGAGCTTCGCTCCATAGCTGTGGCAGAGCCGAGCCAGTGCGGCGGTATCCGCCAGCCTGCCCGTATAATCGGGTGAGGTCACATAAACGCAGGCTGGCGTGTGGTCGGCGGCTAATGCCGCCGCCACGTCGGCGAGCTGAAGCTCGCCCGACAGGATACCGCCGCTGTATCTCGGCATTATCCACTGAACCTCCAGACGAAGCAGAGCCGCCGCATTGAGAAAAGCGCGGTGAACGTTCCTGACCGCTATAACGCGGCGGCGCTCCTGCTTCATAAGAGCCAGCATAGCCTGTATGCAAAGAGTCGAGCCCCCTGCCGAGAAAATCGAAGCCTTACTGCCGTAGAGCTTCGCGGTATTGTCCTCGCTCTGTGCGATTATGCCCTCAGCCTCGAAAAGGCTGTCCGCGCCTTTTATTTCGGTGATATCGAGCTTAAAAAGCTCCCCGAGCTCAGCCGCGGCATTCCCCTTATGCCCGGGCATATGAGCTCTCAGCGTACCCGAATCGGCGTAGCTTCGCAAAAAATCGTATATAGGAGTATCCATACAACCTCCTCAGATGTAATATTTCAGTATACCGTAGATAGTTTTTTTAGCGCGTGACATAGCGGCATAGACCGCCTGCTGTGAGATACCCAGCCTTTCGCTGATATCAGCTATATCCGCGCCCTTAAAATAGTATAGCATAATAATCTCTTTTTGTCTCGGTGTCAGCTCATTTTTAATAACTTTTAACAGAATACTGCGGAGCCTTGACGACTCACTGTCCTTATCGCCGCGGCTGAGGATACGCTTAATGCCCATATCCTCCCTGCCGCTCATCTTGTCAGAATACCATAAGTCACATCTTGCCAAAGCTCTCACGCCTCCTGTTATACGAAGTGAGATGCGAGATTATCTCCTGCATTTCGCCGTGCTCCTCATAGAGCATACGAATGCGGCGGTCAAGGTCGAGCTCGGCGACTCTGCGGATATCCCCCCTTTTCACAAGACTGAGCCGAAGCTCGGAAAGCTCGGTGATACGCTGTTTTACGAGGCCTCTGCTGTTGGTATAGCTTTTGATAAGTTGTGTCATGATTTGCCCCCTTATTAAGAAAAAGAAGCACGAGCAGCATATGCTGCACCCTTGATAAGATAGCTTTAAGAACTAGCGTTCCATTCCTTGTGATTATATTATAGAACATCTGTTCTTATTTGTCAAGACCTTTTTGAAAATTCTTTAGAACTAAGAGCTAAGAACTAAGCCCGTTTTACGCAAAAAAGGAACTGCTATTGCAGTTCCTTTTCTTTTATTTTACATTGGAACATTGGGGATAGGCCACCAATGGCTTATTTGACCTTTGCTGTAAACCTTTATTTCATCGAGTGTTCTTGTATGGTATCCTGTTGAATCGGTATAGCCTACGATGCAGCGATATGAGTCATAGAAAGAAGCCGAATAAATATACATATCGTCGCGCTTGAACATAAATTTATATTCTTCGTTGTCAATTATGTCAAATGAGCTAACCGTATAAGTTGCTTCCTTTCCCGTATAAACACCTATGTCCTCCCACTTGCCGTTTACCTTTTTCTGCCAGTTATATGTATATGTTCCTGTTCCACCAGCAGCAGTAACAGTCAGATCCATCATTTGAAGTGAACCTGCTGCATCGAAATAGCCGTAATCCTCGTAATGTGCATTAAATGGTGCATACACTACTTTAGCGCTATTGCTTGTAACCTTGTTGCCGTTAGCGTCGGTTATTACACAATATCCTGTTCCTTCATTGTAAACTCTCATTCCGTTTCCAGTAAGAGATGTTTCTTTTCCGTTCCAGTACCATTTATATGTATAAGGTGCCCTTCCGCCTGTCACAGATACATACATATCATAATAACCGTTTTTATAGTCGAAGTATCCGCCAGTTGGCTGAGAGGTTATCTTAAACTGCGCATAGCTTACAGTAGCGTTCTGAGTAGTAACCGTTTTTCCGTTACTGTCGGTGATAACGCAATATCCCGTTCCTGCGCCGTAAACTCTCATACCTGTTCCTGTAAGAGCGGTCTCCTTACCGTTCCAGTACCATTTATATGTGTATGAGCCTGTTCCGCCCTTAACTGAAACGAACATATCGAAATAGCCCTTGCTGTTGTCGAATGTGCCGCCTGTGGGCTGTTTTGTTATTACAAGCTTTTCGGCTACTTTAGCATTGCCTGTAGTATATGTTTTGGTTCTATATCCTGTTCGTTTTCTTGACACGCTCACATAGATAGTTATCTCTTCCTTTACCTTTACCTCGCAGTAATAGGTTCCTGCCGAAGAAACAGTCAGACTACTCCTTGTTTCTCCGCTCAAAGCACTGCCGTTCTTATACCACTGATAGCTTACTGTGGAATTTGCAGGCAATGTAAAGCTTGAAGATTTTTTGGCATTGATAACAGCTGTCTTGTCGCTTTCTATCTCGATATCTGTCTTATCAAGATAATATTCGCTTACTGTCATAGCAGTAATAGTCGGGCGCGAAGTCGCGGTAAAGCTATAGTTCGTTGCCGCATTTGCAGTCATCCCGCTTGCTCCGCACAGAAGCACAGCACTTGAAAGAAGGCATACTGCCTTTGATTTAAAGTTTCTCATCTCAGAAATCCTCCTTAAAATAAAATATAAAAACGTTCGGCGCCATGAACGGTTTTATGCCTCCCAAGGTTTAATATGTGCATATTTTAACATATCGGAACATAAAAAACCAAGTGACATTTGTCACTGTTTCAATGACATTTGTCACTAATTCTCGCAATTTAGCTCAACAACTTGTATTTTATGGCTGTTTTTCGCAGGAATCTCATCTATGTATCTTCGGTAAACTTTTTGTGATCTTCAACCTGTTCACGTTGAAGATCTCCCCTTTTCGGAATATATATAGGGGACGGCGTCCAAAATAAAAAAGGAACGGCAAAAGCGCCGTTCCTTACTCTATTCACTGATCTCTGTTTGCTCCTCGGGAGCTTCTTCTGCCGATTCTTCGCTCTCGGCAGGCTCAGCCACAACGTCTGAGATGACCTGCTGTGATTCCTCGTCGGCATATTCGATATCCTCGGGCAATGTCTCCTCGGAGATAGCCGCAGCCGCCGCTTCCAAGTCCTCCCGTATGCCGTCCGAGCAGGCGCCCAGCTTCGGCATATTGATTATACCCGAGCAGGTAACGTCGTCGCCGCTGCCCTTTTTCGTCATAGCAGGCAGGAAGTCCGCAAGCTGTGCCACGCCGTCCTCCATGCCGTTTTCAACTATTGTAAGAGCAAGTCCGCGGAAAAAGCTGAAAAGCTGCTCCTCGTTCCAGTAGGAGTTCTCCACGCCGTCTGTACAAAGGAAAACCGCCGCAGGCATAAGTCCCTTTGGCAGATAGAAGAATCTTGCCGAAAGCGCCGCGTCGTCCTGACACATGGAAGTGGTAACGTTCTCATAGCAGCGCGGATCCTCGGGAATAGGCGCAAAAACGTTGCTGTCGCCGTCGATGACCACGCATTTTCCGTCGCCTATCTGAGCGCCGAAGGCATAGTCCTCGGTGACTACCGCAAACAGGAGCGTCGTTCCGTAAGCGCCGATATACTCGCCGCTCTCATATCGCGTTATATAGGACGCGAACTTCTCGGGGATACGGCTGTACTCCTCCTCGGTAAAGGGCTCGTTTATGAAGTCCTGCTCTGTCTTGTCGTGCCAGCGAGCTATGATACTGCGCCATAGCTGATTAAAGAGCTCCTCGCGCTGTCTCACATCGGCAAGCACCTCTGCGGCATTCTCGATACCGTCAAGGAACTCCGCCACGCACTCCGCCGCACATTCAACGGCAAATTTCGAGCCTCTTTCAGTACGCAGATAGCATGGACTGCCGTGACCGTCAGCCGCCGCCGCGAATGAGTACTTCTCATGGTCTGCGGCAAGGGAGCTGTCCTGACAAATGATGTCTCTGCTGAGATGTGAAGCGCCTACAGTGGTCTGAGCAAAGGAAAGAATTTTTTCCATAGCCTCACCTTACCAGTCCGATTCGTCCCAATCGGCGGTATTGGCGTCGCTGAGAGCCTCTGAAGTCTGAGTCTGAACGTCCTCAGCCAGCTTCTTGGATATTTCAACAGGATCCGTGTCACTGTCAATTGTGCTTGAATGGCTTGCGAATACGCTGGTGATAACGCTTGCCTTTTCTATCATAAGGCGGAGCTGATCCTTGTTCTTGACGTCAAGAACTGTCTCGGAGCTTCCCGAGAAACGTGCAAGAACGTCCCTGTCAGCGTCGTCGCCGATAGCGAATGCTATCTTGATAGAGCGCTTGTACCAGTTATTCTTCTTGAGAACGTCAAGACCGCTCTCCCAGTTATCTGTAGGACCGCCGTCACTGAAAAGGAGAATTACAGGCGGATATGCACCTGCGGCAGTCTGTAGGAATTCATTTCGTGAGAGCTTCTTGTCCAGCTCCTTGCAGGCAGCGCCCAGATCGGTAACGCCGCAGGCTTCAAAGGTCTTGAAGCGGTATCCCTCGGGAGAAACAGGCTCGGGAGTAACCCATGAAGCGCCTGTGGAGAATTCCAGAACGGCGATCTTTATCTCAGCGTCGTCGCTTTCGTCGCTTATTTCCTGTAATGTCTGCATAACTTCTTCAAGAGCTGATTCTACTTGTCCTATTTTGCTGCCCTGCATACTTCCCGAAGTGTCGATGACATAGAAAAGCGTCATGACCTTTCTGACAGCAGGAGCGTAATCGTCTAAACCTGGCATGGTATATACCTCCGTCCTGTAATTTATAATAAGCTAAAAGTATTATATCATAAAAATACGAAAATAGCAACACACGCGGCTAAAAATTTCAATTTTTTATTTTTCAGGGTGAAAAAGGCTCCGTGCTTATAGCATAAAAGCGCAGACAGGGCAGGACCTATTAAGCCTGTAGGGGCGGATATTATCCGCCCGAGCCCTTAGCCTTTAGCCGTTAACGTGCAGGGCGCACAGTGTGCGCCCGTAAAAATCAGAGTTTGTATTCTCCCCGCCGCAATTGTTCACACAAATTTAACATTTAATATCGTGACATAATCACATATATAATGTATAATATCATTAAAGATGATACTATACTTTATTTATATTAAAGCCATTGCAGATACGCAGATCAAAGATCTGCTCACTGCATATCGGGCAATTATACCACAGCGCTCCGCTTATGTGGTATAATAAAAACATGATATATGATTGGAGGGCTTGCCGTTTTTTCGGCTCAATATGAACAAAAACGACATAAAAAAATACATCTTTATCGCGGCACTGGCAATAGCAGTATGCGTCATAAGCCAGAATTTCCGCGTACTGGCAAACTTCGTATCATTGGTGCTGGGCGCTATGAAGCCCCTTGTCATGGGATTTATGATAGGCTATATCTTCAATATCCTCATGAACTTCTTTGAGAAGCACTACTTTCCCAAAAGCACCTCAAAAGCCGCCGCAGTTACTCGGCGACCTGTGTGTCTGGTGTGCTCGTTTGCCATTGCCATAGCAATGATAATCCTCGTGATGTATATCATCATTCCCGAGATAGCCAAGGCTTTCGGAGTTCTCTACGCCGAGATACCGCCTGCGTTCACCCAAGCCCGTGACTTCGCTCTCGGAAAGCTTGACGAGTACCCCGAGATACAGGAGCAGATAAGCTCCCTTGAATTCGACTGGACTTCCATTGCCGAAAAGGGCTCGAAGCTTCTCACATCGGGGCTTGCAGGCATACTCAGCTCCGCAATGGGCATTATCGGCGGACTTACCTCAGCGGTGGCGAACCTTGTGCTGGGACTGATATTCGCAATTTATCTTCTTCTCCGCAAGGATAAGCTCTTCCGCGACGGAAACCG
The DNA here is from genome assembly GCF_000621845.1 of Ruminococcus flavefaciens MA2007. GTDB lineage: Bacteria > Bacillota > Clostridia > Oscillospirales > Ruminococcaceae > Ruminococcus > Ruminococcus flavefaciens_E. The sequence goes on along the minus strand of NZ_KK211355.1, from coordinate 170,658 downwards.
TATCAGACGGGCGTATTTCAGCGAGGAATCCAACGCGAGATTCTCACGGATCTTCCACACCGCAAACGAGACATTCCAGAGCTTCTTTGTGGGACAGTTCGTTGAGGCTATTATCCTCGGCTCGCTGTGCTTCATCGGCATGAAGATACTGAAACTCCCTTACGCCGCAATGTCGGGAACTCTTGTAGGAGTTACCGCATTTATCCCTATCGTTGGTGCATTCATCGGTGCAGGCATAAGCGCGTTCATTATCCTGACAGAAAGTCCCATGCAGGCGCTGATTTTCCTCATATTCTTAGTTCTGCTCCAGCAGTTCGAGGGCAATATCATCTACCCCAAGGTAGTAGGCGGCTCTGTGGGACTGCCGAGTATATGGACTCTTGCGGCGGTAACTATCGGCGGCGGACTTTTCGGTATTTTTGGCATGATACTTGGCGTACCGCTGGCGGCTACGCTGTATAAACTCAGCTTCAACGTCCTTGAAAAGAAAGAAGCCGAACAGGGCATAGCTCCTCCCGAGGACAAAAAGCCCAAGAAGCCCGAAAAAGCCAAGAAACCCCAGAAGCCTAAAAAAGCAAGCAGAAAGTAGTAATTAGTGATTAGTTTGTAGGGGCTGCCTTTGGCAGTCCGCTGAAAGAGGTTCAGAACATGGCAAAATATACACTCAAATATTTTTTTGATTGGTGCAGCGGTTCTCCCCTATGGGATAATAAAGGTATCGTCAGTCTTGAAAAGCTCCCCTTATCCTCTGAGCTGAAACAGTTTTTATACGATCTTAGCAAAGAATACGATAAGGCATTGAACTGGGACGAGCCGCTGGCTCCGCTGTTATGGTCGGACGAGGAGAAAGAGAACTTTTATCAAAAAGCCCATGAGGGACATCGTCGCCTGCAAGAGGAATTAGGCGACGACTACGATATAATATACAGCGAGGAAGAATAGTCCGCTTTCTAATCACTAACAGCTAATAACTAATTCTATCTAATGCACAAATAAGCCAAACAAGTCCGCAAACGCCAGATTCACTCCAAATTACCGCCCGAAAAAAGGAAACAACATGGAAGGATACAAAAATATCACCGAAGAAGAACTTGAAAAGCTCTTCGGCAAAACGATAACAGAGATAGACCAGCTTTACAACAGCGGAAAGATAAGCTGCATTTATCATATGCTCGGCAAGTGGTATATCTCCGAGCCGATTCCGTCTGCGTCAAGGCTTATACACGAAAGTCCTGACTGCCGCGGCGAGACCTTTGACAAATTCACCCTTGATGACGGCAGAACCGTAAAAAACAGAGTGTGGGTATTCGACACGGGAGCAAGAGTCGTTAAGGAAACCGTCATCAGCGGCGAAGCCGCTTTCTAATTGCTAATTACTTGTGGGACGTCGAGGACGCCGTCCCCTACTTAGCTCTTAGTTCTTAGCTCTTAGTTCTTAGCTCTTAGTTCTTAGCTCTTAGCTCTTAGTTCTAAGTTCTATCTAATGCACAAATAAGCCAAACAAGTTCACACATTTTTGATACCGATCAATTCGGCATGAGCCGAATGCTCCAATTCTCCGCAGGGAGACATAAGCTGCCTCAGGGGACAGCTGACATTTTGTAATCTGATAAAACGAAAAACGGTATTTTTCCGTTAACCGACGTTAATAGGGAGATTGACAAAATTTAAACAATGTGGTAATATTATCTTAGATCATTGTAAAGGAGTAATGTGTTATGATCAATACATGGCAAAAGGAATGGGACGGCTTTACAGAGGGGCGCTGGAGTCATACTTCTGTAAACGTCAGAGACTTCATCAAAAAGAATTACACTCCTTATGAGGGCGACGAAAGCTTCCTCGCACCTCCTACCGAGGCAACAAAAAAGCTATGGGACAAGGTCATGGATCTCTCCCGACAGGAGCGCGAAGCAGGCGGAGTCCTTGACATGGACACCAAGATCATATCAACAATAACTTCACACGGCGCAGGCTACATTGAAAAGGATCTGGAGCAGATAGTAGGTCTCCAGACGGACAAGCCTTTCAAGCGTGCATTACAGCCCTTCGGCGGTATCAGAATGGCTCAGCAGGCTTGCAAGGAATATGGCTATGAGGTCGATCCCTCTGTAGTCGAGATATTCACAAAGTACAGAAAAACTCACAATCAGGGCGTTTTCGACGCATACACTCCCGAAATGAGACTTGCACGTCATTCGGCTATCCTGACAGGACTTCCTGACGCTTACGGCAGAGGCCGTATCATCGGCGACTACAGACGTGTAGCACTCTACGGTGTTGATCTCCTTATCGAGGACAAGAAGCACCAGATAGATACTTCACTGGTAAGAATGACTTCCAAGAACATCCGTCTCCGCGAGGAACTTGCAGAGCAGGTCCGCGCATTGCAGGATCTCAAGAAGCTGGGCGAGATATACGGCTTTGATATCTCAAAGCCTGCCGCAAACGCTAAGGAAGCGGTTCAGTGGCTCTACTTCGGCTATCTTGCTGCTGTCAAGGAGCAGAACGGCGCGGCTATGTCATTAGGACGTACTTCCACATTCCTTGATATATTCATTCAGCGTGACCTTGATAAGGGCATACTCACCGAGGAACAGGCTCAGGAGCTCATTGACCACTTCATCATGAAGCTCCGTATCGTAAAGTTCGCACGTACTCCCGAGTACAACGAGCTCTTCTCCGGCGATCCCACATGGATAACAGAGTCTATCGGCGGCGTTGACGTTGACGGTCATCACCTCGTTACAAAGAACAGTTTCAGATACCTCCACACACTGGAGAACCTTGGAACAGCTCCCGAGCCGAATATGACTATTCTCTGGTCAACGAAGCTCCCGAGAAAGTTCAAGGAATACTGCGCTAAGATGTCTATCAAGACCTCGTCTATCCAGTACGAGAACGATGACATGATGAGAGTGGTTCACGGCGATGACTACGCTATCGCCTGCTGTGTATCCTCAATGCGTGTGGGCAAGGAAATGCAGTTCTTCGGCGCAAGAGCCAATCTTGCAAAGTGCCTGCTCTACGCTATAAACGGCGGTGTGGACGAGCGTCTCGGACTTCAGGTAGGTCCTAAGTACAGACCTGTAGACAGCGAGTATCTCGACTTCGACGATGTTTGGGAGAAGTACATGGATATGATGGAGTGGCTGGCAGGACTTTATGTCAACACCCTCAACGTTATCCACTATATGCACGACAAGTACAGCTATGAGAGACTGCAAATGGCTCTCCATGACAGAGATGTAAAGCGCTATTTCGCAACAGGTATCGCAGGACTTTCAGTCGTTGCCGATTCGCTCTCTGCTATCAAGTACGCAAAGGTAAAGCCTATCCGCAAGGATATCGAAATAAAGGACAAGGCAGGCAATGTCACAAGCGTTGCCAAGAACGTTGTCGTTGACTACGAAATTGAGGGAGACTTCCCGAAATACGGCAACAACGATGACCGCGTTGACCAGCTTGCTGTTGAAGTTGTCCGCCGCTTTATGGACTGCGTAAGAAAGCACCACACCTACCGCGACGGCGTGCCAACAATGTCAATTCTTACAATTACTTCCAACGTTGTATACGGCAAGAAAACAGGAAACACTCCTGACGGCAGAAAGCAGGGAGTTCCGCTGGCTCCGGGAGCTAACCCGATGCACGGCAGAGACACTCACGGCGCTGTAGCTTCGCTCTCGTCTGTAGCTAAACTGCCTTTCAGACACGCACAGGACGGTATCTCCAACACATTCTCAATAGTTCCTAACGCACTGGGCAAGGACATGGAGGTATTCGCAGGAGACCTCGACCTTGACAAGCTCAGAGGCGAATAATATGTGCGCACCCGAAAATAAAAGCTCCCCTGAGGAGCTTGCAGACCTGATAGACCAGCTCATGGCGCAGGGAAGCGGTCATGTAAATATAGTCGGAAACGGCTCAGAGCTGAAAGTCGATACCGTGAAAAGCACGGATATCTGCGGCACAAAGGGCGCCTGCTGTCAGCCCACGGAGCTTGAGCCCGAGGACGACGAATTATAATTGTCATACGCATAAATCGCATTTTCCTATCAAACTGCCGTAAGCGATGTACGGGCAGCAGCTTAATAAAAGTGAGCGAGCGAAGCAAGCGGCAACGTGGATAGGGTGCAGCGTCACGCTGCAGGGAGGATAAATATGGATAATCAGAAACAGGTAGACAACCTCATCGAATTGCTTGACGGCTACGTTGAAAAAGGCGGACACCACCTCAACGTAAACGTTTTCACCCGTGAAACTCTCCTTGACGCTCAGGCTCACCCTGAGAAGTACCCACAGCTCACCGTAAGAGTTTCGGGCTACGCAGTAAACTTCGTAAAGCTCACAAAAGAGCAGCAGGACGACGTTATTTCAAGAACATTCCACTCAAGTCTCTGATAAAAAGCTGCAACATATAAAGTTTTGCCCCTGAGCGTATTTGGAAACGCTCAGGGGCATTGTATTTATCTTTCTGTAACGAATCGGGCAAGCTCAATATTGCCGTCTGTTTCAATGGATACTATATGAAATCCGCATTTTTCGGTGTAGAACTTAACATTTTCCTTCTTATCCAAAGGCGTTACTAAAGTTAGCTTCTCCCAATCATCATAAAGCTCCTTTACAAACTTAACTGCCTTAGTACCTAATCCTTTGCCCTGATACTCAGGGATAATGCACAGGCAAGTTATCTCATATACTCCCATTTCCTGCATTTTACAAGAAACACAGCCAACAGGCTTATTATCGCACAGTATGATATATTTCGGATACTCTCTTATTGATTCTTTCATCATTTCTACCGTTCTGCCGTATCCGGGACACGCACCATATCTCATGTAATCGCTGTAAAAAGCAGCATCGTAGATATTTACCAGTATTTCCGCATCTTCTGATACTGCTTTTCTATATTCTATCGTCACAGTTTATCAGCTCCGCATCTTCCGATTTATAATAGTACACATTATAGCATGATACAGCTGAAATGTCAATAAAAAAGCCATAGCACTTCTGACTTTCATCAGAAATACTATGGCTTAAAACTTCTATATCAGTGTCTTTTCACAGGCACAGCCTATTTCGTTTTATTTAGTGGCATTAGTCGCGTATATTCCAAGTATTATTGACGCGTCCACTGCGTCTACTGTGCCGTTTGTGTTCATATCAGCAGCAGTTTTCTGAGCTGCTGAAAAACGTGAGCCTCGTCCCGAGGAAACGCTTGCGTACTCCGTCAAGACCTCAGAAGCGTCGATAGCGTTTATTGCATTATCACCGTTCACATCGCCCTTTGAAAGGTTAGTCTTGTCGCCGCTCTGTACCTTTATAGTCGGGAAGTCTGTGTACTCCATAGGAGAGTCCATAAACAGCTGTACCCAGTTAGCACAGCCGCCGTCATTATAGTAGCCCACACCGATGTACTTGCATCTGGAATTAAGGATATTATCTCTGTGACCGTTTGAATTCATCCAGCCGCTCATAACATCTTCGGGAGTAGGATATCCTGCGGCGATATTCTCGCCTACCCAGCTCCAGTTGAGCCCTGCGTCTTCAACAGCGGTAAAGCCGCGTCTGCCGTCGGGGCGTGTATGGTCGAACTTACCTGCTATTTCCTTTGCGCGGGCAGAAGCCGCTTTGTTCATGGATATAAGAGCCTTGACAGGCTGGAGACCTCTCTTTGATCTCTCGCTGTTCACAAGCTTTACTACCTGCTCAGCATAAGCGTCGGCATTTGCCGAAGAAGCCTCTACTATGTTGTCGCCGAGCACAAATGCAGTATCAGGGGCAGCAAAACTCATCATCGGCAGCACAGCCGATATAGTCAGAGCTATTGAAATTACAGACGCCAAAAGCTTTTTCATAAAAAATCACTCCGTTTCTGCATATTTCCCCCAAAACCATGCATTTCACTTCTTATATTTTAAAGCTGTAAAAAACTGCGAAGCCGATAAATATTATACATAATGTTTACCAGCTGTCTAAGTTTATTATATCACAGGTTGTCCGACAAGTCAACAGGGATGACGAAAATTCGCATATTACACAGTGAGAAGAACTTCCTATACAGCACAATAGACAAAGGGAGTTGTACCATATAGTACAACTCCCTGTATAGTATACGATCCGTAATAAATTACTTGATCTCGATTGTAGCGCCAGCCTCTTCAAACTTAGCCTTGAGCTCGTTAGCCTCAGCCTCAGAAACGCCTTCCTTGATAGCCTTAGGAGCAGCCTCAACGATCTCCTTAGCCTCCTTGAGGCCGAGACCGAGAACTTCCTTAGCAACCTTGATAACGCCCATCTTAGCGTCACCGAAGGAAGCAAGGATTACGTCGAACTCTGTCTTAGCAGCAGCAGCGCCGCCAGCAGCACCGCCAGCAGCAGGAGCAGCAGCGATAGCAGCTGTTACGCCGAATTCCTCCTGGATAGCGTCTACGAGCTCAGAAAGCTCAAGAACGGAAAGAGTCTTGATATCTTCAACAAATTTTGTGATCTTCTCAGAAGCCATGATAATAATCTCCTTTTTAATAGTATTTGCCCTTATGGGCTATGGTTTTAAATTAAGCTGCGGAGCTTGTCTCCGCAAATGTGTAATGGAAGTTCAAGCGGCAATTAAGCAGCTTCTTCCTCCTTCTTCTTGTCTGCAACAGCATTGAGTGTAGCAGCAAGCTTCTGCAGCGGGCCCTGGAGAGAGCCAACGAGCTGAGCGAGAAGAGTGTCCTTTGAAGGGATCTTGGAAAGAGCAACAACTCCAGCCTGATCGTAAACTTCACCCTCAACGTAACCAGCCTTGAGATTGAACTTCTCGTCGCCTGCCTTCTCAGCGAACTTACCGAGGATTCTTGCAGGGGCAGTCTGATCGTCGTTAGAAACAGCGAGAGCAGTTGTGCCGTTGAGAGCCTCTTCAAAGCCCTCGATACCGCATTCCTTGAAAGCGCGGAGAAGCATTGTGTTCTTCTCTACAAAGTAGTGAACGCCAGCCTCACGAAGCTCCTTTCTGAGCTTGGTATCCTCTTCAACAGTGATACCCTTGTAGTCAACGAGAACGCCTGAAACGGAATTCTTGATGATCTCGGTGAGCTTCTCGACCTTAGCCTTCTTTGCTTCGAGTACAGCATTGCTTGGCATAGTGTGTATTCACCTCCGAATGAATTTTCATCGTATTCAGAGAGCAATAAAAAAGCCCATTCCGACAGCGCGGAATGGACAATGATAATTCTATCAATTGCTATTCCTCGGCGGGACTTACTGAGCGTTAGCTCTGCCAGCTGTCTTTAGAATACGATACTGTTTTTTCACAGCTTGATTATTATAGCATATTATTTTGGCTTTGTCAAGCATTTTTTCTGTTTTTTGCGAAAATGTTTTTGCGGCCATTCGGAATCAATCTGTCGCAATGCCATTTACTGCAAACAGTAGCCGTAGGAGAGCGCCTTGCTGTAGTGACAATACAAAAATTACCGAGCCTGCTATTTCAGGCACGGTAATTCTTTTTTTGTTAAGGCGAACAGACTAAGACATTTCTGCTCAGTTATCAACTATATCCGATATCATTTTGCCGCCTTTTTCGGCATATAGCACAGGAAAATAATTGCCTACGGACACTCTTTTGTTCATGAAGGTATGCTTGCCGTAATGCAGCTGCCCGCGGCTGTCCGTGAAGTTATAGTCGCATATATAATTGGTGAAGCCCGAACTGTCCTCCCTTACGACCACATTGGTTATGGTAGCCTGTCCATGCTGACCGTTCTTTATCAGGAATCCCTGAACGTTTCTCTTTTTCAGAAGCATGATAACTACAACAAGTCCCACCAGTGCCGATGCAGCCGCACCGACGTACAGAGCTATGAGACCTATCTTGTCGGGCTTTCTGTACACCTCGAAGGGGTTGCTTTCATAAACATAGCACTGATAATGTGCACCCACAAATGTATTGCGGCTTCCTACTCCATTTGAGATACTGGCGTTTATGGTCTTGCCCTCGCTGTTGACATAATCAACATTTGCACTGACGTGCTTTCCTGCCTTGACGTAGTCCGTAACAACGCAGTCCGTGAGCACTCCGCCGTCAGGCGGTGTCATGGCGTCTTTTGCGACAAAAATGAGCGTTGCGGGCAGCAGCAGTATCAGCAGGAAGCCCACAAAGATCGGTATGCCGATAGACATTTTTTTCATAACAGTTTCCCCCTTGAAAAAATAAGATTATTTGGATCGCACCGTAAACATATTAATATAATACATCAATTACCGCCGTTTGTCAATAACTATTATATTTTTTGTACAAAAAGCACAGACAGAGCGACTGCTCATATAGATGTTTCTGATCCTGATCAAAATGCCCCTGAGCGTCATGAAACACTCAGGGGCAAAGCTTCTGTACAAGCAGTACGCTTCCTATATATTACTTACTGAGAGTAGCCTTGACTGTCTTAACTATGTTCTCAGCTGAAAGACCGAACTCCTTGAGGAGGTCAACAGCAGGACCTGAATGTCCGAACTCGTCGTTTACACCTATCTTGATAACAGGAACAGGACAGCACTCTGTAACTGCCTCTGCAACAGCAGAACCGAGACCGCCGATGATGCTGTGCTCCTCAGCAGTAACGATGAGACCTGTCTCCTTAGCGCACTTGCAGATGAGCTCCTTATCGAGAGGCTTGATAGTGTGGATATTGACTACTCTTGCGGAGATACCATCAGCCTCGAGAGTCTTTGCAGCCTCTACAGCCTCGTTTACCATAAGACCTGTAGCAACGATTGTAACGTCCTTACCGTCCTTCATTACAACGCCCTTGCCGAGCTCGAACTTGTAGCTTGCAGCGTCGTTGATAACAGGAACAGCAAGTCTGCCGAAACGCATATAAACAGGACCGTTGAAGTCGAGAGCAGCCTTTACAGCAGCCTTTGCCTCAACATCGTCGCATGGGTTGATGATAGTCATGCCGGGGATAGTTCTCATAAGAGCGATATCCTCGTTGCACTGATGTGTAGCGCCGTCCTCACCAACGGAGATACCTGCGTGTGTAGCGCCTATCTTTACGTTGAGGTGCGGGTAGCCGATAGAGTTTCTTACTATTTCAAAAGCTCTGCCTGCTGCGAACATTGCGAATGTACTTGCGAAAGGGATCTTTCCGCAAGCTGCAAGACCTGCTGCAACACCCATCATGTTAGCCTCTGCGATACCGCAGTCAAAGAAACGGTCTGGGTAAGCCTTCTTGAAGATACCTGTCTTTGTAGCAGCAGCAAGGTCTGCGTCGAGAACTACTAAGTCCTTATATTCATCGGCAAGCTCCTTAAGAGCCTCGCCGTAGCTTTCTCTGGTAGCCTTTTTGATAATATCTGCCATGATGATCAGTCCTCCAATTCCTTTAACTGCGCGTTAAGCTCTGACATAGCCTGGTCGTACTGTTCCTTGTTAGGAGCTGTACCGTGCCAGCCTACCTGATTTTCCATAAATGAAACGCCCTTGCCCTTTGTGGACTTCTGAATGATAGCCACAGGCTTGTCCTTTACGGAATCAGCCTCTGTGAAGGCTCTGTCGATATCGTCGAAGTCGTGAGCGTCCATAGTGATAACGTGCCAGCCGAATGCTGCGAACTTATCTGTGATAGGCTCAGGTGAGCATACCTCACTGATAGGACCATCTATCTGGAGACCGTTGTTATCTACGATAGCAACGAGGTTAGTGAGCTTCTTGTGAGCTGCGAACATAGCAGCCTCCCATACCTGTCCCTCTTCGATCTCGCCGTCGCCGAGGATAGTGTATACCTTGTATGACTTGCCGTCTATCTTGCCAGCCAGAGCCATGCCGCAGGCTGCGGAGATGCCCTGTCCGAGAGAACCGCTTGACATATCAACTCCTGGGATATGGATACATGGGTGTCCCTGTAAGAGAGCGCCGATGTGACGGAGAGACTTGAGCTCCTCTACTGAGAAATAGCCCTTCTGAGCCAGTACCGAGTAAAGAGCAGGAGCTGTATGTCCCTTTGAAAGAACGAATCTGTCTCTGTCGGGAGCGTCGGGATTCTTAGGATCGTTGTTCATCTTGTTGAAGTAGAGGTAAGTGAGAGTATCGCTTATCGAGAGGGATCCGCCGGGGTGTCCCGACTTGGCATTGTAGGTGCCTTCGATAACGCCCATTCTTACCTTGCAGGCTGTTTTCTGCAATTCTTTTTTAAGCTTTGCGTCCATAGTGACCTCCAAAAATTTAACGGCTTAACGCCGCTTTATACAAGTTTAATAAAGTTTGACAGCAGTAGGCGGGTGACTCGGTCGCCCCCTAATAATTATTATTCAGACAGCCGCCCGCCCCTGCAATTATAGCTACACACATATTATACCGCAAAAAATGGGTAAATGCAAGACATTTTTTGCTGTAAATGTAAACATATTATGTCTTTCACCTGAAAATCATCATTACAATGACAATTATATAAAATATTGAAAAGCCTGTACACGCCACGGCAGGAACGGATATGAGCATCTTGTTCTGCCTTTCGTGGAGAGTTCCCCTGAGTCTCAGCGCCTTCATCAGGCAAAGCGACGCTATCCACATCGGTACTGCAAATACCGCCAGCGCCAGCGTTGCCACATCGCTGAGTGTAAAGCTTGCGGCGGAGTCAGAGCTCCTGCCGTTCATGCTGCTGTAAACCAGCAGCCCGATAAGTCCCAGCACGATTATTACTGCGACTATGTATACGATTATTGCTGCCTTCTTCTTCATTGTTCTACTGTTTGCACCTTTCGATAATGTAGTCGATAAGCTCTGCTACAGCGCCCTCGTCGTTGGTGCGTGAGAGTACGATATCCGCCTTTGCCTTTACTGATTCCTCCGCATTGGCGGGACAAGCTCCCACATCGGCTTCGACTATCATCTCTATATCGTTGTCGAAGTCGCCGATAGACACGAAGGTACAGCCCTCCATGCCGCCGAGCCTGCGATACTGTGCAAGAGCCGAGCCCTTGCTTACTCCCTTTGGGAGCATTTCAAGGAATATTTCCGAGGACTTCACAAAATCCACGCCCTCATAGCGCAGCTGTTTTACAAGGAGCTCCATATGGTCAACGTCCTCGGGAGACAATGAGAACAGGACTTTCAGCCAGCCGCCGTCCTCTATGTCGGAGAGCTCCGCGTAATTCGGCACTATACCGCACAGCTTTGTATGGAGCTGCTGGTAATCTGTATTGCTGAAAACGTAAGTGCCCTCGGTTTTCAGCACCTCTCCTCCTGCCTGCGGCATTAGCTCAAGGAGCTCCGCCGTGTAAGCCTTAGCTTCAGGGGGAAGAGAGTGTGTGAACAGCGTTTCGCCCATGATATAGTCATGGATAGCTGCTCCGTTGTACATGATTATAGGATATTTCAGCCCCAGAACAGAACGGAACTGGTCAAAGGACTGGATAGTGCGTCCCGTCGCAACGGTAAAGCGTCCGCCCATTGCCGTAAAGCGCTCAATAGCGGCTCTGTCGGTGTCGGTTATCTCCTTTTTTGAGTTGAGGAGAGTTCCGTCCATGTCGCTGAGCAGGACAACTTTCGATATATCTTCAAACAAGGTATCACTCCTACATTTTTTCCAGCTTTGCAAGTATGGATACAAAGTAATCGGGCAGGTCGCTGACGAACTCCATATACTCCCCTGTTGTGGGATGGATAAAGCCTATTTTACGGGCGTGAAGGCATTGTCCCTCTATGCCCTTGTAGGGCTTTCCGTAAACGTCGTCCCCAAGTACGGGGTGTCCGATATAGCTGAGGTGAACACGTATCTGATGAGTACGTCCCGTTTCGAGCCGCAGTCTCACATGAGCGTAGCCGCCGTACTGCTTTATTACGCTGTAATGAGTAACAGCGTTTCGGGAATTTTCCGTGGTAACGCACATCTTCTTGCGGTCTGTCTTGTGACGCCCTATAGGAGCGTCCACAGTTCCCTCGGTTTCCTTGAAATAGCCGCAGGCGACTGCCTCGTACTCACGGGTGAAGCTGTGCTCCTTTATCTGCTCAGCAAGCTTCAGATGAGAAGCGTCGTTCTTGGCAACTATGAGAAGTCCGCTGGTGTTTTTGTCGATACGGTGCACGATACCCGGACGGATAACGCCGTTTATCCCCGACAGGCTGTCTCCGCAGTGATGAAGCAGAGCATTTACCAGTGTTCCCGTATAATTGCCGTGTGCAGGGTGTACCACCATGCCCTTGGGCTTGTTTACAACCAGCAGGTCGTCGTCCTCATAGACGATATCAAGGGGTATATCCTCGGGTACAGCGTCCATAGGCTCGGGCTCGGGTATCTCCACGGATATCTCCTCGCCGCCTCTGAGCTTGTAGTTCTTGCTGACAGCCTTGCCCTCCGCGAGAACAAGTCCCTTTTCAATGAGCCCCTGTACCGCAGAGCGCGTAAGCTCCGCAATATTATCAGAAATGTACTTATCTATACGGCTCCCCTTATCCTCGGGAGAAGCTGTGAGTATCACCTGCTCACTCATTTTCTTCCGCCTTTTCGGACTCTGCTTCCGCAGCCTTCTTAGCCTTTTCTATCTTGGGATCGATGAAAAGTGCGTACCAGATAAGCATGATGAAAGCAAAGGTGACGCAGATGTCAGCCACGTTGAAGATAGCAAATCTGAATGGCTTGAACTCGAACATATCCACCACGTAAGCAAAGCGGAAACGGTCGATAAGATTGCCGATACCTCCTGCGATAAACAGCGCGATGGCTGTGCTGAGGAACTTCGAGCGGCGGTATACCTTAAAAAGCACCACTATGCCTGCCAGCACAACAAGGCTCGTAAAGCCGATGAGGAACCACCTCTGTCCCGACATACTTCCAAAGATAGCGCCGTCGTTTTCAAGGTAGGTAAGGTCGAATATCTTGAAGTCTCCGATACGGATAAAGTCCATAGTACCTACGGGTTTGAGCTCATGTACAGCCCAGTATTTCACGAGCTGGTCAGCTCCTACAAGGACAGCCACCAGCAAAGCAAGTATTATCAACAAGTGTGTATCCTTTCAATAAGACTGCCTGTCGACCAAAAAGCCGACAGGCAAAGAATGATATTTTAAGCTTCTACAGCTATAGCGCATCTCTCACAGAGTGTGGGGTGGTCGTGATTTGTGCCAACGTACTTGCTGAAGCACCAGCAGCGCTCGCACTTGTCGCCCTCAGCCTTTGCTACAGCGAATGCTGTCTCGGCTGTGCCTGCCTTCTCTACCTCAACGCCTGAAACGATGAGGATATCCTTGAGCTGGTCTGCCAGTGAAGCATATCTGTCGTAGTCAGCGTCGGAGCTCTTGATGATTATCTTAGCCTCAAGGGACTTACCGATAGTCTTTTCGTTACGAGCATCCTCAAGAGCCTTGTTAGCTCCGAGACGTGTATTGTAGATGAACTCCCACTTGTCCTTGAAGTCGTCGGTGAACTCGATACCGCTCTTCTCAGGCATCTGGTTGAGGAATACGCTGAGCTTGTCGTCGCCTGCGGAGTGAGGCATGAACTGCCATATCTCCTCGGCTGTGAATGAAATGATAGGTGCGGCAAGTCTTGTCATCGCACTGATTATGCGGTACATTGCCGTCTGAGCTGCGCGGCGGAGAACTGAATCCTCCTTCTCGCAGTAAAGTCTGTCCTTGATTATGTCAAGGTAGAAGTTTGACATATCTATTACGCAGAAGTTGTGGAGAGCGTGGAGCGCAATATGGAAATCAAATGCGTCGTAGCCCTTCTTCATTGTGTCGATAAGGTTATCGAGCTTCATGAGAGCCCATTTGTCCAGCTCTGTGAGCTGGTCGTCGCTTACGCTGTCCTTGTCGGGATCGAAGCCTGCGCCGTTGCCCAGGTTGCCCAGAATGAAACGAGCAGTATTTCTTATCTTCTTGTAAGCGTCGGAAAGCTGACCGAGGATAGGCTTTGAGATACGGATATCGCTGTGGTAGTCAGAAGAAGCTGCCCACAGACGGAGTATATCAGCGCCGTACTGGTCTGTTATCTCGCTTGGATCAATACCGTTTCCGAGGGACTTGTGCATTGCCTTGCCCTCGCCGTCAACTACCCAGCCGTGAGTGCAGACAGCCTTATATGGTGACTGTCCCTTGTATACGACTGATGTGAGGAGCGATGACTGGAACCAGCCTCTGTACTGGTCAGCACCCTCGAGATAGAGGTCAGCAGGCCATGAAAGGCTCGGGAAGTCCTTGCCCTCCATAACAGATGTATGTGATACACCGCTGTCGAACCATACGTCCATGATGTCGTATTCCTTGGTGAACTCGCCGCAGCCGCACTCGCACTTAACGCTTGCAGGGATAAATTCCTTTGTATCCTTTATCCACCATGCGTCGCTGCCCTCCTTGCGGAAGAGCTCGGAGATAGCGGAGATAGTCTCGTCATTGCAGATAGGCTTGCCGCAGTCCTTACAGTAAACAACAGGTATCGGAACGCCCCATGTTCTCTGACGTGAGATACACCAGTCGCTTCTGTCGCGTACCATGCCCTTGATTCTGTCCTCGCCCCACTCAGGGATCCACTGAACGGACTCGATAGCCTTGATAGCCTCGTCCTTGAAGCCGTTTACGGAGCAGAACCACTGCTCTGTAGCTCTGTATATGATAGGGCTGTTACATCTCCAGCAGTGTGGGTACTGATGGACGATCTTCTGTGTAGCCAGCATAGCGCCAAGCTCTGTGAGCTTTGCAGCGATAGCCTTGTTAGCCTGATCTGTGTCCATGCCCTCGAATTCGCCTGCTTCCGCAGTCTGCTTGCCCTTTGAGTCAACGCATACGATGATACCGATATCGTCGTACTTCTTGCAGACCTCAAAGTCCTCAACACCGTAGCCGGGAGCTGTATGTACGCAGCCTGTACCGCTTTCAAGAGTAACGTGGTCGCCTACGATTATGGGTGACGGACGGTCATAGAGGGGGTGCTTGGTCTTCATGCCCTCGAGCTCTGCACCTGTGAAGATATGCTCAGTGGTATACTCAGTGATACCTGCTGTCTCCATAGTTGTCTTTACGAGCTCCTCAGCCATTACGTAGTACTCGTCGCCTACGTGAACAAGTGTATAGTTGTACTCAGGACCGAGGCAGATAGCAAGGTTGCCCGGGATAGTCCATGTAGTAGTTGTCCAGATAACGAAATATATCTTTGAAAGGTCAAGTCCAAGTCCTGTGAAGATTCCCTTGTCATCAGTTACGTTGAACTTTACATAGATAGAATAGCATGGATCGTTGGAGTACTCGATCTCAGCCTCAGCGAGAGCTGTGTTACAGTCAGGGCACCAGTAAACAGGCTTCAAGCCCTTGTACATATAGCCCTTCTTTACCATTGAGCCGAATACCTCTACCTGCTTTGCCTCGTACTCGGGACGAAGTGTCAGGTAAGGATAGTCATAGTCGCCCAGTGAGCCCAGTCTCTTGAAGCCCTTCATCTGGTTAGCGACCTGAGTCATAGCGTACTCACGGCAGTGCTTTCTGAGGTCTACCGCAGGGATAGCTCCGTTCTCAACGCCGATAGCCTTCATAGCCTTCAGCTCGATAGGAAGACCGTGGGTGTCCCAGCCGGGAACGTAGGGAGCACAGAAACCGTTCATATTCTTATACTTAACGATGAAGTCCTTGAGGGACTTGTTAAGAGCATGACCGAGGTGTATCTCGCCGTTTGCATAGGGAGGTCCGTCATGGAGAACATATGAGGGCTTGCCCTTGTTCTTCTCTACCATTTTGTAGTAGAGTCTTTCATCTTCCCATTTTTTGAGAGTTTCAGGCTCTCTCTTAGGCAGATTTCCGCGCATCGGGAATTCTGTCTGCGGTAAATTAAGAGTACTGTTATAATCCTGTGCCATACTATCCGATCCCTCTACAAAAGACTGAGGGATCCTCCTTTCGATCTTTTTAATTTTTGATTATTCCTCGACCTCTGCCGCTACAGCAGCTGCGATCTCCTCTGCTGTCTCAACCTTGTCCTCTGTCTCATCTTCAGCTGTCTCGTTGTCGAATGTCTCAGGCATAGATGAGATGAGCTCTAAGTGGCTCTTGTACATATCGAACAGGCTCTTCTTGAAGTCTGCTACCTGCTGCTGAGCCTCGATGAGAGCTTCCTTTTCCTTAGCGATCTCCTCGCGGTTCTTTTCCATAGCCTCAGCGTGCTGACGAACAGCCTCGTCCTCGAGAGCAGCAGCCTTTTCCTTAGCCTCTGCGATTATCTGCTCAGCCTTTTCGTTAGCGTCGTTGAGGACCTGATGTCCCTGCTTCTGAGCACCGAGGAGTGCGTCCTTGAGAGCGTCCTCGTCTCTCATGTATTCTCTTACCTTATCAGCGAGCACCTGTATCTTGCTGTTAGCCTCTGCACGCTCGCGCTCCATTTCGTCGAGCTCTGCCTCCAGCTGAGAGAGGAACTCGTCGATCTCCTCCTGCTTGTAGCCGAAAGCTGCCTTTTCAAATCTCTTATTTCTGACGTCCTTTGAAGTTATCATTTCATTCACCTCTAAATATATTTTTTAAGATCAATGTGTATGCGTCCCTTTTTAGTAGAGCCGTTTATTTCTGAAAGCACAAATCTTCCGATTCCCCTAATTGACAATACATCTCCGCCCCTGAGTTCGTAGGAGACAGATGAAACAGGCAGATGATTGACCTCTGCCTTATCTGAACGGATAAGCGCCGCCGCTTTTTCACGGCTCAGATGAGCGGCAAGTCCCACCACGCAGTCAAGGCGCAATGAAGCCACCGTACCGCTGATAGTCCGGAACTTCTGAACATTTTCCAGCTCAAAGGGCTTGTCATCAGCAATTTTCACGCCGACTCTGCCTATCTTTGATATGGAAGATGTTATGCTCCTTGCAGCTACCTCAGTGACAAACGCCTGAGTGACGCCCTCGGAGACAACTATATCCCCGATTATCTCACGTTTGAGCTGCAAGCCCATAAAGCTGCCGAGAAAGTCCCTGTGGGTGAGCTTGTCCTCGCTTCGGTAGGTGAAGGTCAGGCACACAAAGGGGTACTCCCCCTCCACATAGTCCTCGCAGTAATCGGGATAGACCGCAAGCATTTTCCGTCTTGCGTCATCGTATCCGCCCCAGAGCCGATACCTGAGCTCACCTGTATGACCTTTGCACCAAGCCTCGGCTTCCACGCACTGTCTCTCGTCGAAAAAAGACGAGAACACCGCCGCGCCGTTTCTTTCGCACAGAGCTGTCATATCCGCAAGCCTTGCGGCAAAGAGCTTATCCGACGGCTCGTTCATCAGATGAATACGCCGTTATTCTCCAGCTCGCCAACTAAGTCCTCGCCGATGAAGCCTACATTATAAGGAGTAATGATGTAGGTAAGGTTAGCTACCGGCTTGAGGCTTCCGCCGTTTGCATAAGCAACGCCAACGAGGAAGTCGATTATTCTTCTCTTATTCTCGGGAGAAGCTGTCTCGAGGTTGAGAACTACTGTTTTCTTAGCAATGAGATGGTCAGCTATCTGCTTAGCGTCTGTGAAAGCAGAGGGCTTTACGAGAACTACCTGTAACTGTGCTGTAGTCTGTATATTAACGACCTTGTTTCTTCTGCCGCCGCCGCCAAGACCGCTTGGTGCGCCCTCATTTACGGGAGCGTCTTCCTGGTCGGAAGGCTGGAAACCGCCGCGCTCACGCTCGTGACGAACGGGAACATCAGCTTCAAAATCATCATCATCTGCAGCAAAGAAAAAATCCTTAATACCGTCAAAAAGTTTCATCTTAATACTCCTTCTCCGCATTATTTGTTTTTTATATTTCTCTTCACAGGATCAATGCGGAGTATCCCGTGTTGATCTCAGCATTCCGCTGCGAATTACTTTGAATAGTCTCTTGCGCCGAAAAGACCTGTTCCGATACGCACCAGTGTCGAGCCGTACTTTATGGCTTCTGCGTAATCGTGAGTCATTCCCATTGAGAGCGTATCCATTCCCTTTCGCTCCGAGGAGACCTTATCGTAGAGCTCCTTCATTCTGCCGAGGAAGATATCGCTGTCCGAGGGCGGCGGGATAGTCATAAGTCCTCTTATACGTATGCCTTCGAGCTCCGAGAGCCCGTCCATAAGCTCATCAAGTCCGTCGGGAGCGATACCGCTCTTGGAATCCTCTCCGCCGATGTTGACCTCACAGAGGATATCCATTACCCTGCCGTTCTTAACGGCGAGGCGGCTTATCTCCTGTCCCAGCTTCAGGCTGTCAACTGACTGTATCATGCTTACGGAATTTATGATATATTTGACCTTGTTGGTCTGTAAATGTCCAATAAACTGTACCTCGGCGGACTTGTCATAGAAGTCAGCCTTTGAAAGGTACTCCTGCACTCTGTTTTCTCCGAGAAGGTCTATCCCAAGCTCTACGGCGTGATTTATCGCCTCGGGAGCAACGGTCTTTGTGACCGCCATTATTCGGATATTATCGTCGGAGCTTCGGTACCTGTCCTTGGCTTCGGCGCATCTCTCTCTTATTATGCGCAGGTTCTCGTCGATATAAGCGAGATCATTCTTTTTCGTCATCTTTATCGACTCCCTCTAACATAATATCATCGTAAAGCTGCAAATACTCGCTTTCGGGATGCACCTTTGAGAGGACGTAATCATTTCCCTCAAATCTTACATCTATCTTTTTAAAGAGCACCTGCTCGCCCTTACGGATATAAACGCCCTTGCTTGTCATTAACTTTTCCTTTTCGTTGCCGTTTTCGTCGGTATAGGTCTCCTTGACATCGGCAAAGCGGATAGCCTCACGGGGAACTTTAAGTCCCTCGTACTTCTCCTTTCCGTCGATAAGCGAGATGACCTCGACTATCTCGGCTCTGTGCTGTACAAGCTCGTAATTGAACTTGCTGCACGAAATGATGATAAGGCTCCTGTCGGGCTTTTCATCGCGGATATCGTAAATAACAGCAGGATAAGTCTCGGCTGAGGAATCAAATTTCAGCTTGACCTCCTTGCCGATCTCGTACTCCTTCTTGGAGTTGTCAGCAACCACGGCAAGATACCAGCCGTAACCGTCGATAAGCTTTCCGACGACATTCGGGGCTGTTGACTTTCTGTCAGTTATGCTCTCCACCTCGTCGCAGGTGAGCTTGTCCAGCGTCTTGCTGCTGAGTTCCTCCTCATAGCCGTCGATATAGCTGGCAAAATAAGCGGATCTCTGAGCCTTTATGGTCTCGCTGGAGGAGAGCGTCTTTGCGTCGAGCTTGGCGATCTCTGACTTTATATCGGATATCTTCTGGTCAAAGCCCTGTACCTCTTCTGTCATTATCTGATATGTACTGAGCTGTACGAGAAGATCGTCCTTCACTGTTTCAAGGCTGTCGTAATCCCCCATATCCCTGTAGTAGATAAAGCTCCTGTAGCTCTCGTTGATATTCTCGGAGATGCTGGCAGGCTGTGCAGATTCCATAGTACCCGGATTCTGTATCTTTTCAAGGATATTCAGTTCCTTCCGGAGCATAGCCTTCTGGCGCTTTATGCTGAGCTGCTCGTCGGAGGGATAGGCTTCTGCGATAACGCTGCCGTTGCCCACCTTTCCGCCGTCGGACACATTATAGCTTAGCACGCCGTTTCCGCTGTAGAGGATTATCTCCTCATCTCTTATAAATACGCCCTTGTACTCCTTTGAGGACACCGAAGTCGCCATAAGAGCCGCGACCGTATTGCTCTCTCTGTTGCGGAAGTTATATACTATGCTGACAAAGATTATCAGAAGCAGCACAAGGACAACATTTCTCAGAAGCTTGACCATGAAGCTGCCTTCCGACTTGGAAAATCTCATTCAGATCACCCTTAGTCGTTCTTTTCTGAAGCGTCGAGGATAGAAACTGCTCTTGCGGGGATAATAGTGGAAATAGCGTGCTTGTAAACAAGCTGCTGCTTGCCGTCGCAGTCGAAGATAGCAACATAGCTGTCAAAGCCTCTTACCATTCCCTTGAACTGGAAGCCGTTGGTCAGGATAATTGTAACCATTATCTTGTCTTTTCTGCACTGGTTAAGAAATACATCCTGCAAATTGATTGTTTTGTTCATACACATTCTCCTATCTGGTATATTTGTTTGCCTGCGTATTTTTGTGAGTAAAATGTTTTTCCAAATACAGTACACAGAAATACACACAGTTTATTATAGCACATTTAAAAATAATTTGCTATAGTTTTTTTGCATTTTTCTAATATTTCTTCATTTTTATTAAATCTGTCCAAAAAAAGCCATTCTATACGCCCGTTTTTCCGAAACCACGTCAGTTGACGCTTGGCATAACGCCGCGTTTCCTGCTTTATTATGGCGATACAGTCGGAAAGCTCCGCTTTTCCCTCGAAATATGGGATAAGCTCCTTGTAGCCGATAGCGTTGGCGGCGGTCTTCATGCCGCTCTCCTGCCAGAGCTGACGGGCTTCTTCGACGAGACCTGCTTTGACCATTTCGTCCACACGCAGGTCTATCCTGTTGTAGAGAGTCTGCCTGTCCTCGTAATTCAGCCCGATGATCAGCGAATTATACGGACTTTCCACCAATTTGCTCTCGCGCTTGAGGTCGCTGAATTTTCTTCCCGTAACGTGACAAACCTCAAGAGCGCGGACTACTCTCACCAGATTATTTGGGTGTATGCCCTCTGCGGCTTCGGAGTCGATCTCCGCAAGACGGGCGTGGAGCGCCTCGTTGCCGTTTTCACGGGCAAAGGCATAGAGCTCATCGCGGTAAGCCTCGTCGCTGCCGCCCTCTGAAAACTTCACATTTTCAAGGAGAGAATCCACATAAAGCCCCGTACCGCCCACTATTATGGGGAGCTTTCCACGGGAGAGCACTTCCTGTATCTTCTCGTTTGCAAGCTGTACATAGTCTGCGGCGCTGAAGCTCACGTCCCTGTCGAGGATACCCATGAGATGATGTGGTATCCCCTGCTTTTCGGCTTCTGTGGGCTTTGCAGAAGCTATGTCCATGCCCTTGTATATCTGCATGGAATCGGCGGAGATAACTTCTCCGCCGTAAATCTTCGCAAGCTCAACGCCCAGCCATGTCTTGCCCGACGCCGTCGGACCGACAACTGCAAGCACAAAGGGCTTATCATTCGTTTTGTTCATTATCAAGTTCTCCCGACTGTATGCGTTTTATGCTCTTTTTAAGCCTTAACTTTTTGCTCAGCCTTACTGTGATGACCAATGAGATTATAACTACCGCAAGGGCTATAAACATCACAGGCACAAGCACTATCATAAAATAGGCAGGTCCCTGATTCACATCGCAGGTCAGACTGCTGCCGTTTGCCTCTATTTTATAGTACGGATCGCCCCATGTTACCTTTTTCACCTTGACTTCATTGGTAGTACCGAGGATATTTCCGTCCTTATCGCAGTAGGCTATCTTTATGTGACGGCAATGGTTGAACAGTTTTTCAGTGCCCACTTCCACTGCAAACTCCATGTGCTTGTTTTTCGACTCGGGCGACATATCGACTTGTTCCAATGTAATGCTCTTATGCTTCAGAAACAGGCTCGTATAGCCGTCCTTATTATATTTTGCAAGCTCACAGCTGCTGTCAACTCTGAGAACCGAACCATTATACACATTGAAATCCATATTGTTCTCTTCCCATTTTCCTTTTACCAGTATATCCGCAAAGGCAGTACCCTCGGGTACTTCGCCGAAGTCTATATCCAGATGAGATGTATCAACGTTCCATGCAAAGGCATTTATACCGCCGAAAATGCACATAAACACCGCAAAATATACTGCGATAAGAGCTTTTACTGCTCGTTTCATAGCCTCTCCTTACGTTCTCTTGAACTGGTGGGATATATTACTCTTGGTCATGGTGAACATAACAGGTCTGCCGTGAGGGCAATGGCGTATCCTCTCGTCGAAGTAGACCTGCTCCGCAAGGGACTGGAGCTCCGCGATATCGTTCTTGTCGTTGCCCTTTATTGCCGATTTGCAGGCAACTGTGTGGAGCATATCGTCCAGCACATGAGACTGTGGATCATGGCTGTACATACGGAGATTGTTTGCTATTTCGGAGATGATATCCTCCATATCAAGCTCCATTATGAAGGTGGGAACAGCCGTTGCAACAACACATGGCTTCTCGGAGAAATCAAAGGTGAAGCCCAAGTCCGCAAGGAGCTCCTGATTTGTTTCAAGGGCGCTGAACTCGTCACCTGTGAGGAGCACACGGACTCCCGTAAGGAGCTGCTGGCTGTACTGCTTGCAGTTGCGGCTCTTTAAGCGCTCGAAAATAATTCGCTCATGAGCGGCGTGCTTGTCTATCATTATCATGGTGTCGTCGCCAACTTCCGCAACAACGTAAAGCCCGAATGCCTCGCCGATAACGCGAATCTTCGGCTTTTCCGTCCATACCGACTCCTTGGGAGCTTCGCTCTCCGCAGGCTTCTGGACGGGTGCTGCGGCGAATGCCTGCTGTGTGATGTAGCTGAATCCCTCAACAGCCTTAGGCGGCTCGGGCTCAGAAACAGGCTCGGGAGCTTTTACGGGCTCGGGGATATTCTCCTGTACGGGAGCAGTCTCAGCTTCTCTTTCATACACGGGAGCTGCCGCCTGTACGGGCTGGTCATAGGCAGGGCTCGGCGTAATATCCGCAGTTATAGGAGTTTCCTCAGCTGCGGGCTTTGGAGCTGTGTACACAGGGGCAGGAGCTTCATATACAGGCTTGGTTGTCTCGGCAAGCTTCTGCTCGGTCTCCTCTATCTTGTCAACGGGAGTGAACATGAACTCCTGCTGCTTCATCTCCTCCTGCTCGGGAGCAGCCTTTGTCCAGTCCGCATGGGGCTTCAGCTCGAATTCGTAGATGAGACCGTCCTTCATCATGGCATTCTTCACAGCGAAATATACCGCGTCGGACACGGATTTCTCGTTGGTGAATCGCACCTCCGCCTTGGTGGGGTGGATATTGACGTCCATAGTGCTGGGCGGCAGGTCAATGAGCAGTACGCAGGCAGGAAATTTTCCCGTCATTATCATGTTTGTGTAGGCGTTTTCCAGAGCCGCAGAACAGAGCCTTGAACGGACGTATCTGCCGTTTACGAAAAAGTTCTGGAAAGCGCGGTTGTTCTTGGAGTACAGCGGCTTTATAACGAAGCCGCTTACCTTTACGCCCTCGTACTCATAGTCCACAGGCATAAGGTCACGGGCGAAATCACGTCCGTAAACTGCGTATATCGCAGAAAACAGCTCCCCGTCGCCGCTGGAGTTGAACTCCGTGCGGTTGTCGCGGATAAATCTGAAAGCGATATCGGGGTGGGACATGGCTATTTTCTGGAGGATAGTGCTCACCGCATTGCCCTCGGTGACGTCCTTTTTCATGAACTTGCGCCTTGCAGGGACATTGTAGAAAAGGTCGCGGATTATGACGGTAGTACCGTCGGGGCAGCCGCTCTCCTCGTGGGACTTCTCCACGCTGCCCTCTATGGTATAGAGAGTGCCGTAGAGTCCCTCTTTCTGCTTGGTCATTATCTCCACACGGGCTACAGCGGCAACAGAGGCAAGAGCTTCTCCGCGGAAGCCCAGAGTGAGGATATTGTCAAGGTCCTCCTTTGCGCTTATCTTGCTTGTGGCATGACGAAGAAAGGCTTTGGGAACGTCGCCGAATGACATTCCGCAGCCGTCGTCTGTAACGCGCATATAGGTAGTTCCGCCGTTTTTTATCTCCACGGTGATATGAGAAGCGCCCGAGTCTATGGAGTTCTCAACCAACTCCTTGATGACCGATGAGGGGCGCTCGATGACCTCGCCTGCGGCGATAAGCTCTGATATTTCCTTGCTAAGGACGTTGATAGGGGGCATTGTTTACTTCCTTTCTGACTGTCAGCAGCTCAGACCAGCTTTACCCGATTTGGCGTGAGGATAACTCCGCCGTATTCGATATGCTCTGCGGTATAATCGGCTGTGTCCATGCGTCCGAACTGCTTTTCCGATACGATAGCAAATGGACAGGCACTTGGCTCTGCGCCCTCCTTGATGTCCATTTCGGGAACTATGCCCTCGCTCAGCTCCAGCTCAGTCTGGACAGTACGGGTTTTCGGCAGTATCCACAGCTTTGCCGCAAGGGCTTTCAGCTTTTCAACGGCTTCTTTCCTGTAGGTATCCCCCTCAACGTGGACTTCCTCCTGCGGAATCAGCAGGGTAAAGGTATACTCTCCGCGTATGGGCTCCTCGTTCATGATGAAGCCGCGGACTTCGGAAAAGCCGCCGTAATTGAAGCACATCTGCTTGTAATCGTTGGAAGAGTCCTCATCATAGCCCAGCTCGAAGTCCTCTTCAAGCTTTTTCTGGTTCCAGTCCATGATGTCCTCAATGGTATCGTTTTCGGCATGGTATGCGCCGTTTTTGAATTCGAGCCCTGCGTGTTTGATATATGCAGTGAGCTCCTTCATATTGTCAAAATCCAGCTCTGCGCGGCTGTATTCCATTATCAAAGAAAAATAAGCAGGCATGATTTGCACCTCTGTTTCAATTCATAATTGTATATTTGCGGACGACCATTGGTCGTCCCTACACGTTTTCTAAAGTTGAGAGTTTAGAGTTGAGAGTTGACGAGACGTCGCCCCTACTTAGCTCTTAGCTCTAAATCGGCTAAAGGCTCGGAACGCCGAGGGCGGCGTTCCCTACTGAATAGCTTTCAGCATATCGCTGAGGAGCTCGCGGCATTCGCTGTCCGTAAGCTCGTCTATATTGGTCTTTTCAAGCATTTCCAGAGCCGCTTCCCGTCCCAGACTGCCGAAGCTTATCTGTCCCGATTCCTCGTGGTCTGCCGCAGGGCGCTCCGACGCGTGCTGACGCTCCATTTCTTCAAGGAGCTCCTTTGCACGGGTGACTACCTTTGCAGGAAGTCCTGCCAGCTTCGCAACGTCAACGCCGTAGCTCTCGTCCACGCCGCCGCGGACTATCTTTCGCAGGAATCGTATTGTTCCGCCGTGCTTGTTTACGGCGATACTGTAGTTCTTCACGCCCTCGAGCTCGTCCTCCAGACCTATAAGCTCGTGGTAGTGAGTAGCGAATAAGGTCTTACAGCCCAGCTTCTTGGAATTGCAGATGAACTCCGCAACTGCACGGGCTATGCTTACGCCGTCAAAGGTAGAAGTACCACGTCCCACCTCGTCAAGGATAACAAGGCTGTCCTTGGTGGCGTTTTTCAGTATGTCCGAGACCTCGCTCATTTCCACCATGAACGTGGACTGTCCTGCCGTAAGGTCGTCGGAGGCTCCCACACGGGTGAATATCTTGTCCACCACGGAGATCTTAGCGGAATCCGCAGGGACGAAGCAGCCTATCTGCGCCATGAGGACTATAAGCGCCGCCTGTCTCATATATGTGGATTTACCCGACATATTAGGTCCTGTGATTATGGACATACGGTCAGCCTTTGTATCTATGTACAAGTCGTTTGGCACGAATACCTCGTCGGTGAGCATGAGCTCCACAACAGGGTGGCGGCCTGCCTTGATGTCGATAGAGCCGTCAATGGCGATATCGGGCTTTACGTACTGATTCCGCAGAGCCACGTCCGCAAAGGAGCAGAGAACGTCCACAGCGGCAACTGCCGATGCTGTTTTCTGTACGGCTTCAAGCTTGGTCGCAAGGAAGTCGCGAACTTCTGCGAAAATATCGGCTTCAAGTGAGAGAGCCTTGTCCTTTGCGCCGAGTATCGAGTTCTCAGCGTTTTTCAGCTCCTCGGTGATGAAGCGCTCGGCGTTGGCGAGAGTCTGCTTGCGTATCCAGCCCTCGGGGATAAGGTCGTAGTATGAGCGCGTAACTTCAAGATAGTAGCCGAACACGCGATTAAAGCCTATTTTCAGATTCTTGATGCCTGTCTTTTCCTTTTCGCGCTGCTCTATCTCGTCGATAATGCTCCTGCCGTTGTTCATAATATGGCGGAGCTCGTCAAGCTCCTTGTTGAAGCCCTCTTTTATTACGCCGCCGTCCTTTACGGAGATAGGCGGCTCGTCCATGATAGCGTTCTCAACAAGGTTCACCAGCTCGTCAAGAGTGGATATCTCGTCGTTATATCTCGCCAGAAGCTTTGAATCGGAGAGCTTTGCCAGTTCCTGCTTGATAAGGGGCAGCTGCATTGCCGTAGCCGAAAGTGATTTGAGGTCACGGGGATTAGCGCTCTTGTACATGACCTTGGTCATAAGGCGCTCCAGGTCGTAGACTCTGTCAAGCAGGTCAGTCATATCGGCAAGGACAACGCTCTTGCGGTAGAGTGCTTCAACGGCGTCAAGGCGCTCGATTATCCTTGCAGGGCTTTTCAGGGGCTGCTCTATCCAGTTCCTCAGCATACGGCGTCCCATAGATGTCTTTGTGGAGTCCAGAACCCACATAAGAGAGCCCTTTTTCTCCTTGCTGCGGAGAGTCTCCGTAAGCTCTAAGTTGCGCCTTGCATTGAGGTCAAGTCCCATGAACTGCTCGCCGCTCAGAAGCTCTATTTTCGTAAATCTCGATACCGAGGTCTTCTGGGTATCGTTTATGTAGTCAAAAAGTCCGCATACTGCCGCGCAGTCTGCTCCGTCCTCGCTTATGCCGAGCTCGGTGACGGACTTAACGCCGAATACTGCCGCAGCCATGTCCCTCCGTGCAGAGGGAGTAAAGCATATGGTATCGCGGAGAGTCACCGCGCAGGAAAGTCTCACCTTTACGAACTCCGCAGCCGCTTTGAGGGACAGGAAGTTCTGAGGGAAGATTATCTCCGCAGGCTTGCAGCGTGAAAGCTCGTTGATAACGCCTGCCTCCAAGTCCTTGCCCTCAAAATAGCTGAGAGCCGCCTCGCCTGTGGAAAGGTCGGCAGAAGCCACGCCGCAGGTCTTGCTGTCCTCGTCGTAGTAGATACTGCAAATGTAGTTGTTGCTGCCGTCGTCCAGCATACTGCTCTCGGTGAGAGTACCGGGAGTAACTACCCTGATAACGTCGCGGACAACTATTTCCTTGGTCTCGGCAGGATCGGTGAGCTGCTCGCAGACAGCCACCTTGAAGCCCATGTCTATAAGCCTCTTTATGTACATATCCGCCGCATGATAGGGAACTCCGCACATGGGAGCGCGTTCCTCCAGACCGCAGTCCCTGCCCGTAAGGGTGAGCTCCAGAGCCTTTGAGACAACTACCGCGTCGTCGAAGAACATCTCGTAGAAGTCGCCGAGGCGGAAGAACAGGATACAGTCGGTATACTTGTCCTTGACCTCGAAGTACTGCTGCATCATGGGGGATATCTTACTTCTGTCGATTTCCATTGGTTTAGCTCCTTTACATCTTAGTTACGATAAAAAACAATAAAACGGTAAAAGCTGCAACGAACAGCACAGCTCCCACAGCCATGAGGACTTTCACGGAGCCCGAGGGCTCGCCGCCTGAGTTTTCGATAGCTATATCATAGACTTTCGCCCATCTTATAAGCTCCTCGCAGCCCTTGTCCGCCTTTTTGAGCCTGAGCACAGTCCTGCCGCCGCTCAGAACATTCACGTCATAGCCCTTGCAGCTTATCCTGTCGATATCACTGGCAAAATAGCTCTTTCCGTCAACTCTCAGCTCCTCGCCCGTCACATGGACAAGACCTTTTCCGCCGCAGAAAACAGACAGCACAGCCGCAATGATAAAAAGGACACCGAGCACAAGCTCCAATAAGCCGCCGTTATCTCCCGATATGCCGCGGCGCATGAAGAATATCACCACATCGCCTGCAAGTCCCGATAAAGCCGCTCCCAGCCAGACCTTATTGACAGCCCTTGTCTGGGAGGACACCTCGATATCGAAGCTCCGCTTAGGCGGTGCAGCATTTTTCACGTTTATGATGCGGTCTATCTTATCGCGCTTTATATCGCTGTCTGCGCTTATATATCTAAGCTCCGCCTGCTGCTCATTGTCAAATTCAAATCCCATAGCTTACATTCTGCTCAGGAACACGAAAAGTATTCCCAGTACAATGCCCAGAAGAATAGATAAAGCGATTATGAGTTCCCGCATCTTCTGCGATTTTTTGGGATCGTCCGCGCCGTCGTCGTGTATCTCTACATGATTGCACCTTGCCCATTTTATCAGCTCACCGCAGTTGTCAAGAGTCTTGCTGAACGTTATGATATCCTTGCCCCCCGAAACTATCTTCATGCTGTTCATGACCGTGCCCTTTATGCAGTCTATCTCGCTGCTGTGGTAAATCTTTCCCTTAACGGTGATCTCCTGACCGTTTACGTCTATGCGGAATTTTTTCATGGTCGAAATAGATATGAATGAAATAATGCTGCTTGCAAGCAAGCCAACAGGCAGCAATATCCTGAAAATGCTGAATCTCGGACTCAGCAGAGTTCCTATAGCGAGCATTGCACAGCTGAGCAGCGACAGAAAAGCAGAGGTCCTGCACTGCTTTATGCTCATTTCGGGCTGCGTCAGAGCAAAGCGCTCTGGCGGCGGTGTTATATAATTCGACTTTATGAGGTCGTTCACCGCCGATATCCTCGCCATAAGCTCGTTGTTAGTATTCTGGAATTTCCCCATAACCCCTTTTCTCCTTTATCAGTGACAGCCTGCGCAGGAAGCACAGCTGCCTGTGCAGCCTCCCTCGGGTATCTGGCAGGTCTCGGGATCCTCGCCGTTAGCGCACATACTGATTATCTGCTGCATATTGGATACCAGCTTTTCAAGAGCCTGCTGTGCTCCCGAGAAAACTATCATCTTCGGATTCTTCATTATCTTGTTGTATACGCCCTTGAGCTCTGTATCGAGAGCCTTGATGTTGTCGGAATCAGGCTCCTCTGCGCTCATAGCGGTGCCGAGATTCATGCGGAGGTCCTCAAAATGAGCGATGTCCTCCTGAAGCTCCTTATCCTCGTCGTTAGCCTGCTTTGCAAGCATATAAGCTGTGTATCTGTCGTCCTGCTGGAGTGCCTTTCCAAGCTCTCTTGTCATTTCCATAATATCCATTTTAAAATTCTCCTTAATAATTGATTTTTTCTGTCTTTTCCAGCCTTCGGCGCGGAAAAGACGCCTGTTTTAAAATTCGCCGACTTCATTCGGATAGGATCATCGCTTAACCCGTGTAATCGAGGTAAAGTCCGTCAAACTCCTCGGTAGTGCCGTTTTCGTGATAGAACCACGACTTGACGCCGCTGCTGTTATCGGTCTGATATGCCGACACGAAATCAATACGATGTATGCCCTTTTCCTTGAGAACATCATCGTAAGACGGATTCTGCTCGTTAAGCTCGAAATCGTAGGTGTCAGCCACCTTCAATGTGCCGTCCTGCCATACGAAATAATGCAAGGTCGCATAGCCCATCTGTCCCCAGAGGATAACGAAATTGCCTGTGTTCTCGTCATAGCAGAAGCTTGTATGTCCGCCGCCGAAAGTGCCTAAGTCCTGAAGCTCGCAGTTCTCATCGAATCTGTATACATGGATAGCGTAATCAGCCTCGCAGGTGCCGTATTTCAGGATAAGCTCAGGAATGCCGTCAGCGTCCATGTCGCGGAATGCGTATTCAATGCTGGAAAGTCCGTCGTTATCCTTTGCGGTATGCTCGAAAACATAGCGTATCTCCCCCTGATAGACAGCAGGATACATATCCATGCGTCCGCCTGCCGAAACATTTGCCTCGTGGGTAGTTGTCTCGGCTTCTGTTCCTGCTGCTGTAGTATCGGCAACAGTAGTCACAGCTGTCTCTGTAGCTGCCTCGTCAGTTGTAGTTTCAGCGCTTGTCGGCGCTGTGGCTGCCGTGGTGCTCTCAGATGAGGAGCTGCTCTGACCTGTCTTTCCGCAGCCTGCAAGAAGCAGAGCTGCAAAGCATGATAATGCGATGATTCGTTTCATTTTATCTTATCTTATCCTTTCTTTATATGACCTGTTACAGCCCAGTTCATGGCGTCGGTTATCTCAACGTCAGCGAACTGACCGATAAGGGAGCTGTCTCCCTCAAACTCAGCTATTATGAACTCGCTGCTCTTTCCTGTGAGCCAGCCGTCCTTTTTCTTCGATACACCGTCAACAAGAACTCGCATAGTCCTGCCGATAAAGCGCTTGTAGTGCTCCGTGGAGACCTCGCGCTGGACTTCAAGAAGCTCTCTCATGCGATGTCCCTTTTCCTCATCGGAAATACTGTCGGGCATTTCCGCAGCCTTAGTTCCCGAGCGCTTGGAGTAGATGAATGAGTAGATATTGTCGTACCTGACCTTTTTTATCACATCAAGAGTCTCGCGGAACTCCTCGTCGGTCTCGTTGGGAAAGCCCACGATTATATCCGTAGTCAGCGAGAAATCGTCGTCTCTGCGGCGTATCTCATCGACTATACCCAGATACTTCTCTATGGTGTAGCGGCGGTTCATGCGGTCAAGAACAGCGCTGCTGCCGCTCTGTACGGGCAGGTGCAGGTGCTTTGCCACCTTTTCGCAGTCAAATATGGCGTCGATAAGCTCCTTTGAGGCGTCCTTGGGGTGTGAGGACATGAAGCGTATCCAGAAGTCCCCCTCTATTTTATCCAGCTCGCGGAGAAGCTGAGGAAAGCTGCACTCGCCGCCAAGGTCATTGCCGTAGGAATTGACGTTCTGACCGAGCAGCATTATCTCCTTGTAGCCCTGTGATACCAGCTCGCGGACCTCGCCGATTATATCCTC
The DNA here is from genome assembly GCF_000621845.1 of Ruminococcus flavefaciens MA2007. Lineage (GTDB taxonomy): Bacteria > Bacillota > Clostridia > Oscillospirales > Ruminococcaceae > Ruminococcus > Ruminococcus flavefaciens_E. The sequence continues at coordinate 140,073 of NZ_KK211355.1, read as the reverse complement.
GGGACGGCGGCTTCGCTCACGTCCGCGGACATACGGCACTATGCAGTAGGTGCAGAAATTGTTGCAGCCGAACATTATAGGCACAGAAGCCTTGAAGCTGCTCTCGCGCACCTGCTCAGCCGCCTCGGAAAAGTCGTCGTACTCGCTGATATCCGCCGAGAACTTGGCTCCCCTGAGAGCTTCAAGAAGAAGCCTCGGCAGGGCGCTTATAGCGGATGTGCCCAGAACAAGGTCTACCTGTGGGTAGGACTTCTTAATCTTTTCGGCAATATGGCTCTGAGCCGTCATGCAGCCTGCAATGCCGATGATAAGGGAGGGCTTCAGCTCCTTGAGCTTCTTCATACTGCCCACTATGCCGAAAACTCTGTCCTCGGCGCTCTCGCGGACGGCGCAGGTATTGAGTATGATGAGGTCAGCTTCGTGCTCGTCCTCGGTGAAGCCGTAGCCCATTTTTTTCAGCAAGCCCTTTATCTTTTCGCCGTCGGACACGTTCAGCTGACAGCCGAAGCTCCTTATGTAGGCTTTTCGGGGCTTATCGCCCAGCAGTGCCTTTATTTCGCTTATTTCCGCGGTATTGTCCTTCAATTGGCAGAACCTCGCCTTCCTTGAAAAATCCTAATATATTATTATAACATACAACACATTATAATGCAAGAAATTTTTAGCTGTCAGCTGTAAAAGCGGCGGAGCGCCGCCCTACTTGACAAATCCGTTTTTCGGAGTTAAGATTATTTTAAGTCAGAAGTGATATGATGTATCATATGAAAGTGTATACTCACTTCCGAAAGGGGAAATTATTATGCTGAATATAAAGAAAACCGCAGCTCTGCTGCTTACATCGGCTGTTGCCGTTTCATCGCTGTTTGCCTGCAACGAAAAGAAGCCCCACGACATGGCGAATGCCAAGGAGCTGAAAGTCACATTCCTCGACGTGGGAAAGGCTGACGCTATTGTGCTCCAGTCCGAAAGCTCCACCGTGGTCATCGACTGCGGCGAAAAGGGCGACGGCAAGAAGATATCCTCTATCCTCGAGGAGAGCGGAACTACCGTTATCGACTACCTGATAATCACCCATTTCGATAAAGACCACGTTGGCGGAGCTCCCAAGGTGCTGAAAACATTCGATGTCAAGAACGTTCTCACACCCGATTACACGGGAAATGTCAGCGAATACGACAAATTCGCGGAGACTCTTGACGGCAGGGGCATTACTCCCATGAAGCTGAAAGAGGATATCTCCTTTACCCTTGACGACGTGGATTATACGGTCTATGCGCCGAAAAAGGACTTCTACGGCGACGGCGACAGCGCCGAGAACAATTTCTCCCTCGTCACAAAGGCTGTCCACCATAACAACACCCTGCTTTTCACGGGAGACGCTATGGAGGAGAGACTGGACGAGATAATGGATATCGGCAAGTGTACCCTGCTGAAAGTCCCGTATCACGGCAGAAAGCTTGATAATCTGGGCGATTTTCTCAAAGCTGTGGAGCCCAAATGCGCAGTAGTCTGCACGGACAGCAACGAGTTTTCGGGCAAGATGCAGGACCTGCTGAAAAAGCAGAAGATAAACACCTATGCAACCTGCTTCAACGGTGAGATAACCGCTGTCAGTGACGGCAGTCAGATAAAAATCGACACAGAAAAGGGCTCGTCTTTGTGATATTTCACAAAAAGCAGTGAAGCGGCTTTGACTTTTTGTAATCTATTATTGACGTACTCCTGCCAAAATGATATAATTACCATATAGCTTTATTCGATTAATATATCGTTTTGATACAGGGGGGGACAACTATGAGCAAACAGGAAAAAGAAATCAGAACAAGCAAACGCAACTTCATTATAGCTCTTGCTTTACTATTGCTTACAAATATTCTCATGGCTATGACACTGTCCACGCTTGCCAAAAAGAACCTGCGTGAGCAGATAAACCAGCGTATGCTGGATATCGCCAATACTGCGGCTTATATGATAAACGGCGACGAGATAAAGTATATCACCAAGGAGGACGAGGGCACAGAAGCCTACAACAGAGCTCTTGATACGCTCCGCGCCTTTCAGGAAAATATCGCTCTTGACTACATCTATGGTATAAATCCTGAACCCGACGGCACCTTTACATTTACCATTGATCCTGCCATTGATGATCCTGGTGAATTCGGTGAGCCGATAATTACTACAGACGCTCTCGTGAGTGCCGCAAACGGTGTTGCCGCTGTTGACCAAAAGGCATACTCCGACAAATGGGGACGATTCTACTCGGCATACAGCCCTATTTTCGATTCTGAAAACAAGGTTGTCGGCATTATCGGAGTTGATTTCAACGCCGAATGGTACGACGATAAGCTCAGCAATAATACGGTAATATCCATAGTTATCCTCATGGCGGCTCTTACCGTAGGTATAGTCCTCGCGTTCATCATCATGTCGCAGAACAGAAAGCGTTTTGCGGCTATGCTGAAAGAGATAGACCAGCTCAATACAACTACACAGAAAATGAACGATATGCTGATGCAGACCTCTATCAAAAAGCTGGATTTCCTCCCCGACACAGAGAGAGAACTTCTTAAAACTCTTGCCGACGGCGAGGAAAAAAAGCAGTCCTTCAGTGACGAGTATGAGGAGGTAACATCAAATCTTCATTCTCTCTGCAATAAGCTTGATAAGTACATGAAGTACGTGGATACCAACATCTACAAGGACGAGCTGACCAATACACATAACAAGGCGGCGTACAAGAACGCTATCAGACAGCTGGACGAGGATATCAAGACCGATTCTCCTTCATTCTCCGTTGCATTCTTCGACCTCAACGGTCTGGAAAATGTCAACGCTAACTTCGGCTTTGAAGCCGGTGACGAGCTAATGTTCCATGCCGCAAGACTGCTGAAAAAGGTATTCGGCAGCGATAATGTCTATCGTGTTGCAGGCGATGAGTTCATTGCTCTTATGCGCAAAAAGAACAATCTCGATATGGAGGACCTCTTTGCTGAATTTGACAAGGAACTGGGAGACTTCAACGCAGGCAAAAAGCTTGCTCACCCTCTTGGCATAGCAAAGGGCTCCTGCACCTACAGACCTGAAAAGCATGAGAACTACCGTCAGGTGTTCATTACTGCAAGGGAAAGAATGCAGAACGACAAGGCTGAATATTACAGAAAAAAGGCGTGACTTGTGTCACGCCTTTTTAATGCATAATTCATAATGCATAATTGTAGGGGCGCACACTGTGCGCCCCTACTAATCACTATGCACTAATCACTAATAACTAAAAAACCGTAAAGAAGCACAGCTTCTTTACGGTTTTGCTATCAATAATCGTCTCTTTCGCGTCTGTTGAGATTATCGTTTCTGGTAAAGAACTTGCCCACAGGCTCACTGCCCGAAAGCATGAAGAATGTGACTACAGTTCCTGCCAGTGCAACTGCATACAGTGCAACTACCAGTCCCATACTGCCCTTATGCTGCGGTATCATAGGAAGTCCGGGGAATATCTGCACTATACCGAAAAGCAGGAGCACAACTGAGCAAAGTGATTTCAATCCCTTGATACCTGCGATGAGTGAAAGTGTGCAGATACCAACAATACCTGCGATGTACAGTGCGGAGTTCTTTATTACCTTGCCGAAGCCCTCAAGACCGTTCTTGTAGCCAAGACCTAACTGTCCCGAATAGAGCAGATAGAATGCGATAGCCGAGATAACGCCTACAACAGCAAGCACGATACATATCTTGAAGCCCTTTTCAGCGTCTCTGCGTCTTGCTTCCTCTTTGAGCTCCAGCATCATGCGCAGGCTTTCCTTTGAGTCCTTCTGCTCGGATACAAGCTGTGATGAAACAGCCTTTTTTGAAGCCTCAGCCTTTGCTCTTTCAAGGTCCTCGTCCACGTATTTCGGCTGATACTTGGGCGGCTCGGGCTCGGCGTCCAGTATAGGAGCTGCTACGGGAGCTTCGGGCTGCTTTGGCTCTTCTTTTTTCGGAGGAGGAGTGTAGTTGTCCTCGTCAAGCACAGGAGCTGTTACCTGTACGGGAGGTGCAACTGCTCCCAGCTGAGTTCTTCTCATGTCGATTATCTGCTGCTGCTTATCGGCAGGGAGAGCGTCAAAACGCGCTTTCAGCTCTGGAGTAAGTCCGCCTATTATGTCCTCATCTGAGAGGACCAGCTTTTCCTGAGTAAAGGGTACAGAGGAGTCGTCAAGTACGGGAGCGGTAACGCCTGTGGGAGCTCCCTTCTTTTCGCTTACATATGGGATATTGTCGTCAAGCACAGGTGCGGAAACTCCTGTAGGAGCGCCCTTTTTCTCGGCACCTGAGTTGTATGAAGCCATATCGTCAAGAACAGGAGCGCTTACGCCTGTAGGACCGTCCTTTTTTGCTGTAGGAGCAACGTATCCGAAGTCGTCCAGCACGGGAGCGCTTACTCCTGTGGGAGCCTCTTTTCTTGGGGCGTCGGGGTTATATTCTATCTCCTCTGGCATAACACCGCCGAGATTATTTTCATCGTACATTATTCAACACCTCGTTTTTAATATAATCATCTATAGAGCCTTTTCCGCCGCAGGAGACATAGGCGTAATACGAAAGAACGCAGGAGGCGTCCACTGCATTTACGCTGCCGTCCTTATTAACGTCGGAGCAGCTCTTCTGCGATACGGTAAAGGCGCTTGTACCGCAGGTAGAAACGCGGGAATAGTCGCTGAGGATAACAGAAGCGTCCACAGCGTTTATGCTTTTATCTCCGTTGATATCTCCCAGACTGCACACAGGCGAGGGAGCGTTCTCCGAAAAGACAGGATATGCGTTACGGAAGTCGTCGGAATCATATTCGGGGAAGGTCAGACCGTTATCGTTCTGAGGGATATGCCTCATATTGAAGGTGCTGTCGAAGTCGTTGCTCCCCTTCAAAAAATATCGGAAGTTATCGCCCTCTGCCTTGAGGTCCCATGTAGGATCGGAGAGGTAGTACTTACCGTCTATCTTTGTTATCAGCCACACATGATAGCTGTCCTCACGGGCTCCGCTTGTATCATGGGCAATGCCAGCGATAATGCGGCAGGGTATCCCCGAATCGTTATAGAGCCTGTAGAGCAGCTGCGCTACGCCCTGACAAACCGCATGACCGTTCTCGACGGCGCTGTAGGCGGTGTAGGCGTATTTATCCTTGATATCCGTGGAATAGGTCACGTTTGAGGTGACGTACCTGTACAGCAGGAGAGCCTTGTTATAGTCCGAAAGTCCCTCTGTATTCAGCGAAGCAAGAGTCTTATCCAGCTTTTGGGTGAGCCTTGCCTCCTCCTCGGCTGTAGTGTAGTAATCAAGGTGATAGACCAGCTTGTACTCGTTATTCTTCCAGTATATCTTGCAGTTCAGCTTTTTTACTGCGAAGCGGAGGTAGTCTCCCTCCGAGCCGTCTCCCGTCTCATCGAAGGCTTTGAATATCATCAGCTGTCCCACGGTCTCCTTTGAAGCCACAGAAGCGTCGATATTTATCTCGAAATCGGAAGTTCTCTCCTTGATGTATTTTCTCATCTGCACAGCGGCGTCGTCAGTCGAGCTGAAAACGCAGCTCTGCGATATCTCTGGCACTGAGACCTGAGCCGCAGAAGCCGTTGCAGGCAGGGCAAAGGCGCTGAGCAAGGCAAAAGCCGAGACAACAGCCAGTTTTTTTGCGGAGAATTTCATACAAAGCCTCCTTTCGGGGAAAAAGCAGTATAAGCGAACAGCCGCCGAAGCGGCTGAACAAGTTCTTATCTTTCCAGTATCTGTGCTCTGTCAGGACCGATACCTACCATGCTTACATGGCAGCCTACCAGCTCTTCAAGACGAGCGATGTAGCTCTTGCAGTTAGCAGGGAGCTCGTCGAAGCTTGTGCACTTGGAGATATCCTCTGTGAATCCGGGGAACTCCTCATAGATAGGCTCGCAGCCCTCAAGCTCCTCCAGTGTCGGCGGGAACTCCTTGATAACGCTGCCGTCGGGCTTCTTGTAAGCCACGCACATTTTCAGTGTATCTATATTAGCGAGAGTATCCAGCTTGTTGATAGCAAGGCTGTCAAGACCGTTTACTCTTACTGAATGACGAACGATAACAGCGTCGAACCAGCCTGTTCTTCTTGGTCTGCCTGTGGTAGTACCGAACTCGCCGCCAACGTTTCTTATCTGGTCGCCTGTAGCGTCGTCAAGCTCTGTGGGGAATGGTCCCTTGCCCACACGAGTTGTGTAAGCCTTTGCAACGCCGATGATATTTGTGATTACCTTAGGACCTACGCCTGTACCTACGCAAACGCCTGCTGAGAGGGGGTGCGAAGATGTAACGTAAGGATATGTACCGAAGTCGATATCAAGGAGAGTAGCCTGAGCGCCCTCGAACATGATAGTCTTGCCTGCCTTGTGAGCCTCGAATGTGAGTACAGAAACGTCGTCCATGTATGGGAGAAGTCTCTTGCCGTACTCTGTGTACTCCTTTGTAACAGCGTCAAGGTCGAAAGCTTCGCCGCCGTATACCTTGGTGATTATCTCGTTCTTGAGCTTGCCTGTGGACTGTATCTTCTCAGCAAGCACCTCAGGGTGAACGAGGTCGTACATACGAATGCCGCAGCGCTCGTACTTATCCATATATGTAGGACCAATGCCTCTCTTTGTCGTACCGATGTCCTTACCGCCGCGGAAAGCCTCAGAAAGACCGTCGAGAGCGATATGCCAAGGCATAACGATCTGAGCACGAGGGTCTACTTTAAGGTGTCCCTGAGTCTTTATACCTCTGGATTCGAGGTTGTCAAGCTCGCCGATAAAGTCCTTAGGATCAAGAACTACACCTGCGCCGATGAGGTTGAGTGCGTTGGGGTAAAGGATACCCGACGGTACAAGGTGAAGCTTGTATACCTCACCGTTATTTACAACAGTGTGACCTGCGTTGTTGCCGCCCTGTGAGCGGACTACAACGTCTGCGCGGGAAGCAAGGATATCAATGATCTTACCCTTTCCTTCGTCTCCCCATTGAGTTCCGACTACAATATTTGCAGGCATTTGTTTTCCTCTTTTCATAATATTAAAATTTGTGCTTGCGGAGCATGATATTCCGAAAAAGCACGCTTACAATCTATTATAACACATGAAATCAGAAAATGCAACAGTAAATATTGCTGAATTGCAAGCGTTTTTTGCTTTCAATGTATGCAGGGGCGCTTGACGGTGCCCGTCGTGATACACAGCGTTATTATTCGGGAAAGGGTGCAGCGTCACGCTGCAAAAAAAAGGCGTGACAGATCACGCCTTTTTTCTACTGTTCTTCTTTTTTAATACCGAAAATGGCTCTCAGTATCCCCGATATGAATTTCGGGCTCTTGATGACCACTATCTTCAATATGTACCCCCTCCTTTGCAGGATATATCACATTATATTCCGCAAGGGAGCTTTTTGTTACACCACTATCTTAGGCGTTATTATCACCAGCGCAAGACCGTCCTTTATGCGCAGGACTGCCTTTTCGCCCTCTATCTCGTTGCTGACGCCTATGGGGAAGGACTGCACCATGCGGTAGTCCTCCAGGGGATACTTAACGCCGCGGAGATACTCTATTCCCACACTCTCCGTCAGTGCGAATACCGAGAGGAAAACGCCGCCGTCTATATTCTTGTATGTGACAGCTCCCTCGTCCGCCTCCTGAACAAGCAGGTGGCTCTCGCCCTTTATCTCAAGGTGACAGCCCTGCTGCAATGCATATATCATAGCCTGTATATTGGCAAAGCTGTGCTCGAAGCGTCTTCCGCCAAGGGCTCCGTAGAGGTCGATATTGCTGTAGCCCATTTCTATAGCCTTTTTTACAGCCATAAGGGTATCGGTATCGTCCTTTTCGGGAACGCTTCTCAGCTCCTCAACGCCCTTTGGAAGTTCCTCGCTGTAGGAATCGAAGTCTCCCACGATAACATCGGGAAGTATCCCCAGCCGCAAAGCGTGTCTGTAGCCGCAGTCGGCACAGATGAAGCAGCTGTATTTCTCCCAGTATGACCACTTTTTGTAGCATCTCAGGTCAGGCATATCTCCGCCTGCAAATATCGCGCATCTTCTCATTTGAGCTCCCACTCCTTTAACTGCTTTGCTTCCTCGTACATCGTCTTGTAGCTCTCATGGCGGCTGAGAGATATCTCTCCCCTCTCAACTGCCTCGACTACCGCACAGCCCTTTTCGCAGATGTGTGCGCAGTCCCTGAAACGGCACTTATCCGTAAGTCCGTCAAACTCGCGGAAACAGCCTGCCAGCTCCTCCTTGCGGATAATGTCGTAGCGATTGGTCTCAAAGGTGGAAAATCCGGGGGTATCGGCTATGTAACCGCCGCCGCTGAGTTTGTACAGCTCCGCGTGACGGGTGGTGTGTCTTCCTCTGCCAAGCTTTCGGCTTATCTCGCCCGTGGCAATATTCAGAGTAGGATCGACAGCGTTGAGCAGAGTAGACTTTCCTGCTCCCGAGTTGCCCGTAAAGGCACTTATCTTACCGCTGAGAAGCTGACGGACTTTCTCAATTGAAGCCTCGTCATCGTAGCTGACCTCAGCAACATCAATGCCGATACTGCCGTATATCTCATGTATGGGACGGCTGTCCCCGAGGTCTGTCTTGGTTATGACCACTACGGGGGTTATGCCCTTGTACTCCGCAATGGCTATGAACTTGTCCAGAATAAGGTAATTCGGAGCAGGCTCACAGGTGGACACTATGAATATGAGCTGGTCGAGATTAGCAAGCGGAGGTCTGATGATACAGTTTTTTCGCGGAGCTATCTCCGTGATGACGCCGTCCTCAACGTCAACGCGGTCACCCACGCAGGGACTTATCCCCCTGTTGCGGAAAACTCCCCTCGCCTTGCACTCATATATACCGTCAGGGGACTCTACACTGTAGAGTCCCCCTAAGCATTTTATAATTATTCCGCTTATAACGTTTTTACTCATCAATAGTGAACAAACTCGTTCTGGTCGTTCCAGTAGCCTTCCCAGACCCACTTGTCATTTTCGTCAAAGTGTCCGTACCATTCCCAAGCGCCTTCATTGTTGTACTTTCCGTAGTAGGTGTTGCCCTCAACTATTGAAGGATCTCTGCCTGTCTGTGAAGGAGCCTCTGTTGTGCGAGGAGCTTCTGTAGGAGCCTCTGTTGAAGGCTCTTCCTTCTTGAATGCGCCTACCTGATCGAATGCGCCCCAAGCGTTCTCGCTGTCGGTTGTATATGTGCCCTTAGCGAAGTTGAAGGTGTAGCTACCGTAGTTTGCCTTAGCGCCTGTTGTTAGGTTTGTAAGGATAGCTGAAGCTCTTACGCTCTGTCCGGAGCCCTCGATAGTCAGTGAGTAGCCTGCCATTTCAGGACAGATAAGAGTACCTGTTGATACAGCCTTTGTCTTGTTCTTCTCATCTGTGAGGATAAAGTCGATGCTGAAGCGTCCTGAAGCCTCTCCGGGGAAGCTGAGGTCGATATCTACCTTGCCGTTAGGGATAGTACCGTCGCTGACAAAGAGTGTGATCTCTGAACCTGCCTCGATCTTTGTGCCCTTCTTAGGCTCCTGATCTACAACGATACCCTCCTTCTCGTAGGAAGGTGTAGGCTCTGTCTTAACTTTAAGGTTCTTATAGCCTGCAAGGATAGCAGCGTCCTCTGCTGTCTTGCCGATATACTCGTCCATAGTTACCTGCTCTGCGTTAGCGCCCATGCTGACATAGAGGATAACTGTTGTGCCCTTGTGTACCATAGTACCCTCTTCAGGCTCGGACTTGATAACGTAATCAGGCTTTATCTCCGCATCTGAGGTCTTTTGTACCTTTGGTTCAAGTCCTCGTTCACGTAGCTGCGTCTTAACGAGCTCAAGGTTTACATTTCGTACATGAGGAACCTCAACGGTCTCCATACCCTTACTGATAACTACCTTGCAGACATCGCCCTTGCTGAATACAGCACCCTTTTCGATGCTCTGCTTGATGATAGTACCCTCATCGGCTTCGTTGTATTCCTGACTCTCTATCTCAAACTTGATATCGCTGCTGTAGGCTGCATAAGCCTGATTGTAGTCCCAGCCTACGAGATCGGGCATGGTCTTGCCGTTTTTATTAGCGCTGTTTCTGAGAAGTCCGCTGAGCATAGTTGCTACGAAAATAACGGCAACTATGATAACTACTACGACTACAGCCGTAAGTACGGGGACTACCAGTGAGGAACGCTCTTCCTCCTCTTCGTCATCGTCCTCGTCATCATCGTACTCGTCGTAATTGTCAGTATAAGCGTCGTTGTATCTCTGTGATACAGAGCCGCCCGATGAATAGCCCGAACCTGCGCCTGCTGCGGCAGCAGCTGCTACAGGAGCCTTAGCCTTTGAAGCGTAAGCGTTGGCTACCTCCTGTCTGCTCTCGGACTCGACCTCTGTGCCTGCGGAGCTGTCAAGCAACTCCTCGGACTCGTCGGTCTCCTCAGTATAATAACCGAATGAGATATGCGGATCAGCCTTGAAAGCTTCGATATCGCTTATCATCTCGGCAGTTGTCTGGTATCTGTCCTCCGGAGCCTTTTCCATAGCTCTGAGAACTATCTCCTCAAGACCGTCGGGGATAGAAGGATTGATAGCTCTTGGGCGCTCGGGGATATCGTGCATATGCATAACTGCGATAGCAACGGGGTTATCGCTGTCGAAAGGCTTCTTGCCTGTGAGCATCTCGTACATCATTGCGCCGACGGAGTAGATATCGCTCTTTGCGTCGGTAACGCTGCCGCTTGCCTGCTCGGGGCTGATATAGTGAACGCTTCCGATAGCCTGATCGGTAGCTGTCTTGCCCTCCTCACGGGCGAACTTTGCAATGCCGAAGTCCATGACCTTGATAGTGCCGTCAGTGAACATCATGATGTTCTGGGGCTTGATATCACGGTGAACTATGCCCTTGTCGTGAGCGTGCTGGAGAGCACGGAGTATCTGTATAACGAAGTGAACAGTGTCCTTCCATGTGAGGACCTTTTCCTCCTCGATATACTCCTTGAGAGTGATACCGTCGATGTACTCCATAACGATGTACTGTATCTTCTCGGAGAAGCCCACGTCGTAAATCTTTACGATATTGGGGTGTGAAAGAACTGCGATAGCCTTTGACTCATTGCGGAAGCGGCGGAGAAATTCCTCGTTCTCTGCAAATTCCTTTTTGAGTATCTTAATGGCAACCGTTTTGTTGTCGATAACATCGACGCCCTTGTAGACCTCAGCCATGCCTCCGACGCCGATGAGCTCGGTTATCTCATATCTTCCGTCGAGCTTCTTGCCAATATTCTTGTCCATTTCCTTTCCTCCTGCGTTAGTCAGAAATTACCGCAACTGTTACATTGTCGCGGCCGCCCTTGGTGAGAGCTAATTTTATAAGTTGATCTGCGGCGTCATCAAAATCAGAGTTTAGTATAACGTCGTATATTTCATCATCACTGCAATATCCCGAAAGGCCGTCCGAGCACAGCAGCAGACTTATCTTATCCTCATAGTCCAGCATGAACGTATCGGTAAGCACCGTTTTATCCACGCCGACAGCTCTTACGAGCATATGCTTCTGAGGGTGTACCTCCATTTCCTCCTCGGTTATCTTCCCCTGCTCAAAGAGCACAGCGGCTACGTTATGATCAGTGGTTATCCTGACGAGGCCTGTGTCGGTGATGAGATAGGCTCTGCTGTCGCCGACATTGGCTATGAAGGCTGTTTTCTTGGTGACAAAGGCAGCAACACAGGTCGTACCCATGCCGAAGTTCTTGAAATCGAACCTCGCCCGTGTGTATATCACGGAATTTGCCGCCGATACAGATGATATAAGGAGCTTGCGGATATCCTCATCGCTGAGGCTCTCCTTATAATCCGCCGAAAAACGCTGGAAGAATTCTTCTATTGCGAGCTCGCTGGCTTCCTTTCCAGCTCGTTCGCCGCCCATACCGTCGCACACGACGGCGAGCACATTATGGCCGAAGTATTCGCATCTGACCGCGTCCTGGTTTTCCTCGCGCTTCAGACCGATATCCGTGCCGTAGCGAAACCTCAAGTATCCGCACCCCCATTCTGTTGACTTTGCTCAGCAGCGTCACGCCGCAATTGACCGCACGCCGCTTCTATATCGCTGCCGAGAGTTCTTCTCACGGTAGCGTTTATCCCCCGCCTGCCCAGCTGCTTTGCGAATTCCGCAACACCCGAGCGGGCTGTACGATAATTTCGTTCCCTTACCTTATTAACGGGAATAAGGTTCACATGGCAGTTCATGCCCCGCAGCAGCTTTGCCAGCTTATCGGCGTCCGCCGCGGAATTATTCACATCGTCGATGACGGCGTACTCAAAGGTGACGCGGCGTCCCGTTTGGCCGATGTAGTATCTGCAAGCCTCCATAAGACTTGACAGCTTGTATTTTTTATTTACGGGCATTATCTCGCTTCTGCCCTCGTTGTCTGCACAGTGCAGCGAAATACAGAGCGTGAGCTGAAGCTTCTTATCAGCCAGCTCGTATATACGCGGTACTATACCGCAGGTAGAGAGCGATACGTGACGAAGGCTCATATCGTTGCCGTCCTTATGGGAGAGCAGCGCGAGGAACTTCATAACGTTGTCGAAATTGTCAAGGGGCTCGCCGATGCCCATGAGCACCACACCCGAGACCTTTTTGCCCGAGTCCCTCTCAGCCTCATATATCTGCATGAGTATCTCCGAGGGAGCAAGGCTTCTCACGTAGCCTGCTATCGCAGACGCGCAAAAACGACAGCCCATTTTGCACCCCACCTGAGTGGACACACAGATACTGTATCCGTAGCTGTACTCCATCAGGACGGTCTCCACAAAATTGCCGTCAGAAAGCCTATAAAGATATTTTACCGTATTATCTATAGCAGATTCAAGCTTTTTCTGTATAAATAGTCCATTTATACAAAATTTTTCTTTCAAAGTACTGCGCAATTGGATAGATATATCAGACATTTTGTCGAAATCAAGGACTCTTTTGACGTGAAGCCACTGAAATATCTGCTTTGCGCGGAATTTCTTCTCTCCCAGAGCAACGAGAGCTTCCGTAAGTTCGTCCAGATCAAGACTGAGAATATCTACTTTTTCCAATTTATCACCTTACTTTTTTCTGAATTTTGCTATAAAGAAGCCGCTTCCGAATTTCGGCGGCATAAGTGTAGCCATAGTGCCGAATTTTTCACCCATGAGCTCGGGTAGCTCCACAGCTTCAAGCTCCGAATGGTCGCGCAGAAGTCTCTCGCAGACCGCTTCGTTCTCAGCTTTCCTCACCGTGCAGGTGGAATAGACTAAAGTTCCGCCCGATCCAAGGTAATTCAGCGCATTGCACACTATTTTATATTGTATGTCGGGGAGTCCCGCAAAATCCGAGATGTTCTTGTACTTTATCTCGGGCTTGCTGCCGATGACTCCCAGTCCCGAGCACGGGACATCACAGAGTATCTTCGTGAATTTCGGCAGCTCGGGGTTGAACTTCGTTGCGTCCCCTGCCGCCGCCTTTATATTGGTGAGACCAAGTCTCTCAGCACCCTTGCGTATGAGCTCCGCACGTTTTTCGTGCAGGTCAAAGGCGTATATCTCGCCATTGCCGCCCATGAGCTCAGCCATAGTGAAGGTCTTTCCACCGGGGGCAGCGCATATATCGAGGACTCTGTCCTGCTCCGTGGGAGCAAGGCTCATGCAGCACAGCTGCGAAGCAAGCCCCTGAACGTGGAACCAGCCCTTTTTGAAGGCTTCTGTTGCCGTAAGGTCGCCGCTCTCCGCCATGAAACAGTTGTCCATGAGCTTTTCGGCTCTGATACCGCCCAGTGCAGAAAGAAATTCTTCCTCTGTACATCTAATCGGATTGAGACGCAGATATGTGACATTTTTTTCAAGAGAAGCCGCAAGGAAATTCTCCGCCGCCTCTCTGCCGTAGTCGTCCGCAAGGCTCTTTACCAGCTCAACAGGAGCAGAATACTTCACGGATAAAGCCTTTACGCCGTCCTTTGGGAGCTTCAGCTCCCTGCCGCCGCGGATAAAATTCCTGAGTACCGCATTGACCATGCCCGAAGCGCTGGTCTTGCGGAACTTCTTTGCAAGAGCCACGCTCTCGTTTACCGCCGCATTGTCGGGAACGCTGTCCATGTACATTATCTGGTACACGCCGCAGCGCAGTATATTCAGTATTATGCCGTCAAGCTTCTCTATGGGGCGGGAGCTGAGACCGCCGATCATATGGTCAAGAGTGAGCCTGCGCTCGATGACTCCGTAGTACAGCGCGGAGCAGAGCTTTCTGCCGCGGTCGTCAAGGTCCGAGCCTTTGAGACCGCTGTCAAGCTGCAAGTTTGAATAGCTGCCGCTTGAAAAGGTCTTGTCGAGAAGCTTTACTGCAAGATATCGCGGATCTGTCATTATCTTCTTCTGACTGAAAGGAGAAGTCTGAGCAGCTGGAGTATCGAAGAAAGAAGTCCTGCAACATATGTGAGAGCTGCTGCCTTGAGCACCTTGCTTGCGTGCGGAACTTCGCTTGGTTCAAGGATACCGTCGTTTGCAAGAGTCTTTATTGCTCTGTTGCTTGCGTCGAACTCTACAGGGAGAGTAACTGTCTGGAAGATGACAACTGCCGCAAACATAGCGATAGAAAGGTAAATAAGACCTGTACCGATAGTGAGACTGCTCAGTGCGACACCTATCAGGAGAACGATGTACCAGAGGTGTGAGCAGATATTGGTAACAGGTACCAGCTTGCTTCTGAGAAGTATAGGACCGTAGCTCTCAGCGTGCTGACAGGCATGACCGCACTCGTGAGCCGCAACGCCGATAGCTGCTACAGAGCGCTGTCCGAATGTTGAATCGGAAAGTCTTACCACGTTTGCCTTAGGATCAAAGTGGTCGCTGAGCTTGCCCTTGATGTGCTGTATCTGAACATACTGAAGTCCGTTTGCGTCAAGTATCATTCTTGCAACCTGATCTGCGGTAAGCCCTCTTGAATTGACTATCTTGCTGTACTTCTTGAATGTGGAAGATACATTTATCTGCGCAATGAGCGGTATTACCAGTATAGCAACGTAGAGAATGATATATATTCCGATATGGTCGCTTGTACTGCGTGTGCCGTAGCCTGTTCCGTAGTAGTGATAATATCTTGACAGTGCCATAAACATATTCATGATATACATAACTATTCCTCCTTATCCGAGGATATCGCCCTTTACGAGCTTCTTTCCTCTGAGAAAGTCCTCTGTTTTCATACGCTTTTTGCCCTCGGGCTGTACCTCGCGGAAGATAACGGCTTTTCCGTCGCCGCACTTGACCGCAAAGCTTGCAGTATCGACAATTGCGCCGTTTTCGGCACCGTCGAAGCTGCCCTGTGCTATCTCCGACCTGAACACTTTCAGGCGCTTGCCCTCCAGCATTGCAAAGCCCGTAACGCCGCGGATAGTGTTGTGGACCTCCGCCGCGGGCTTCGAGAAGTCAAGAGCGCTCATCTCCTTGCGTATCATAGGAGAATAACAGCTCAGACTGTCGTCCTGCACCTCGGGCTTTAACAAGCCCTTTCCGATAGCTTCTATAGTCTCCGCAAGAACTTCGCCGCCCATAGCGGAAAGCCTTGCATAGAGCTCCTCATAGGTCTCATTCTCGCCTATTTCCGTAGCTCTCTTTATGAGCATATCGCCTGTGTCAAGTCCCTCGCTCATCTGCATAGAGGTAACGCCTGTCTCCTTTTCGCCGTTGAGGAGCACCCAGTTTATGGGAGCCGCTCCCCTGTACTTAGGCAGGAGCGAAGCGTGGATATTGATACAGCCGTATTTCGGCAGCTCCAGTATCTCCTTGGGGAGTATCTGTCCGTAAGCCGTTACGACTATGAGGTCGGGAGCTATCCCGCGGAGTATCCTCATGGACTCCTCTGCGTCCTCGCCCTTTCTCAGTGAAAGTGGCTGATAAACGGGTATCCCGTATTCCTCAGCCGCAGCCTTTACAGGTGTGGGGATAAGCTTGTATCCTCTGCCCTTTGGCTTGTCGGGCTGTGTGAACACTGCCGCTGTCTCATGGCTGCTCTCTGCGAGAGTACGCAGGCATGGCACGGCAAAATCGGGAGTTCCCATAAATACTATTTTCATTGCTTAGTCTCCTCGGGTACGAAGAATTCTTCAACTATCTCTGTGAAAACATGACCGTCAAGGTGGTCGTTCTCATGGCAGGTGCACTGTGCGCCAAGCTCTGTGAAATCGCGCTCGAACCAGTTGCCGTTCCTGTCCTGAGCCTTTAAGTGACAGCTCATAGGTCTTGTTACATAGCCCCATACATTCGGGCAGGAAAGGCAGCCCTCCTGCACTCTCTGCTTGCCCTCTTTCTTTGTTACCTCGGGGTTTATAGCCTCGATGCTGTCGTTCTCGTCAAGGTGCATGATGAATATCCTGCGGCATATGCCTATCTGGGGAGCCGCAAGACCTACGCCCTCAGCCTTGTTGAGTGTCTCGTGCATATCGTCAAGAAGCTGTGCAAGCTTCTCGTCAAACTTATCCACAGGCTTGCAAACCTTGTGGAGCATTTCGTCCTTATCTGTTAAAATCCTTCTAAGTGCCATATTATCTATCCTTTTCTATTATACGCCCACATCGCCGTTAATATCGGCGTAAAGGGCGACGCCTTTCATTTCCTTCAGCTTTGCCGACTCTGTAAGAACTTCTCTTATGAAGCCTCTCATTTCGGCGCTGTTCTTGCATTTCATTATTATCCTGTAGCGGTACTTGCCGTTTATCCTGCCGTATGAGCAGCGGACAGGTCCGAGGACTCTCACGGGAGTTTTAGGCTGCAATTCCCTTAATTTCCCGTTCATCAGCCGCAGCACCGCCTCCGCGCCCAGTCTTACTGATATGTCCTCATTTCCCGAAAAGCAGAAAATGCACATATCGCAGAGGGGCGGAAATATCATCGCGCGGCGGATAGCTATTTCCTCTTTATAGAAGCCCTTGTAGTCCTGAGCGGCTGCAAGGTTCATGATGTAGTGCTCGGGGATAAATGTCTGTAGTATAGCGCGTCCGCGGCGCTCACCGCGTCCGCCTCGCCCCACCACCTGAGTGATAAGGGAAAAGGTTCGCTCATAGCTTCGGAAATCTCCCGCATACAGAGCCTTGTCGACTGAGAGGACTCCAACCAGCGTAACGTTGGGAAAATCCAGTCCCTTGCCTATCATCTGAGTGCCTATCATTATGTCGTATCTGCCGTCGCGGAAGTCCGTGAAGCTCTTCTCGTAGGAATACCGCGAGAACGTAGTATCCGCGTCCATGCGCAGGATACGCGCGGACGGAAAGAACGTTGAGAGCTCCTCCTCCAGCTTCTGCGTGCCGAAGCCCATATTTTTCAGGTGTTTCGAGCCGCAGGACGGGCAGGTGTCTACAGGCGGACTGACGTAGCCGCAGTAGTGGCACATCAGCTTGTCGTTTTTCTTGTGGTATGTCAGCGGTACCGAGCAATTCGGGCAGTACACGGGCTGATAGCAGTCGCAGCAGCTTATAATGGTATGATAGCCGCGCCTGTTCAGCAGCAGTATGGACTGCTCGCCGTTTTTAAGGTTTGCGCTTATCTCCTCAGCCAGTTTGCGGCTGAATTCCGTGCGGTTGCCTGCCTCGCGCTCAAGGTTCATATCAATGATACTCACCTCAGGAAGGGGCGCATTGCCGTACCTTTCCTTCATTTCGAGAAGTCTGTACGCTCCCCTTTCGGCAAGGTAGTAGCTCTCGATAGAAGGAGTTGCCGAAGCCAGCAGAAGTGCGCAGTTATGATAAGCACAGCGCTGCTTGGCTATGTCATGGGTGGTATATCTTGGGGAGCTGTCCGATTTGTAGGAACGCTCACCCTCCTCGTCGATTATGATAATGCCGATATTACTGAGCGGAGCAAAAACAGCGCTTCGCGTACCTATTACTATGTCCGCGTCGCCGCGCTTTATGCGCTTGTACTCGTCAAGCCTCTGACCGAGAGAGAGACCGCTGTGGATAACGGCAACTCTTTCGCCGAAAAGCGAGCGGAAACGCTTGAGTATCTGGGGCGTAAGACCTATCTCGGGAATGAGCAGCATTGCCTGCCGTCCCATTTTCACCGTGTCATCTATGAGCTTCTCAAAGACCGAGGTCTTGCCGCTTCCCGTAACGCCGTGGAGCAGGAATACCGCAGGCTTGCGCTCATGAAGCTGTGCCAGCACCGCGTCGTGAGCTCTCTGCTGCTCGGGAGAAAGAACAATGTCCTCGGGACGTCTCTTCTCCTCAGCGTCACCCTCAACTCGTCTCAGCACCTCTGCTTCGTACTCCTCAGCCGCTCCGCCTGCGCAGAGCCGCTTCACCACGGACTCCGTAACGCCGCACATATACGCCGCCTCACGCACCGCCGCAGAGCCGTACTCGCTGAGAAATTCCGCTACCTGCTTCTGCTTCGGAGTAAGGTCAAAGCTCTCGGGAGCGCTCATGTACTTGTCGGAAAGCCGCACCATTCTCACTGCCGCGTCGCCGACCGCCTGTCTGAACACATTGTCCGAGTCCATGGCACCTGCGTCGCAGAGCTCGTCGGGGAGCCGCCTGCCGTTTTCGATAATATGCTCTTCAATAACAGCGTTCAGTTCCTTATTGTCCGTAATACAGGCAAGTCTGTCAAGCAATTCCGCCGCCGCAGGACTCAGCGATCCAGCGCCCGTGAAATTCTTAACAAGCCTGAACGTTTCCTTAGTGCTTACGCTCATCGCAGGTGGGAGCATGGTCTTTACCGCGTCATAGTAGGTACAGAAGGTCTGCTCTCTGAGATAGAAAGCGAGCCGCAGAAGCTCCTCGGAGACAACAGGCTCCTCGTCCACAAGGGATACAAGGGGCTTCAGACGGGCTGTATCGCCCTCGGTGAGCTTCATCACCACGCCTATCCTGCGCTTATTTCCTTTTCCGAAGGGTACCAGCACCCGACAGCCGCAGGCAGTTTTTGCCGCAAGCCTTTCGGGTACAGCATAGCTGAACAGCATATCAAATGAATAGGCTGTTCCGCTGACTGCTACCTCCGCTGTAAGGGGCATTATTCGCTGATAGTCGGAGCTGTGTTCACTATCTTGCACTTGCCGCTTGCAAGCTCCTCAACAGCTGTCTTAACAGGCTTTTCCTCAAGAGTCTCGCCCTTTTCATAGAGCTCCTCAGAGATCTGTCTTGCACGCTTTGCAACTGCGATAACGAGAGAATAACAGCTCTCATTCTTTGTGATTATCTGGTTTACTGCTGGTCTAAGCATTTTTCAACACCTCATTTATAATATCTCCCGAGTAGTCCACTTTCAGCTGTTCTCCGCGGATAACTGCGAAGAAGTCGCTTACAGCGTCCTCAAGGGCGTCATTGACGATAACGTAATCATACTTTTCAGCCTGAGATATCTCCCAAGCTGCCTTGGAAACGCGCTCCTCGATGACCTCGTCGGTCTCGGTGCCGCGCTTTTTGAGTCTGCGGCGGAGCTCGTTTATCGACGGCGGAACAACGAATATAAATACCGCGTCGGGACGCTTTTCGCGTATCTTCATAGCGCCCTGCGGCTCTATTTCGAGGATAACGTTGAGTCCCTGCTCCAGTCTGCCGTCCACCTCGCTGGAAAGAGTGCCGTAGAGGTTCTGGCAGTACTCGGCGTGTTCGATGAACTTGCCGTCGGCAATTCTCTGCTCGAAGTCCTCACGGGTAAGGAAGTGATAATTCACACCGTCCTTTTCGCCCTCACGGGGAGCTCTTGTAGTAGCCGAAACAGATATCGCAAAGCTCTTGTCCTTGAGTATCTCCTCCAGCATAGTGCCCTTTCCGCAGCCTGACGGCGCAGAAAAAACTATAAGTCTGCCTTTATTCATCTTCGTCCGAACCTCCCGAACCGTTTATTCTTGCCGCAAGAGTATCCGTAATGAGGGAGGACAGGATAATATGACCGCTGTCCATTATCATAACGGCTCTTGTTTTGCGTCCGTAAGTTGCGTCAACGGCTCTGCCGTCGTCGCGAGCCTCCTGAACGAGGCGCTTTATGGGAGCAGACTCGGGACTTACGATAGTAACTATCCTGTCTGCCGACACCATATTTCCGTAGCCAATATTTATCAGTTTCATAGCTTACTCTATATTCTGTATCTGCTCGCGTATCTTCTCTATCTCAGCCTTCATATCAACGACTACCTTTGTGATATTGAGGTCCTGAGCCTTTGAACCGATAGTGTTTACCTCGCGGTTCATCTCCTGAACGATGAAGTCCAGCTTTCTGCCTACAGCCTCGTCGCTTGCCAGCATTGATTCAAGCTGTGCGATATGGCTCCTCAGGCGGACAGTCTCCTCGTCCACGGCTATCTTCTCAGCGAAAACAGCGGCTTCCGTGAGGACTCTCTGGTCGTCTATGTCCTTGCCCTCGAGGACTTCGCTGAGCTTCTTGTAAAGGCGGTTTCTGTAGTTTTCAACGGTCTTTGGAGAAAGCTCCTCCACCTTGGAAACCATATTGAGGATACCCTCAGCCTTTTCGGTGACGTCGGCTTTCAGGCGTTCACCCTCGACCTGTCTCATTTCAACGAAGCGCTGTATAGCTTCGGAAGCAACTGCGGAAACGTCCTCCCAGACCTGTTCCTCGTCGTCGGGAGTTTTCTGTATATTGAATATATCGGGGAGCTTCATGAGCTTTGAAAGCGTGATATCGTCCTCAACGCCCAGCTCGTCGGCAATACCTCTGAGAGCGTCCACATAGCCCTGAGCAGCGCCCTTGTTGATAGCTATCTCAGCGTCCTTACCCTCGATGTTGTTGATAGTGACCGCCACCTCGACCTTGCCGCGGGAGATACCCGTTTTCAGCAAAGCCTTCAGCTTTTCATCTATATAACTGTAAGTTCTTGGAACTCTTGACGAATACTCATAATATCTATGGTTCACGGAGCGAATCTCCACGAGAATATCCCGTCCGTTAAGTATCTGCTGCGCTCTTCCGTAGCCTGTCATACTTCTAAGCACCTTATCGCCTGCTTTCATTGTATATATTTTTTCGCATAGATATGCTATTCTAATATTATAACATTATTCCCGTTAAAATGCAAGCGTTTTTCTGAAAATATTGCCCATTTCAGCCCCTGCGGACATAAAAAAGCTGCACAGCTTTCGCCGTGCAGCTTTAATATTACAATATACTAATTACTTAGTAGGATCAAGAGTTGAAACCTTCTTGAGGAGGTACTCCTGAATGCGGAGAGCATCGTTAGCAGTTACGCCGTCACCATGTGAAGCAACGTCTGCATTAGCAAGGCCCTTAGCTGTGATGTGCTTGTCATCAGAACCGTTGAGACCGTACTTGTTCGGGTTAGCAAGGTTCTGCATGATGAGAACTACGTCTGACATATCAACATCGCTGTCGCAGTTAGCATCGCCCCAGAGCTCAGCCTGAACGTCAGGGCTGCTTACTGTTGTAGTTGTTGTTACGCTTGTAGTTGTTGTGCTTGTTGTTGTAGTTGTTGTAGTTGTTGTAACGTCATCAGAATCAGGAAGTGGCTTAACCTCAGGATAGAGAAGTGCCATTGTACCGTAAGCAACGATAGCGTCACCAGCGTGCCAGAATCTGTGATACTGGAACTGGAAGTCCTTGATATCAACTGTTCCGTCGCCGTTGTTATCCTCGCCTTCGCCCTTGTCGTACTTCTGAGCCTTCTGCCACATCTCATCCTTCTCGTAGTTCTTACGGATAGATGAGAATGTTGCGTTGCTCTCGAGCTTAGAACCGTCAGGCATTGTTCCGCTGTATCCTGAAGGAATATAAACTTCCTCGTGGAATACTCTCTTGAGGCTTGGGTTGCTGTCTGTAAATGTGAGACCGATATCGTCACGACCCTGATTATACTGAGCAGAGAGGAGTCTGTTAGCAAGGTAGAGACCCTTTTCAGCAACAGATGTGCCTTCCTCAGAAGCGTACTTAGGATCTACGCCCTTAGCCTTTGCGTAGTAGATAAGTGTATTACAGAGTGAGGATACGCATCCAACGTCTCCCTGACCATAGCCGCCGATCTTGCAGGTGAGCTTCTGGTTAGCACTCTCGCTGTATGTACCTGTCCATGTATCAGGTGTGCAAGTATAGTCTGTATCGCTTGAACCCCAGTCAAGAGTTGAAGGGATACAATAGCTGTACTTATTGCCCTCTGCATCTACATAGTCGAAGTGAGTATTTTCCTCGAACCAATTGATCCATCTCTCAAGGAGCTTGTCAAGAGCCTCGTCGAGCTTGAGGCCGCCGTATGTCTGACCGCTCTTGTCACCATTCTTGGTTACATAGTAATAGAGCTCGCAGAGACGCTGTGTTGACCATACCTGGTTACCGATCCAGTGGTTTGAACCAGGATCTGCGTATACAGGATGTGGAACGTAAGCCATCTCATAGAATGTAGCGTGGCCTGAAGGATATGTCTCATAACGACCTCTCCAGCTGTTTGTACAACCACCAGCGAAAGGACCGTCCTTAGACTGGAGCCACTGATACATTTCGATCTGACGCTTGAGAGACTCCTTATAGTCTGTGTCAGCATCCTTAGCCTTCATACCGCTGTTGATGCCCTCATCATAGAGAAGAGCGTAAGCAGCGAGAGGATTCTGATAGAACTGATGTGAGTGTGAGCAGCCGATCTGCCAAGCCCAGTCATAGTTGCCGAGAGCTCCGCCCCAAGCTGTGTACCAAGCCATGAGATAGTGCTTGGAATCCATGCCTGCTGACTCAGATGTGAGCTTTGTATCCTTAGCGATAGCCTTGTAGTACTTATCGAACATATCGTTACGGCACTGGTCACCCATCTTACCTGCAAGACCTGAGATCTCGCCGCAGTCTACGCCGTTCTGGTTAGCGAAGTAGATAGCCTGGATAGCACGATCCTCAGCGTCAGGAGCGTTTGTGAATGAGTACTGCTTTGGTACCTTGCCGATACCGTTGAAGATAGCCTTGATACCGTTGCCGGCACTCTCGCTCGGGCTGTCCATACCGTACTTGAGTTCCTCAAGGCAAGGAGCCGGAACAGTCTCGAAACAAGACTCCTGCTCACCTCTCTGGAAGGTGTTGATAAATGTGAACTTACCGCTTCCGCCGAAACCATACCAGTCATCAACGTCAGCGAGCCAGTTCATGAGATAGTAACCGTTATCGCTGCCGTATGCAGACTTGAATGTATCGAACATTGGGTTGATAGCGTCAACGCCTGGCTGCTTTGAAGGATACTCACTTGGGAGGTCGCACTCTTCAGCTGTATCAGCCTTGAGTCTTGACTGCTTCCAGATTGTATCGTACTTAACATCTGTTCTGCCTGAAGCCTTTGACCAGCCAGGGATCATAGCCTCCATTGTGTTCCAAGCCTTCTTGATATCGCTTGCTGTGCCTGATCCTTCGAGAACATCATGCATAGCTGCCATCCAAACGATGTAAGACATAGCCTCAGAAGTTGTCTCGTGACCGTAGTCAGGAGCCTCAACGATGAAGGTCTCTACTGAATGGTAAGGGATTCCGAAGCCCGAACCGTTAGTCTGTGAGCTGAGATATCCGTTCTGAACACCGTTTGTAATAACGTCATCATAAAGTGATGAGAACATCTCTTTGTAAGAGCCGTTAGACTTTGCAGCCTCTGCTGTAGGAGCAGCTGATGCCATAGCGGGCATTACTGCTGAAGCAGACATTGCAGCAGCAAGAATGCCTGCTGCGAGAGCCTTATTCTTTTTGCTTATCATTGTTTTTTACCCCTCTCTGTAGTATAGGTTTAAAAAATGGTTAATTGCCCCCTGAAAGCTATGTTTCGGGGAGCGCATACGAAAATACTTCGTACACTGTGTGTATTTTCACGCAGACTACACACAATTCTCAAACTATTTTCAAGATAATTATAGCCCACCTTTAACTTTGTGTCAACAGTTTAGGTTGTTTTACCAATCTGCCCAAGTCATTTTTGTTGCAATGCACACAATAGCAAATCCATTTTTGTACATTTTGTCCACCCGAAAAATCCAAGCTTTTCCTGATTTATTAACACTTTATGAACAAATTCCGCACACAAACTTAAAGTCAAAACATTCATCTCAAACTCAATAATCTCTCACAAAATCCACACACTTCGGCTATAATATATACTTGCGGTTATGTGTCCGCACCATGCAAAGTCTTTGACCAATGTCACCGGAATTAACATTTTATTCATATTCTGTTAATCTCACGTTAATATTATTCTGCAATAATAAAGCAGTATGCTATACTGCACTATAGTATACTATTTTATATTAAACATTTGATTTTTAAGATCAGAAAGGAGCGCCTCATGATCACTATTGAAAATCTTACCAAGTATTACGGCAGCAACCGTGCTGTAAATCATATAAGCTTTACAATAAACGATAATGAGATCCTCGGTTTCCTCGGTCCCAACGGAGCGGGCAAATCGACAACCATGAACATGATAGCAGGCTATCTGCCCATGTCCGACGGAACTGTCAGCATCTACGGCGCTGACATAACCAAAGAGCCCCTTAAAGCCAAAAAGAACATCGGCTACCTCCCCGAGATACCTCCCGTGTATCCCGATATGAAGGTAAAGGAGTACCTCTCCTTCTGCGCAGGTCTGAAACAGGTCCCCAGAGGCGAGAGAAAGGACGAGATAGAGCGCGTTATGAAGCTTCTCAAGGTCAAGGACGTTGAGGGCAAGCTCATACGCAACCTTTCAAAGGGCTACAAGCAGCGCGCTGGCTTTGCGCAGGCACTTCTCGGCAACCCCAAGTTCCTTATCCTCGACGAGCCTACAGTCGGTCTCGATCCCAATCAGGTAGCAGAGGTCCGCGCTATCATCAAGGACCTGAAAAAGGAGCACTCTGTAATTTTCAGCTCCCATATCCTCAGCGAGGTAAGCGCAGTATGTGACCGCGTTGTCATCATCAACAAGGGCGATATCAGAGCTATCGACACTATCGAGAATCTCGAAAGATCCGTTTCGGCTTCTCTCACTCTCCACATCAAGGTCAAGGGCGACAGAACAAAGGCTGCTTCTGTTATCGAGATGACAAAGGGCGTCAAGGAGATAACCGCCATTGACGACGAGGGCAGCAGCATTTACGCATTCACAGTCCAGCTCGAGGGCGACTTCGATACCGCAAGAGACGCTATCATGGCTGAATGCATCAAGAACGGCGTAAGCATTCTCGAAATATATGCGGACAAGCCAAACCTCGAAAGCGTATTCATCGAGCTCATAAACCGTCCTGTCAAGAAGTCGGGACTTGAAGAGCTCCTTGAAGAGACTCCCGACGAGTCGGGCGAAGCAGAGGGCGAGTCCGATGAAAACTCAGAAGAAAAGGAGGAAGAATAACAATGTTTCCTATTTATAAAAAGGAGCTGCAATCCTTCTTCTACACTCCTTTCGCATATGCTATAGCAGCTCTTTTCCTGCTGCTTTTCGCACTTCCTATGGCAAACATGATAAGCGACCTCGGCAAAAACACCTCCGTCAGCGCCAACATGATGCCATTCTCATTTACCGAGATGTTCTATTCGGTAATACTTTACTTCATATTCCTGCTGCCTATCCTCACCATGAGGACATTCGCAGACGAGCGCAAGAACGGCACAGAGGTTCTGCTCATGACCTCTCCTGTCAGCGTAGCTAAGATAGTCATCGCAAAGTTCCTTGCAAACGTTACCGTATACCTCTTTATGATAGCAGGAACTCTTATCTTCCCTATCATCACAGCCATCAAGGGCGAGGTAGTAATCAGCCAGCTCATATGCGCATATATCGGCATTTTCTGCTGGGGACTCATGTACATAGCGCTGGGGATGCTCATATCCGCACTTACCGAAAGCTCCATTCTTGCAGCTATCATCGGCGAAGTCGTTATGTTCATGCTCCTCTTCATCGACGACTTTGCAAACTCAGGCTTCATGTCACAGTTTCCAAAGGCACAGTCAGTTCTCTACGCATTTGCGGCTCAGCCAAGATTTGCATACTTCTCCGAGGGCTTTGTCCGTCTTTCGGACCTTACCTTCTTCGCATCGGCAATAATCGTGCTTCTCGTATGGACATACATCGCCATAGAGAAAAGACGCTGGAACAGGGGGTAAGCTGCAATGAAAAAGAAAAAAATGAATCTTTCGGGCACTGTGGCTCTCGTAACAGCGCTCCTTGTACTGATAATATTCATACCCATAAATCTTATCGTAAGCTACTACGACAAGGGCTTCGATATGACGCCGTCAGGCAAATACACACTCAACGAAAAGACAGTACAGCTCCTTGACGAGACTGCCGACAAGCATATTGACATCTACTGTCTCTACGACCTTGAAGAATTCAAGCGCTCGGACAACTCCGAGTTCCTGCCTCTTTACCACACACTGAAGCAGCTGGAGCAGCGCGACAACATCACCCTCACCTGCTTCCTCCCCGACGAGAACGTAACTCTTTCAAAGGAACTGGATCCCGAGGGCTTGCTGGGCATCGAAAAGGGCGATACCTTCGTAAAGGCAAACGGCGTTATCAAAAAAATAAGCAGAAACAAAGTGTTCCAGACAGGTGCTGACGACACCAAGCAGTACGCAGGCGAGGAGCTCCTCGCAGCCGCTATCAAGACCTGTTCAAGCGGTTCCCTGCCTACAGTTTACTTCCTCACGGGTCACGGCGAGAAGTCTATCGAGACCAACCTTGCAGAGTTCTCTGCTCTTCTCAAAACAAACAACTACGACGTGCAGGAGCTTGACCTGGGCAAGGAGGGCGCAGTTCCCGACAACGCAAAGATAATCTACCTTGCAGGTCCTACTCAGGATATCACAGACAAGGAAAAGGACCTTCTCCTTGAATATTCCAACAACGGCGGCGCAATGTCATTCCTCCTCGATCCCTGCGACACAGAGGGACGCTTTACCAACATCGAGAAGATAATGGAGGAGTTCGGACTTGTCCTCGACTACAACATCGTCACCGAGACAACTCCTGCAAATATGCTTGACGATCCCGACCAGAACCAGAACGAGAATTATCTCCGCGTCGAGTATCCCGCAGGCTCACAGGTAAACACTGATTTCACTCAGGACCTTACCACAGACCTTAATATGCTCATCAGCAACGGCTCATTCTCCGCAGGCATCTCCTATCCGAGAAGCCTTACAGAGATACCAGATGACTCATTCCCGGGAGCTTCCTATATCGAGCGTTCTTCCATAATCAAGAACACAACAGGTCTTGAAGGCTCATACACAACAGTCAGCAAGGCAATGGGCGGCGACGATATAACCGCCAAGGAAGCAAACGAAAAGCTCAGCGGCATTTCTCTCGACTTCGGCTACTATTCATTCAACAAAAAATCAGGCGGAAAGCTTATAGTCATCGGCACTACAGCTCCTATCGACACGGTAAGATGTACTCCTACAGTGGATATACCTGCCGACAAGGTAAAGGCGGCAAGCACCAGCGGTACAAGAATGCTGATGATATTCAGCAACACATGGCTCTACGACAGCGAGATACAGTTCGGCGTAGGCAACAAGATAAACGCCTACGACTATATGTCATTCAAGGGCTCAGACGACGCTACAAAGACAATAGCCTCACTGTTTATCCTGCCTGTTGTCATCGCAGTCATCGGTCTTGCAGTATGGCTTAAAAGGAGAAATTCCTGATGAAAAAACCAATTATAGCACTTATCGCTTTAGTTATCGCGGCAGGCGGCTCCGTGGGAGCTTTCTTTGCCGTAAAGAACAAAAAGGATAAAGAAAATCAGCAGGCACAGGAAGTGATAGCCGAAAACGCACTTCTCAGCTTTAACGGCGACGCAGTCACACAGCTGACCTTTTCAAAGGGCGGCGAGAGCTATGTCTGCAAGCACGACGGCGACCTGTGGACTCTGGATTCGGGCGAATTTGCCGTTGACCAGACCTACTGCCAGCTCATATGCACCTACACATCAACGCTTGAAGCCGCTGAAAACTACGGCGAGATAACCGACGAAAAGCTCAAGATGTACGGTCTTGACGAGCCGGATATCCTTGAGATAACCGAGCCAAAGGGCACTCACACTCTCCGCATAGGAGATATGAGCCCTACAGGCAATTACTACTACATCACCGTTGACGGCAGAAACAATGTCTATGCTGTCGAGGCTATGCAGGGAAGCGTGCTCAAGCTTGACAGGCTCCTTATCAAGAACAAGGAGCTCCTGCCCTATACGCTTTATGACTTAAAGGAGGTCACCACCTATAAGGACGGCGAAGTCCTCTGCGACCTCACTTATGACGAGAAAAGCCAGAAATGGTCGCTCCCGAGCGAGTATTCCGAGGTGGAGCTCGACCAGACTAAGGTAACAGCAGAGTTCAATAACATAGTCCGCCTCGAAGCCGAGGACATGATGGACGAAAAGCTTGACGACCTCACCAAGTATGGCTTTGACAAGCCCTACGGCGAAGCAGTTGTAAAGGGACTTGACGGCACAGAGCGAAAGATCCTTGTAAGCGTCGACGAGAAAGATCCAAAATACTGCTATGTGCTTATCGACGGCGAGCAGGTGGAAAAGTACTATACACAGGATATGCACTTCACACAGCTTCTCCCCTATGACTTCATATCGCAGAATTACATCGCCGCAAGGAACTACAGCACAGAGAGCTTAAAGCTGAAATACGGCAATATAGATATCAGCGCAGAGCTTGATATGGAGAATAACAAGTGCACCGTGAACGGCAAGGAAGTTGATCTCAATACCAACGAGAATTACGTTGCATTTGACAACTTCTTCAATTCAATGTCCATTTACAAGTATACAGGCATGGACATAAAGGCAAAGCCCCAGCTCAAGGAGCCGGAACTCACAGCAGAATTCAAGCTTGACGAGGGCGGCACCTTAAAGATGGAGCTTGTCAAAGGCGAGGATACAAGCTATTACGTATTCCGCAACGGCAAATATACAGGAGCTTACGTTGACGAATCAATGCTCAAAGGAAGAAATTCACTGAGCGAATTCTTCATAAAGTTCCAGAAGCTTGCAGGACTTGAATAAAGTAAAAAACCAGCACCATTAGCAAGGGCGTGATAAAGAAATTTATCACGCCCTCTAAAATAATAAAGAAGAAAGAATAATGAATAAAGAATAATATTGGTATCGCCTTTCGGCGATATTATTTTTAATATGTCCGTGAAGCGGACAACATGATTTTTATTTCTTATTTATTCCCTATTCTTTATTATTTCAGAAAAGGCCGTAAAGAAGCTTAAAGCTTATTTACGGCTTTTTCGCATTTGGTGCTGTTTTTTTTTACTTATATGGTCTTTTGCGGTGTGCTATTGCCGCGTACTTCCGCTTAGTTGCAAGGCCGCCGCGGATATGGCGCTCCTGCTTGTTAATTTCAAGTATATCCTTTACACGGGCATACAGCTCGGGATCTTCGGTACGAAGCCGCTCACTGACGTCCTTATGTACGGTGCTTTTCGAGATACCGAAATGATTTGCCGCGGCACGGACCGTGGTCTTGTTCTCGGTAATAAATCTCCCAAGCATGACCGCCCGCCCCTCTTGCTGGAGCTTCAAGCTCATCACCTCTTTTCATAACATTTATTAATGTATATGTTATGAAAAAGGTGATTATTATCAGCATTCAGCTGTAGGGACGGTCAATGGTCGTCCTCCGCTTATTTTACGAAATAATATATCAATCCGTAAACCGTGGCAGCAGAACAGCCGAACAGTATAACAGGTCCTGCTATCGTGAATATCTTTGCTCCGACACCGAGAACGAGCCCCTCGGAACGCGCTTCTATGGCTGACGAGCTAATAGCATTTGAGAAGCCCGTTATCGGCACGAGAGTTCCTGCGCCTGCGTGCTTTGCAAGCTTTGAATACCAGCCGAAGCCCGTGCAGACTGCACTTAATCCGACAAGTATTATAGAAGTCCATGTACCTGCTTCCGTACGGTCAAGACCGTATCCTTCCAGCACAGCGAGTATTATCTGCCCGAGAGCACAGATAGCTCCGCCGACTAAAAATGCAGTCGTGATATTCACCTTATAATTTGATTTGGGAGAAGCCTGCCGTGTCATATCACCGTAAAGCTCAGGGGTTATTTTCATAATATCAGCTCCTTTTACGGTATTATCTGCGGCTTTATGAAAAATATGCATAAAAAACGGACTGCCAAGGGGAGCCCCCTTTGGCGGAATCGCAGGTTACCAAATATGAGCCGTTACTTTACGGCTCGGTAGCCCGCTTTTTCCGTTAAGGGGAGCAGCCTAAAGGCAGCCCTTACATATTTTTTTGTGCCGTAAGCGATGTACGATTATCGGCATTGATAAGAGTGAGCGAGCTTGCGAGCGTCAACGTGGCAAGGGTGCAGCGTCACGCTGCCAAAAAAAATGCAGGGCATAAAGCCCTGCTTGTCTTAGATAAACAGATAAAAATAAATATGTGTAGAACAAAAGAAAGGAGACAACAAAACGAGTGTTAATAATTAAAGATTATTTAACACTGTAGTTATTATACCTTATTTCTGACTTTCCGTCAAGTAAAATCACCAACTTTTGTCAATATGCACAACTTTTGCCGTTCTTTCTATCGCATATTTCATAAGAATCCTTTCAAAAATGCTGACAGCTGTATATCTTTTCGGACCTCCGTCGCTGCATATGCCGCCTATTTCCCTAAATATAGGTAAATTCTCCAAAAACATCCCTGATATTTTTCTAACAATTCCGCAAAAAAAGTGTTTACAAAAATCTCGATATGTGGTATAATATTTCACAGTAGTTATATGTGGTTTACGTTATCATTCGCTAACCACTTCTATAACCTAATTATTATAATATTTAGGAGGTCATTCCTATGGCAATCACAAGAAAAATGAAAACAATGGACGGTAATAATGCCGCTGCATATGTTTCTTATGCCTTCACGGAAGTTGCCGGTATCTACCCGATCACACCTTCCAGCCCAATGGCAGACTATGTTGATCAGTGGTCCGCTCAGGGTGTCAAGAACATTTTCGGCACTACCGTTAAGGTTGAGGAGATGCAGTCCGAAGCCGGTGCAGCAGGTACTGTTCACGGTTCTCTGAACGCTGGTGCTCTTACCACAACCTATACTGCTTCTCAGGGACTTCTCCTCATGATCCCGAATATGTACAAGATCGCAGGTGAGCTGCTTCCTTGCGTATTCCACGTTTCTGCTCGCTGCGTTGCTTCTCACGCACTGAACATCTTCGGTGACCACTCTGACGTTTATGCTTGCCGTCAGACAGGTTTCGCAATGCTCGCTGAGACAAACCCACAGGAAGTTATGGATCTTGCTGCTGTTGCACATCTCGCTTCCATCAAGAGCCGTGTTCCTTTCATCAACTTCTTCGACGGTTTCCGTACATCACACGAGATCCAGAAGATCGCTGTATGGGATTACGAGGATCTCAAGGAAATGTGCGATATGGATTCTGTTAAGGCATTCCGTGAACGTGCTCTTAATCCTGAGAATCCTACAATGCGCGGTTCTCACGAAAACGGAGATATCTTCTTCCAGCACCGTGAGGCTTGCAACTCCTACTACAATGCTGTTCCCGGTATCGTTGAGGAGTACATGAACAAGGTAAACGAAAAGCTCGGTACAGACTACAAGCTCTTCAACTACTACGGTGCTGCTGATGCAGAGCGCGTGATCGTTGCAATGGGTTCTATCTGCGACGTTGCTGAAGAAGTTATCGACTACCTCAACAAGAAGGGCGAGAAGGTCGGTATCGTTAAGGTTCGCCTGTTCCGTCCATTCTCTGCTGAGAAGCTCGTTGAGGCAATCCCTGCATCTGCAAAGGCAATCGCTGTACTCGACAGAACAAAGGAGCCTGGTTCTCTCGGTGAGCCTCTCTACCTCGATGTTGTTGCAGCTCTTAATGCTACAGGCAGAACAGGTATCAAGGTGATCGGCGGCCGTTACGGTCTCGGTTCAAAGGATACTCCTCCTGCATCTGTATTCGCTGTATATGCTGAGCTCGCTAAGGCTGATCCTAAGCCACAGTTCACACTCGGTATCGTTGATGATGTTACAAACCTCTCACTTGCTGAGGAAGATGCTCCTAACACAGCAGCAGAAGGCACGATCGAGTGCAAGTTCTGGGGACTCGGCGGCGACGGTACTGTTGGCGCTAACAAGGACTCTATCAAGATCATCGGCGACCACACTGACAAGTACGTTCAGGCTTACTTCCAGTATGACTCAAAGAAGACCGGCGGTATCACAATCTCACACCTCCGTTTTGGCGATAAGCCAATCAAGAGCCCTTACTACATCAACAAGGCTGACTTTGTTGCCTGTCACAATCCTTCCTACATACTCAAGGGTTACAAGATGGTCAACGATGTAAAGCCCGGCGGTGTATTCCTTATCAACTGCCAGTGGAAGCCTGAGGAGCTCGATCAGCACCTCACAGCTGATACAAAGCAGTATATCGCAAAGAACAATATCCAGCTCTATCTGGTTAACGCTATAGACCTTGCACAGGAGATCGGTCTTGGCAAGCGTACAAATACAATTCTCCAGTCTGCATTCTTCTCACTTTCAAAGGTTCTTCCTGAGGCTGAGGCAATCGGCTACATGAAGGAGAAGGCTCAGAAGTTCATGAAGAAGGGTATCGAGATCGTTCAGATGAACGAGAAGGCTATCGACGCAGGCGCAAATGCTTACGTTAAGGTAGATGTTCCTGCTGAGTGGGCAAATGCTGTTGATAATTCCGCACCTGCTAAGCTCGAGGGCCCAGAGAAGCTCGTCAAGATGGTTGACGGCATCATGAACCCTGTAGGCAAGATGCTCGGTGATACTCTCCCTGTTTCTGCATTCTCAGATCACGTTGACGGTACATTCGAGCAGGGTGCTTCCGCATACGAGAAGCGCGGCGTAGCTGTTATGGTTCCTGAGTGGAATCAGGATACTTGTGCAAAGTGTAACAAGTGTTCATTTGTCTGCCCACACGCAACTATCCGTCCATTCGCTCTGACAGACGCTGAGGTTGCTGCTGCTCCTGAGAACATCAAGATCGCTCCTAAGCCGATCGTAAAGAGCGAGTACAAGTACACTCTCGCTGTTTCCGCTATGGACTGTATGGGATGCGGCGTATGTATCGGTGTCTGCCCAACTAAGTCACTCAAGATGGTTCCAAGAGAGTCACAGGAGCCACAGCAGGCAGTATTCGATTACTGTGTTGCTAAGGTTACAGAGAAGACAGATGTAGCAACTGACGCTACTGTTATCTCCAGCCAGTACAAGAAGCCGCTCCTCGAATTCTCAGGTTCATGCGCAGGCTGTGCTGAGACTTCTTATGCAAGACTCATCACTCAGCTCTTCGGTTCAAGAATGTACATCTCCAACGCAACAGGATGTTCTTCGATCTGGGGCGGTCCTGCTGCTACATCACCATACACTGTTGATGCAAACGGCCACGGTCCTGCATGGGCAAACTCACTGTTCGAGGACAACGCTGAGCACGGTCTCGGTATGTATCTCGGTCAGAAGGCTATCCGTGAGAGACTCATCGAGGAAGTAAAGGAAATCGCTGCAAGCGACAAGGCATCTGCTGAGATCAAGGCTGCTGCTGATGAGTATCTCGCAACAGTAAACGACGGTGCTAAGAATACAGCTGCAACAGCTGCACTCGTTGCTGAGCTCGAGAAGTGCGACTGCAAGTGCGATAAGAAGGCTGATATCCTTGAGAACAAGAACTACCTCTCCAAGAAGTCCGTATGGATCTTCGGCGGCGACGGTTGGGCTTATGATATCGGATTCGGCGGTCTCGACCACGTTCTCGCTACAGGTGAAGATGTAAACATCATGGTATTCGATACTGAGGTTTACTCAAATACAGGCGGACAGGCTTCCAAGTCCTCTAACATTGGTCAGGTTGCACAGTTCGCAGCAGCTGGTAAGGCAATCGCTAAGAAGCGTCTTGCTGATATCGCTATGAGCTACGGCTACATCTATGTTGCACAGATCGCTATGGGTGCTGATATGAACCAGACACTCAAGGCAATCAAGGAAGCTGAGGCTTATCCGGGCCCATCACTCATCATCGGCTATGCACCTTGTGAGATGCACTCTATCAAGGGCGGTATGACTAACTGTCAGGCTGAGATGGAGAAGGCTGTTAAGTGCGGTTACTGGAACAACTTCCGTTACGATCCTCGTCTCGCTGCTGAGGGCAAGAACCCATTCCAGCTCGATTCCAAGGCTCCAACAGAGTCATATCAGGACTTCATCATGAACGAGGCTCGTTACAGCGCACTCACACGTTCATTCCCAGACCGTGCTAAGGAGCTCTTCGCGAAGGCTGAGAAGACTGCTGCTAATCGTTACGAGTACCTCACAAAGCTCGCTGAGAAGTAAGCAGCGTGACGCTCTTCGTTGAAGATTGATTAAACGGAATATTTCCGCTTGAAAACTAACGTGCACATACGAATATAAAAATCACTCCCCGATACGAACAGGTATCGGGGAGTTTTTGTTTCACATCTTCTTATTATAATAAGACTTCACAATACTTTTTATAAGCCATGTGCTGTAACAGCATATTCCCAAAACTTTTCCCGCACCGTTGTCGGAGAAAAGCGTAATAATTACGAATCCTATATAAAGACCTGCCATTACAATGTTCAAAGTCACATTAGATGATCTTGCCTCGATAACGAGGTTCCTTTCGTCGGTGCTGCGTATATACTCTTTCTTAAGCTTATTTTCATCGCCGAGCGTCACTGTGCTGCTTAAAATGCCTGCAAACGAAGCAAGAAACAAAATGCCGAATATACCGCCGAAGCTTCGTCTGAGTTCAACGTCCATGCCGAACAATACCCTGCCAAATACGAAAAATGTTCCTATCCCTGCGAAAGAGACGATAAGTACAAGCAGATATAAAACAGATCTCTTCTTTAATTTTTTCCTATATTCTTCCATAATTATCCTCCTTATAAATACTCGGTATTCACATCTTCTTATTGTAATAAGCCGTAACCGCAAAATAAACGATAAGAATAAACATCATACAGCAGGTAAGAACAATGCTTACTGTCATGCTGATGAATCTGAACACAATAGAAGCTATCAGCATACTTGCAAGAATAATAAAGAATGAGGTTTTTGATGCTTGGAGCAGAATCTGTTTTTTTCTTTCGTCAACGCTGTTGATGTACATTTCTTTCAATAGCTTTTCGTTCTTGAGCGCTTTCCTGTTTCTGTGTATATTAATCACCGAAATAGCTATCATAGCAGCAAAAAATCCGACTGTACCATTGCCGTCACGATGATTCGGACTAAATACAACGACAAGAACTGCTCCTATTATCGAAAGAACTATAAAAAGCCAGTAAATGAAGTTACTTGTAACAAGTTGTTTTTTAAACTTTTCCATAATTATCCTCCTTAAAGGTTCTCCTCTCCCTCGAATATGAACAGCTCCTCGATAGTAACGCCGAAGAACTGCGCCGCCTTGTGGGCGAGAGTGAGGGACGCATTGTATTTTCCGTTTTCCAGTGATATTATAGTCTGCCGCGTGACGCTGAGGGCGTCGGCAAGCTCCTGCTGTGTGACCTTTCGGGCTTTCCGCAGCTCCTGTATTTTATTCTTCATGTTTATTCTCCTTTTCAGCCCTGTCTCTGCAAACGCTGAAAACTGCTATGGCTGTAGCCAATGTCACCCACGGCAAAGCCGCCTCTATGAAATCGTGTATATTTTCAATCATGATGGCTCCTCCTTTTGATGTAAAGCAAACTTTACTTCTTCTGTGATTATAGTATAGCACGCTTTACATTTTCTGTCAAGTCAGCTTTACATATTTTTATATTTTAACATAAAAGAGCTCCACGTCATAAAACGTGAAGCTCTTTTTTCGGACGCCGAAACGACGTCCCCTACACTACTTTCTAATTTCTAATCTCTAATCACTAACAACTTTCATTTGCTCTTTATACTGTATCCTCTTGACGATATACAGCACCTGCCAGAATATCATCAGCGGAAAAACAGGAATAATCAGTCCGAATATAATGACTGCATACCATATCACGACCTCAAGCAAAGTCTCGGAAACGCCGCGGAACACTGAACGTATCAGAATTGCCGCAAAGGGAACAAATGACAGTATAAAGCTCCACATATAGAGCTTTGATATGGGCTTTTTGCCTGCTTCTGCCCGTTTTCTCAGCCGCCATGAGACCAGAACGGCAATTATGCCGAAAAGAGCTCCGAAGCCAAATAACCACGGCATGACTACATCAATACTATCAAATAATCCCAGCCCCTTATCAAGCACAAGTACCCTGTACAGCAGAAACGCTGCGGATAATACGGCACAGCCGCCAAATATGCCCAGTAAATACTTTTCATACTTTTTCATAAGCTCAGATCCTTTCGGGATTTGAACGCGGATAGTGTCATTTTGATTCGCGGACTGCCAAAGGCAGCCCCTACAATTTTTATGTGGGACGCCGCGTCCCCTGCTGCTTTCTACTCACTTTTAGAAGCCGCCGCTTTCTTAGCCTTATGCCGTGTTACGAGGAATATTATCTGCCAGATGATACACAGTGGCAGTACAGGCAGGATAAGTATACCGCCGAAGATAACAGCTAACATAAAGCCGTCAATACCATAGTAACTCGACCACAAAAAATTCACACCTGTCACAGCACCGTACAGTCCGTAGAGCAGAAGCAGTACAACAGGCAAAAAGGATATTGCGAACCATATCTTGTCAGCCTTTGTTATCCTGACCTCGCTCCTTTTCTTTCTCTTTATGATAGCGTGAACGATAAACACCGTTATCATGCCTATCACGGACAATGCGAATAAAGCTCCGTACAGAGTAATAAGCTCTGATTTAAAATATCTCATCATTCCACTTCCGAAGCCGTATCGCATTCCCTTGCGTATACATTGCATAAAATACGGTATCGTTCCTACTCCGAAAACGCCTATCAGAATCTTCTCGACCTTATTCATAAGCTCAGCTCCTTTCAGAAATTCTCTTTTTCCTCAGCTTTATACACAATGCTATGAATCTGACCTGCACTATAACTGCCATTGGTATAGCAGGTATCACCGTAAGCAGTAACGTTGTTATCAGAAAAGTCTCAGAGAATGCCTCCCAGCCGTGTTTTTCGCGGAATATCATTCCTCCGCCTGTACCGTTGACTGCTGCATCTATGGACCAGTAAAAGCAGAGCATTATGGGAATAAACGAAAGCACAAATAGAATGCTCAGCCAGACAGGCACTCTGTCTCTTTCCTTACTGCCGATAAAATGTGATATTATTACACCGAAGCCCATACTGAGCCCTATGGTAAACAGAATACGCAAGCTCCATGCAAATATCAGTGAAGCAGTACCGATCACTGTCATCACCGCTGAAACAATAAGCAATACTTTCATTGACTTTTTCATAGTCACTCCCCCTTTTCTGATATTATGATACCATAATGAAGGCGAGGTTTTAAAGTGTCATTTGTCACTTTTTCAGTGACATTTGTCACTAAAAAATCCGCATCTGTGAAAGCTCACAAATGCGGATAATAGTTTTTGTATAAAACGCAGAACCTGAAAATTATTTTTCTGAAATTCAACGTGTTCGCGTTGAAAAAACGCGGTTTGGGGAGTATATATGAGGGGACATTTTTTAAGCACTTCTTATAAGGGAACGCCTTCACTTGCAAGGCGACACTAATCGTGTCCGGCACCCTCTGTCCTTCGGACACCTCCCTACACTGTAGGGAGTCACCCTCTCAAAAAACAGTCCACCGGACTGTTTTTTGATTCACCCTTTGCGAAGCGCTTTGTAACTGCGGGGCTTTGCCCCACACCCCACCAGAGGCGCCGCCTCTGGACTCTGCCAAAGGAACACAGTCCCTTTGGAATCCCTTTCATAGAAAGCCCAAAATAGCTGTTATTTTATCCCCCAGATATTCTCCGCATAATCTGCGATTGTTCTGTCGGAGCTGAACTTGCCTGCGCTGCACATATTGAGCCACTGCTTACGTGCAAAGCCTATTCTGTCGCTGCTGTAGTCGTTTATGCAGCGCAGCTTAGTCTCAACGTAGTCCCTGATATCACCGAGGAGGTAATAATGGTCGGGAGCGTGCCAGCTTGCACCGTCAAGGAGAGCCATGTAAAGCTCGCGGAAATCACCGCTGCCGCCGTCGGAAACAGTACCGTCGATAAGTGAGGACACTACCCTGCGTATCATATCGTCAGAGGAGAATATACTGCGGCTGTCGTACTCGGGGACAATCTTCTCCAGGTCCTCAACACGGGCGCCGAAGATGTAGTTGTTATCCTCTCCAGCCTCCTGCACTATCTCGATGTTAGCGCCGTCGTAGGTTCCGAGAGTTACCGCGCCGTTGAGCATGAGCTTCATATTGCCTGTGCCGCTTGCCTCAGTGCCTGCGGTAGATATCTGCTCGGAAACATCAGCCGCCGCAACCAGCTTCTCGGCGTAGGAAACATTATAATTCTGCACGAACACGACCTTGATAAGGTCACGGGTGTCCTTGTCCTCGGAAACTATCCTGCCCACCTCATTGATGAACTTGATAATAGCCTTTGCACGGCGGTATCCGGGAGCAGATTTAGCTCCGAAAATAAATGTTGTAGGCTTGAAATTCTGTATACTGCCGTCCTTGATACCGTAGTATATCCACAGTATGGAGAACGCATTGAGAAGCTGTCTCTTGTACTCGTGAAGGCGCTTTATCTGGATGTCGAAAACGGAGTTTTCGTCGATATCAACGCCGTCGTGAGCCTTTATGAAGTCCGCAAGCTGTTTTTTCTTGCCCTGCTTGATGTCTATGAAGCGGCGAAGCACGTTCTCATCGTCGGCATATTTGGAAAGCTCTTTCAGCTTGTCAAGGTCGTTTATCCAGTCGTCACCGCCAAGAAGCTCGCTGATATACGCAGACAGTTCCCTGTTGCAGAGCGCTATCCAGCGGCGCTGAGTAATGCCGTTGGTCTCGTTGCGGAAACGCTCGGGACAAAGGCTGAACCAGTCCGCAAGAACAGTGTCCTTGAGTATCTGAGTGTGTATCTCGGCAACACCGTTGATATGACTTGAAGCATAGCAAGCCATGTCCGCCATATGGATAAGGTCGCCCTTGATTATCTTGATACGGTCTATCTTGGAGCGCTCCACACCCTTTGCGTACATTTCCGCCATAAGAGCCTCGTTTATCTGAATGATTATAGCGTAGATACGGGGCAGAAGCTCCTCAACAAGATCGGTGCGCCACTTTTCAAGAGCCTCCTGCATAACGGTGTGGTTGGTGTAGTTGAATATCCTCTTAGCCATTTCAAGGGCTTTCTCAAAGCTGTAGCCCTCGTTGTCCACAAGCTGTCTGATAAGCTCGGGGATAGAGATAACAGGGTGAGTATCATTGAGCTGGACAGAGATATAGTCCGCAAGATTATCGAGAGTGCCGAAGCGAGCCTTGTGCTTTCTGATTATATCCGTCAGCGAAGCACAGCTGAAGAAATACTGCTGTTTCAGACGGAGCTTCTTGCCCTCGTCGGTATCGTCGTTAGGATAGAGCACACGGGAGATATCCTCGGCATATATCTTCTCCTTAGAAGCTTCGAGGTAGTCCTGCTTGTTGAAAACGTCGAAGTCGAACTCCTTGACGGGCTCAGCCTGCCAGAGTCGCAGAGTACCCACATTTTCGGTACGGAAACCGAATACAGGCATATCATAGGGCACAGCCTTTACGGTCTGACCGCTGTACTCGATGAGGACAGTGTCCTCGTCACAGCGCACCGACCACGGATCGCCGTATTTCGTCCAGTCGTCGATGTCCTCACGCTGGAATCCGTCAACGATTGACTGCTTGAAAAGTCCGTACTTGTAGCGTATACCGTAGCCGTCAAGGGGCAGGCTCAGAGTTGCGGCACTGTCAAGGAAACAAGCCGCAAGTCTGCCGAGACCGCCGTTTCCAAGAGCGGCGTCCTCTATTTCTTCAAGGTCAGCAAGGTCAATGCCGAGCTCCTTGAAAGCCTCGTCCGCCTCGTCGTAAATGCCAAGGACGAGCAGGTTATTGTACACTGCACGTCCAACGAGGAACTCCATAGAGAGATAAGCCGCACGGCGCTTTGAAAGGTGCTCCTGACGGGCATTGTCCCAGCGGTCAGCAAACATCTCCATAACGGTCTTGCCCAGCGCGTCGTGAAGCTGCTGGGTTGTTGCAGATTTTATATCCTTCGGAAGTCTTCCTGTAAATTTCTCCATAAACAATTTCTTATCCATATTCCCTTACTCCTATTCTTGAAGTTGAGAGTTTAGAGTTGAGAATTGAGAGTTGCAGTGTTCGCTTACGCGAACAGATTAAAAAAATTCAGATACGTGACCGACAGGTCACACCCTTAACTCTCAACTCTCCACTTTCAACTCTCAACTGTTTATCGGTTATACAATCTGTTCAGCTTACGTATCTTCTTCGCAAGCTCG
The DNA here is from genome assembly GCF_000621845.1 of Ruminococcus flavefaciens MA2007. GTDB lineage: Bacteria > Bacillota > Clostridia > Oscillospirales > Ruminococcaceae > Ruminococcus > Ruminococcus flavefaciens_E. The sequence continues at coordinate 99,610 of NZ_KK211355.1, read as the reverse complement.
GGGGTTAAGTCCGATTTCTGTACGCGGAACTGCCAGTTGCCGCCCAGCGTCGAGGGCGTATTCATTCTGCCCTCCTTGGGACTGTCAAGGAAGTCCTGAATCTGCGCCGCAGCCACCTCCGCAACGCTTCCCCAAGCCGCACGGACAACCGCCATGGGGATATCCTTTTTCTTCTTGACGTTAAGGTATTTCATGGCGAATTTCAGGGACTTCTTGTCCAAGGTCTCCACCCAGCCGTTGAGAGTCTCGTTGTCGTGAGTGCCCGTATATGCGAAATAATTCGTACTGCTGAAATTATGTGGCAGATACTCGTTCTTGCCGTCCGAGAAGCCGAATTGCAGGACTTTCATACCCGGATAACCGCATTTGTCCAGCATTTCCCTTACCTCGGGAGTTATAAAGCCTAAATCCTCGGCAATGATATTCAGCCTGCCCAGCTTTTCCTCGGCAAGCCTGAAAAGCTCATAATTCGGACCTTTCTTCCACTCGCCTATGGTAGCGTCCTCGTTGCCGAAGGGAATGGTGTAGTAGCTCTCAAAGCCGCGGAAGTGGTCGATACGGACTATATCATAGAGCTCCGTTGCGGCTCTGATACGGTCTATCCACCATTCATAGCCCGTCTTTTTGTGGTAGCTCCAGTTATACAGCGGATTGCCCCAGAGCTGTCCCAGCGGTGAGAAGTCATCAGGTGGGCAGCCTGCCACAGCCGTAGGTCTGCGCTTTCTGTCGAACTGGAAAAGTCTCGGTGACGACCACGCCTCAACGCTGTCCAGAGCGCAGTATATCGGGATATCACCGATTATCTCTATGCCGTTGTCGTTGGCGTACTTTTTCAGCTCTGACCACTGACGGCTGAACTCGAACTGTATGAACTTATGGAAGCCGATATCATTTTTCAGCTCTTTTTTTGCTGCGGAAACAGCCTTTGCCTTGTGCATGGACAGCTCCTCGTCCCATTCATACCACGGCTTGCCGCCGTTTTTGAACTTCAGCGCCATGAACAGTGCATACTCGTCCAGCCACTTTTTATTCTCCTCGCAGAACTTTTTATACTCGGGAAATTTTGCAGGCTTGAAGCGTCCGTAGGCGATTTTCAGCACCTCATAGCAGTGCTGGTACAGCAGGCTGTAGTCCACGGATTTTGGGTCGTTTCCCCATTCAAACGAGGCGAACTCATGGTGCTCCAGAAGTCCGTCACCCTCCAGCACTTCAAAGTCGATGAAGTAGGGATTGCCCGCCTTTACCGAAAAGGACTGGTAGGGCGAATCGCCGTAGCTCGTAGGCGAAAGGGGCAGTATCTGCCAGCACTTGACCTCAGCGGACTTCAAAAAATCCACGAACTCAAATGCCGCCCGTCCCATCTGACCTATGCCGTATTCCGACGGCAGGCTGGATATGTGCATAAGTATACAGCTTTTCCGCATATTTATTCAACTCCTTTTTCTGAATATTCAAAATAAAAATGGTAATAATATGAATATATATTTTTTTGAGGTGATACCATGAAGCTATCACAGCTTTTGTTTTCTTTCCTTATGGGCTACTTCTGCTACAGCCTTGTAGAGATAGTCCTCCGCGGCTACACCCACTGGACAATGTGCCTGACAGGGGGATTTGTAATGACTATCCTCTATGCCATAAACAGCCGCCGAACTATGACTCTTATGAAAAGCTGCGCTCTCGGCTCGCTTTTCATAACAATGACAGAACTTGCCGTAGGCATATTCGATAACATTATTATGCACTGGAACGTCTGGGATTACTCCAATATGCCCTTTAATTTTCTGGGGCAGATATGCATACCCTTTTCGGCGTTCTGGTTCGTGCTGTGTATCCCTGCAAGGCTCATATGCAAGCACATACGGACTCGCTTCTGTAACAAAAAGGCTGTTCCGATTGCCTCAGAACAGCCCATGTGATCAATAGTTCTTGTTAGAATCAGCATTGAAGAAGTTATTGCTGCTTTCTGTATAATAATCGTTTGCTTCAAGGGACATGAAGTCCTCGTCCTCGATATCGGGAAGTCTTGCGCCGCAGCGTCCGCAGAACTGGAAGCGTTCATTGACCTCAGCGTCGCACTTGGGGCATATCTTGTAGCCTCTTATGCCGTTGAGCTCATATCTCATCTTCTTTATTCTTCTGCGTCTTGTATCTATATCGTCGCAAAGTACTTTAAGAGCCGCAGGATCATCTCCCGGATTCTTGTAATATCTCTTTCCGATATCAGTAAATATCTCCACTATACGCTCTTCCTCATAAAGGATCTTCCTCTTGAGGTTATTGGCTTCGGAGATATTCTTAGCCTTTTCAGACACACCCCTGCTTGCGTCATTAAATTTATCGAGAATACCCATTTTCCATCACTCCTGTCGAATATTTTCTCGCTAAATATCGTATTATAATTATACAACATCAACGGGAATTATGTCAAGCGTTTTTAATATTTTTTCAAAACAGGTTCTCTTTTTGTGCAAATTTTACATTTCAGCAATATCATTTTCGGTAAGCTGAATAATACCGCCCCTGTTGAGCGCTTCAGAAGCCTGAGCGTTGTCGTCAACACGGATAACGAAGGATACAGCCCTGTCTGAGGTACCGAGGAACGAGTACATATACTCAACATTTACATTGTCCTGACCGAGTACGTCCAGCACACGGCTGAGCTGTCCCGGTGTATCAGGAATGGAAATTGCCAGCACCTCTGTTACATTTACTGCGTATGATGCCGCTCTCAGTATATCCACTGTCTTTTCGGTATCATTGGCAATGAGCCTGATTATTCCGAAATCAGCAGTATCAGCAAGACTGAGGGCTCTCAGGTTGATACCCTTCTCCTTGATTATCCTCATAACGCCTGCCGCCTGATTTGGCATATTATCTACAAAAACTGAGATCTGTCTTACGTTTGACATACGACGATCCTCCTTTTAGATTGTTTCGGCGGCTGACCGCAAAGCCCCTAACAGCTGTAAATGCCTTGCGTCCTCCCCTGCGCAGATACAGGGAAGGACAGCAATATCTTTACGATAAGCCCTGCCGACTGAAGAAGAAGCTATTACTTCTTGTCGATATCCTCATACATAACGAGAACAGAGTGCTCGTCAACGTACTCGTTTACGTGAGTCTGTGCGTCATGGCAAAGACCTGCTGATGTGCTGTACTTGATATCGATGACCTTTACAGTCTGGATAAACTGATTGAGCTCGTTCTCAAAAGCTGCAAATCTCTGATACTTCTCCTGCTCCGGCATATAATTTGTGGAAAATAATTTGATTTTCATAAATGAAACCTCCTTAAAATGATTAAAGATATTTTTATTCAACAGACTGCTTCGGCGGTCTGCTTTTAACTTAGTCGTGAAGCTTGCGCTTGTCGATGACTCTTACAGCCTTGCCATCGCTTCTTGCGATAGACTTAGGCGATACAAGGTGAACCTTGGGGTTGATTCCCAGCATGGTCTTAATAGCAACAGCAAGGTCTCTCTCCTGCTTCTGCATATCCTTTACCTTGTCCGAGAACTGGTCGGGGTTCATCTCAACGTTGATATCGAGGGTATCCGTGTTGTTTACGCGGTCGACCTCGATAAGGTAGTTAGGCGAATAGCCCTGCTCGATGAGAACAGTCTCTATCTGCGACGGGAATACGTTTACTCCGCGGATAATCATCATATCATCGCTTCTGCCCATAGGCTTAGCCATTTTTACGAGAGTACGTCCGCATGAGCACTTGCCCCTTGTGAGCTTGCAGAGGTCGCGTGTACGATAGCGAAGAAGCGGGAATGCCTCCTTGGTTATGCTTGTGAACACAAGCTCGCCTACCTCGCCCTCGGGGAGTACCTCTCCTGTCTCGGGATCGATTATCTCGGGGATAAAGTTGTCCTCGTTGATGTGCATACCCTTCTGCTCAGAGCACTCGAATGCAACGCCGGGACCGCTGGACTCTGTAAGTCCGAAGATGTCGTAAGCCTTGATACCCAGTGACTGCTCGATACTGCGGCGCATTTCCTCAGTCCACGGCTCGGCGCCGAAGATACCTGCCTTGAGGTTAAGATCGTCGGGAGTAAGTCCCATATCGCGGACAGTTTCGCCGAGATATGCCGCATATGACGGAGTACAGCAAAGTATAGTCGCATTGAGGTCGCGCATGAACTGTATCTGACGCTCTGTATTGCCTGAGCTCATAGGCAGGGTAAGACAGCCTACCTTGTGTGAGCCGCCGTGGAGTCCCATACCGCCTGTGAACAGACCGTAGCCGTATGCTACCTGAACTACGTCCTCGTTAGTGCCGCCTGCGGCAGTGATAGCTCTCGCACAGCAGTCCTCCCACATATCAACGTCGTTCTGAGTATAGAAAGCAACGACGCGCTTGCCTGTGGTACCGCTGGTGGAGTGTATCCTTACACATTCGCTGAGTGGCTTTGCAAGGAGTCCATAGGGATATGCCTCACGAAGATCAGCCTTGCTGAGGAACGGCAGCTTGTGAAGATCGTCAGTCCCCTTGATGTCCTCGGGCTTTACGCCTTTTTCGTCCATGAGATCGCGGTAATACTTAACGTTTTCATAAACGTGCTTTACCTGTGCCACGAGGCGCTTGTCCTGAAGCTTTTTCATTTCCTCACGGGGCATACATTCGATCTCTTTGTTCCAATACTTTTCCATTGGACTTCTACTCCTTATTTATGGATTTATTATGTTATGATATGATGTTCGTGTGCATGGACGGATATTATCCGCCCGAATAATCGTCCGATATCTTTGTGTAGGGGCTGATGCCCACATCAGCCCGATATAATAAACTCGTGCCAGCGGGGCGATGCAGGCATCGCCCCCCTGCAATCGGTCATTTATATTTATTTCGCAACTTGCGGGACGCCGAGGGCGGCGTCCCCTACATCGTTCTTAGTTCTTAGCTCTATTACTTAGCTGCTTTGCCGAGCTCAAAAGCCTTCTTGTTGAGGTCGAGGAACTTAGGAGGTACGCACTGCTCCAGTGCCTTCTGCCAGAGCTCGTCAGGATAGTCCATGCGTGAAGCAAGAACGCCCATGAGAACTACGTTTGAAGCCTTTGCCGTACCAGCCTGCTCAGCCAGTGACAGTGCGTCAACTGCAACAAGCTCTGCACCTGCTGCCTTGAGCTTCTCAACGAGATTCTCGGGATACTTTGCAGCACCTGTGATAACAGGCATAGGATCTATCTGCTGTGTAGATGTGATAAGCTTGCCGCCCTTTTTAAGGTAAGGGAGACATCTTGCTGCTTCGAGAAGCTCGAAGGAGATAACTGCGTCTGCCTCGCCCTTTTCAATAACAGGTGAATATACCTTATCGCCGTACTTTACGTATGTAACAACAGAGCCGCCGCGCTGCGACATTCCGTGTACCTCGCTTACCTTTACGTCATAGCCCTGTGCAAGAAGCACATTGCCGAGAAGTCTTGAAGCGAGAAGCGAACCCTGTCCGCCGACGCCGACTATCATAATTGATTTAGTTTCCATTTTATATTACTCCTTAGTTGATTATTGAATTAATACTTGCTGCCGCCGCCGAATTTAGCAAACGAGCCAAAGCAGCCCAATACAGCAAATCCAAGATTTTCGAGGAATGAAAGGAAGAACCTGCCTTTCAGTTCAAAACGCGAAAGAAGATCGCTGAAATGCGACGAACACTCAGAGAATGATGGCTCGTCAACGCCATATATCAGCTTATAGAGGCTGTTTAAATCGCTTTCGGAAAGCTCAGAATCCGCAAGCATAGATTTGCCCGCAGACATTCCCTCTTTAATGGCGTCCGATATATTCATTACCCACGAGGTCCTGACAGCGATATATATACCGAGAAGCATTACAGCTCCGCATATGATAAGTCCGATCTTAGTATCCAGCTCATTATCCTTTGTCATAAAGGTATAGCCTGCAAAGATACCTATAGCCATTACCGCTCCGCAGATCGAAGCTATAAAGCCCAGCTTTGCAACAAAAATAACGAGAATAACTCCCGGGATAGCGCCTACAGCTGCTCCGAGAAAAGCTTTCAGCGCAGGTATCAGCTTTGAATCACTGCCGCCGAAGTCGTTATATGTATAAGCCGCTGTACTGCCGTAGCCCGATGACGAGCTGTCATAGCCCGAGCTGCCGCTCATGTAGGGATCGCTGTAGTTGCTCTGCGAACTGCCATAATCATTGGAGCGCTGTCCATAGCTGTTCTGAGAAGCACCGTAGCCCGTGGACTGCTGTCCGTAGCTGTTCTGCGAAGTACCGTAGCCCGTGGACTGTTGTCCGTAGCTGTTCTGCGAAGCGCCGTAGCCAGTAGGCTGCTGTCCGTAGCTGTTCTGCGAAGCACCATAGCCCGTGGACTGTTGTCCGTAGCTGTTCTGCGAAGCGCCGTAGCCCGTAGGCTGCTGTCCGTAGTTGTTCTGCGAAGCGCCGTAGCCAGTAGGCTGCTGTCCGTAGTTGTTCTGCGAAGCGCCGTAGCCAGTAGGCTGCTGAACAGAGTTATTCTGAGGCTGCAAAGCGGCTTCTGCCTGCTTTGCCAGCTCGTTCATATTACTTATGTCGTCCATTCCGCCGCTGCTGCCGACTCCTGTCATAAGATCGTCCATTTCTCATATACTCCCTAAATAAATAATCAAATGATCTCAAGCTCTCCGTCAACGAAGCCTATGGCAACTGCCCCTGCTCCGCTGAGAATACCTGAGTATTTACCGTTTCTGAGGTATTCCTCTATCATTTCCTTTATGAGCTCCTGTGCGTGAGCCCAGCTCGTGTCTTCCTCGTCGGAGGTATCAACTGTGAAGATATTCTCCTCACTGCTCCAGACCTCCTCGCAAGCCCATTCACCGTCCTTGTCCTCGGGATCGTACTCTCCTGCGGCAATAATCTGAACGCCGCAGATGTGCTCCTCGTCGGACTCCTCATAGAGGTTGAAGCAGAACGCCTTTGTTTCCTCGGGCATTTCATTGTTTTCGAGGATATCGTCCAGCCAGTGGGCGAACTCCTCATATATCGGCAACTGTATCATCTTTTTTCCTCTTTGTTTTCTTAAATCTGAAAAATTCAAGCTTTCCGCACCTCGGGCACTCATAGATGCTTGTTGTAAGCGCTCCAGAAAAGAGATTGTCAATATCTCCTATAATAAAGCCTGTGCGTCCCAGTTGTATACGCTTTGTTCCTTTGCATTCCATAAGTATATTGCAATATGGACAGCTTATCTTTCTGATTTTCATAATTATACCCCGTTTTAGTGCGCCGTTATATTGATTGTATGCAGGTAACGTCAAGGGCGCCGCATATAGAACGTCGAGGACGCCGTCCCCTACTTAGCTCTGATCACTCACGGGAGCCCGAGGGCGGGCTCCCCTACTTAGCTCTTAGTTCTTAGCTCTAATCACTCAATAGCTCCGACTTTGCACTGCTCCTGAGCGGAGAGCCTCCGCCCCCGTCTTAGGAGCTTTTATTCAAAGCCTTGAATGTGCTTACTGGATAGCTCCGACTTTACACTGCTCCTGACATATGCCGCAGCCTACGCAGAGAGTGTGGTCAACTACTGCCTTGCCGTCGCGCATTGAGATAGCAGGACATCCCAGCTTCATGCACATCTTGCAGCCTACACACTTGTCTGTATTTACCTTTACAGGCGGATTGTGCTTAACATACTTGAGAAGTGCGCAGGGACGTCTGGAAATAATTACCGAAGCCTCGTCAGCAGCAAGCTCCTCCTTGATAGCAGCCTCTGTCTCGGCAAGCTTGTAAGGATCGGTCACGCGGACACGCTTGATACCGATAGCCTTGCAGAGCTCCTCAAGATTAACAGCCGCAGCAGGATCGCCCTTGAGGTTCTTACCTGTAGTCGGGTTCTGCTGATGACCTGTCATACCTGTGATAGAGTTATCGAGAATGATAACTGTTGAATTTGAATTATTGTAAGCGATATTTACAAGACCTGTCATACCGCTGTGCATGAATGTGGAATCACCGATAACCGCAACGCTCTTGTGCTCTGACTCCGCTCCTCTTGCCTTGTTGAAGCCGTGGAGACCTGAAATAGAAGCACCCATACAAATTGTTGTGTCGATAGCGTTGAGAGGTGCGGCAGCTCCGAGAGTGTAGCAGCCGATATCACCCGATACTGTAACGCCCAGCTTCTTTAAGCAGTAGAACAGACCTCTGTGTGGACATCCTGCGCACATTACAGGGGGACGTACAGGGATATCATCTTCGAGAGCCACGAAGTCCTTCTTCTCGCCGAGAAGCTTCTCTGCGATAACAGACTGGGGAAGCTCGCCGATATAGCCGAATATCTCCTTGCCCTTTACGTTGTTCACGCCGATGTTGCGGCAGTGCTCCTCGATTATGCCGTCAAGCTCCTCGATAACGTATATCTGCTCATACTTCTTTGCGAAGTCCTGAATGAGCTTGACAGGGAGAGGATTTACCATACCAAGCTTCAGCACTGAAGCCTTGTCGCCGAGAGCCTCCTTGACGTACTGATAAGCAGCGCCGTTTGTGATAACGCCGAACTCAGCCTTGTCGGATATCTCAACTCTGTTGAGAGGAGTTGTCTCAGCATACTCGATGAGCTTCTTTGTGCGCTCTTCAACGAATACGTGTCTGCCCTTTGCGTAAGCAGGCATCATAACGAATTTATTAGGTGTCTTTTCGTAGTCCTTGAGAGGGAGGTCGTTTCTGTCCTCCATTTCAACTATGCTCTGTGAGTGAGCAACTCTTGTGGACATTCTTACTATGAACGGTGCGTCAAACTTCTCGGAAAGCTCGAAGGCAAGCTTGACGAACTCCTTACATTCTGTAGAATCGGAAGGCTCCAGCATTGGAACTTTAGAAGCGATAGCGTGGTGACGGCTGTCCTGCTCGTTCTGAGAGGAATGCATTCCCTGATCGTCGGCAACTGCGATGACCATACCTGCGTTTACGCCTGTATATCCTGCTGTATAGAGTGGATCGGCAGCAACGTTGAGACCAACGTGCTTCATTCCGCAGAAGCTTCTTGCGCCTGCGATAGAAGCTCCGAGAGCTGTCTCCATAGCGACCTTTTCGTTAGGAGCCCACTCTGCGTAGACCTCGTCGTACTTTGCAACTTCCTCAGTTATCTCAGTTGAGGGAGTACCGGGGTAGCTCGATACTACGCGGCAGCCCGCTTCATACAAGCCTCTTGCGAAGGCTTCGTTTCCCAGCATTAATTTCTTCATATTATGTATTTTCCTTTCATGTTAAAGATTATCATATCAATTATGTTGATTGAGAGTTTAGAGTTGAGAGTTGACAGTTAACGAAGTGAACGCATTAACTCTCAATTCTCAACTTTCGACTCTTAACTTTGCGCTTATGCGTAAAATCAATTCTCATTTTTTATTTCATCAAGGAGCCACCTTGCGACTCCGTCCTCGGAGTTAGTCCCGATAACGATATCGGCGGCAGCCTTAACTTCATCTCTGGCGTTGCCGACTGCGATTTTTATATCAGCCTGCTCAAACATAGGCAGGTCGTTTAAGTTGTCACCGAATGCCACTACCTCGTCAAAGCCGTATTCCTCGCGGAGAAAACGCAGTCCGTTGGACTTTGAGGCTTTATGTGAGAATATCTCCAGATACCACGAATCGTCGTAAACGTCAAGGTAAAAGGCGATATCCACGCCTGCTATCTTCTCTGCTTCAAGCTTTACGGGCAAAAGCTCGTCATAGGTCGCTCTTGTAGTGAAGTATACCGTGTATTCGTCGGCATAGTCCTCAAGGCGGCACTGTACAAAGGGCTTTTTGTACTCATGCTTTCTTACCTCAGCAAAGCTCTGCATTACTCTGCTTGTGAGCTGCGAATAGTAACAGGTAAGAGCGCCGTTGTCTATGCGGTACATGAAGCATTCAACGCCGTGGCGCCTATATATGTCAAGGAGCTTCGCAGACACCGCAGGCTCTATGAACTCGTTTTTGACATAGCGTTCATTTTTTATATCATAGATACTCACGCCGTTCATAAGTATACAGGGCACGTTTATATCCAGTGCCGATGTAATGGGAACTGCCGAATATATAGACCTTGCAGTAGCGAATGTGAAGTTCATACCCTTTCGGGCAAGAGCGTTCATTATTTCCGCTGTATGAGCAGTTATTTCGGGCTTTGGGCTCAGAAGAGTTCCATCAAGATCGCTGATATAGAGCCTTTTCAATTGGGCGGTCACCTCCGTGAGCCTTTACGTGGATATTCATAATAGTATTATAACATATTTAGCGAGAAAAGTGAAGATATATTTTTTGTCAGAAACAGATTTGTACATTCCGACGGATTTTGTCCCTTTGGAATGTTAATCCTGCATAAAGCAGCGTGACGCTGCACCCTTGCCACGCGAGCTGAGCCAGCTCGACCGCTTGCCACGTTGCCGCTCGCAAGCTCGCTCACATCTGTCAGAACCGTTAATCGTACATCGCTTACGGCACATTTTATAAACATGACACCGCAAGGCGTTTATGCAGTTTAAATTGTAGGGGAGGGCGCCCTCGCCCTCCCGCAAGCTAAATATTCACCCCAAATGACCGTAAATCCATGTAGGGGCGACGTCCCGTCGCCCGTTAAATAAAAATGCATATATACGCGGGCGGCGAAACGCCGCCCCTACTACTCACTACTTTCTACTCACTACTTACTAATCACTAAGCACTAATCACTAATTAAAAAAGCGCCCGTAAGAAGCAGCTTCTTACGGGCTTATGGGGTGGTGTTATATGGTTATTGGCAGGCTTGCCTTATTTGATTTCCAGTCTCTTTGCGACAGGAGCTTCGGGAGTTTTCTTCGGGAGCTCAATGGTCAGGATACCGTTCTTGTATTCCGCATTGATGCCCTCTGTATCAATATCGCCGATATTGAAGCTTCTCTTATACGAGCCGAAAGTGCGCTCGCGGCGGATATAATTGCCCTTGTCGTCCTTTTCGTCGTTGTTTGTGCTGTGCTCAGCCGTAATGGTGAGCTGTGTGCCGCTGAGGTCGAGCTTTATATCCTCTTTCTCAAAGCCGGGGAGCTCCGATTCGAGAACATACTTGTCGCCGTCGTCGCGGATATCGGTCTTGCAGCTGCTCATCGGCATACTGCCGCCGAAGAAATTCTTGTCAAAGTCATTGAATGCGTCCCACAGACCAAAGCCTGTGCCGCCGAAAGGTGTAAGTCCATACATAAATCATACCTCCAATTGATAATTTCATATTTATCCTATGCAGTTTTCATTATAATATACACTTTTCACGATAATATACACTTTTCACGCTTTCCATTGGTATCGCTTCCTTTCGTTTCATTGTCTATATGATACAGCGGTTATTTGAAAGGAATATCAAGGTTATGTGACAGTATAATGAAAATTAGCACTCTCGGCGTGAGAGTGCTAATCGTCTTTTTCCTTCTTTTTACCCCTGCCGCAGCCTGCATAGCAGCCTATTAGCAGAACTATGGCTGAAACAGCCGCCAATGCTTCTTCCATAATATAACCCCCTATTATTATATATGAAAAACCGGTTCAAAAAATAGTATCTACTATATAAGTCTCCTGAGAAGCCCGTTTTGTTGCATTTTTTTGAAAACTTTGTATGAATAAACAAAACAGCCCTCGGTTATTAGTGCATAACGTCTATGAAATCAGATATACGCCTGCTTTTTCAGTATCGCTGAGATGACTCTGCCGATTATGGCGAAGTAGTTCATATCAGCTACCGACCACTTCTTGAAGTGTCCGATGTAGCAGAATGATATCATTCCCTTTATCATGCCGTCCTCGGTGATGAGGTACTGCACCGCACCGCCGATATTCTGCGCTACAAGCTGTGCAAAGGCGTTGTCGTCGCGCCCCTCCAGCTCGTTTACGTTGTCGATAACAAAGAGCCCGTCCCCTGTGAATCGGTCTGTATAGCCATTTTCAAGGAGATAAGCCGCGTTTTTCAAAGCCGCATTTCCGCAGCTCAGCATAAGTCCCATATCGCTGCCCGAAAATACGCAGATATCATCAAGGTCAAACTGAACTCTCACCTGCTCCAGCAGTACTGAAATATCGGGTATCCTGCCCAGAACAAGGCTCTCCGCAAGTCCGCCCACGAAGCTGAGCTTCTCCGAGGACTCGCCCTTTCCGCTGAGAAAGGCTATCCTGTTGCCCATGTCCTTTTCAACAGGACCGTGCTTCACCACATCGTAGATGACGTAGCGGTTCTGTCCCTTTTCCTGTGCGATATACAGGGCTTTGTCAGCCTGCATGAACAGCTCGTCGTAGCTTCTGCTGTCTATTGGGTAGGTAGAAACTCCCATAGAGCAGGTCAGGCGGAATTTCTCGAACCTGTCCGTAAATGAAAACTCGATATTAGTGCGGATAGCGCGGAGAATGCTTCGCAGGTCCTCCTCGTCCCGTATCTCCTCCAAAACGATGAGGAAACCGCCGCCGCTTATTCTGCCTGCAATGCCGCGGGAGCCAATCTCGGTCTTGATTATACTCGCCACGGTGTAGATGACCTCGTCGCCGAAAAGATGTCCGTAGCCGTTGTTTATATCGGTAAAGTCGTCGATATCAAGTATAACAAGGTGTACGCTGTGGTGGGGCTCTTCCGCCAGTATCTCCTGCGCAAAGGCAGTTATGGCACGTTTATTGAGAAGTCCCGACAGTGAATCCTTGTTGGCTTCAAGGGCGAGATTGACCTCCTTGCCCCTGCCGCGGGAGCTTACCACGGAGATTATCCCCGTCACCTTGCGGTTTTCGGGATCGTCGTAACGTGTAAGACCTCGGAAAAGGCAGACCTCCTTGGTCTTGCCCTCGGTGAGCACAGAGGTCTCCAGCTCATGGTCGAAGCGGTAGGCTCCGCTGCTGATATCCCTGCAAAGGGAGTTGAATGTCTCGATGTAGCGCGTCAGGACATAGCCTGAATCTATGGCATTCTTGTGCCACTGCTCCAGCTCCTCGTCCACAAGGACTATCTCGCGGAAGCAGTCAAACATACAAATGCGTATCTTCTTGGTCTCGAAGCTGTACTCGAATGCAAGGTCGGATATGAGACTAAGCACATAGCGGTACTCCGAGAGCTTTCGCTGACGGCTGTAGGCAAGGGACTCCAGCGAGAAAACATCACTGAAATTCATGCTGTACAGGGGCTCTCTGCCCTCGGACAGGATAAGCCGAACAGTCACCAGTATCCAGCGGTAATCGCCGCTGACGCCCTTCATGCGGATAACGGTCCTGCGGATATTTCCCACGGAGGCGTTCTCCATACATTCAAGTATCCGAGGATAGTCCTCGTCGCTGATAGTTCGCCTTATTGAATAGGTAACATCGTTGCCGAAAAACGCGAAAAAGGCTTCGTTGCCGCTCTGGGTATGGAAGCTCCTGTCCACCACGGCTCTGCCTACGCTGTAGAGCTTTTCGCTGAGAAAATCGCCGTTCATATTGCCGTCACCCTCTCTCTGACAGTATTATATGGCTGTTTACAGGATAATATCCTCGAATTTGCCGCGTATAGCCTTTACAAGCTCCTGCGGCGAAAGATGTATCTGTGTGCCTATGCGTCCGCCGCTGATAAAGAACATAGGGAGCTCCGCCGCGCTTTCGTGCACCACGGTCATGAACTGCTTCTTCATGCCGATAGGAGTACATCCGCCGCGGACATATCCTGTTATCTTGGTGATGTCCTTGACGTGGATAAGCTCCACGGACTTCTCCCCTACGCTTTTAGCAGCCTTTTTCATGTCAAGCTCCAGCGCAACGGGAATAAGAAAGCAGTAATAGCTGCCGCTTTTGCCCTGCGCAACGAGAGTCTTGAAAGTCTCGTCAAGGGGCTGTCCAAGCTTTTCGGCGGTGTGTATGCCGTCGATGAACTCGTCGCATTCGTAGGTCTGCACCGTGTATTCTATTTTGCTCTTATCAAGAAAACGCATTGCGTTGGTTTTTAATTCTTTGCCCATTTTTATTTATCTCCTACTGCTGTTTTACAGAATTCTCGTTCACTATCCTGTGAGCGTTCTCTCTGTCCTCAAAAGAGGCTACAAACGGGAATTTAGCCTTTTTCTCGTATATGTAGAGTTTGTCTGACAAAGAATCGGGAGTATCGGAACTGTCCCATGAAAAACGACAGTCCGCAAACTTAAATCTGCCCAGAAAATAAATAAGTCCGCTCGGGGTGAGATACACGTTCTTCTCTGTGAACAAAGCAATGATATGTATCACCGTACTCAAACCGAGAGACAATACGGTTGTCCAAATAAGTACAGCGGAAATAATATCCATTTTATATTTTAAAATGTTCCAACCGATAAAACCTGTAAAAAGCGCTTCAGTAACAACGGCAACTATATAATTTATCATCTTGTAAACTGCATTTACGCCCTTAATAACAGGCTCACCGCTTTTTCTTGCCCTGCTCAGCAGCAGCCTGCCCTTTATGACCTGAAAGACAAGCTTAACTGTGTGACCCAAAACCAGAAGCACCAAAAAGACAGCCAGAGCGATCATGGGACCATTTTTCATATCTGCCACCTCATCTTTTATTAAAATACAGAACACCATAGTCAGCCAATACTTTTTCAGCCCTTAGCCTTTAGCCGTTAGCAAAAGAGCTTGTTTATAACATACAGCATTATATAGGGGAGGGCGCCCTCGCCCTCCCGTAATCTGCGCTAAAAATATATTCAAGGCTTTGTAGGGGCGGCGTTTCGCCGCCCGTGTATATATTTGCTATTTGACGGGCAACGAGACGTCGCCCCTACACAGATTTACGGTCATTTGTGCCTGTTTTAAAATTTGCGGACGCCCAAAGGGCGCCCCTACAGACTAATTGCTAGCGGGAACCCGATGACGGGCTCCCCTACTAAGCACTAATCACTATTCACTGATAACTTTTTACTGAATACGCAGCCGCAGTAGTTCTGACGATACAAATTATACTGCCTTGACAGCTCTATGGAGTGCTTGTAGCCCTCGTGCTTCTTGAAATCAGAGAAAAGGTAGGCAACTCCCACCTCGTCCTGCAATCTGCCGCCGAACTCGTTTATAAATGCGCAGTCCTTATGGGGACTGATAGTCAGCGTAGTCGTAAAGAAGTTGCAGCCCAGCTCCTTAGCCTTTTCCCCTGCTTTCCGCAGACGGTAGCCTATGCACTTTTTACAGCGCTCTCCGCGCTCGGGCAGGTCTTCAAGCCCCTTTGCCAGCTCATAAAATGGCGCAGAGTCGTAGTCCTCCTCGATAATGGGGATATCAAGCCCCATTTCACGAACAAGCCTTTTCAGCTCATTGAGACGGAATACGTACTCCTCCTCGGGAGCTATATTGGGGTTGCAGAAATACAGCGTGATACGGAAATACTTATACAGCACCGTCAGGGTATGGCTGCTGCACGGCGCACAGCAGGCATGAAGCAGCAGCGACGGTCTTTCGCCGCTCTTTTCCAGCTCCGCTATCTTCTTATCCAGAAGCAGTCCGTAATTTATCTTCTGCTCGGGCATTATTTATCCTCAAGGTTTTTCAGCGCCTTCAGCTCTTCCTTGTTTACTCTTATCTCAGCGTCCTTGAGAAGCTTTACCTCGCTTCTGTCGAGAGTTACAGGCACCTCGGACTTGTCGGTCTTTACGCGGAGCTTGCCTGTGATGAGGTTAACGTCCTCAACACGTCCCTTGTCGCCGTCGGGAGTAACTACTGTAGCGCCTATCTTCGGGGTTATCTTCAGCAGAGCCTCGTATGCGTTCTGCTCGTTTTTGAGACAGCACATAAGTCTGCCGCAGGTTCCCGATATCTTGGTAGGATTCAGGGAAAGTCCCTGCTCCTTTGCCATTTTTATTGAAACGGGCTGGAAATCGCCCATGTAGCTCTTACAGCAGAACTCCCTGCCGCAGATACCCAATCCGCCCAGTATCTTAGCCTCGTCGCGGACGCCTATCTGGCGCAGCTCTATCCTTGTTCTGAACACAGCCGCAAGGTCCTTTACCAGCTCGCGGAAGTCCACGCGGTTCTCGGCTGTGAAGTAAAAGAGCAGCTTGTTATTGTCAAAGGTGCACTCAACGTCAACCAGCTTCATGCTGAGCTTGCGGAAGGCTATCTTTTCCTCGCATATCCTGAAAGCGTCCTTTTCGCGCTGCTTGTTCTTCTCAACGGTCTTGAGGTCATTCTCGTCAGCAAGCCTGATTATTGGCTTGAGAGGTGAATTTATCTCCTCGTCGTTTATCTGACGGTTTGCGATGACTACCTCGCCGCACTCAACTCCGCGGACGGTCTCGACTATGGCGCGGTCGCCCACCTTAGCCTTTATATCTCCCGGTGAAAAGTAGTATATTTTTCCTACGCTCTTGAAGCGTACTCCGACTATTTCCTTCATAGAAACTCCTATCTAAAGCCGTTTATCCGACTATTTCCATTATCTCCGCACCCAGCGCCGTAAGCGCCAGCGGTATGCCAACATTGCTCTCAACTGCGCTCCACGCCTTTTCGATACGGGAGTGCATACGTGCGGACTGATAAGCCGTCAGCGAGCGTGAAAGCGCTCTTGCTCCCTCGCGGAAGCAGCCTATGGTCCGTGCAGTTTCGTCCTTGCCGAGAACTGCCGCGTCGCGTATGAGCTTGTCAAGCATTGAAAGCACCTCTCTCACGTCGTCCCTCTCTCGTCCCAGAGAGAACAGACCTACGCTGAGAGCGTACTCGTCTTTCCTTATTATACTATCGGCAAGGGATTTTGTCAAATCCACCTGCCTGCGGAGAGCTTCGTCGTTGATATAGCTCTCGCACATACCGATGTTCCCGTGGAAGCAGCTCACTGCCGCCTGTATGTCCTGGGGAGCATAGCCGCTGTCCGCCAGTGAAGCCTCCGCCTCTTCCTCGGTGCAGGGAGCTGTGGAGAAGCACACACATCGGGATATGATAGTGGGCAGGAACTCCGACTTTGAGCCGCAGGTGAATATGAAATAGGCATACTCGGGAGGCTCCTCTATGAGCTTCAGCAGGGCGTTCTGAGTCTGCTCCTGTACATGGCTGCAATCTGCGAAGATATACACCTTGCAGCCGCTGCTGTTGTTGGGCTTTACATAGGCGTCCGCGATGATGTCACGGGCAGTCTTTACGCTGTAGTTGCCCAGCTTTCCCGACCTTTCGGGATATACCACGTCGGGGTGGATATCCTTTTCCACGTTCACGCAGGCGTTGCAGCGTCCGCAGGGCTTGCCGTTTTCGGGAGTCTCGCACATCAGCGCCTGTGTGTAGTATTTTGCGATAAGCTTCTTTCCGCTGCCCTTTTCGCCCCAAATCATCAGCGAATGAGCAGTCCTGCCGCTGGCTCTCATGCCTGCAAGGGCGTCAAGAAGCTGTTTGTTTCCGTATATTTTCTTCATGCCGCTCACTTCTCAAAGGGCAGGCGGCTCTTGCCGCGCACCATGAACGGAACTGCCTTTTTGTGGCAGCAGATATGGTTGACAACTTCCTCGCCGCCGTACTCGCCGTCTCTTGTCCATGAGAATGGCTTGTCGGAGAGGTTGGTGATAGTCACGTTATTTGTGCGGAAGAAAACGATGTTTTTATCAGTCATATCGTTTTTCAGCAGGGCTACAGCGGTCTTGCCAAGCTCTGCGGCGTTTTTGGGCTTTCTGATGAGAGTTACCTCGAAGATACCGTCGTCAAGGAGGAAGTTCTTCATATTTATCATGCCTGCCACAGAAGCGGTATTCGTCACCATGCCGTATACGAAGTCGCCCTCGATAGTCCTGCCGTCGTACTCTATGCGCATGGGCTTTGCCTTGATACTGCCCAGATGAGCAGCTCCCCCTGCGATATAAGCGGCGTGACCGAAAACGTTCTTGACCTTCTGGGAGGTCTCGTAGGTGATGTTGGTAAAAGCTCCGAAAGCCGCAACATAGGAGAAATAGCCGTCATTGAAGCCGCCTACGTCGCAGAGCACGGGCTTGCCGTGGGTGATGACCTTTGCAGCCTTTATCTGGTCGGCAGGTATGCCGAGACTCTTGGAAAAATCATTGGTAGAGCCCGCAGGCACATAGCCTATGGGTATGCGCTTTTCGCAGCCCATTACTCCCTGTAGGCACTGACTGAGAGTACCGTCGCCCCCTGCTACAACAAGGAGGTCATAGCCCTTTTCACAGGCGTATACAGCCTGCTCAACAGCGTCGCCGCCGCTCTGAGTGGTGTGGACAGTCACCTCATAGCCTGCCTTAACGAACTCGTCTACTATTTTGCCCAGCTTTTTATTGATAACAGCCTTGCCTGCGACGAGGTTGACTATAAAATACATCTTTTTCATTGTTTTTCTCCCTATACAATCAGCGGACAGGGGTTAGCTGTCCGCTGTGATTTATGCTGTCTTTAAAAATTCCTCAAAGCTCTTGACGTCCTTCGATGTAACTGCGGTGTATGCGTAGTATGAAAGGATATACGAAGCGTCAACAGCGTTTATCTTCTTGTCCTTGTTTACGTCTGCCGCCTTTTTCTGAGCGTCGCTGAATTTTGATGTCTGATTTGTTGAAGTCCTTGCGTAGTCCTCAAGAACATATGAAGCGTCAACTGCGTTTATGTTCTTGTTGTCGTCTACATCGCCCAGAGCGATAGTCTTTACGGGCTGTGTAGTTGTTGTAACAGGCGCAGTTGTGGCCGTAGTAGTAGTTGTTGTTGTTGTTTTCTTTGTGGTGGTAGTCGTTGTTGAAGTTGTGGTCGTAGTTGTCGGCTTCTTTGTTGTTGTAGTTGTAGTAGTTGTGGTGGTAGTAGTTGGCTTTGCTGTAGTAGTTGTGGTCGTTGTAGTAGTTGTTGTTGAGGTCGTTGTAGTAGTCAGAGTCGGATCAGCGCCTGCAACCTTGTTATAGGCGGCAAGTGCGATAGCAGGATACTTGTCCTTGTCGCTGAAGCTGTTGAATGTCTTGCGGAGAAGTCCGTTATCGCCGTGGAGCTTGTTTATCTGCGCCAGTATAGCTGTTGCAATCGCAACGTGTCCCTTCTGATTGGGGTGAACGTCTGCTGACGAAAGACCGCCTGTCTGGATATCAACGAAATAATTTGCGTGTCCGGGATTGCTTGCGGTAAGTGTTTCATTTGTAGATGTGAAGAGAGCCTTTACATCTACAACCTCGATACCGTCTATGGTACGGAGCTGCTGGTCATAGCCTGCCATAACGTCTTCAAGTCTCGGTCTTACAGAAGAATTGATGATAGTATTCTGTGATGAGCCCTTGCCGTATGTCTTATCAATATATGCCTGCTCCAGCTCAACAGGCTGGTAGATATTCTGCACCAGTATCCTTGCGTCAGGAGATATGGTCTTGAGCTTTGCCACAGCAGTCTTTACATTCGGGATAGTTACCTTTTCAAAATATCCGTCGTGTCCGTTCTCGCTGCTGCACAGGTCTGTAGCAACGCTGCTTATCCTGCTGTTTACTTCAAGAGCCTGAGAAAAGCCCTTTGAAGCATATTCTGCAAGGCTTCCCTCGCCCTTGAACTTGACTACCTTTATCAGGTCAGATACAGAGGGCTCGGCAGGGAGATTGTCCTTTGTGTAGCCGTCGTTGAGGAAGTTCTTATCTGCGGCATAATCTATGAGCTTTCTTGAAGCAAACTGCATTATATCGTTTCCGCCGATAGAGATAACGATGTACTCGGCGTTTGCAACGTTCTTTTTCTGCTCGTCAGAGAGCTTGTCTATGACTTTGAGAAGGTCAGAGGTGTTATCTCCCGAAACTGCGTAGTTGCTCACCTTGCAGCCAAGGTAATCGCCGCATATCTCGCCGTAGTTATGCTCGACATTGCCATTTCTTGTAACGCCGACAGATATGCTGTCACCGAAAACGACCATACCGCCCTTTTCTGCAGCTGCCGCCTTTTCATTGAAAGCTCCGCCTGAAACAGAGGTAAGAGCTGTAAGTCCTATAGCTGCGGAAAGCAGCATTGAAAGAAATTTCTTCATGTAATTATCCTCCTTTTTATTGCTGTGACAGCCGAGAGCATTTTTCCTGCCCTCGGCTATGTGTAGTATATAATATAAAATTTTTTATGTCAAGCGGAAAAATGTGCCTTACTTGGCGCCCTCCATGATAGCCTTGAGGATAGCGCCGTCCCATGCAACAGAGTTCCTGTTGAATATACCGAAGCTCGATTCGCCGCTGAACTTGCTGTTGTCCCATACGAAGCATTTTATGCCCTGCTTCTTTGCGGCGCTTATATAGTAGCTGTAGTATCTGCTTCTTGTAGCCTCATCAGCTCCGTGAACACAGCCGAATTCGCAGATAAGAACAGGTATGCCCTTGTCGATGAACTTCTGCTTCAGCTCTGTGAACTTGCCCTCAAGCTCGCTCTCGCCGCTTGGAGTGAATGTAGTTTCTGTTCCCTCGGAGAATCTCCACGGTGCATAGTAATGTACCGAAAGAACTATGTTCTTGCCGCTGGGAACTACCATATCATTAAGTGCCACGCTGTCGGCAGAAGCCGCATATGTGGTAACTATAAGGGTTCTGTTCGCGTTGTTGCCGCCGCTTGCACGGACTGTATCGACAAAGGTCTTGGCGTACTTGTTTACGGTACTGCGCTCCTCCTTTGTGCCGCCCATCCATTCCATAGCAGAACCCACAGTTCTCGGCTCGTTCATGCCCTCGAATATGAGTCTGTCGTCGTAGTCGGCAAAGCGCTCGCTCACCTGCTTCCAGATGCTTTCAAGGCGCATACTGTCACCGCTGAAGGAGCTCGGCTGAGGATCGAACCAGATATAGTCGTCGTGGTGCATATTGATGATAACGAACATACCCTCGTTATATGCGTAGTCAACTACCTCCTGAACTCTGTCCAGCCATTCCTTCTGTATCTTTGTGTCGTTCATGTGCTCGGACCACGTTACAGGTATTCTGACAGCATTGAAGCCTGCCGCCTTTACGGACTTTATCATATCCTTGGTGGTCTTTGGGTTCTCCCAGCCTGTCTCGGTGTCAAGCCCCGACTTGCCTGTATTGTAGCTTTCAAGGGTGTTGCCCAAGTTCCAGCCCACCTTTATCTTCGATACTATCTCGGAAGCGGTGCGGAAGCTCTTTTCGCCGTCAGCCGACTCGGTAGTGGGCTCGATAGTAGCCACCTCTACCTTTGTAGGAGCAGGATAATCTCCGCCGCCCACGCTGTACTTGACCTCGACCTTGTCAACAGTAAGAGTCGGCTGGTCGCTCCACCAGTAGCCCAACAGTAGCTCGTTATCCTTTTCCATGCAGCCCTTTGCCTTATCGGGCACGAACCATGTGAGCTGCAGATTATCGCTGTCAGTGAATATTGACACATCGCCCGACTGGAATTCGCCTGCTGTAGAGCTTATCCCGTAGGCGCCCGTGAATTTTCCGAAGCTGCCCGATGTACTCACGTTGAACGTTACCACCTCGGGTATCATTCCCTCGGGTATGAAATCAAGAGGGATATGGACTCTGTTGTCCTCGTCGGAGTAGCTTACCGACTTGCCCACCTCGGCAGAGGCAGTGCCGTCAACAGGAACATCTCTCGTCCTGTCGAATCTGCATACAACGTTGTCTATTTTAAGGCTTTCGCAGTTTCCCCACCAATATCCGAAGAGCACCTCTCCGCCCTCGTGGATATAGTCCTTGAGCTCCTCGGGAACGTTCCATGTTATCTCGCCGTAGCTTCCCTCTGTAGGAGCCGAAAAATCACCTGACTGGTACCAGCCCTTGTTTGTTGCAGCAGGGCATTTGTCGTCTACGGATATTCCGCAGCCGCCTTTGAATTCACCGATATTTCCGCCGTCCCCCGAATATACAGTGAATGTGAACGATTCGATCCTGTCGCCCTCCTCGATAAGGTCGGCAAGCGGGAACTTGATCGTGTTGCTGCCCTCGGCACGTCCGATCACTCTGTTTACGGATATCTGTGAGCCAAGAGAAGCCGAAACGGTCTCAACTGGGCTTTTATGCTCGGTTGCCATCTCTGTAGTTTCCTCCTCAATAATAGCGGTAGTCTTCGGCGCGTCTGTACTGTTTTCTTTCTCAGACACCTTTGAAGAACCGCCTTTCTTCGCGCATGACACACCCGTAAGCAGCATTGCAGCGGCTGTCAGCAGCGCCATTGCAGATCTCTTCATTGCCAAATGTCCTTTCCCCATTGTTTATTGGATATCAATCAACAAAACGTCATTCCTTATTATTTTTTTATCACGGAACGACTTTATAAACACTTATCTTAATTATATCATGACAATGTGCGATTTGCAATACATGATTTTTACTAATATGTGCCATTATACCGACTTTTTTTCATTATTCTGCCAATAAAGCACCTTGCATTTTATACTTCAAGATGACAGAACTGTGAAATAGTCGTGGTAAAAATGTGACTCTTTGTCAAAGAATTGATTACAATTCTGTCTTTGTCTTGACAAATTATTGCCGCTTGTGTATAATTAAAGTAAGCTGAGCGGAGTGCACTGCTCCGCAAAAACGAATAAAAAAACATTTCCCTTTTAATGAAAGGACGCAAAACTATGACTAATTTCAGAAAAAAAGCTATCGCGCTGGCAGCTGTTGCCTGCGTTGCTGTTACATCTGCTGCTTCATGCTCAAAAAAGCAGGCAAGCTCAACAAATAACGGTACATCCGCAGGAAGCAATTCTTCCGGTCAGGCAGCTTCAAACAATATGCCTACACTTGAAAATATCGAGAATGCAAGCGGTGCTGTAGTCGTTACTCCTTTCCAGACAGGCTCTCCTGCCGACATTGCAAACTTAGGTCTTACAGCTCCTAACGGCATTGACCTTGATTCCGACGATCCTCAGACAAAGTCCACAACTCAGGCTGCTACAGAGGTAGTTGAGGTAACACAGGCTAACGGTGAAAAGGTCACAGACGCTAACGGCGCTGTTGTGACAGAGATAGTTACAAAGACTACAGAAGCTTCAGGCGAATACACCAGCAAGACAGACAGCAGATACTGTATGTGGCTGGATATCTCAAAGGATTCCGACTATGTATTCAACGGCGACTTCATCGAGGTCGTATTCAAGCTCAAGGACAATATCCCCAACAAGGACTATCCTGTAAGATTCAATCCTGATTTTGCTTCCGTTGCAGGCAAGAGCGTTTCTCCCGACAAGGTAATTCAGGGTAATATCAGAGTCGGCGGCGATATCGAGGAGCAGAACGTTTCCTCCGAGACAGGCTTCGTAGCTTACGGCGACAATGTTTCCGCTAAGCCCGGCGACGAAATAACATACCACATCAACCTCAAGAACAACCCCGGTCTTGCAGCTATGCTGGTTTGGGTATACTTCGATACAAACGCTATGGAGGTAGAGGGTATCTATCCGTCAGGTGAATTTGAGAAGTTCGCAGCAACTGCAACTACAGGTGAAAAGCCAAATAACTAAGCTTATGCAAGGGCGTGACGATGGTCACGCCCTTTTTTAGTGATTAGTCAATAGTGAGTAGTTCTGTAGGGGCTGATGCCTACATCAGCCCGAACAATTATGCCTGATTTACACGGGGCGATGAAGGCATCGCCCCCTACAATCAACTAACACCTGATTTATTTTTTCAAAAAGGGTTGACAAATGTAAATTTTGCTGTTATAATATAAGCATACCAAACATATAGGTGATATAGAAAATATTAAGAGGTGCTATGTCATGTATAGAATCAAGTGCAAACGATGTTGACGCTCCTGTTTCATTCGCCAACACGTATTATTATCAACAACTAATGTAAAGGAGAACATTAATTATGAAGACTTATAAGAAGATTACAGACCTTATCGGCGGTACTCCCCTTCTGGAGCTTGGAAATCTCGAAAACGCTTACGAGCTCGGCGCTAAGCTTATCGCTAAGCTTGAATACTTCAACCCCGCAGGAAGCGTTAAGGACAGAATTGCCAAGGCTATGATAGACGACGCAGAGGCTAAGGGACTCCTCAAGGAGGGCAGCGTTATCATCGAGCCTACCAGCGGAAATACAGGTATCGGTCTTGCTTCCGTAGCTGCTTCAAGAGGCTACAGACTTATCATCACAATGCCTGAGACCATGAGCATCGAGCGCCGCAACCTTATGAAGGCTTACGGTGCAGAGCTTGTCCTCACAGACGGCTCAAAGGGCATGAAGGGCGCTATCGCCAAGGCTGACGAGCTTGCTCAGGAGATTCCAAACAGCTTTATCCCCTCACAGTTCACAAACCCTGCAAACCCTGCTATCCACGAAAAGACAACAGGCGTTGAGATATGGGACGATACTGACGGAAAGGTTGATATCTTCGTTGCAGGTGTAGGTACAGGCGGTACTATCAGCGGTACAGGCGCTTACCTCAAGTCCAAGAACCCCAATGTCAAGGTAGTTGCTGTAGAGCCTAAGAGCTCGCCTGTTCTTTCAGAGGGCACAGCAGGTCCTCACAAGATCCAGGGTATCGGAGCAGGCTTCGTTCCCGAGACTCTCAACACCAACATTTACGATGAGATAATCCCCGTTTCCAACGAGGACGCATTCGAGACAGGCAGAGCTATCGCAAGAACAGAGGGCGTACTCGTAGGTATTTCCTCAGGTGCAGCAGTATGGGCTGCTATCCAGCTTGCTAAGCGTCCCGAGAACAAGGGCAAGACTATCGTTGCTCTTCTCCCTGACACAGGCGAGCGTTATCTCTCAACTCCTATGTTTGAATAATCACATTTTATGCCATTTACATTAAAAAAACGGAGCTTAAAGCTCCGTTTTTTTAAGTTTAGAGTTGAAAGTTGAGAGTTGAGAGTTATGGTGTCGCCTGCGGCGATAATATGAATATCACATACAGCGGCGATCAACTCTTAACTCTAAAACAAAAAGCCCGAAGAGCTTCGGGCTTGATGATATTACTTTAAAACCTCAGCAGGCGGATCAATGATATCCGACGCTGTTATATCGTACTTGATAACAGTACCCTTTGCTCTCGCGTCGTCCTCTGTAGGATAGAAGCAGAGCTTGAAATCCTTTATATCGCCGACTAATACGATACCGCCGATAAGTCCGCTGAACTGTCCGTTTGACGGGATATTAAAGGGATCGGTATAGTACTTGCTGTCATTGAAGTGCTGCTTTGCATAGAGCTGTGTGCGGACATCGGAATAGACCTCACTGCCGTCGGGAAGCTCGATATAGAAGTTATTGAGCGTGCTGAGGGTGTACTCCTTGGACATACTGTTTCTGAGAGTTATATCCATGTATATAAAATGCTCGCCTGTCTCGCTGTTAATAGTGCTGACAACGGAATTAAGCGTAAAGGCTGTGTCCTTTGCGGTAATTTCCTTGCCAAGCTCGCCGTTTATAACGTTTGTGCCTACAGGCTCGGTTTCAGACGGTATGTTTTCACCTGTACGCGGACGTGTTATGGAATCTGATGACGAGCTATCGTTTCTATCTGAACAGCCTGCAAACGCAGCTGTTGCAAGTGCTGCTGCAATAAGTACTGCAAAAATACCTGTTTTTTTCATCGTTCTATCCTCCGAATCGTTCTAAAGCCTTGAAATACAGCTCCGTCTCAGTGCATAAAAAGGAGCTGCTCTCTATATTCAGCATATTATAGTATAGCACAAATATCGGCATAATGTCAAGCTTTTGAATCAATAACGGAGCATTAAACCGAGAATGGCTGTGTCCGCTTCACGGATAAATTCAAATAATATCGTGCAGGCAATGCATTAATTCCGTATCCTGCATAAAAAAGGCAGTTTTTTTCAATTTGCTCTTGAAAACATACTAAACCTATGGTATAATGATAATTACCGAACTACCCCGAAAGGACGTGTATCAATGAAGATTTCAACCAAAGGCAGATACGCTCTGCGAATGCTCTATGACCTTGCTCTGCATCACGAAGAGGGATATGTATCGCTTAAAGATATTGCTGACAGACAGGGAATATCCAAGAAATATCTGGAACAGATAGTTCCCCTGCTCAATAAAACAGGACTCCTGAGAACCAACCGTGGCAACAAGGGCGGCTATATGCTTGCAGGAAGTCCCGACGAAGTGACCGTAGGCGATGTGCTCAGAGCTACCGAGGGCAGCCTTGCTCCCGTGACCTGCCTTGAATTCGAGCCAAATGAATGTGCGAGAGCAGCCGAATGTTCAACTCTCTTTATCTGGGAGGGGCTTTACAAGTCCATAACCGACTACCTCGACAACATAAGTCTCAACGATATAATAAACCACAGCCATAACGGCGGAGATTATTGTATCTGAATCTTATATTCCATTATCACATACGGGCTGATGTGGGTGACTCCCTACAGTGTAGGGAGATGTCGTAAAGCGACAGAGGGTACGGGTGCCTGTTAGGCATCAGCCCCTACAAACAATTTTCCTGAAAACTTGTGTAGGGGGCGATGCCCACATCGCCCCGTTTGTTCTTAACACTAAGCAGTTTCATATACTGCTTTATTTTTTTGCCCTGCCGATAAGTGCAAGCACAAGCCCGATATATACAGCTCCGCCGACTGCTCCCGAGACTGCCAGCACCGCCATAACAGGCGCTTCCCTGCGCCGCAGAGCTTCTGCTGCAAGGAGAGCCGCTCCGCCGCACATAGCTCCTGCGTAGAGCACCTTGCCAAAGGGCGCGGCGCTTATACGGACTTCCGAAGCTCTTATGTAAACACGTAAGGACAATCCCAGAATAACTGCGTAGCACAGCGACGTGGACAGCGCCGCCCCGTCAGCTCCCATGGCAGGGATAAGGAGAAGATTTCCTGCTAATTTTACCGCCGTACCGAGAAGCATTATTTTCAGCGGTGCGGCAGGCTTGCCTACCGCCTGAAGCATACTGAACAGCGGAAAGGACACGCACAGACACACCATGCCTGCCATGAGATACCGCAGAGAACCTATGCACACCGCCACCTCGTCAGACTGCCGCGGAAACAGAAAACTTAGCACCTCGGGAGCAAGAACTCCCAGTCCCACAGCCGCAGGCACGGCTATCAGCGCCGCCGAGAGAAGCGCCTGCGACGTGCCGTGCTCCAGCGCACAGCGGTCTCCGCTGCCCCTTGCCGCCGCAATACAGGTGAGAGCGCCCTTGCCAAGCATATTCGTGACCGAGGGCACAAGATTGAACACCGTCAGGGCTATCCCTGCAAAGGAGCCGTATATGAACTGGGGCAGCTCGGCTTCGGGGACTCCCTCGGGAAGTCCCGACGGACAGCCGTATCGCGATATACAGCCTATGACAGTCCACATATCTATCAGCGCCGTAAGATTTGTCACCACGGAGCTGACTCCCACAGGCAGAGCCGTCGCCCACAGCTCCCGTGCAATGGCTCTGCGGCTCATCACATGGGCTTCGCCGCCTTGGGGAGCTTTTGAAAACAGCCGCATTACTGCGAAAAACAGCGCCGCTCCTGCTGTTGACAGGGTAACGCCAAGTATGCCTGCGGCGGCAGCTGCCGCCCGTATATCCGTCACAAAGGGAAAGAGCTCCATGACCGTCCGAGGGTGAGCAGCTGTGAAGCCGCACAGCAGAAGCCCTGCCAGCGCCTTGACCATGCCCTCTGCCACCTGTGAGAACGCAGTAGGGTACATATTGCTCATGCCCTCGTAGTAGCCACGCTCCACGGCGGTTATACAGCCGAAAAACACCGCAGGAGCTATCATCGCAACTGCCGCAGACGCCTCGGGAAGTCCTATGACATAGGCGCTGAACGGCTTGGCAAGGAGAAGTATCAGCAGGCTCCCTGCCAGTCCCACCGCCGAAAACAGAGCAAGGGCAGTCCGCCTGACCTTTGCGGCGTTCCTGTGCATACCCAGAGCCGTGCTCTCTGCGGTCAGCTTTGCCACCGCGGAACTGAGCCCAGTTACCGCCAGCGCGTAAACGGGCATGAACAGGCTGTAGGCACAGCTGAAATAGCTCATTCCCACGCCGCCGAGGATATTTGTCAGGGGTATCTTGAACACCGCACCAAGGAGCTTCGCCGCCGCTGCCGACACCATAAGTATGATAGAACCCTTTATGAAGTTTTGTTTTTTCAGTACAAACCGCCTCCGATTTGACATAATGTATGGAAAAATCACTTTTTCACAAAAATATATGTTGCAGAATCCAGAAATATGTGTTATAATATAATGAGTTATTGATAGTCGCCGTCAGACGGTTATCCCCCTGAACAAAGTTCAGGGTGCGCATATTATCTTTATGTATAAGATAAGCTGATAATATATCCCGAACTGTCCCGAAAAAGATGATGCGGGGCAAGACCAAGCAAAGTATCAACAAACAGACGAAAGGCTGGTTTTTATCATGGATTATAAATTCTCAGACAAGGTAACTAAGCTTCACGCTTCAGCTATCAGAGAAATACTGAAATTCACTGCTGATCCCAGTGTAATTTCCTTTGCAGCAGGCAATCCTGCTCCCGAAGCTTTTCCAAAGGAGCGTATCGCTGAGATATCCGCAGAGCTTCTCAGAGACGATCCTATCCTCGCTCTCCAGTACAGCGTTACCGAGGGCTATACTCCCCTCCGCGACTATTTAAAGGGCTGGATGACCGAAAAGGGCTGCTTCCACAAGGAATTCGACGACCTTATCATCACATCGGGCGGACAGCAGGCTAATGAGCTCTCCTGCAAGGTGCTCCTCAACGAGGGAGACACTCTCCTCTGCGAGTCGCCGTGCTTCATCGGTTCACTGAACGCTTTCCGCTCATACAACGTACACCTCAGGGGTATCGACATGGAGGACGACGGAATCGACCTCGAAAAGCTGGAAAACGCTCTCAAGACCGAGAAAAACGTAAAGCTTCTTTACGTTATCCCCAACTTCCAGAACCCGACAGGCAAGACTATGTCACTTGCAAAGCGCAAGGCTGTATACGAGCTTGCCTGCAAGTATGACTTCGTTATCTTAGAGGACGATCCCTACGGCGAGCTCCGCTTTGAGGGCGAAAATATCCCCTGCATAAAGAGCTTCGATACCGAGGGCAGAGTTATCTACTCCAGCACATTCTCCAAGATAATCTCATCAGGCTTCAGAACAGGCTACTGCTCCGCACCTTCACCAATTATCCAGAAAATGGTAGTGTGCAAGCAGGTCTCAGACGTTCACTCCAATATGTGGGCACAGGTAGTTTCCCACAGATTCATGTCAACTGTTGACAGAGAAGCACATTTCAAGAAGCTCCGCGCTATATATAAGGAAAAATGCGACCTTATGTGCGGATACATCGACAACGAGTTCTCAAAGAAGATGAGCTACATCAAGCCTCAGGGCGGACTTTTCGTGTGGTGCGACCTTCCCGAGAACTGCAACATGAACGATTTCTGCCGAAAGGCTGTACAGGAGTACAAGATAGCCGTAGTTCCCGGAAATTCGTTCAGCATTGACGAGAACGAGGTAAGCCATTCGTTCAGACTCAATTACTCAACACCTACAAACGAGCAGATAAACAAGGGCATGGAGATTCTTGCCCGTATGACAAGAGAAATGCTCGATTGAGAATAAAAAACATATCGAAAGGATAATCCATTATGCCAAACAGAATGACCGACAGATATAATGTCACACAGAAATACCTTATGACAAGAGGACAGGCTATCAACTTCCCTGCCCAGTACTTCGACAACTTTGCCAAGATGAAGAGAAACGACGTATTCGGCGTAGTTATCGACATTCCTATGTCAGCAGACGTTCTCACAACTATGGTCTGCTTCATCAACGGAGCTGCAAATATCTACTTCAACAACGGCGGCGAGTACACAGGCGCTTCACAGAAGTACAGAAACCTTGTACAGGCTGCTCATACTCTCGTTGCAAACGCAGGTCAGCTTCTTCCAAAGGCTGAAAAGACAAAGCAGTATGACCTTCCTAAGGACAGAACAAACAACATCTTTATCCTCACAAAGGGCGGCGTTTACAAGACCGAGATAAAGGCTGGTCTTATCCCCGAGGAGGAGCAGGAGCTCCGCACATTCTACGTACTCTATCAGCGCGTTCTCAGCGAGATAAGAAGCTGTCAGCTCAAGGACGAGGCTGAAGCAAGAAAAGCCGCACAGAAGTAAGGAGCACCGCAAATGGACGATAAAAAGCTGATTTTCAGCGGTATCCAGCCTACAGGAACCTTTACCCTCGGAAATTATATCGGAGCTGTCAGAAACTGGGGAGCTCTCCAGGAGCAGTACAACTGTATCTACTGCGTTGTTGATATGCACGCTATCACCGTAAGACAGGATCCTGCAAAGCTGCGTCAGAACACACTCAACTCGTATGCGCTTCTCATGGCTTGCGGAGTTGATCCAGAAAGATCTATACTCTTTATACAGAGCCACGCTCCCACACACGCTGAGCTCAACTGGATACTGGGCTGTAATACACAGTTCGGCGAGCTCTCCCGTATGACTCAGTTCAAGGACAAGAGCCAGAAGCACCCCGACGATATAAACGCAGGTCTCTTTACATATCCTACCCTTATGGCTGCGGATATCCTTGCGTATAACGCAGACCTCGTTCCTGTCGGCGTTGACCAGAAGCAGCATTTAGAGCTGGCAAGAAATATCGCTCAGCGCTTCAACCAGCGCTACGGCGACTTCTTCACCCTGCCAGAGCCATATATACCTGAGGTAGGCGCTAAGATAATGTCATTGCAGGAGCCTAAAAAGAAGATGTCCAAGTCCGACGAAAACGTCAACGCCTGCATACTCATACTTGACGACAAGGATACCATTATCCGCAAGTTCAAGAGAGCTGTCACTGACAGCGAGGCTGAGGTATGCTACCGCGAGGGCAAGGACGGCATCAACAACCTTATGACTATATATTCCTGCGTAACAGGCAAGGACTTCAAGGCTATCGAGTCCGAGTTTGCAGGCAAGGGCTACGGCGACTTCAAGCTTGCTGTCGGCGAGGCTGTTGCAGACCACTTAGAGCCCGTCCGCACAGAGTTCGCAAGACTCAGCGCAGACAAGGCTTATCTGAAGCAGTGCTACACAGAGGGCGCACAGAAGGCTCTCAGATACTCGGGAAGAATAGTTTCCAAGGTTTACCACAAGGTAGGATTTGTAGATAAATAAGCATTATGCTATGTTTTTTGCATTTTGTTTTATATAACAGATAGTAATTATATGTCAAAAATATACAAACCTCGACTAAGCAAATATTATTATTCTACGAAATTAACAAAAATGTAAAAAATAGGTTGCAATTTAGAAAAAATTAGGGTATTATATAACATAGCCCGTCTTTAAGGGAGTGTTTTCCTATGGTTGAATACCAGCAGAAAGACCATTATTCAATAAACGATCTGCTCGATATTGTCAGACTTCTCAGAGGCGAGGGCGGCTGCCCTTGGGACAGAGAACAGACTCACCAGTCTATCAGAAGCGATCTCATCGAAGAGACCTGCGAGGTCATCGAGGCTATAGACCTTGAGGACGCAGAGCTTCTCCGTGAGGAGCTGGGCGATGTTCTGCTACAGGTCGTTTTCCATTGCAGGATCGAGGAGGAGCAGAGCTCCTTCAAGTTCGACGATGTGTGCGACGAGGTCTGCAAAAAGCTCATTATCCGTCACCCTCACGTTTTCGGCGACGTCACAGCCAATACAACCGATCAGGTGCTGAAAAACTGGGACGCCATTAAAATGGAGACAAAGGGACAGGAGCGTTATACGGACACCCTCACAAGCGTTGCCAAGTCACTTCCCGCTCTTATGAGAGCTCAGAAGGTCGGCAAAAGAGCAATGCGCGCAGGCATGGATTTCCGCTGTGCCGAGGACGCTGTAGCCTGTATAGGCGGCGAAAAAGCTGAGCTGGACGCTGCTATCGCAAGCGGCAATAAAGCAGATATCGAGGAAGAAATGGGCGACCTGCTGTTTTCATGCGTCAACGCAGCAAGACACTTAGGCATTGACGCGGAACTGGCACTCAAATCCGCTACGGAGAAGTTTATCAAGCGTTTTTCAGTTACAGAGGACTTGGTCTCTGAGAAAAAGCTTGATATGAAAAATCTTCCTATTGAAGAGCTCGACATTTATTGGGACAAGGCAAAATCAATAATTAGTAAAATGGAGGAACAGAAAAATGACTAAGACTGAACTTATCAACTCTATCGCAGATAAGGCAAGCTGCACTAAGAAGGACGCTGCTTCTGCTCTCGAGGCTACACTCACAGCAATCCAGGGCGCTCTCGAAAGCGGCGAGAAGGTTTCCATCACAGGCTTCGGTACTTTTGAGGTACGCGAGAGAGGCGAAAAGACCTGCATCAATCCTAAGACAAAGGCAAAGATGGTCTGCCCTCCCTGCAAGGCACCTGCATTCAAGGCTGGCAGAGGTCTCAAGGACGCTGTAAACAAGTAATAGCAAAGGGGACAGTCCGCTGTCCCCTTTTATTTATATCATCATATAAGAGCTTGAAAGGAAGATATTATGCGACTTGACAAATACCTCAAGGTGACGCGCCTTATAAAGCGCCGCACTGTGGCTAACGAAGCCTGCGACGCCGAGAAGATAGTCGTGAACGGCAAGGCTCAGAGAGCCTCATACGACGTAAAGGTGGGCGATATCATCGAGATAAATATGGGTACGCGTCCGCTGAAGGTAAAGGTGCTCAGCGTTACCGAGCACGCTACCAAGGAAAATGCAGCGGATAACTACACCGTTATCGAATAAGTTATTAGTGACTATAATATGTAGGGGGCGATGCCCACATCGCCCCGTTTATTCATCAGGCTGATGCTCACATCGCTGCGTTTATTCATCAGGCTGATGCTCACATCGCTGCGTTTATTCATCGGGCTGATGCTCATATCGCTGCGTTTATTCATCGGGCTGATGTGGGTGACTCCCTACAGTAACAAAAAATGCTGTACCTTTCGGTACAGCATTTTTTACTTTGTATTACGTATGTCCCAGCGGAATGTAACAAGCTTGGAAGCCTTTGTCTTATCCAGCAGGTTGTTGTTCTCGACTCTGTTCATGTCAAGATAACGGTAATTCTGCTTCTCCTCCTTATTGGCTCCGAAGAGTCCTTTAAGCTTGGTGATAGCATTGGTGGGCTGCTTCTGCATTACAGCTCCGAGACGGTGGTTCGTCCTCATGAATGTAATGATATCAGCAGCTGTTGTAAGCTCCTTGTCTGCAACGTTGTATATGCCTGCATAGGTGTGGTTATCTGCGTTCTTGATGAAGCACAGGATAAAGTCCACAAGATTATGTACGCAGCAGAGCTGGAAGCCGTACTGTCCCTGACCGAACACGAAATATGTGCCGTCCTTGGGATCGGTTATCTTTGCCATGAGATTATCCGTAAAATTGAAGGTATATACCGCAGGAAAGCGTATCAGGCAACAGAGGATATCCTCCTTGTTGTGATGCTGCAATTCGCTGGCAATAGCCTTTTCGGAAGCATATTTCATAGCCGCATAATTTGTAGACGGCTTCAGATCACTGTCCTCACGGATAGGTTCACGTGTTTTCGGGAACTGATATACCTGATCTGTGCTGAGAAGAATGAACTTCTTCACAGTCGATGTCATTGCATAGCGGTAAATGAACTTATCCACTGCTGCGGAATCCTTTACCTGCTTGTCTGTAACTATAGGTCCCATGTCATTATCAACGGTACACGCCGCGTGTATTACCGCATAAAAATCGTGTTTCTCAAAGAGTTCTGCTATTGTATTTTTATCTGTTGGTTCGCACTGTACTGATGAATAATGAAGCTTTCCCTCGTTATATCCACTTTCTTCTCTGTCAACAGCTATGACCTCATAGCCCTTTTTCAGAAGTCCTGAGCAAATGTGCTGACCGATAAGTCCGCATCCTCCTGTAACAAGTACTTTCTCCA
Organism: Ruminococcus flavefaciens MA2007; assembly: GCF_000621845.1. Taxonomy (GTDB): domain Bacteria; phylum Bacillota; class Clostridia; order Oscillospirales; family Ruminococcaceae; genus Ruminococcus; species Ruminococcus flavefaciens_E. Next base: position 65,846 of record NZ_KK211355.1, on the reverse strand, counting down.
TGATCATAGCCTCCTTTCTGAAACTAAAAAACTATCAAAATTTTGTCTTATATATGTTTATTATAGCATAATTACAACGGTTTGGCAATAAATAAAACTAATGTTAACACTATGCAACTCCGAGAAAGCCGCTTCGCTTTATTTCACCTCGGAATTGATATTTTCAAGATACTTATCCACTGTAGCATAAATGGCTTCATAGGTCTCGTTCCACGGAGTACCTCTTGCGGTCAGTCTGAGACTGCTGTCCAGAAGCTCTCCGCAGTCCTCGGAAACGCCGTTTGATATGTCGATAACAGGGTTAGCCTCTGCAAGCTCCTGCATACTGTTCTTCATATCTATCATTTCCTGAGTCCAGCCGTAGTCGTCGATGAACTGCTTATCCGCAACAGACTTTGTATCCTCGTCAAGATGAGTGAATCTCTTGCAGTCGAGGTACTTGGCAACGCCCTGCGGATTTGAGCCGCCCTTGACGAACATATATGATTCAAAGCCTGTAGGTATGTAATACTCATCAGCCTCGGGATCCTTTGGCATTGGCACGAAGAATGCGTCAGCGCCGAAGGTGGCAGACCACTGTGACTTCTCCTTATAGAACTCATACAGTCCCACAGGATAGAACAGCTCCTTGCCCTCGCCAATATACGCAGGCTTGCTTTCCCAGCCTAAGTCCTCACTGCCTATGGCTACATAGCCCTTCTGATAGAGCTCATAGAGCCAGTTCTGCACGCGCTCCATTGAAGGATCGCTAAGATTGCTTACCAGCTTGCCGTCCTCGATACTTACAGGAGGCACACCGATAGTATTCATAAGTCCGTACTCGAACCACCAGCCGTCTATGCCGAATTTCTGACTGCCGTTATCAACGTACTTCTCAAGCATATTCTCAAAAGCGTTCCAGTCCCACTCGCCTCTTGCATAGAGGTCGGCAGGATCCTCAAGACCAGCCTCTGCAACTGTCTTTCGGTTGTATACCACAGCCGTTTTATCGCCTGTAGCCTGAATGCCTGCCATATAATGCTTGCCGTTCCAAACGAACTGGTCGTTGATGTCCTTTACGTCTTCCCATAGTGGGGATTCGAAGTCGATATAATCGTCAACAGGTGCAAACATATCCTTTACGGCGCCCTTTGGGAAAGCGTCAAGATTTCCTCCATAGAAGAAGTCTATGCCCTCGCCCGAAGCGATATACTTACTGAGCATATCATAGCGCTCTTCATATTTGCATCTGTAATACTTTATCTCGCCGCCATAGCGCTCCTGAAATACAGCAAGGTCGATAGGAACGTTCTTGCCTGTACCGTCGGGGTTGATATCCCAGTCAGAAAGCCACTTTATGACGCCGTTTTCAAGCTTGTCGCCTGTCAGAAGCTCTGAAGCAACTGCATTCTGACGTATCTCATCTCTTACTGAGGAATCCAGCTCCTTGCTGTATTTTGAGCTGTCATCTTTTTTACTGCTGCACGCAAGAAGAGACATTGAGAGCGATGTCAACAGCAATGCCGAAATAAAATATCTTGCTTTTTTCATTTTATGACTCCTTTAATACCGCCCACACAAACTTATCCGTATTTGAAAAAACTCTGCAATTTTTCAATAACAATACGGAGATAAGTTCCCCAATAATACATTTTGATTATTCTTTACTTAATTATAACACTTTTGCATTGTTCATGTCAATGTCAATATTTCATATAATTTGTGGGCATTTATAGTGGGTTTATCACATATGGACCATTTATGTACTGCTTAAATCCAGTATATAGATTAATTTTATTTACTTACAAACTCTTCCAGTTCGTCTATACTCACAGTTATCTTTCATGAAGCATATGGCACAGCCTTTTGCTCCTTTTTTTACAGGATCATCCGACACCCCTATTATAGCCGTCACCGACTTTGAGGGTATCAGCAGTGAGCTGGCTGTTGCCGTGAGACCTATGCGCCGCTGAGCATTGAGAGCAAGCAAAAAGCTCCTTTGCAGCGTTATGGGCAGGTCTCCGTAGCCTGCGCTGAAGCGCCATGTCCTGTATGGTGCAGGGTGCTCTGCGAATATCTCCTGCTCTGCACGGTCACAGACCTGCTCTATTGCCGCACTGCAAATGCAGTCTATGGCAAGAGACTCCGCCATATTGGTCACAGCCGCCTGTCTTATGAGCTTATCAGCCTCCTGAGACAGAGTAGCCGCCAGCATTACCGCTCTGTTGCAGCCCGTTAAATGACGCTTTATATCCTCTCCTGTGAGGGGCTCGGACATTGCTCCGAGGACTACTCCCTCGTCTGTGAAGCTCACATCTGTTTCGAGATAGACGTACTTAGGGCGGACTTTTTCGCGGACAAGCCGCTCCGCACGGTCAAGGAGCTCCATGACTGCTTCGTCAGGCTCTCCCTTTACGCCCATGTACCGTGCCGCCTCTGATTTTGATATGGGAAGCAGCTCCATTACGCACCTATTATGCCCGAAACAGCCTCGCATATCTTACGTGCCACGTAGGGCTTGTTCATGGTGTAGAGGTGTATTCCGTCGACTCCGCTTGCCACAAGGTCAACTATCTGGTTTACCGCATAGGCTATTCCTGCGTCGCGGAGAGCCTCGGGACTGTGCTCGTACTTGGTCATGATACGCACGAACTTTGCAGGGAGACTTGCTCCGCAGGTAGTTACCATGCGCTCTATCTGATTCTTGTTTACAACAGGCATGATACCTGCCTCAATAGGCACGTTTATGCCTGCGATAGCAGCCTTTTCGCGGAATGCGTAGAAGCTGTCGTTATCGAAGAAAAGCTGCGAGATAAGGTGGTCAGCGCCTGCGTCCACCTTGGCTTTGAGGTTCTTGATGTCCTCTATCATATCCGCAGCGTCGGGGTGACACTCGGGATAGCAGGCTCCTGCGATATCGAAATCGCCCTTGGACTTTATATAAGTGATAAGGTCGCTTGCATGGTGGAAATCGTCCACAGGCGGTATATCGGGATTGATGTCGCCGCGGAGGGCGAGGATATTCTCAATGCCGCGCTGCTGTGCTTCACTGAGAGCTGCGTCTATCTCAGCCTTGGTGAAGTTGATACAGGGCAGGTGGAGCATTGGTATAGTGCCGCTGTCCTTTATCTTTGAAGCTATCTCCAAGGCGTGCTTGCTGTTGCCGCTTCCGCCTGCGCCGAATGTAACGCTGATGAAATCGGGAGAAAGTCCCTGAAGCTCATCAAGGGTATCATATATTATGTCCACGGGGCTGTCCTTCTTGGGCGGGAAAACCTCGAATGAAAAAACGGTCTTTTTGCAGAAAAGTTCCTTTATATGCATAATTTCCTCCGTTAATCTATTGACCAGTCTATTTCTCCCAAGCCATGTGCGCGGAGAAACTCGTTTGCCTTTGAAAAATGTCTGCACCCGAAGAAGCCGTTATACGCCGACAGCGGACTTGGGTGAGCCGCCTTGAGTATAAGGTGGTTGGGATTGGTGATGAACTGCTGTTTTGCCTTGGCGTCGCCGCCCCAGAGCATGAACACCATTGGCTTCTCGCGCTTGTTGAGAAGCTGTATAACGTCGGTGGTGAAGTTCTCCCAGCCCAGACCGCGGTGGCTTCTTGCCTGGTCTGCGCGGACAGTGAGAACTGAATTCAGCAGGAGAACGCCCTCCTGCGCCCATTTGGTCAGCTCGCCATGCTTGCCGAGATTGTCTATACCCACGTCGTCCCGTATCTCCTTGAAGATATTCACCAGCGACGGCGGCGGAGCTACGCCCTTGCGTACAGAAAAGCTCAGTCCGTGAGCCTGTCCCTCGCCGTGGTAGGGATCCTGACCGATGATAACGCACCTTACATCGTCGTATGAGGTCAGCTTCATAGCGTTGAAGATATCATACATATTGGGGTAGATACGCTGTGTTCTGTACTCGTTTATGAGAGTCTGGCGGAGCTTCAGGTAATATTCCTTATCGAATTCGCCTTTGAGAAGCCCGTCCCAGTCGTTATTAAAGTTTACCATATGCCCACGTCCATTCGTATACAAATATGGGACGACACTAAGCCGTCCCCCTGATGTCAATTAAATACAGTATCCTCGTAGTACTTGAACTTTACAAGGGTATTGCGTTTGTATGTAAGCGAGCCCTGCTGATTGAAGGGCACCTTTTCGTAAGCCTCGGCAGAGCATTCTATCTTTAGCTTCTGTCCCTTACGTGTTACAAAGATAAGCTCGTAGTACTCGTCAACGAGTCTTACCTGACCTGTACTCTCTATAACTCTGAGGCGGTCATCGCTTTTACGAACCAGTGTAGCCATTTCGACAATAGGCTCAGAGGTACGCTTCTGCACGTTTTCCTCTATTGCTGCTCTTCTGCGCTGTGTGGGAGTCTGCTGCTTGACAGGCATAGCTCTCTCGCCGCCGTCCCCGTCATCGTCGCCTTCGTAGTCCTCGCGCTCTTCAAGGAATAGTGAAAGCAGGCGTCTGAACGAGCTTTTGCCGCTGAAAAGAAGTATGACAAGGATAAGTACGACAACTATCGCCGCCAGTAAAATTAGCAGGTTTTTCAGCTGTTCTGTCATTGTTTTAAAGGCGCAAATGCGCCGCTCCTTTCTGATTTGCTGGATTCGGGACAAATCCCGAAAAGTTACCATTTCTATTATAATATATTTTTTCTTACTTTGCAAGAAAAATTTGCAAATTTCCGAAAAAAGTGATTATTATCTGTAGGGGACGCCGCCCTCGGCGTCCCGCAAAATGCATATTTATTATAAATGATCTATTTGTAGGGGACGGCGTCCTCGACGTCCCATTAGGGACGCCTTCACTTGCAAGGTCCCCTAATCGTGTCCGTCCTCTCTGTCGCGTTGCGACATCTCCCCACCCCATGGGGAGTCACCCTCTTCCCCAAACAGTCCACTGGACTGTTTTTTTAAGAGGGACGCCCTGCAAGAGAGGGCGTCCCTTACCGGGCGGATAATATCCGCCCCTACGCTGGGACGTCGAGGACGCCGTCCCCTACATGGATTTCCTTATTTAGTTGCATTTTACTTTTAGATGTGATATAATCAAGAAAAACGTTTTGGAGAGATATTATGCAGAAAATTCTCGGATATATGCGAAAAGCCATTCAGAACTACGGGCTCATCAGCGACGGTGACCGCATACTCGTAGGAGTCTCGGGCGGCAAGGACAGCCTTGTGCTTTTAGAGGGTCTTGTGCTCCTGCGCCGATTCATCGGTATCGACTATGAAGTCGTCGCTGTCACCCTCGATATGGGGTTCAAGGACAAGAAGCCCGACTTCTCCCCCATTGCGGAACGCTGCGAAAAAATGGGCGTGGAGTACCGCGTTATCCCTACTCAGATAGGCGAGATAGTGTTCGACGTCCGCAAGGAGCCCAGCCCGTGCAGTCTCTGCGCACGTATGCGCCGCGGAGCACTCCACGACGCCGCTAACGAGCTCGGCTGCAACAAGGTAGCTCTCGGGCACAACTACGACGACGCAGTTGAGACATTCGTGATGAATCTCTTTACCGAGGGACGTATCGGCTGCTTTGCACCAAGCACCTACCTGAGCCACAAAAAAGTGACTGTTATACGTCCGCTGGTGCTTGCTCCCGAAAAGGAGATACGCCGCGCAGCCCGCAAAAACGAGCTCCCTATTGTGAGATCCGTCTGTCCTGCTGACGGTCACACCAACCGCCAGAAGACCAAGGACTTCCTTGCAGATATGGAGCGTAATGACCACGGCTTCAAGGACAGGCTCTTCGGTGCTATGTGCCGTGCCAACGTTGACGGCTGGGGCGGAATAAACTGGACTCCGCCAACTAAAAAAGACTAAAAAAAGGCTCTCCGATTGGAGAGCCTTTAATTATTCCATTAAGATGGGACTAATTAATTAGTCTTCCTTCTTTCTGAGAACGAATGCAGTACCGATTGCAACAGCAAGACCTGCTACAGCGATGCCAGCACCAGGAACACCTGTCTTAGGTGAGTTAGCGTTAGCAGCTGTTGTGCTTACCTTCTTAGTTGTTGTTGCAGCCTTAGTTGTTGTAGCGCTTGCCTTAGTTGTAGATGATGTAGGAGTTGTTGTAGTTGTTGTTGTAGATGTTGTTGTAGAAGTTGTTGTTGTTGTAGCTGTTGTTGTTGTTGTAGTTGGAGGAGCTACGATCTCGATGTAACCCTGAGTTACGTTAGAGAAAGCATAGTCTCTGATCTTCTCAGTATCAGCGCTTCCCTTGAGGTCAAAGAGGTCACCGTCAGTGAAAGAAACGTTGATTGGGTACTTCTTACCAGCCTCTGGGTTCTTAACCTTGAGCTGGAACTGCCAAAGAGCAGTACCGTCAGCAGCAGCGCTGAATGTCTCGTCGTTACCAAATGTAAGGAAGAGGCCGTTGTCGCCGTCTGTTACAGCCTTGTATGTACCGTAAACCTGCATATCCTCAGCGTTTACGTTCTTGCCCTTAATTGTGATTGGAACAAGCTCAAGACCAGCATCATATGTGATGTGGATACCTGTTGAATCAAACTTTGTGCCGTTTGTGCTCTTAGCAGAAAGTGTGATCATCTGAGCATTCTTAGCCTCGTCAAGAGTGATTGTCTTCTGTGTGAGCTCAAGTGAAGCTCCTGTGAATCCTGCTGCCTTGCCTGTAGAAGTATAGCCTACAGCTGTCTCAGCAGAAGCATTAATAGCAGTTGCTGAAAGTGCTACAGCGGAAACTGCCAGTGCAGCGAAAGCACGCTTAATAGTGTTCGTCTTCATTGTTATTATTTCCTTTCAGATTTTTTATATATGTTTTTCCGTCGCAGATACGGCGGCTAACATCATAAATATTAAATTTTATATCTGCCGCCGTTTTGCGACGGCAGATAATTCACATTGATAAGTATCAGTATATTTACTTACTGATTTGACTCGCTGTTGCCTATGTTAGCGTCAACGTCAGCCCAGAGAACTGCATCAGACTTGTTCTGGTTATCAGAAACCTGTCTCTTTGCATAGAACTGGAGGATTGAAGAAGCGTCAACAGCGTTGATAGTGTTCTTTCTTGTAGCCTTGTCTGTAAGGTTATCAAATATTACGCCATTCTCAACATCGTAATATACATCAGCGAGGTAAGCAGCGAAATCATCGTAGATATCACTTGCAGCCTTTACAAGTGGGCTTGTAGAAAGCTGAGTTCTTGCAGCCTTGCCGCCTGTCTGGAGCTTAGCATAGTATGTAAGAACTACAGAAGCGTCAACAGCGTTTGCTGTGTTGTCAAGGTCAGCGTCACCTCTTACGCCGATGTAAGCCTCAACTGTGATTGCCTTACCGTCAGCATCTGTAAGAGCTGTATCCTTTACGAATACAGGAACATCATACTTGAATGTTGTGTTGCCCTTTTCGTATGTGTTAGTTGGCTTAGCTGTACCGAAGTTGATATCGTCAGCAGCAACTGTTCTCTCCTCGGAAGTACCGTCTGTGTACTCGATAACGAGTGCTACATTGGAGATCTGCTTCTTGTTGAACTCTTCCTCTGTGTTGAGGTAGAATGCAGCAGTTGTCTTGTAGCCAGCCTTAGCGTACTGCTTCTTGATCTTCTTTGTATCAGGAGGTGTAGTAGTTGTTGATGTTGTTGTAGAAGATGATGTTGTTGATGTTGTTGTAGAAGATGAAGTTGTTGATGTTGTTGTAGAAGATGATGTTGTTGATGAAGATGTAGATGAAGATGTTGTTGATGATGTTGTTGTAGATGAAGATGTTGTAGATGAAGTTGTTGTAGTTGTTGTAGAAGTTGTAGTTGTTGTTGTATCAGTTACAAGGATTCTGTCAAGGCTGAGTGAAAGGCTTGCCTTACCTGTGTCCTTGATGTCGCTGAAGTCTACTCTTGCGTAAGCCTTCTTGTAAGAACCTACGAGCTGATAGCCGTCAGCCTCTACCTTCTTCTTAAGAACAGCAACTTCGTCAGCATCATCATCGAATGCAGCTGTGAATGAACCAACGCCGCCGAAGATGTTTGCGCTGAGGTCTGTAGAAACTACTACATCGTCGCCCTTCTTGATGCTTCTTCCGCCAACCTCGTCAGCTAACTTGCCAACCTCAGCAGCAGAAATTGTAACCTTACCGTTTGTCTTCTCGGAGATCTCTGCAAATGCAGCAGCAACCTTTGAATTAGAAGCGATATCGCTTGCTGTTGGTGGGAGCTGCTTGTTGATGCCAAAGCTCTTGATCTTAGCATTCAGCTTTGTGATAGCGTCAGCAGCATTGTTCTTCTCCTGAGCTGTTGTGTAGTTCCAGTCAAAAGCAAGTGCCTTTGTAACGCCGTTGTCAGCCTTTGTAGCTGCCTTGATGAGCTTGTCGATAACCTTGTCAAACTCGTCCTGTACAAGATAATTGTACTTAGGATCAATCTGAGCATTTATCTCCTCATCAGCTGTCTTCTTGATATCGCTGAACTTCTGCTTTAATACACCAGGAATCTGACCAGCTACATAAGTCTCGCCATCTCCACAAGTATACTTGAGTTCAGCAGTTATTGTCTGATTAGCATCAAGCTTTGAACCATCTATTATAAGTTCAAATGTACCATCAATTCTGATTGCGTCAAGCTTCTCGCTGCTGAAAGCCTTTTCAACCTGTACAGCAACATAACCCTGAGCTACATCAACGATCTGCTCGTTTGTAAGATCAGCAATTGTCTTCTCACCTGACTTAAGTCCTTCAACAACATCTGCTGCGGGTCTCTTCTCCTCAGGGATTGTCTTTATTACTTCATCAATGAAGCCGGGGTTCTTCTTTTCGAACGCAGCAACATCAATACTCTTGAGCTTTTCTACATCATAGCCTTCTGGAATAAATGCAAGATACTCTTCTGGAATCTCTACATTGCTTGCTGGTGCCATATAACGGCCTGCAACCTTCTGTGGAGCCTTCTTAGGAGACTGTGTTGGAATTTCTTTCTTTCCGATACCAGCCTTGATAATTGCATTGTAATCAGGCTTGTTAATCTTGCCTGTAATCTTGAGCACCTTACCGTCAAATGTATAATCAACTTTCTGACCATCTAAAAGCTCTGCACACTTTTCTGCTACATCGCTGTAACTGCCTGCATTAGCTACAACCTTCTCAACATAAGGAGTGAGGTCGATGCTTCCGTCTTTTGCGCCAATATTGTTCAGAAGGAAGAGAGCTGTCTGCTCCCATGTTGACTGCTGACGATTGTATGCAGCACCCTTTTCATTAGGTCCTAAAATCTTAGCGTCACCAGGGATAGCGAGTAAAGCCTTAAGTATGCTTTCCTGGCTCTGCGCCTGAACGTTTGCAGTAGTTGTTGCAGTGTCACTTTCTACAGCGTTTGCAAATGTGAGACACTGTGTAAGAGCGAGCGGAACAGCTGCAGCTGCTGCGATAGCCCTTTTGAATAATGAATTCTTCATTGTCCTATACCTCTCTAACATGTTTATTCCCCTTTTGCCAAGACGTACTTATTATTACATAAGGTGTCTGTGCATTAGGCTAAATTTCGGGTGATATATGCGTATATATATACTCCGCCCCAAAATTCATAACTACATTTTATCACACATAGTCCAATAAGTCAAGCAGAACAGTACATTTTTTCAAAAAATTATTGCCGATTAATATTCCCGTTTTTTGTAGCTTTTTCACAATATAGCTCTATATGAATCGTAATATTTTCATTCAAATGAACTTTTAGTATTATTTCATTTGTTATTTTGGCTTAATTTCTCTTACAATTGGTATTATATCATCTTACCATCGTCTTTGTCAAGCGGTATATAATGTAAAAAAGCAGGTCGAAAGACCTGCTTTTTTAGCGTTTTTTACTTTGTACCGAATCTTACATCGCCAAGAACATCATTCCAGAGGTCGTTAGCCGACTTATCCTTATTAGCGGAACGCTGTCTCTCAGCGTAGAATGAAAGGATGTAAGAAGCGTCAACAGCGTTTACTGTTCTGTCGCCCTTCATTGTCTTCCAGTTATTCGGATCGTACTCGTTTGTATCAACGTCGCCGAGGAATGCTGCGAAATGATCGAGTATATCTGTAGGAGATGTTACTGTGAGACCATTCTTGTCATTCTGGCATATTACAGACGTCTTTGTATTACCATTTGTCTGGTAAGAAGCGTAGTACGAAAGTGCTGTTGAAGCGTCAACTGCGTTAACCTTGTTATCAAGGTTTACATCGCCCTTAACGCCAATGTATACAGGAACTGTAAGTGCCTCGCCCTGAGTATTTACTACAGACATATTGCCGTACATTACAGGGATCTCATACTTGAAGTCATCGATAGTGGTCTTACCGTCAGTGTGAGTCCTGCTGTTGTAAACCTTTTCAGGTGTAGCCTGACCAAAGTTGATCCAGCTTCTGTCAATAGATTCTCTGAGCTTAATTGTTCCATCCTTGAATACATCGTAGATCTGAAGCTCTACAACCTGATCAGGATTGAAGCCGCCCTTGTCGCCCTTTGCACGGATACCGTTATCGTGGCTGAAGTAGAAGCCTGCCTGAGTCTTAACTGTTCCATATGAGTAGAGGTAACCGTCAACTGTAGTAGTTGTATAGGTTACGGGATCAAGGATACCCCATGGATTAGATGTAGTTGTAAAGGTTACGTTCAGAACTGTACCTGTACCTGTAGTTGTAGCAGTAGATGTAGATGTGCTGCTGCCTGTTACAGTTGTTGTTGTACTTGTATTTGTAGTACCTGTACCTGTTGATGTAGTGCCTGTACCTGTTGATGTAGTACCTGTTGCAGAAGAAGTTGATGATGTACTGCTTCCTGTAACAGTTGTTGTTGTACCTGTACCACTTGTTGTACCTGTACCAGTTGTTGTACCTGTACCAGTTGTTGTACCTGTACCAGTTGTTGTACTTGTACCAGTTGTTGTACTTGTACCAGTTGTTGTACTTGTACCAGTTGTTGTGGTTGTAGTTGAAGTTGGATCAATAGATGGTGCATCAACAATGATCTTACCATCTATGCCAATTACATACTTAGAGATATCAACTGACTTGCCGTTTGAAACAAAGAGATCGCTTATAACAAGATCGATATCCTTGCCTGGAACTGCGTCCTTGCCGACTGTGTAGCTGAACTCAGCAACTGTTGCACCGTCTGCTGCAACATGAGCATCCTTGTCCTCAAAGACAAATCTGATGTTGTTGTCAGGTCCCTTAACAACCTTTGAACCATAAGCTGATGCTTCGCCGACAGATGTGAGCTCTGCACCTGTATTGCCTGTGATAGAAGGTGTTACTGAGAACTGAGCAGCTGCAATGCCGAGATTTACCTTATTGGAATCAATTACAACCATCTTAACCTTAACAGTCTCACCGGGAACAGCGTGAACCGTGTCAAGCTTCCAGATGATAGCACCGTCAGGTATTGTTGTTGTTACTGTAGTTACAGTAGAAGTTGAAGATGTGCTGCTTCCTGTAACTGTTGTTGATGTGCCTGTTACAGAAGAAGTTGAAGATGTGCTGCTTCCTGTAACAGTTGTTGTTGTGCCTGTTACAGAAGAAGTTGAAGATGTGCTGCTTCCTGTAACAGTTGTTGTTGTGCCTGTTACAGAAGAAGTTGAAGATGTGCTGCTTCCTGTAACAGTTGTTGTTGTGCCTGTTACAGAAGAAGTAGAAGATGTGCTGCTTCCTGTAACAGTTGTTGTTGTTGTTGTTGTTGATGATGAAACGGGAACATCAGGATCGGGCTTCTTGATGATGATAGCACCGTCAAGACCGATGATATTCTTAGTGATGTCCTTGCACTTTTCATCAGTTACGAAAAGTGAATTGTCAGCAAATCCAACAACGTATGTTCCCTCTGGTGTGTTAGCAGGAACTGTGAATGTAAGAACTGCAACGTCAGCATTGTTTGCTGCTACAGCATTCTTGAGATCGTCAGATACGAACATTACAGCGCTCTTGTCAACGCCTGCTGTCTTTGTATCTGTCTCAAACTTAGCATTGTATGCGTCAGAACCCTTAGCGGAATCAAATGTGATCTCCTTTGCATTGGTAATGCGGAACTGAGCACCTGCAACGCCTACCTTAGCATCGTTCTTATCGTTTACATAGACTCTGAGCTCAACCTTAGTATCCACTGCTGGAACCTCGATCTGCTTTGTGTCGATCTGCCAGATAAGAGCGCCTGTAGGTAATGTTGTTGTTGTGCCTGTTACAGTTGTTGTTGTACCGGTACCAGTTACTGTGGTTGTAGTTGTACCCTTGCCAACTCTGATGCTACCGTCAACAAATGTTACATTCTTTGTGATATCAACACTCTTGTCGTTTGTAACGAACTGCTTGGACCACTTTACAGGATAAAGTCCGTCAGGTGTGCCTGCAGGAACGTCAAACTTGATTGTGAAGAGTACGTCTCCGTCCTTAGCAGTAGCGCCTGTTGCATTCTCGAAAATGCAGTTAGCCTTGTACTCAGGATCGGAAGAAAGTGTAAAGCCGTAAGGCTTACCTGTAATGCTGTTGAGCTTTGTAGGATCTGTGCCTACGATAGAGAACTGAGCACCTGCAACTGAGAGGTCAGAATCGCCCTTTACCTTAGCAACGAGCTCTACTGACGAACCGGGTTCTGCCTGTACTTCGCTTGGGATAACCCAAGTAGCTGTTCCCTTGTCTGTCTGAACAGTTCCTACTGTGATAGAACCGTCAACCAGAACGATGTCCTTTGTAACGTCGTTAGCCTTGCCGTCTGAAACGAAGGTATCAGCCCACTTTACAGTATAAACGCCGTCAGGACAATTGTCAGGTACCTTGAAGTCTACGCTGAAGATAGTTGAATCGTCAGCAGCAGCCTTGCCTGCACCGTTAAGGTCAAACACGAATCTGTCTGTACCCTTTGTGTACTTGATAGCAGCGCCGTAAGCGTTGCCCTCAGCGATCTTGTCATTATAAGTAATAGGAGACTTAGCGTCGAGCATGAACTGAGCGCCGCCGACCTTGAGACCTGCATTGGACTTATCGGAAACCTTTGCTGTCATAGTAACAACGTCTCCTGCCTTAGCTGTCTCGTTGCTGAGTGTCCATGTTACCTTATTGGAAGTAACGCCCTTTGTTACCTTGATAGAACCGTCAACGAACTTTACCTTAGAGGTAATGTCAGCTGAATGTCCGTCACTAACCACGCCGTTATCCCATGAGACCTTGTATGTTCCCTCGGGGCAAGTAGACGGGATAGTATAAGAAATGTTCATGATAGTGGACTTATCGCCAGCGATAACGCCCTTACCTGAACCTGAATCGAATACGTAGGTCTGAACCTTCTCATCAAAAGCAATAGGAGAAGCATAAGCTCCGCCTTCCTTGAGTGACTTGAATTCGATTGGAGACTCTGTCTTGATACCGAACTGAGCGCCTGCTACTGCGAGAGCTCCGTCAGTATTGCTGACATAAGCCTTTAATGTAACTGTTTCACCGGGAGCACCCTCCACATTGTCGAGTATCCATGAAACGTTACCATTAGGAACGTCCTTCTGTACCTTGATTGTACCTGCACCGAACTTTACACTTGATGTAATATCAGCGCTCTTTGCGTTACTAACGAAGAGGTCAGAAGCCTCTACTGCATAGTCGCCTTCAGCACAATCACTTGGAACAGAAAATGTTAAGTTGAGAACCACTGAATCGTTGGCAGCAACAACGCCCTTACCGCTGCTTCTCTCAAGAACGATAACATTACCGTCAAAAGAAGCATTTGCACCGTAAGCCTCGCCTGCCTTAACAGACTTGAGCTTGATAGGTGAAGCGGGGTTGATCTTGAACTGAGCACTTGTTACCTCGAGGGTAGACTTGCTTACTACTACTGGTACTGTTACAGACATACCAGGAGCAGCAATTGCTGTGCCTATGTTCCACTCAACTGATTCACCGGCATTTTTATTAGCAGAAACATCCAGTACTCCGCCCATATTAAGTTTAGGCTGCGAAGCAGTATTACCGCCCGCAGCACTAACTGGCGAAGCAAATGCACCTGCCATGAGCGAGAAGCTCATGGCAACGGATGTAACTGCTGAAAGCAGTTTCTTCATCAGTGCATTTCCTTTCCGAGCAAATTGCTCTTATTTAATTGATGTTTCTTACTTAGGACTTCTTAGGTGTTACAGCCTTAGCCATATCGTAACCGTTAGAAATGATGTAGTTGATGATAAGGTCAGCATCAGCACCTGTGATCTTAACCTTAGCAGGATCGCAAGCAGCGCCTGTGATATCCTGAGGATCAACAACGTCTGCGTTTACTCTGCCCTGAGCCTTATCGAATGCGAAACCAGCGTCTGCGAGGAATGCATCCATATCAGCTGTCATGTTTCTGATTGCAACAACGTCAGCAACGTTTACCTTGCCGTCGCAGTTAGCGTCGCCCCACATAGTAACCTTGATGGTCTTGCCAGGCTGAGGATCAGGAGTTGTAGTTGTTGTTGATGTTGTAGGATCTGGCTTAACAGTTGTTGTAACTGTTGTAGTTGTAACTGCTGTAGTTGAAGTTGTTGTAACTACGTAGTCACCGATTGTGATTGTAAGAGGAGTGAAGTCTGTCTTGTAGTTAAAGCTTGTGTTATCCTTGAAGATCTTGCACTGGCTGTCGAAGCCGAGTGTATAAACGTCGCCGTCCTTAGCATTTGCAGGAACCTTAACTGTGAGCATGAATGCTGACTTACCGTCCTCTGGAACCATAGGTGTATCACCGTTGAGTGAAGGATAGCTTGCACGGAGTTCCTTGAGGTTAGAGTTTACAGATACGCCGTCGAATGCGCCTGCGCTCTCACCGATGTCGCTTAAAACAAGACCGTTTGTAGCCTTGAACTGTACGTCTGTAGCTGATACAGGCTTGCCGTTAGCCTTGATGTTAACGTCAACCTCGATCTCATCGCCAGCCTTAGCGCTGATAGCTGTCTTCTGTGTCTTGAAATCAACGAAGTCAAATGTGATATCAGCATCACCTACAGGCTTAACTGTAGTTGTTGTTGTCTTACCAGGATCCTTTGCTGTTGTAACAGTTGTAGTTGTTGTTGTATCCTGATTTACAGGAGGATTGCCAACAGTTACAGTAAGAGGAGTTGAAGCTGTCTTATAGTTGAAGCTTGTGTTATCCTTGAAGATCTTGCACTGGCTGTCAAAGTCAAGTGTGTAAGTACCGTCCTTAGCGTCAGCAGGAACCTTAACTGTGAGCATGAATGCAGACTTGCCGTCCTCTGGAACCATAGGTGTATCGCCGTTAAGTGAAGGATAGCTTGCACGGAGTTCCTTGAGGTTAGAGTTTACAGATACGCCGTCGAATGCGCCTGCGCTCTCGCCGATCTCAGTAACTTCAAGACCGTTAGCCTTGAACTGAACATCTGTAGCTGATACAGGCTTGCCGCCAGCCTTGATGTTAACGTCAACTTCGATTGTATCGCCTGGCTTGTATGTACCAGAGCTCTTGCCTGTCTTGAAATCAACAAACTCGAATGTGATATCAGCATCACCTACAGGCTTAACTGTAGTTGTTGTTGTTGGATTCGGAGTCTTGATTGTTGTAGTTGTTGTTGTAACAGCAGGCTTAGTTGTAGTTGTTGCATCTGTATTACCGTCAGTAACCTTGATTGTGAGCTCGCTGAGCTTGAGGTTGCCTTCCTTCTTGGTGTATCTTGTGCCAGCGCTCTCAACCATTGGGCAAGGATTGTCGTTCTTGCCTGTAGCGTCTGTGTTGTAGTCACAGAACATAACCTTATATGTACCAGCAGCAATATTCTGTGGGATAATTGTGTCGAATGCATATAATGGATATGAATCAGACTTTGCGCCTGCCCACTTATAATCCTTACCGTTGTTCATCCATGAGCAGCCGATAAAGTAGTTGTCTGTCTTAGCAGCTGTCTGTGAAGATTCACAAGCCATCTGATAGAGACCAGCAGCCTTGTAGCCATCTCTTGCGCTCTTGCAGTAGCCGCCGAATGAGATGTACTTGTTAGTTGTGAACTCTACATCGCCGAGCTTGTAGGACTTGTTCTCAGATGTGTAAGCGTCCTTGGAAGGATCATACATCTTGAACTGGATATCCTTAGAATCTGTTGTGATACTTGCAAGGAGAGAACCTGTTGAGTTATCAGTATCCTCTGAGTAGTAAACAGCAGATGGGATTGTGTAACCGCCAGCAGGAATATCCTTCTTGCTGATTGTGATCTCAGACTTACCAGAAGCAGCATCTGGATTCTGGATATCATATGTTTTAATAGATAATCCCTTGGAAGCGTCAGCAGCGCCTACTGTTGCAGGAACTACTGTGCATACCATTGATGCAGCCATACACAGTGATGTGACTGCAGAAATTAACTTTTTCATTTGTAATAATTCCTTTCTTTAGGTTTTTTAAGCCTATTAATAAAACATAAATTGGGTTTGTATTCCTTTGTAAGGGGGACAAATCAGATAATCTCGGATCAGAGCTCAGAAATGCTCTTGAGCAGCCACTGCTGTATCTTCAGAGCGTCTCCGCCTGTGATACCCTTTACGCTGTCATCAACATCTGCGTTTGCCTGTCCCTGAGCTGTAATGTGCTTGTCGTCCGAACCGCTAAGGCCGTACTTGTTGGGGTTAGCAAGGCTCTGCATAATGAGAACAACGTCAGACATATCTACCTGAGTGTCGCAGTTAGCGTCACCGCGTGTGATCTTGCCTGTAGTTGGCTGTGTAGTAGTTGTTACCGGCGTACCTACTGTAACGCTGCCGTTAACCAGCTTTGTATCATACTTGACGGGCTTTCCGTCCTTCTCATAGCCACAGCTGATTTCCTTATTCTTAACGCCTGACTTTGAATAAAGTTCACGGTCGATAGGAATGATCTTGAGATCAGAAACTGTGCCGTTTGCAACGCCGCTTGCTACTTTACCCTTAATGGTGCAGAAAACGCCATCGCTCTTGAGCCAGTATGAAGCATCATCAGTAGATGTGGACCATGCCGCACTCGCCCAGCCCTCTGAGCTGTTAACTGTGCCCTCGAAGAGAGGTGCAAGAGATGCTGAGAGATCCTTTGAGTCAGAGCCGTTTTTAACGAGTGCTCCTGCCTCTATGGATTCGATTGTGAGTACCTTGCTGTCATAGGAAACAGCGAAGTCAAGGCACTGGATGCCGGAAGATGGGATATCAGCCAACGATACGTCCACCGAGAATGCTGCACCTGCCTCTGCGTTTACTTTGCCAACGGATATCTGCACTGTTTCGCCGGCAGCTACCGCAGGTGCGAGTGAGCAGACTGAAAGTGAAAGCATCGCAGCTAAAGCTCCGACGACTACCTTTTTTGTCTTCATTATTTTTTCCTCCTTCTTCAATAATGTTATATAACAAAGGAACCGATCGCCCCTTTTATTATATCATGTCTTAATTGCAGCGGATACACCGTTCCGCCCTCCCTGCAAAACCACATCACCGATATACGAATGAAAGCTGTGCAAAGCGGTGGCTGTGAAGCCGCTGTCAGTCATACAGACGAGGCTAAGCTGTCCGAGCCGCGGTCACATGGAACAGATTCCGAACGGACGTATGTACACGCCTCTCAGAAGCTCCCCTCTGCCGTCAGCCTGTGACTAAAAGCTTGTGCTCTGCCAGCAGTGGTTTTGTCTCAAGACGCATCACACTGCCGTGATGGGATACTAAATCCCAAATCTATATTTATTCATGATTTCATTATATATCAGGTCTAAAAAAAAGTAAATAGGTTCATATCGTTTTTGGTATTTTACATAAACTGCAAAAGTGATTTTTGCACGGTTTGCACAATGGTAAAAATCTCGAAAAAGCCCTGTGAAAGCGTATATTTGAACCAAAAATGAATTTATCAAATTATTTGTCGAGTTTCCTGAATTCCGCAGGAATCTGCTCGTCTATTATGCGATTTATGACGTCCCAGCCGAACTCCGGATACGAGCCCTGAGGCACTGCATACGGGAGTCCGTGACGCTCTGCCAGCTCGGGTGAATACTTGCTGTAGGGGTATATCTTCATGTTGGAGAATTCGCTCTCGTAATGAATGATAATAGGTATACAGCCCACGTTTTCCAGCCTGAGCTCATTTGTCTTTCCGTCGATGACTATATCGAAATCGGGCATCTCTCCAACAACGTTGAAGTTGTCGGTCTGAGCGCAGATGAAGTTGCCCATTGAGTAATAAACGAAGCCCTTTGTGCCGTCGTCGCGCTCTATCCACTCCATGGTCTCTGCGGTATGTGTGTGACAGCCGAGTATCACATCAGCACCCCAGTCAACCATTTTGTTGGCGAGCTCTATTCTGTCATCAGTGACCACAGTTGTATCATCTTCGCCCCAGTGAGCGGATACGATGACAACGTCTGCCAACTGGTCGGCTTCCTTTATCTGTCTCTCGATGACGTCCTCTTCCTCATTCTTGATGACTCTCAGCGGAACGTCGTCCAGCAGCGAATCAAAGCCGTTTATATGGTGCGCATAAGCGAGGAAGGCTATCTTGACGCCGTTGACCTCACGAACGCGGATATTGTTTGCGTCCTCTTCATTCAGGTAAGCTCCGAGAACTGTAAGGTCGTTCTCCTCCGCCTTCTGATTCCAGAATCTTATGGACTCCTCAAGACCGTCCGTCCCCATATCCAGCAGGTGATTGTTCGCCATAGTGAACACATCGAAGCCAAGGTCTATGACTGCGTCTGCGACCTCGGGAGGCGAGTTGAATATGAGCTGACCGCCGTCCGCACCGCGGATAGGGTTGCTCTGGGAGATGATAGTCTCCTGATTGAGTATGGCAAGGTCAGCACCTTCAACGAGGTACTTCACCTCGGAGTACATGGGCTTGAAGTCATAGCCCACGCCGCCTGCCAGTGCTTCGGCATTCTTGTATACCGAATAATGTATGAGATTATCGCCTGCCGCCACAACATGAACCACCTTATCGGGCTGTTCCTCTGTTGCAGGCTCCGCAGCTTCCGTTGTTACGGCGGAAGGACTGCCGCTTGTGACAGGCTCCTTGTTGTTAGGTTCTGTACTTCCGACAACATTACAGCTTACTACTCCTGCGATAAGTGCAGCAAGAACAGTAACTGCGCCGAAGGCACGTCCTTTTCTGAGTTTCATAGAGGTCTCCTTTTTGGCGAAAGGCATAAAATCCATAAAAATCATGCCACTTACCATTTTTATTATATCACATTATTTTTAATTTGGCAATTACAAATTGTATCAAACTTAAATGAATTTACAACGCGTTTTAAGCACAAAATGCTTAATTTTGCTCACAAAACAACGTATTTACGGCAAATTCTCCTATTCAACTTTAGTTTTACCCTATATTTGTTCATTCATACGAAGTTTATGCGTGTTTTTTGTACACTCTGACGATAATCCGCTGTTTTGTCCACTTTGTATACAGAATGCGTAATTTCGGATTCCCCAGCGTATAACAGACCTCAAAGGCTCGCCTGTCGGCTGCGCTGAAGCTGAATGAACTCATCTGCCAGAGCCTCCGCCTCTGCATAGGAGGAAAGCTGATAGCAGCGTCCGCGGAATTTTGCCGAGCCGTAATAGCCGTTCATGTACCACGCCGCGTGTTTGCGGGCTTCGTGCATGGCGAGCTCCTCACACTTTTCGCTGAGTTCAAGTATCAGGCGGATATGCTCCAGCATGACCTGCATTTTCGTTTCCAGAGCAGGCGGCTCATAGACTTCGCCGCGAAGCTTCGCTTCTATCTCGCGGAAAATAAATGGATTCCCGTAGCTGCCGCGCCCTATCATCACAAGGTCGCAGCCTGTCTCGCTGTACATCTTCACGCAGGAATCGGCGTCGGTGATATCGCCGTTTCCGATAACAGGAATGCTGACAGCCTCTTTCACAGCCTTTATCACACTGCTGTCGGACTCGCCGCTGTAGAACATATCCCTCGTGCGCCCGTGGACTGCAACAGCCGCAGCTCCTGCTGCTTCGAGAGCCTTAGCCATTTCGGGAGCGTTTATGCTCTCGGCGTTCCAGCCGCTGCGTATCTTCACAGTGACAGGAGTCTCCCCTGCCGCCTTTACCGCAGCTTCTGTGATATCCGCCGCCAGCTTTATGTCCTTCATCAGCGCCGAGCCTGCCCCCGTACCCACTACCTTCGGCACGGGACAGCCCATATTTATGTCGATTATGTCGGGCCTGTACTCCAGAACTATCTTCACAGCCTCCGCCATGAAGTCGGGCTCGCTGCCGAAAAGCTGCACCGCCATGGGACGCTCATCGTCGGTGACTGTGCAGAGCTCCGCAGTCTTGCGGTCACTGTAGCATATGCCCTTTGCGGACACCATTTCGCTGACCACGTAAGCCGCGCCATACTTCTTGCACATGAGCCTGTATGCTCTGTCTGCAACTCCTGCCATAGGAGCAAGTGCGGCAGTTCTGGGGATAGTCACCCTTCCTATTTTAATTGTGTCAGTCATTATGCTGCTCCGCGGTATCGTTTTCCTTGTTCTTGAAAACAAAGACCTTACTGAGAATATAGTTTGCGATAAATATTACCACCTGACTGAGGAATGTGATAACGGTCTTGCTCATGCCCAGCCAGTCGCAGAAGATGAGGAATATAGCCTCCTCCATGCCGAGAGTTGCAAGTCTTGCGCCGTAGAACGAAGCGAATACCTTCCAGAACTCCTTGGCATTCTTGGTCTCGTTCTTGAAGACGTACTTCTTGTTGGTGAAGAACGCGAATGTTACCGCGCATATCCATGAAAATACAACGCCTGCGGTACTCTCCCATTTGGGCTCGCCGGGAACGAACTTGAAGAGCAGGAGCTTCGTAACGATAGACACGACGGTAGTCAGTCCGCCGAAAACGAGATAGAGCCACTTTTCTTCATATTTATAGTATATTTTCTGTAATGGCTTGGGGAGTATGGAAACGCACCACTTGATAAATTTCTCCATTTTAAATATCCTTTCAAATCACAACGCCTTATTAATGTCTGCTCAACAACTTAAAATTGGCTATAAAACATATAATAAAGCCAATTTTAAGTTGTCAAAGTGCAAGAAAGAATCAAAAAGCTGCTCCTTTCCTGCACTTTGTTTTGCCCATTAGGGCAAAATGAGCATGACATCAATAAATATAACGCGCAAATTCTATACTTAATAAAGAATTTGCGCTCCCTGAACATAGTTCAGGGCAATAACCGCCTAACGGCGGTTATTGAATACATATTTATTATAATAGCAGTTTACGAAGGAAAATGCAAGCCATTTCATGCGATTTTGTAGGAATTATTGAAAATTTCAAACCCTTTGCCCCCTTACACATTAATAATCGCAGTAGGTCGTGAAAGTGTCACAAAAATTTGCAAAAATTAAAAAAGTCAGGGAGTCCTCATTACAGACAGTATATTTATTTATCTATATTACACTAAGTCGGCAGTATTTATTTGTGCAATACTGCTATTGTATATAACCAAAAACTGTGATATAATACAAATAGACTGATTCTTTTACGCCGCCGAGCTTAAAAAAAGGCTTTTTCGGCGTATTATCGGGAATCAATTGTAAAAATATTCAAGCTCTGTTTTCATTTCACAGCAACCGCTATGGAATGTCAAAAAACTCCCCATAAGGGGAGCTTTTTTTATCTTTAAATAAGAAAGAAGAAAGAAGAATGAATAATAATTGTATCGGCTTGCGCCGATATGATTTAAATACGTCCGCGCCAGCGAACACCGAAATTCTTCATTTTTCATTATTCTTTATTCACTCTTCTTTATAAAGCTCCCCGTTCGGAGAGCATTTAAACTATTTCGGGACGCCGAGGGCGGCGTCCCCTACTAATCACTAACATCTAATAACTAAAAAAGGCGTGACAAAAGTCACGCCTTTTGATATTACTTGTTGAGATTTGCTTCGATCATGTCGAGCTCATCGTAAAGTGCCTGTGGGATATTGCCGCCCTTAGCCTTGATGTCCTCGTCATAGTATCTTCTCATCTCAGCGATCTCCTTCTTCCACTCTTCCTTATCAACTGTAAGGAGCATCTTGAGTGCGTCAGGAGTTACCTCGTCCTCGATACCCTTGAGGTTGATGTCCTCAGGCTTTGGAAGGTATCCGATAGGAGTCTCAACAGCGTCAACCTCGCCGTCAACTCTCTTGATGATCCAATCGAGAACTCTCATGTTGTCGCCGAAACCAGGCCAGAGGAAGTTGCCCTGATCGTCTGTTCTGAACCAGTTTACGTTGAAGATCTTAGGAGCCTTGCTGCCGAGTCTTGCGCCCATTTCGAGCCAGTGTGCCCAGTAGTCGCCTACGTTGTAGCCGATGAATGGCTTCATAGCCATAGGATCGTGACGGAGTACGCCTACAGCACCTGTAGCAGCAGCAGTTGTCTCAGAAGAAACAGCTGAACCGATGTATGTACCGTGTGTCCAGTCGAATGACTGATATACGAGAGGAGCAGTTGTAGCTCTTCTGCCGCCGAAGATGATAGCAGATACAGGAACGCCCTCTGGGTTGTTGAACTCAGGAGAGATGCATGGGCAGTTCTTAGCAGGAGCTGTGAATCTTGAGTTCGGATGAGCAAGCTTGTTGCCTGCAGCAGTATAAGCCTCGCCGTCTACCTTCTCGCCCTTCCACTCTGTAGCATCCTTAGGCGGATTCTCTGTGAGCTTCTCCCACCATGGAGTATTGTCAGAGTTATCGAGAGCAACGTTTGTGAAGATAGCGCCGTTCTTTGTGCAAGCGAGAGCGTTGTAGTTTGACTTAGCGTTTGTTCCGGGAGCAACGCCGAAGAAGCCGTTCTCAGGGTTGATAGCATAGAGTCTGCCGTCCTTACCTGGCTTCATCCAAGCGATATCGTCGCCGACTGTGAATATCTCATAGCCGTCCTTCTTGTATCCCTCTGGCGGGATAAGCATAGCTAAGTTGGTCTTACCGCAAGCTGATGGGAATGCAGCTGTGATGTACTTAACTTCGCCGTTAGGCTTCTTAACGCCGAGGATAAGCATATGCTCAGCCATCCAAGCCTCGTTCTTACCCTGGAATGAAGCTATACGGAGTGCGAAGCACTTCTTGCCGAGGAGAACGTTTCCGCCGTAAGCAGAGTTGATAGACCAGATAGTATTTTCCTCAGGGAACTGAACGATGTATCTCTTCTCGGGATCAACGTCAGCCTTTGAGTGGAGACCTCTTACGAAATCGTCGGAAGTATCACCGAGGTTCTCGAAAGCCTGTTTACCCATACGTGTCATGATGTTCATGTTAAGAACAACGTAGATAGAGTCAGTAACCTCAACGCCTACCTTAGCAAGAGGAGAACCGATAGGTCCCATTGAATAAGGGATAACGTACATTGTTCTGCCCTTCATAACGCCGTTGTACATAGGAGTAAGGAGAGCCTTCATCTCATCGGGAGCCATCCAGTTGTTTGTAGGACCTGCACCCTTCTTTTCCTTTGAGCAGATGAAAGTTCTGTCCTCAACACGGGCAACGTCGTTAGCACGGGTTCTGTGATAGAGACAATTCGGATACTTTTCCTGATTCAGCTTGTACATTTTGTCCCAGCTGTCATCGGGGAGTGAAGTTACCTCTTCGATAAGAGCGTCGATCTGCTCCTGAGAGCCGTCGATCCAAACTACCTTATCAGGCTGGCAGAGAGCTACCATTTCGTCTACCCACTTTAATACGTTAGGGTTTTTTGTCAGTGACATTGTATAATACCTCCTAAAAAATTATCATGTAATGTGCGGAAATAAGCACCGCAGCACGGAGCGTCCGACAAAAGCCAAACGTTCCTCTGATACTATTATATCTGTTTTTTGTCAATGTGTCAATAGCGGCAGAGGGTATTTTTTAGGAATAGCAATATTACTCGCAAACAATGCAAAAATTGCTGTAAACGAAGGCTAACGGCCTGCAAAAAGCGGTAAACCGTTTTTGTGATATATAAAAAAAGGAACGTTGTTATATTTTTGTCAATGCATGAAACAAAAATTTCTCCCGAAAATTTGCGGTTTTTATTGCTTTTTCTCCTCATTTGTGTTATAATTGATTAGTTTTGTGTGTAGGGAACGGCGCCCTCGCCGTTCCAATGTAGGGGCTGGCGTCCTCGACAGCCCGTTAAGGGACGCCGTGTTGCAATAGAATATGTAGGGGCTGATGCCCACATCAGCCCGATTTATTATTAACCTAACGGGGCGATGTAGGCATCGCCCCCTACAGGCTAACTAAAGACAAATAACTTTCCCGAAAGGAGTGCTCATGGATAAAAAGAAAAAAGCCACCAACTGCGAGACCTGTACAAACTACGTCTACGACGAGGACTACGACTGCTACGTCTGTATGATAAACCTCGACGAGGACGAGATGTACCGCTTTTTGCAGGGCACAAACTACTCCTGTCCGTACTATCGGCTTGACGACGAATACGGAGTAGTCCGCCACCAGAATTAATATATGACGCGGCTGCCCGCCGAGCCGTCGGCGCGAAGCTCAGCCACCTCTGCCTGACCGTTATGGCAGAGCTCTCCCAGCACGGTTATGATGTCACATTCGGGAGCTATCCCCTGCTTCACAGCCTGCTCGGTGATACCCATAAGTTGCTCCGTATCATTTTCACGGAGAAGCTCCTCTCCGCTGCCGCTGTAAACAACGGTGCATGAGGGCGACAGCTTCCAGCTGTCAAGCATATGGTCAAGAAGGTTCAGCGAGTCCGCACCGTCAACGACAATGAGTTCGGTGTAGCCTGTGAATATAGGCTTGCCGCCAATGAGCTCCGCGGAGCTCTTGGCTGAGTCGATATCATCGCCGCTGCCGACTATGGGTTCATCTTCATCAAAGAAAGAAAAGGTAAGCTGTCCGCTTCGTGAAACTGCGGCAGCGCGGAGATAGCTCCGCTCATGTATACGTCCCGAGGCGCAGCCAACGGAAAAAATCAGCGCTGTTACGGCAGCTGAAGCAAAAATTGATCTGTTCAAGAGATGTCTCCTTTTATTTTTTACTAATTTAACTGATTGTTCATAAAAATGCTTTAAAATATCAACACTGTTCCCCTCAAAATGTGATACTATTATTATGAGAAATTGTAGGAGGTGAGTCAATGCAGCTTACTGACACCTCAGAAAAAAACATTATCAACGTGGTAGAACAATTCGACTATTCAACGCAGGACGACGGCTATAATCAAAGCTTTATCAAATGGCGCAAGAACAAGGATAATCCATATGCATTCAATTTCAAAATGGACCGCAGAGAAAGTGTTTTTGTAGACGGAAAGGGCTTTGAAAGCAAGTCTCTCCCAACTGCCGAGCGCAACTGCGTAATAAAGATAATGAACGTTGCAGGCATAGCTATGCTGATGTGGGTAGTTATCGACAATATCATCGGCAAGGCAGTAATATCATTGTTCAGCTTTCTCGGCTTTGATATACATACCTCGTTTTTCAGCACAGGCTTTTACGGCGGAGATGTCGAGATAGTCACATCTCTCATACTCATCGGTCTTATGAAGGTGATGCTGCCTGCATGGTACGTGCACAAAAAGCTGAAAATGCCTGTTAAAGCAGAGTATATTACGAAGCTGCGGCATTCCTCGGATATGATAGCATCGCTTTGTATGGCAATGGCAGCAAGCGCAGTGACCAGCCTGCCAAACATATACACCAACAGGACTCGTCAGGTGTTCAATTACTTCCGCGAGATAGACGCCGACGCCTCTGCATGGGACCAGAAACAGTTCATCATCTACGCTATATTCGATATAGTCGTTGTATCGGTCATGTCGGAGCTCTTTTTCCGAGGTGCTATATTCGGAGCTCTCCGCCAGTTCGGAGACCTGTTCGCAGTTGTGATAACATCAATGATGTCGGCGCTTCTTGTACAGGACGTCCGCGAGTTCCCTGCCGCACTGCTCATGTCGGCAATTGCCGCCGCAGGAATGCTTAGGAGCGGCTCGATACTCACAGCGGTATATGTTCAGATAATCTTCAAGCTCTACCGAATGGCGCTGATACTTCTTGAATCAACGTCAGTGGACAGCGCTTTCCTGAAACGCAACATCTTTATCCTTGCGGTATTCATATTCGGTGTTGCAGGAGTCAGTCTGTTATATATACTCGGCAAGAAAAAGAACCACCACAGGATCGCGTCATATAAGTCCGAGATAACTATGTGGCAGCGACTCGTCATCGCATTCAGAAGCTATCCTGTACCTGCTGTCATGGGCGTATGCGTAATGGCAGCACTTATAAAGCTCATACTATAAAACAAGGAGCATTTCCATGGATAAATATATGTCCCGTGCACTTGAACTGGCAAGAGAAGCCTTTGACGAGGGCGAAGTCCCCGTAGGCGCAGTTGTGGTAAAAAAGACCACGGGCGAAATTGTCGGTGAGGGACGGAATATGCGTGAGAAAGCCAAAAACGCTCTTGCTCACGCCGAGATAATGGCTATAGACGAAGCCTGCCGTACTCTTGGAGGCTGGCGGCTCCCCGAATGTGCCATATACGTTACCCTTGAACCCTGCCCCATGTGCTGCGGAGCTATTATAAACTCCCGTATCGACAACGTTATTTTCGGAGCATACGACGTAAAAAGCGGCTCTGCCGTATCTGTTCAGAAGATGTTCGAGCTTCCCTACAACTACCGTCCCGAAGTAACGGGCGGCGTCATGGAGGAGGAGTGCTCCGCTATACTGTCGGATTTTTTCCGACAGCTCCGCGAAAAGAAAAGTCGGAGCTGATACACACGCGCCTATCCGCTGCCTTTGGCAGCGGATTTTTTTGCGCCTACAGGCGCAATAAGCAGCGCGGCTGCTGCCGCGCAGGCGCGTGCCGTGAGCAGTTCCCTGCCGTTGATAATGAAAGCCGCTCCGATAACCAAAGCAATGACAGTAAGGCTGCGCCAGCGCTGAAAGCGCGGAATTAGCTCTCCCAGCAGATAGGCGCCTGTCATGACCTGCAAGGTCACTGAGAATATAGCCAGAACCGAGAAGACCACCATAAACAGCGAGTCTATCCTCTGCGCCTCAAAGGGCTGGGAGAGCTGCGCAGCCGTGATAACGGGAAAGTCCGTAAGCTCCATGATACCGCCCACCACAGGCAGCACCGTCAGCATAACTGCGGCAGCCGCCGCAGCCTTTGCCCCGAAATACGCCGTCAGTGCCTTGCTCTTATCGCCCTTGACGCTGTCAAGCCACACTGCCATACTGCCGAGACTGCCGCTGAGCCCGAAGCCCCTCATTATCTCGCTGAGCAAACCGCGCTTCTCTGGCAGCGAAACATTGCTCCACTCCGCATTGAAAACCGCGCTGACAAGGTCAACGGACAGGCTCAGCAAAGCCATTGCCGCCGCAATGACAGCAGCCCGTGCCACCAATCTTATCCCTGTTGACGAAGCATACAGGCACACCAGCGCGATAAGTCCTGCGGTCATGAGACTTCCCCATATCCCGTGACTTGCCTCATATGGGATATAGACAACGCTCCTTGTCCGCCACAGAGAAACGAACAGAGCTCCGCCGCTGAAAACCGCATAGACAAGAAAAAATACCTGCGCCCACTTTTTAAGCGCACCGCCCTGCACTGCAAAGCACATCGCCGCAAGATACTGGACTGCCGCAGCTGCCAGTATCCCCCAGAGCGTCCCGAGAGATACGCTGCCGAAGCAGCACAGGCTGAACAGGTCCGTTATCAGCAGCAGTGCCGTAAACTGAAATTTCGATATCCTATTCATGGTACTCCTCAACAGTAAAGCCGCGGCTCTGAAGCTTCTTTATGCCGCTGCGTACAGCGGTATCGCCCATGCCCGACCTTTTAAAAGGCGACAGCGGCGCCATGTACGGAAAGCCGTAGTCCTCCGTAGCGCAGATATTCACCAGCACCCCACAGGCAAGGAGACTTATGCCGAAAAGCCCCAGCGCTCCCCCTGCCGCGAGAAAGACGAATCTCAGCACAGTCACCTGCGGATTAAGCTCGGGAACAACAAGTCCGCCAAGAACTGAAAGCGCCGTCATAGTCAGCAGCGGAGTACTGACCAGTCCCGAATTTACTGCCGCATCACCGATTATAAGTCCGCTGATTATGCTGACTGCTCCGCCAACAGGCTTGGGCAGACGAACTCCTGCTTCGCGTATGACCTCGTACATTATCAGCACGAAAAACGCCTCCGTGACTATGGACAGCGGAGCTTTTTTCTCCGAATCCACAAGGAGCATGAACAATGTGCTGTTCAGCAGCTCGGGGTGATACATGACTATGGCAACATAAAATGACGGCAGAAGCACCGCTATGAGAAAAGCCCCGTATTTCAGCCAGCGAATGAAAGTGGCGTAGTAGGGCTTGTAGGCGTAGTCGTCCAGCGTCTGAAAGCTCTCGCAGAACAGCCGCGGAATTACTATGGCATATGGAACGCCGTCCACCAGCAGAGCCACACGCCCCTCGATAAGCTTGGAGCACAGCACGTCGGGGCGCTCCGTCGTTCCCGTGGAATCAAACAGCTCAAAGCTGCCGTTCTCCACAAAGGGGCGCAGATATCCCGTGGTCAGCACCGCTTCAAGCTCCACTCTGTCAAGGGAGCGCCGTATCCTCTCCATAAGTGCCTTTGGTACGCGGTCTTTCATATAGCACAGGCAGATATCCGTGTAGCTCTTATCCCCTCTTTTCGACAGCTCCATGACCAGCTCGGGAGACTTTATCCGCCTGCGTATCTGCGACATATTGGTGCGGACAGTCTCAGTGAAGCCCTCGTGCGCACCCATTATATTGCCCTCGCCGAGAGGCTCCTGAACTCCCCTTGTATTGTATCCCTGCACTCCGAAAGCAAGCCCCGTGGTCATGCCCTCCGCAAGAAGAACAGCAAATCCCGAATTCATCAGCTGAAAAAGGGTATCGTAGTCCCCGACCTCGGGGCGGTCAGTGGACAGCAGAAGCTCCTCATTTATATAGTGAAACAGCCCGTGGGAGTCTTTCTGCTGTGGAATATCGGTTATTGGCTCGAATATGAGCTCCGTGATGACCGACGCAGACACCATGCCCTCGCAGCACAGAAGAGCGCAGTGTATACCTCCGGTCACGAAACGGTTTATGAGCACGTCGGACGAGCCTCCCGAAATGCGGCGTATCTCGTCGATGCTGCGGTCAAGTGAGGACAGCAGTCGTTTTTTCTCCATTATCTCACCTCAGCGGTATTATGCGCCGATTTTGCATTATTATACCTGTAGTGGCGGATATTATCCGCCCGAAAGCCGTTAGCTTGTAGGGGCGGCGTTCCGCCGCCCGCGTAAAGCCGTACATATACGGTATCATCTGTATGGGCGCCCTTTGGGCGTCCGACGGTCTCGAAAAGAATGGCTAAAACTGTTGTAGGGGCTGGCGTCCTCGACAGCCCATTTGAGCCGCCTTGCAAGAGAAGCGTCCCTAATAATAAAAAGCCGCCCGTATATCAATACGGACGGCTGCGGTATTCAGCGCTTATATTTTGAATATATCCTTTTATAAGTAAGAAACAGTACAGGTATCCCGACGATAGTTCCCACAGCGACAACTATTCCTGCAATATCAAGCTGAAACAGCCCAAGAACCGCGCCTGCCCAGAATACAGCAGAAAAAGCTGTCCACATAAGCCCGTTTGCTTTGTTATAGGCAGGAATATCCGATATTTCAGTTTCCCTGACTTCTCTGCCCGACCAGAACCACATGGGCTTTTTCCGCCTCCATGCGCAGATACCGAGACAGGTAAACAAAATGCCAATGGGAATCATGATGATAAGCCAGATAACTCTTTCCATACCTACACCTCCCAAACTTCCTTCAAAAACGGGCGCACAATTTGCGCCCCTAACGTTATTTTTATAACATTGTTATCTCTCTGAAAACATCCTCGGTGTTCCTTGAAGCTCCTTCAAAATTCGGCCATGCGTCAATTCCGTCGCCGCCCTTTCTCGGTATGATATGTATGTGGAAGTGTGGCACGGACTGACCTGCGCTCTCACCGCTTGCATTGAGTAGGTTCAATCCATCATAGCCGCATTTCTCCACAAGGTGCTCCGACACCTTTTTCACAGTTCTCATAAGGCTTGTCAGCGTTTCTTCATCGCAGTCCAGAATATTCATGCAGTGCTTTTTCGGGACTGCAAGGATATGTCCGTCAACATCCTGTGCCGTGTCCATAAACACAAGAGTATGCTCGTCCTCATAGACCTTCATGGGCTGAAATTCATCGCTTATGAGCTTACAGAAAATACAGTCATTCATAGTTATCCTGTCATTTCTTTATCTTCATAGAGATATCAAAGCACTTTACTGAATGAGTAAGAGCTCCCAGTGAGATGATGTCAACGCCTGTCTCAGCCACAGAGCGGATATTCTCAGAGGTAACATTGCCCGAAGCTTCAAGGAGAGCCTTGCCGTCTGCTATCTCCACAGCCTCCTTCATCTCGTCACAGCTCATATTATCCAGCATGATAATCTCAACGCCTGTAGCAAGTGCCTCACGAAGCTCGTCAAGTGTGCGGACCTCCACCTCTATCTTGACGGTGTGACCTATCTTCTCACGGAGGGCGTTCACAGCCGCAGTGATTCCGCCGTATGCGTCAATGTGATTGTCCTTGAGCATAGCCGCGTCGGAGAGATTGAAGCGGTGATTCTTTCCGCCGCCTACAGTTACCGCGTACTTCTGGAGTGCTCGAAGTCCCGGTAGAGTCTTTCTTGTGTCAGTAACGGCAGCCTTAGTGCCCTTGACCAGCTCCACGCACTTGTTTGTTGCGGTAGCTATACCCGACATATGCTGTAAGAGGTTGAGGGCAGTTCTCTCGCCTTTGAGGAGAGTAAGGGTGCTGCCTTCAAGCTCAGCGATGATGTCGCCCTTCTGGACTTTTGTGCCGTCATGAAGAAGTATTTTGAAGTCCACGTCGCCGCCTGCGAGGTCGAAAACGCGCTTAGCGACCTCGATACCGCAGACCACGCCTGTGTCCTTGGCAACGTAATAAGCGGAGCTTCTGTGGTCGGCAGGGATAAGGTTGTCCGCAGCCGCGTCGATGTAGTTTATGTCCTCCATAAGGGCGGTGGTTATGATATTGTCAACATAGCATTGTAAAAGCTTCATTAATATCTTCCTTTCTGTTGTAAATCAAAATTTACATTTGTAGGGGCGGATATTATCCGCCTGTTAAGGGACGCCCTCACTTGCAGGGCGTCCCCTCTCAAAAAACAGTCCACTGGACTGTTTTTTGATTCACCCCTTGCAGGGCGCCTTCGTATTGTTTCGCTGTTCTCTGAAAGCTGTAACAGCGACCAGAGGCGCTGCCTCTGGACACCGCCAAAGGAACACAGTCCCTTTGGAATCCCGTTCATGGGCTCGGCGTACTTATCGCGCTGTAAGCGATGTACAAATATCATTTCTTATATTATTAAGCGAGTTTACGAGCGACAACGTGGCAAGCGGTCGAGCTGGCTCAGCTCGAAATTATGATTTGTACTTCGAGTCGATACACAGGAACTCCTCAAGGGTAAGCCCCGAATCGTAGACCTCTTTCGCAAGCTCTTTGCCGAGATAGCGGACGTGCCATGACTCGTACATATAGCCTGTTATATTCTCCTTGCCCTTGGGGTATCGGAGTATAAAACCGTACTTATAGCAATTCGCCGCAAGCCACTTTGCCTCGGGAGTATTCGTGAATGCGGAGCTTGCATAGTTTATATCCATTGCAAGTCCCGTCTGATGCTCGGAATGTCCTGCCCTTGCAGAATATGTATCAGCCGCAGTCTTTCCGTCACGGGCAACGTAGCCATTGTAAAGCTGATTCTGATAATCGTATGAGCGGAAGCCCGAGCATATACTAAGGCTCAGTCCTGCCTTTTTTGCGTCAGCCTGCATGGTATTGAAAGCCGCCTGAGCATCGGGAAGTATCTTCCCGGGATTGTAGTCCTTTGGCAGGGCATAGGTCTTATTGGCGATAAGTATGCCGTTCACGTAGGTTATACCGTTTTTGACCTCTATCTCCTGCTTTGTGAATGTCTCCAGTTCACCGTTAGACCAGAGTATTACAAAGTGCATAGAGTCATTGTGGGTTATCTTTCCAACGGTATTATTGTCAGTGCTGCCGAAGTGAAAAACTATATCCTCGCCGTTGGGAGCATACTCGAAACGGCTTATATTCTTGTTCTTGTCGGTGAGCTTTCCGCTGAGCCCGTTTATCTCGTAAACACCGCCGTTTGTACTCACCCAGCATCCTGTGAGGAGCTCCGAGGATTTTATGCTGTTTTCGCAGAAATATCGGAATGTTTCAGTCCTGCCGTACTCCCATTTCAGCGTAAAGGAGTTTTCATCGCTCCATGTGATGAAAGCGGTAACAGTATCGCCGCTTTTCATTTTCAGAACCACCATATCCTCGTCGCACTCAATGGCGAAATCGCTTACGCCGCCTGTAGTGGGATCAATGACAGTGCCCGTACCATCGCCGAAGCTGAAATAGCGCTTGCCGCCTGCGGTATCGCCTATCCATGTGCCTGTGGGGAGCTTATCTCTGCTCCTGAGGATAATATCCTGCATTTCCGCAAGGTCAAAGGTGTCGATATTGCCGTCGCAGTTTATATCAGCGGCTATGGACTGATTCTCGTTGAAACCGTAGCGTCCCAGCAGGAAGTTTTTCAGGAGTACGATATCTGCAACGGATACCCTGTCGTCGCGGCTTATATCGCCTTTTACAAGTGCAGCCGCACCTAATGCCGCAAAGGGCTGCGCATAGCCTGCGATAACTGCCGCAGCAGCTGCCGAAGCCGTAAAACGTCCTATTCTTGTCACAGATATCACCTCACAAATAAAGTCAAAAAGAAGAAATTACTGCATTACCTCACCGAGGATAATGTAAGCAACAGTAACGATAGACTTTGCAAGAACAAAGTCTGCGTCAACGAAGTAGCCGCCGTTTATAAGGTCGTCGCGTATTTCCTTTACGCGCTTGAAGCCCTCTGCCGCAGCCTTTTTATCGGGTATAACAAAGTAGCAGTTCTGAAGTATCTTTCTTGTCTCTGTACGAACTCCCTTTGGTATACGGGGCGCTCCCATATGAGCGTCGAACTCAGCCTCCTCAAAATCCTTGGGCGCGTCTGCCATTTTTGAAGCTATATCGTTAGCCGCATGGCGTGAGAAAACAAGAGCTTCAAGGAGAGAATTGCTGGCAAGACGGTTGCTGCCGTGGACTCCCGTATGTGAGCATTCGCCGCAGGCATAGAGATTCGGCAGGCTGGTCTCGGAGTTGTTGTCAACGTCGATACCGCCCATGAGGTAGTGCTGGCACGGGAATATCGGCACAGGCTCCTTGGTAAGGTCGTAGCCCTGCTCCAAAAGATTCTTGTATATCATGGGGAAGCGCTTTTTCAGGAACTCGCTGTCCTTATAGCTTATGTCGAGATAGAAGTCTGTAGAATTCTGCTTGCGGGATTCAAGAACGATAGCGTGAGAAACTACATCTCTGGGAGCAAGCTCCAGACGCTCGTCGTAGTTGTGCATGAAGCGCTCCTTCTTGCAGTTGAGGAGGTAAGCTCCCTCGCCGCGTACAGCCTCGGAAATGAGGAAGCACTCACGGGTAGCGCGGTTGTTGAAAGCCGTCGGGTGGAACTGCACATAGCTGAGGTTCTTTATCTTAGCGCCCATTTCATAGGCAAAGGTTATACCGTCGCCTGTTGCGATAGCGGAGTTTGTGGTGAACTGGTAAACACGTCCGATACCGCCTGTAGCCAGTATCATGAAGTGACAGTTGCAGGTCTCATAACTGTCGTCTGGCAGCTTGAGAAATGCAGAGTAGCCAGTTTTTGTGCGCTTAACGCCGCACATGATAGTATTCTCCATTATAGTCACGTTGCTGAGCTTCTGAACGTTTTCGAGGAGAGTCGAGGTTATCTCCTTGCCTGTAGCGTCAGCGTGGTGGAAGATACGGTGGTGGCTGTGACCGCCCTCAAGGGTGCGGTGGTATGTACCGTCGGGGTTCTTGTCGAACTCAACGCCCAGCTCGATGATATGCTCGATATCCTGTGCAGCCTCGCTTACGAGAGTATGAACGGCTTCAACGTTGTTCTTGAAGCTTCCTGCGATGAGGGTATCGTTCTGGTGGTACTGGATATTATCGCTTGGGGAGTTGTAAACTCCTGCGATACCGCCCTGCGCCAGTGAGGAATTGCACAGCGGCAGGTCGCGCTTGCAGAGGATAAGGATATTGAGCTCCTTTGGAAGATTGATAGCCGCATAGAGACCTGCTGCTCCGCAGCCTGCTATAATAACATCATAATTCTTGGACATGATACGGACCGTCCTTTACATAAAAATCTATACTCTATTATTATAACACACTAATCATGAAAAGTAAATCCAAATTTTGCGATTTCTTCCTCTGTAGGGAGTCACCCTCGGCGTTCCGCGAATTACAAAAAAAACTAAAATGACCATATGTAGGGGGCGATGCCCACATCGCCCCGTTGCCTTCGTTTTATTTTGACGGGCTGATGTGGGCATCAGCCCCTACAAACAATTAACCATGTAGGGACAACCATTGGTCGTCCACAAAAATAATGTTCGTTTTCCAAGAGGACGCGCAATGCGCGTCCCTACAGGGCATAACAAAAGGGCGGATAATATCCGCCCCTACAAGCTATTTCTTCTTCCATTTCAGCAGCACAAACGCGGTTATTACCGTCAGAAGTGCCGTCAGACTGAGTGCTACCCATGTATAGTTAAAGGGTATATCATTAGTATTGATACCGTAGAATGCAAACATGATATTCGGTATCTGCAAGATAATGGTAACGATAGTAAGTCTCCACATAACGATATTCTGGTTATTTGAGATTATGGACGAGAAGCCGTCCATCATGCTGGACAAAATTCCCGAATAGATACTCGCCATTTCGATAGCCTGCTTCATCTCAATGAGCACATCTTCCAGAAGATCCTGATCTTCGTCGTAGAGCTTTATAACTCTGCCGCGGAAGATCTTCTCGATAGTGGCTTCATTGGCTTTCAGTGAAGTAGAGAAATATACGAGGGACTTCTCCAATGCAAGGAGCTGCATGAGAAGCTCGTTCTTCATGGCGTCGTGGAGCTCCTGCTCGGCAGCCGATGATATCTTGTCTATCTGTTTCAGGTAGGTAAGGAACAGAGCCGATATCCTCAGCAGTATCTGAAGCACGAATCTGGTCTTGAAATCGGGGCGGAGATTGCGTATGCCGCCTCTCTTAGCCTCGCTTATTATCTGAGTTTCGCGGATAGAGATAGTGAAAACGTACTCCTCCGTAACGATTATACCCATTGGCAGGGTATAGAAGTTTTTGGTCTTGTCCTCGTCAACAGCAGATACAGGAGTATCTATGATAACGAGAGTCTGATCGTCCTCGCGCTCGATACGGGACGACTCCTCCTCATCGAGTGCAGACTTAACGAAGCCGCTGTCCAGACCGTAGTCCTCGATAAGCTCCTTTACTTCCGTAGGCGTTGGATCAATAACTGATATCCAGCAGCCGGCGGACGGAGCCTCGCACTGAGTCAGCGAGCCGTTAATATAGCTGTAAAAGTTTATCATTGTCATTTCGGGACAGCCTGCACCATTGCAGACCTTCCCTGCTCCTTTCGCCGAAATTCACTTCGGCAAAGGGCGAGAGCATTATCGTCTGCCGAAGCGTGGAATATTATTCAAATTCCCATAAGGGTCAGAACTCATAATGCACCTCCAAAAATTCATGATACAGTAATATTATAGCAAATATCGTTCTCAATTACAAGTACTTTTCAAAAAAAAAGCTGCCGGACTTTCGTCCGACAGCCTTGGATAATTGATATTATTCAATATCAGTCGTCATTTCTCTTTCTTGAACGGGCTGCAAAAGCACCGCCTGCTGCAAGTGCGAGTATCGCAAATGCTGCGCCTATGCCCTTAACGCCTGTCTTAGGAGAATCTGTGGTAGCCTTCTTCTTTGTAGTAGTGGTTACCTTTGGAGCAGTTGTTGTGGTTGTAGTTGTTGCTGCTGTAGTTGTTGTGGTCTCTTCTGTAGTTGTAGTAGTCTCAGCTGTTGTAGTAGTGGTTCTTGAGATCTGATCGTTATCCATTGTGGTAGAAGTTGTTGTAGCTGTAGTTGTGGTAGTTGTAGTAGTCTTTGAGAGATTTATACCATGTACATCACCAGTTGTAGTAGTAGTAACTATCGCATCGTCTATCATTATGATAGTCTGCTCGGAAGTAGCCTTGCCGTCAACGGAAACTACCTTGCCGTCTATGATCTCGAATACGATATCTGTTGCCACAACAAAGCCTGTAGGAGCAGCTACCTCGTGGAGAGTATAGTTACCGTCATTAAGCTTTATCTCTGTAGCAGATGTACCCGATATCCATGAAGCAGCAGTGCCTGTCTTCTTAACGAACTGAGCATCCTTGCCAAGCTCTATATCGCCGTCCTTGAATACTACTTCCCTGCCGCTCTTATCCTTACCTGAGAGGCTAAGCTCAGCGCCGGGAACTTCAGCTCCGTAGGTATCCTGCTTGTCGATCTTAACCAGAGCAGTAACAGTAGTTGTTACTGTTGTGGTGGTTGTTGTAGTAGTCGTTGTCGTGGTGGTTGTGGTAGTAGTTGTTGTTGTCGTTGTAGTAGTAGATGTAGTTGTTGAAGTAGTTGTTGTAGTTGTAGGAGTTGTTGTGCTTGTTGTTGTGGAGGTCGTAGTTGTAGTTGTGGTCGTGGTAGTTGTTGTGGTGGTGGTAGTAGTCGTTGTTGTAGTTGTTGTAGTAACGATTATCTCGTCTACCATTTCAACTGTATCCGCAGACTTGCCGCCCTTAACTACCTTACCGTCCTTGACCTCGAATGTAACAGTTGTTGCCTTCTCATAGCCCTTAGGAGCTGCAAGCTCTTCGAGGGTATATGTTCCGTCTGCAACTGAAACGACAGTCTTTTCGTCGCCTGAGAGCCATACCAGAGCGCTGCCAACGCTGTTGACTGCCTCGCCGCCCTTGCCGACATTGAGCTGACCGTCCTTGAAGGTGATAGCCTTGCCGCTTGTTTCCTTACCTGTGAGGGTAAGCTTAGCGCCCTTGACCTCCTTGCCGTTCAGGTCGTCTACCTTATTGATATTGACCTTAGCAAGTGTGGTTGTAGTAGTTGTTGTAGTCGTGGTGGTCGTAGTAGTAGTTGTTGTGGTAGTAGTTGTAGTAGTAGTTACTATTCTCTTATCTACCATTTCAACTGTGTTATCGGACTTGCCGCCGCTTACTACCTTGCCGTCCTTGACCACAAAGGTTATTCTTGTTGCTGTCTCGTATCCGTTAGGAGCTGCAAGCTCATCGAGTACATAAGTACCGTCTGCAACAGATACGACAGTCTTTTCGTCGCCTGAGAACCATACAAGAGCACCGCCGACGCTGTTTACAGCCTCGCCGCCCTTGCCCACATTGAGCTGACCGTCCTTGAATTCGATAGCCTTGCCGCTTGTGTCTCTTCCGACGAGAGTGAGCTGAGCGCCCTTGACTACATTGCCGCCGAGGTCATCTACCTTATTGATGTTGACCTTTGCAAGTGTAGTCGTAGTAGTTGTTGTTGTGGTGGTTGTGGTGGTTGTAGTTGTAGTTGTCGTAGTAGTTGTGCTTGTTGTTGTGCTTGTTGTTGTGCTTGTTGTTGTGCTTGTAGTGGTTGTAGAAGTTGTGCTTGTAGTGGTTGTAGAAGTTGTAGTGCTTGTAGTTGTAGTAGTTGTTGTTGTTGTCGTTGTAGTAGTTGTAGTTGTAGTTGTTGTTGCCTGAGCGTCGCATACCTCGATAGCATTGCCTGCCTTGTCTACCAAATAATAGCCGTCAGCAGATGTCTTGTCGTGGTCTGTCTTGATATCCTTGCCTGTCGCGTCAACTATCTTGCTGTTCTTGATAGTGAACTCAAGCTCGGAAGTGATAACGTCGTAAACCTTTCCGCCGCTTGTGAACTGGTCGCCTGTTTCCTTCAGCTTGTACTTACCGTCCTTGAGTGCCTGAACGATCTTTGCAGTATCGCCTGATACCCACTGGATACCGATAACCTTCTTGCTGCTGTCGTAAACCTGTACGAAGTCCTTATCGCCGCTGTTAGCTGCGACAATTGAAGTCCAGTCAACGTCGGGATTGGTTATTTCGAGTGTAGCTCCCTTTATCTCGTTTTCGCCTGTGATATCCTTCTTGCTGATAGTTACGTAGTTAGCGTCCTCGATAATGAGAGTATCGCCGCCCTCAGCAAATGAGGTCTTGCCGTTTGTTACAGCGTCAACGCTTGTAACAACGCCGTTCTCAACAGTGAATGTGAACTTGGAAACTACTGAATAGCCGTTAGGAGCAGCTGTCTCTTCGAGACTGTACTTGCCGTCCTTCAGACCTGTGAACTTAGTGCTGTTGCCTGTGAATGTTGTGGACTTGTCGTCCTTTGTCAGCTTCTTGTCGCCTACTGTTACTCCCTCGAGAGTCTTGCCCTCGTCCTCAGCTGTGAGCACGAATGTAGCCTTGCCTGCGGACTCAGGAATTTCCTCAGCGCCGAGAGCCTTCTTGTCGATGCTGATAACGGACTGCTTGTCCTCAACTACAAGGTTGCCCTTGTCGTCAACGTAAGCGTTGCCGTCTGTTATTGTTTCAACGTTCTTTACCGCACCGTTCTCGATGTCGAATGTGAACTTTGTAACTGTCACATAGCCGTCGGGAGCAACTGTCTCTTCGAGACTGTACTTGCCGTCCTTCAGACCTGTGAACTTTGTGCTGTTGCCTGTGAATGTTGTGGACTTGTCGTCCGCTGTCAGTGTCTTGTCGCCTACTGTTACTCCCTCAAGAGTCTTACCCTCGTCCTCAGCTGTGAGCACGAATGTAGCCTTGCCTGCGGACTCAGGAATTTCCTCAGCGCCGAGAGCCTTCTTATCGATAGTTATCTCGGACTGCTTATCCTCAACTACAAGGTTGCCCTTGTCGTCAACGTAAGCATTTCCGTCTGTTACTGTGCTTACATTCTTTACAACACCGTTCTCAATGTCGAATGTGAACTTTGTAACTGTTACATAGCCGTCGGGAGCAACTGTCTCTTCGAGACTGTACTTGCCGTCCTTCAAGCCTGTGAACTTAGTGCTGTTGCCTGTGAATGTTGTGGACTTGTCGTCCGCTGTCAGTGTCTTGTCGCCTACTGTTACTCCCTCGAGAGTCTTGCCCTCGTCCTCAGCTGTAAGCACGAATGTTGCCTTGCCTGCGGACTCAGGGATCTCCTCAGCGCCAAGAGCCTTCTTGTCGATGGTTATCTTTGAAACGTCGTCTGCAACAGTGATAGTCTTTCCGTCCTCGGACTTTGTGACATTGCCTGTTGTAACTGCTGTTACGTCTGTAACAACGCCGTTCTTTACAGTGAAATCAAATGTTGATACTACTGTATAGCCGTCAGGAGCAACTGTCTCTGTAAGAGTATACTTGCCGTCCTTCAGGTGCTCGAGAGTTGAGATATTGCCCACTATCTTAGCAGACTTGTCTGTGCTCTTGAGAGCGTCGCCGCCGTTTATCTTCACACCCTCAAGTGTGCTGTCCTTGGCAGTGAGCTGATACTCGACCTTGCCTGCTGTCTCGGGGATAGGTGTTCCGCCGAGGTCAGTCTTGTTGAGCTTGATGATAGGAGCGTCCTTTACTGTTACAGTAGTTCCGTCCTTTGAAAGCTCGGTAACACCGTCTGTTACAGCGCTTACCTCTGTTACCAGACCGTTCTTTACTGTGAATGTGAACTCGGAAACTGTTGAGTAGCCTGCGGGAGCTGTGTCCTCCTTGAGTGAGTACTTGCCGTCCTTGAGGTACTCTATCTTAGTTGTGTTGCCTGTGAATGTTGTTGACTTAACAGAGCCGAGAGCCTCGCCGCCGTTTATCTTGACGCCTGCGAGAGAACCGTCTGTATCCTTTGCTGTAAGTGTGAACTCTGCTGCGCCGTCTGTTATCTCCTTGCCGCCCAGATCAGTCTTGCTGATGTTCAGTATAGGAGCGTCCTCGACAACCAGCTTGCCGTTCTCGTCAACGTAAGCCCTGCCTGTTGTAACAGATGATACATCTGTTACCTTGCCAGCCTTTACAGTAAATGTAAAGTCGCTTACTACTGAATAGCCTGTAGGAGCAGTATCCTCGCGGAGAGTGTATGTACCGTCCTTCAGTCCCATGAATGTAGCAACGTTGCCGTCGAACTCGGAAGTCTTTACTCCCTCGCCCAGCTCGTCGCCGTCGTTGATGCTTACGCCGCTGAGGTCTGAACCCTCGCCTGCGATAAGTGTGAACTTAGCCTTGCCTGCCGACTCAGGGACAGGTGTTCCGCCGAGAGCCTGCTTGTCAAGCACGATAGTGTTCTTCTTTACGTTAAGGAGGCTTGCCTTGTTTGTGGTGTCGCCCTTTATAACGCCGTCCTCGATAGTGAATGTCTTTGCAGCTGCCTTTTCGTAGCCGTGAGGAGCATTTACCTCTTCGAGAACATACTCACCGTCCATAAGTCCCTTGAAGGTCTTGGAAGGAGCTGTCTTTGTGTTCCATTCAGCAGACTTGCCCTCTGCAAGAGTGTCTGCGTCCTTGATAACTGTTGCAGGCTTGTCTGAAGCCTTCTTGAATGTGAGCTTCATGTCAGCGCCGTCGGTTGTGCCCGAAGGAGTTGTATTGCCGTCTGCGTCGAAGTACTTGTCGATAGTTATCTCGGAAACATTGTCGGTGATGATGAGCGAACCGTCATCAGCCGCCTTTATTGCACCTGTTGTCTTGGACTTGACAGTAGTCTTGTCAACTGCGCCGTCCTTTACTGTGAATGTGAATTCTGAATCTACCTTTGTGTAGCCGTTAGGTGAAGCGGTCTCCTTGAGCACGTACTCGCCGTCCTCAAGTCCCTTTATATCAGCCGAACCGCCATTGAACTTGTATTCGCTGAGCTTCTCTGCCTTGAAAGCAGTTACCTTCGGAGCAGCTGCCTCGTCGGCGTCAGCCACGATGTTGAATACTCGTCCGTCCTCAAGCTCCAGCTTGTATGTGCCGCCGCGGATACCCGAGACTGCAAGCTTTGTGCCAGAAGCCTTGCCTGATACTGTGTATACGTTCTGCTCGTCGGAAACTGCATTTCCGTCAACAGTAACGTTTCTGAGTGTAGGACCGCTGAGCGTATAACCCATGCCGTCCGTAACATCGTTTACTGTAAGGTTCTTGCCGTTGATCTCGAGAGGCATTGTCATTGAAGTCATTGCCTTGACATCGTCTGCGGAGTAATCTGTTATCACCTGAACCAGCTTGTCGCCGTCGTTCTTTGCAAGTGTGAACTCAGCTCCCTCGACGATCTCGCCGCCGACGTCAGCCTTGCTTATCTTTACGGAAGAATCTATCTTCTTATTTGTTACAGTGAGGTTTTTCTTGTCAGCCTCAAGCTTGCCGTCCTTGCGTGAGATAGTGAACTTGACTTTCTCACCTGAAAGAGCGTAGCCTGCGGGAGCGCTGACCTCCTCAACAGTATAGTCGCCCTCGGGGAGACCTGTAAAGATTATCTCAGAGCCGTAGGATACCCACTCAAAGGCACTTCTTCCGTCCTCATTGTCTATGTAGTATTCAAGGTCCTCGCCTTCGTCCCAGCCGCGTCCGTCAGCAGTATAGTACTTAGGGCTGCGAGCCTTGACGCTTGCCATATTTACTGTTCCGCCGCCCGATGTGACGCCTTTCAGTCTGAGACGTGCGCCGATGAGAGGATCACCGTTTTCGTCTACCTTGTTGATCGAGAGTGTGAAGAGCTCGTTTACGACATCGATCTCAGCGCTCTTTTCGTCAGAAGATACCGTGGTGACATCCTTGTTTCCTTTGATAACTGTGACCGTTCCGCTGTCGAATCTGAACTCAACATCGTCTATTGACTGGTATCCTCTCGGAGCCTTCTCTGAGAGAACATAAATGCCGCTCGGTAGGTTTGTGAACTCGATGTCTGTAGCTGTCGTAGTCCACTTTATCGAATCAGCAGAATATATCGGAGCTGCTGTGCCGCCGTCATCAAGGTTTGATGTAACGCCCTCGTCAAGCTTAGCACCTGCGGTCTCCTTGGCAGTAAGGGTGAACTCAGCGCCCTCCTGCTTTTTCTTTGAGCTTTCAGTCTTGATAGAGCTGTCAGTCTCAGAGGTTATCTTGATAGTATCGTTATACTTTACGAATTTCAGCTTTGCAGGAACAGACTCGACGGTGAGAGTATTTATAACGCCGATCTCTCTGTTGCCTCCGCCGACGCCGTTTCCTGTATAGGATACCTCGTACTTGTCGGGAACCTGAGTTTCCACAGCATAGTAGAAATATGTATTGCCCTTGCCGTCGTCCTTCGGAAGTGCTGTCCACTTAGCTGTCCAGTCATCTGAGCTGTCGAGAGTCTTTGCGTCCAGCTTTTCAGCTGAAGGATCAGCGCTTACATTTGTGAGACCTGCCTTGTCAGCGCGGTAAAGAGTTACCTCGACCTTATCGCTGCTGTGCTTTTCATCTCCGTCGCTCCATGTCTTCTTTGCAGAAACGTCGATAGTTTCCTTTTCCGACACAGGGTTCATGAAAGGAGACATATGAGTCTCATTGTGGAGGCGGATATTCTGTGCGATGATAGTACCGCTCATATTGTTGGGCACTACCTCACAGTCAGGTGCGAGCACACAGCCCCACGGCTCAGCGGTACCGCCGCTTCCTATCTCGCCCTCGTTCCATGAAGAGCCCTCATTGTAAATTATCTGAGTGCCTTCCTCAGCAGCGTTATAGAAGTTATAGATAATATTCGTACCGTTGAGAGCACTGTCCTTTTCCTTGATGACAACGTGCTCAGCAGGCTCGGCAATAGTCCAGTAGGTCCATTCGGGAGTCCAGCTGAGCTTTGACTTGCCCTGAAGGTCGATATTTACCACGAGAGCCTGTTCACCCTTGAAGGTGCCGTCCTCAAAGTTGATGCCTGCAACCTTCAGTCCTCTGTAGTTATCAAGCTGATCTGCGGTGAGATTGAGCACATTGGTGCCCTCGGGATTTAGCATAAGGGTACCGACCTGAGGCGGCTGATTGTTGCCGGGATCGTACTCGTTATAGTTGGGGTTATCCTCCCATGTTATCTTTGCATAGCTCTCGCCCATTGAAGCGTATGACTTTGACCTTGTCTGGTAGTTAGCCTTTTCCTTTTCAAAGTCGATGAGCTTGCTGCCTGCGTGAGCCATATAGCTCTCTGCTTT
Source organism: Ruminococcus flavefaciens MA2007 (assembly GCF_000621845.1). Taxonomy (GTDB): domain Bacteria; phylum Bacillota; class Clostridia; order Oscillospirales; family Ruminococcaceae; genus Ruminococcus; species Ruminococcus flavefaciens_E. Next base: position 22,710 of record NZ_KK211355.1, on the reverse strand, counting down.
TCCGGGACCGCCCGTATACAGCTCTATGGTATAATCGGCAGAAGGAGTTTTCAGCTTTACAGCCGAGCTCGTATCCTGAGGATACTGAAGATTCCCCTCGGGATAGCCTATAGAGAGCGTACAGTCCGCAGGGAACATAAAGTCGCTCATATTTCCCAGCGAGAAGCCCTTTACCCCGTCGTTCTTAGCAGCGGTATCGTAAACGCCGCCCTCCTTGAACTTGAAAGAGTCTCTGACAACGTTGAGAAGCCGTCCTGTGCCTTCTGTGTTGAGCTGTCCGTGATTTGCGCCCACAAGATAATTCGGCGCTGCGATGTTACCATTGATATGTGCACTGTCATTCATTGTTTCAATGGTATCAAATGCGAACAAGTGGAAGTCGCCTGCTATTCCAAGCGGGTTTCCTCTGTACCACATGGTCTCTTCATAAGGCGTATCGACGATAGGCAGTCCGTCAGCGGCGTCCGCAGCCGAAGCTGAGATACCAAGATTTGTCGGCACTGAATACATCACAGCCAGAAGACCAGAAGTAACGCCGCTTACCAGGCGCTTCCCCAATGATTTTTTCATGGTCATTCCGTCCTTTCTGTTTCTATATATTTCCACAATCCCCGTAAGAACTTCCTGTCGCCTGTTCGCTTCAGGATATAATTACAGACTTTTGCACATTAATTATAACATAGCTGTATACAAATTGCAATATTTTAACATTAACTAATAATTAGAAATTTTTCTGTCACTTTTGTGCAGTTTGTTGGTGCAACGGCTGATTTTTCCGCAGTCGACAGCAAGTTCAACAAAGTTTCCTTTGCGGTAGTCAACGGCTTGGCAAACTGCGGGTGACTCGCGGCAAATGGGCAGTTTTCATAATATAGCCCCCGAATAATACAGAACGTATTGCTTTTGTGCGATTTGTTTATACAAGCTGTCAATATTTGTGCAACACACACTAATTATGAACTTCTTGTTAACATCTTTCTGGAGATTCAGGCTATTTACAAATTTTATAAAAGATGATATGATATTTATATTGTATTATATCCTCACACGAGGAGTAGTAACAAGGAGGAAAATTTAATATGGAAAAGAAATTCAATGTTCGGTCACTGGTACTTCTGGGACTGCTGACGGCTATCGTTGCGTTGTTCTCGCTGACGCCTATCGGCTCTATCCCCATCGGACCACTGTCCATCACCCTGAACATTATCCCCATCGCAATAGCTGCCATCGCACTCGGACCAACAGGCGGACTTATAATGGGACTGGTGTTCGGAATCTTCAGCTTCCTTCAGTGCTTCGGTATCGGAGTTCTCAGCGGAATGGGAGCTGCTACACTGGAAATAAGCCCCACACTCACTTTCATTCAGCGCGTTGTGCCAAGAGCACTTGACGGACTGCTGGTAGGACTTATCTTCTCAGTTCTTTCAAAGGTAAGATCAAAGAAGGCTCTGTCCGTTATCTCAGGTATAGTTTCGGGCATTGTCCTCATCGGACTCTTCCTGTCTGTAATGCTTCTTATCTGCTACGATAAGGACGGCAAGTACAAGATGTCCGAGGGTATGTATAACTTCATCACATCAGGTCTCCCCATTGCGCTCACCCTTATCGGCGTGTTCGCAGCAGGATTTGCTGCAATGTTCTGGTTCGTCAACAAGAAGGACCTCTCAAAGGTACAGCAGTCATGCGGAATCGCAGGCTTCTCGGCAGCTATCCTCAACACTATCTTCTTTATGGGAGCTCTGGTAATACTTTTCAACCACACAGCTACAGGTCTTGACAACAAGTACACTATCACCATCGGCAGCGGCGTTATCTCACAGGTAAAGGACAGCGCAGGCAACGATGTCGAGTTCGCAAAAGACGGTCTCCATGTACAGTTCGGCAAAGACCTCGTCCTCACAGTAGGCGATACAAAGGACACTCTCCCCACAACGGCAAATATTGCCGAGAGATTCGAGCTCAGCTCGGACAAGCTCAAGGGAGCAGTCCTCAACGGCAAGACAATAAACGGCAAGACTGCCAAATTCACAGAGTCGGGTGCTTCCCTCAGAGGTCTCAGCGACGGCGATTATACTCTAAAGGTATACAAAAAATTCAATTACATCGACAGACTCAGAGGCGGCAAGAGCATACTGCTCTTCATCATCACCGCTGTCGGCATCAACGCATTGTTTGAAATGGTCATCTCAACAATATTCTCAACACTTATCGGCACTGCTCTCTTCAAGGCAAAGCTGATAAAGACTCCCGAAAATCTCAAGGACTAAACGCAAAAAGCCTTTCCATACATGGAAGGGCTTTTTTATGCGCTGACCGCGCCGCGGCAAAATGTCACAAAACGACCATATTTCGCAACATTTTACCATTACGAACTCCGTTAAAAGGTATGCTCAAAATAATTACTGACAGTATAATTGGACTATTTTATAAAAAATTATTGGTAGGGCAAACTATTTTTATATCTTTTCCCAAACATTTCCAAAAGGGCTTTTTTCCTATTGACAGCGCGCAAAATAGGTGATAAGATGTATGTATAATTAAAAGGAGCATTATAGATGTACAACAGAGCATTCCTGTTCAACGGCATCGGTTCAAAACCCGAAAAGCTTCTCGTAAAGCTGCCGCCAGAACTCATGGATAAATACGAGTATTACTTAGAAACTGCATTCGGCAGGCTCGGTCTCAACATGGACTTGGAGAAGAACAAGGCTTACGACGGAAGAGTAGCTGAGTGGATAATCTCACTCATCTGCGACAGAGTCGTTTTCGAGCACTACATAGACAAGGGCATAATCCCCGACATAGGTGCAGGCTACAGCTCAGGCATAGTCAGCATAAGCAGCTGTTTCGGCTCAGTGTCCCACGAATTTGCACACGATATCATCATGATGAACCGTGCTACGATGCGCTGTCTTGAGAGGAACAACGAAAAGCTCGATATGGGCATCGTTATAGGCTTCTCATACAGCGATATCGAAGAAATGTTCAAGGACAAATTCTCACCCGATGAAATAGTCATCGGAAGCGGCAACTCAAGATTCCACGTCATGGTGAGCGGACGCGCCGACGCAGTAGAAAGGGCGCTTCTTTTATGTCAGAACGAAGGCGCTATCAAGGCTTTCAGCTTCGGTACAGGAGTAGCATATCACCACCCCGTAATGAAGCAGTACTCACAGGAGTACGTTGACTTCTGCGGTTCTATAGAATACAACGCCCCCGTTTATCCTATCCTCTCTATCTTCACCAGAGAGATAATGACAGAGGGACGTCAGGTAATGAGAGAAAACCAGCTCAACGTCTATACGCCTATACGCTGGGACCTCGCTGTCAAAAAGCTTGAAGACCTCGGAGTCACCGAGTTCTTCGACGTAAGCGCAAACGGCGCCGTGAGCAAGTTCTCGCGCGTTAGCAGAAAATGTAAAATTTACACCCTTGAGGATATGTAAATTTTCATATAGCAAACACCCATTGAAAGGGAATAAGACAAGATTATCATTGATGGAGGAAATCATTATGAGAGAGATCACAGAAGAAATCAGACAGGAAATCAAGGACATGATCTTTGATTACTATGCAGAAGAATGTGAAGTTGAGAAGGACGAGATCACTATGGATACAAACCCACAGGAAGACCTCGGAAGCGACTCACTTATGTTCGTTGAGCTCATCGAGATGACTGCTGACAAGTACGACCTCGACATCAAGCTCCAGAGCATCGGCAAGTATATGCTCAAGTCACCTATGGATACAATGAGCGACGTAGTTGATATGTTCTGCAAGATCTATCAGTACGGCAACGACATCGTAAACCAGTAAGTGACAGCGATGTTACAGTCTGTTTTATCAGAGCTTCACGCCGAGGACGATATCGCCGTTCTCACTATAGACAACGGTCCCAAGAACCTCCTTACAGAGCCCGAGTTCATCGACCGTAAGGAGCTTCTCGGCTGGCTTGACAAAAATCCGCAGATAAAGGCTCTCATCATCACAGGCAAGGGCAGACATTTCTCCCACGGCGCTGACGTTTCCCTCTTCGGAGAGAGCGGCGGTGAAGAGCTTTCTGCAAAGCTTGAAAACGCAAGGGAGCTTCTCCGCACTATCGAGAAGCTGCCTATCATAACCGCTGCCGCTATCAACGGCGGCTGCTTCGGCGGCGGACTTGAAATTGCTCTGAGCTGTCAGTTCAGAGTTGCTTCACCCTCCGCATTTCTGGGACTTCCCGAGATAATGCACGGCGTAGTTCCGGGTATGGGCGGCATGGAACGCCTTTACAGGCTCCTCGGCAAGGAAAAGGCTCTCCGCATGATACTCTGCGGCGAGATGATAGGCGCCAAGGACGCCCTTGAGCTCGGTCTCGTTACCAAGCTCAGCGAAAACAAGAATTCCTTCGACGAGACAGTTTCCTTTGTTAAGGAGCTTCTCAACGGAAAGAACCTCACACAGATAAATGCTATTATCGAGACCTTCAACCTTGCAGCAGAAGGCGCAGAGGATCCTTCCAAGGGCAAGTTTGAGGCTGTTCTGGCGGAGGCGTTCAAAAAATGAGAAGAAGCTCTTACAAATTGACAGTAAGGGGCTATGAACTGGATTCCTTCGGCCACGTCAACAACTCAGTATACCTACAGTACGCAGAGACCGCTCTGTGGAACTTCTTCAAGGTACACGGGCTGCTGGCAACTATGGTGGACGAAGGACTCTTTCCTGTTATAATGGAAAGCACCCAGCGCTATATACATGAGCTCAGAATGCTGGACGAGGTCAGGATAGACACTGAGGTCACCTGCTCGGGCGGTATAGTGAGCTATAAGCATAACATCATAAACAAGAATACAGGTCTTGTTTCATGCAGAGTAACAGGCAAGCTTGCCTACGTGGATAAGCACCGCATGATATGCGACATTCCCGAAAAGGTAAGAGAGTGTCTGGAGGGGGACGAAAATGACGATAAATAAAAACGAGATAACCGCCAAGGTCTCTCAGATAAGCTCGCTGTATCAGCTTCTTGACTCTAAGGAGCAGCTCGGCGAGCCTTGCTTACTGCTTATATATACCGACAGCAGTACGGTACTCGGCGCGGACGACAGCGAAAAATCCGCAGTAAAAGCCTTTCTTTCCGACGCACAGTTCATGTCGGCGATAGTTTCCGAGGGTGAGCCCTCAGAGGAGCTCAGAGCCGCTGCTGATATGTGCATAAAGGCAGAAGAAGCTGACGAGTTCGTTGAGAAGATCTTCAAGGACAAGACAAAAAAGCAGATACAGGAGATAAACACCTGCTTCATTGCAGCAAGAAAGGCTCCTGCCGAAAAGGTGCTCGAGCTCGAATCGAGAGCCTTCTACCGCCTCATGGCTGACAAGAACGGAGGTGGCGCAAATGAGTGAGAACGGAATGATACTTGAAGAACAGGACGGTATCCTCGTTCTTTCAATGAATATGGCAGGCAACAACCTTATGACCGCTGACTTCCTCAAGGAGTACGAAGCTGTAATGGCTCAGGTAGAGGAAAAGGCTGCCAACAATACATACAAGGGACTTATCATCAAGGGCGCAGGCAGACATTTCAGCGTAGGTGCTGACGTTGACGCCCTTTCAGAACGCTCCGCAAACGAATCCTACAACGATTCCACAGGAGAGCTCCCCGCAGGCCACATTAAGCAGAAGCACTTCTTTACCTTCCTCAGAGAGCTCCCGTTCCCTGTTGTAAGCGTAGTAACAGGCTTCTGTATCGGTTCGGGCAGCGAGATAGCTGTAAACAGCCACTACAGAATAATCGAGAAGAACGCAAGAGTAGGTCAGCCCGAATCCACATTCGGCATACTCCCTGCACTGGGCGGAGTTGCAAGAACTATCGAGATATGCGGCACAAAGAACGCTTATCAGCTTGTCATGTCAGGCGAGCTCATTCCTGCCGAAGATGCATTCGCACTTGGCTGGGCTGATATCTTCGCCGACAAGAAGCAGGGCGTTCCCGAGGCTGTATCACTTATAAACTACATCTCAGAGAGCACAGACAAATTCGTGCCTTCAAACTATAAGGAGTACATCAGCTCCTACTTAAAGAACAGGGAGGCATGAATATGAAAATAGGAATAGTCGGCTACGGCAAAATGGGAAAGGACATCTTCTCCCTCTTCTTCGACAAGCTCCCCGACGCACAGTTCGTTGTCATCGACCTCTTCGGAGCTGAGGAGAACACCGCAGCACTGCTCAAAACACTCGGCAAGAGCCTGAAGCGCAAGAAGCTCACCGAGGAACAGTACGAATTCAAAAAGGATTCATTCCTTTTCACCGACGACACCTCCGCTTTAAGCGGCTGCGACGTCGTTATAGAAGCAGTATTCGAGAACATGAACGCAAAGAAAGAGCTCTTTGCAAAGGCAGCACAGGCTGTCTCAGACGACTGCCTGCTCCTTACCAATACATCTTCACTGGATATCGCGTCAGTATTCGCAGATATCCCACACAAGGAGCGCTGCTTCGGTCTGCACTTCTTCTACCCCGTAAAGCTCACAGGCTTCGTGGAGCTTAATATCCTCCCCGAGACTTCACAGAGCAATGCGGAAAAGGCTGCACAGCTGGTAAAGAGCGCAGGCAAAAAGCCGATCGTATTCTCAGGCGAATACCACATCTATCTCAACCAGATACTTGCCTGCATGGTATCCCATGCCATCTATCTCCGCGAGAGCTTCGGCGTTACCACGCCCGAGCTCAACAAGTCTCTTGAGGAGCTCTTCCCTGTTGCGCCCCCATTCGAGGTGCTTGACAGCATAGGTCTCGGACTTATGGCAGGAAGCCCCGATAACTTCCGTATCGAAAGAAACAAGGGACTCCTCGGCTACGGCTGCGAGAAGATGAACAGCTGGCTCAGCGAGGGCTGCCCCAAGGAAACAATGACATTCCTTGATTTCATGGCAGAGCACGAGAGCCCCAGCGGCAAGGACTGCGGCGAGGCTGCTCTTTATATGGCAGCACTCATTCTCAACGAGACAGTAAACGCCGTCAGCGAATACAGCGGCGACAAGGCTGTACTTCTTGAAGCTGTACAGGATACCCTCGGACTTGCCGAGACTCCTGCGGCTTACTACGATAAATTCGGCGCTGAAAAGCTCTTTGCAGCACTTGACGAACTCAGTGCAAAAACGGGCTTCGGCTCATACGTCCGCAAGGATAAGGACATCTGGGACAAAACATTCGCATAAATCCATAACTAATGATATGAGGTTGAATAAATGAAAAAAGTTGTTATCACAGGCATTGGTGCCGTTACATCAATAGGCTATACCGCTGAGGACTACTGGAACGGACTCATCGAAGGCAAGTGCGGTATGAGAACTATCACACGTATCCCTCTCGACAACCACGACACTACCGTTGCCGCAGAGGTTGACGACGCATTCGAGGCTGAGGCTTCAAAATACTGGAAAAAGCGTCAGCTCAACGCTACTACTACCGTAACAAGAATGGGACTTGCTTCCGCAGGCGAAGCTATCGAAGACTGCGGAGTGGACATAACCACCTACAACGGCAAAAGAGTCGGCGTTATCTACGGCGTTATAGATAATTCATATGAGGATTACGAGCTTGACAAGCCCCTCAACATCACACTTAAGAAGATGCCTAACGAGCTCCCTGCTCTGGTATCCATCAAGTACGGCTTCACAGGCCCTTCCTTCAACGTGAGCACAGCCTGCGCTTCTTCTGCGTATGCTATCACACTTGGCAAGCAGTTCATCGAGTCGGGACTCTGTGACATGGTCATCGCAGGCGGTATCTCCAACACAGTTACCCACCTTGTTATCAGCGGCTTCAATCAGCTCCTTGCCATGTCGGTAAATCCCGATCCCGCAACAGCTGCACGCCCCTTCACAAAGAACCGCGACGGCTTCATCATGGGCGAGGGCGGCGGTACAGTCGTTCTTGAATCCGAGGAGAGCGCAAAGGCAAGAGGTGCAAAGATTTACTGCGAGCTTGCAGGCGCTGCAATGTGCGGCGAGGCATTCAACCTTACAGCTCCAAAGACAGACGGCGTAGGCATGGCTGAGTCCATGAGACTTGCTCTTGACAACGCAGGACTTTCCCCTGATTCCGTTGACTACATCAACGCACACGGCACATCAACAGGTCTCAACGACCTCTACGAGACAAAGGCAGTCAAGGAAGTATTCGGCAAGAGAGCATACGATATCCCGGTATCCTCTGTAAAGGCTTCTATCGGCCACACTCTCGGCGCAGGCGGAGCTCTCGAAGCTATCGCTTGTATCAAGGCTATCGAGACAGGCATCGTACCTCCTACTTTACACTATGACGAGGCTGATCCCGAGCTCGACCTCAACTACGTTCCCAACAAGCCGCAGGAGCACAAGGTAGACGTTGCTATCTCCAACTCATTCGGCTTCGGCGGACACAATGCAACTCTCGTACTGAAAAGATATGAAAAGTAAGAACGTTTTCGCGTTCTATGATATATAACGATATTTCGGGACGTCGAGACGCCGTCCCCTACAGGATAAAAAAGCTCTTGTAGGGGCTGGCGTCCCCGACAGCCCGTCGGATCGTTTTTTGAAAGGATAAATAATTATGCCTATAGCACAAATGAAGACAAACTTCAGGTTCAGCGCTCCTGCTGCAAAGACTGCCTTCCTCGACGAAGCAGCAACAGAGCTGGCAGACATTCTCAAGAAGCCCCTGCCTGCAATAATGGTAATGCTTGACGACTGCTCGATGTACATGAACAAGTCCGAGGACACAGTGTTCTTTGCCGAGTTCAGATACATTCTCCCACAGGAGTACGCAGACAACAAGGCAGCATTCTTAAAGGAGCTTGCAGACAGAATGCTGAGCCTTATACAGAAGCACACTCAGGTCGATCCCTACCGCATATATATGCAGTTCACGGAGATGACGCGAGAGGGCGCTTGGAAGTACACAGGCTGAGACATAAATAGGATAGGAAAGGATATAGAAAAATATGAAATGGGCAATCAGAGACCTGCTTAACCCCGTAGCAACACGTTCACTCCTTTACGGAGCAGACCCATTCGATCTGGAATCGATACTCAAGAAGATAGACAATATAAAGGTAAAGAGCGGCAAGCAGATACAGAATGTATGGCTTGACGAATGGCACGCAAAGATAGACCGCTATACAGAGCTCCGCGACAAGGCTGAGGAAGCAGGAAACAAGATCTCAGCAAGAGAATATGCAAAGATGATCGCACAGTGCCACTATGCGTGCTTTATGGTAAACATCGAGGACGTTGAGCACAAGACCGAGATATACAACGGTCTCGTTGAGAGCTACAAGCACTATGCAAAGCTCTGCAAGAACAAGATAGAGTACGTTGAGATAGACACAAAGGCAGGCAAGATACCTGCATATATCCACTACCCCGATTCGGGCAGAAAGACAGACTACCCTGTAGTTATCACATACTCGGGTATCGGAAGCTGCAAGGAGGAGCTTGAAATGCTGGCTGCTCCCCTCAACGAAAGAGGCATCGCAGTTATCACTCCCGATATGCCGGGCGCAGGCGCTGCGATCATCTACAACAACATCAAGTGCGGCGGCAAGCAGATAGAAGCTGCTTTCGACGGCATCTACAAGTTCGTTAAGAACCACAAGAAGCTCAACGAAAAGAACATGGCTAACTTCGGTCTCTGCATGGGCGGCGGCTACGCATTCCGTGCAACTGTAAAGAACCCGAAGATAAAGGCTTGCGTAAGCCTCTTCCCACTTCTCATGAACTTCGCAGATCAGGGCAGTATCCCTGTATGGATGAAGCGCGGTAAGTGGAGCTCCTACCAGTACAGCGACGATTACCTCGAGGGCATGAGAACTCTTGAGGAGGGCACACACAAGTCCGACTTCCTTATGGTATACAGCAGCGACGACAACTGGATGACTCCCGAGGCTTCACAGAAGCTCCTCGACAAGGCAAAGGGCTACAAGGAGAGCATCCACATCGAGGATAAGCCTGCATACGTTTCCGAAGAGACTATCATGCACGCAATGCCTGTTGGCGAGCAGTACCACTGGGTAAAGCACATCGCAGCAGACTTCATCGCTGCAAGACTTATGGGGGGTAAGAAATAATGTCCGAAAAGTTCTTTGATTACTACGGCAAGTACGCTCAGGAAACTCCTGACAAGGTGCTCCTGAGAATAGACGAGAACGAGCTCACATACGGTGAGTTCATGGAAAAGACCGCAGTTCTCGGCTCTGCAATGAAAAATACAGGCATTGCCGCAAACGACAAGGTAGGCATCTGTATGCCAAACAGCATCGAGTGGTACCTTGTATACTGGTCAGCAGTAAGAATAGGCGCACAGCCTGTTCCTATGGATCCACAGAGCGGCTCATTTGAGCTCTCAAAGCTTATCCCTGCTACAACATCAAAGATAATGTTCGTAACAGAGAAGTACAGAAACAACAACATCATCGCTGCTGTAAGCGAGCTTGTACCTTCAAAGATAGCTCTCGGCAAGGTAATATGCTTCGCTGATGACAGCGTTATCCCACAGGACAGCTGCTACATCTCCGCTGATAAGTTCATGGCTGAGTACGGCAGCAAGGAGTGTGAGATATACGAGCCGTCTTATCTCCACACAATGTCCCTCGCCTGCACATCAGGCAGCACAGGCACACCTAAGATACTCTCTGTTCCTTCGGGCGGATTCCTCTCCACACAGAAGGACATGGGCGACTACCTCGAATTCAAGTCAGACGACGTAATGATGCTTGGCATGACTCTCTATCATCAGGGCGGCTTCGGCATGGGACAGCAGATGGTGCTCAAGGGCGGTACAGTTATGTATCAGCCTCAGTTCAACCCTATCACATTCCTCGAGACAGTTCAGAAGTACAAGATAAACGTTATCCAGCTCACTTCCACACTGGCAAAGGTGCTTCTTTCAACTCCAGACTTTGACAAGTACGACCTTTCAAGCGTTCGTATCTGCTATTTCGCAGGCGAAGTTCTCCCCAAGGAGATAGCTGACATCTTCGTTGAAAAGCTCCATATCCGTGTTATCAACGTTATCGGTTCTTCCGAGACCTGCACAATGGTAGTATGGGATTCAGCTATAGATCAGGGCACAGATCCCAGCGATTTCAAGAAGCTCAGCTTCACAGATATCCGCGTTATCGACGAAAAGCACAATGACGTTCCCGAGGGCGAAGTGGGCGAGCTCTGCGTATACACAGACGGCGTAATCACAGATTACTTCGGCAACCCCGAGCTCTCCGCAGAAAAGATACTCACAGACGAGCAGGGACGCCGCTGGTTCTGCACAGGCGACCTTGTAAACAAGCTCCCGGGCGGTATCGTTCGTTTCGCAGGCAGAAGCAAGCGTATCATCAAGCGCGGCGGAAACCTCGTTCACGCTGAGGAAGTTGAGGCTTGTCTCCTTACTCACCCACAGATCGCAGCAGCTGCTGTAACAGACGAGCCCCACCCCGTTATCGGTCAGCAGATAGTTGCTTATATCCAGCCAAAGGGCGACGCAAGAATAACAAGAGGCGATATCGCAAAGTACTTTGACGGAAAGCTCTCCGCCTACAAGGTGCCCGATAAGGTAGTTCCCGTTGAGGAGATACCAAAGGATATCGGCAAGATACAGTTCAAATATCTGAGAAAAAAGGAGTATAAATAATGAACAACCTTAATTTTGACGAGTTTACAAAGGCAATTTCCGATTATGTAGGCGTTGACGCTTCCGAGATAACAAGAGATACAGACGTTTACGACGACCTCTTCCTCGATTCACTCGGACTTTTCGGTCTCGGCTCTGAGATAACAGAAACATTCAAGCTCAACATTCCCCTTTCACTGGTAGCTTCTATCAGCAAGGTAGGCGAGATATTCGACCTCCTCAACGAAAAGGGCACACCTATCGAGTAATATGGTATTGTTTTTCTTCCCACACGCAGGCGGCTCTGCAAAGAGCTACAGCTCCTTCAAGCGCTTTCTGCCAAAGGAGCTGACTGTAGTGCCTATGGAGCTCTCAGGGCGCTTTACGCGCTCCTCAGAGCCTCTCCTCGATAATGTACAGGACTGCATTGCCGACCTCATAGAGAAGCATTCCGAGCTTCTCAGCGGCGACTATGCGCTTTTCGGACACAGCATGGGAACAGTTCTCGTTACCGAGTTCGTAAAGCAGACAAAGGCAAAGGGACTCCCCCAGCCCTGTCACATATTCCTTTCGGGCAAGAATCCGCCCGACGAGGACGTACACTGCTTCGAGAATATTGAGAGCGCTTCCGACGACGAGATAGTATCATTCTTTACGAAGAACTCACTTTCATCAAACGCACCCGTTCCCGACGAGGAGCTCATGCGTGCGCTGAACCGTGTGCTCTGCACCGATGTTCGTATGGCTGAGCGCTATAAAGCCACACCCGATGAGGTAAAGTTCGGCTGTGATATCACAGTGATATACGGCAAGGACGATCCCCTTATGCAGAGCGTAGACATGAAGAGCTGGAGCCGCTTTACAGACGGCAAATGCGAAGTCTTTCCCTTTGAGGGCGACCATTTCTACTTCCAGCAGCATAAGGAAGAGGTTTGCAAAATAATCACGGAGCGATTGGGGCTTAGTGATTAGTGATTAGTTATTAGTGATTAGTAAGGGCGGCGGAAAGCCGCCCTTTTCGCGTATATGATGTTTTATGCTGGCGACGGATTTGCAGACTTAAACAACAATAAACAACGGGCTGATGTAAAAATCAGCCCGTTGTTTCTTAACTCTTAATTCTTAGTTCTTAGTTCTTAGCTCTTAGCTCTTAGTTCTAATTTCTGAAGCTCAATGACTTACAGCCGCTTTCTTAGCAGTATTAGCAATAGCCGCGCCGCTGTATTTTACCTTTCTCACCAGAAGTGTAAGCATAATAAGCATTAACACAAATCCAGCCTCCACGATGAAGCAAAGCAGTACGTCGCCTCTGCTGAAAGGCTCGATATCGGCTATCATATTATTAGCCTTTACGTACCAGTAAGCAGGCAGGAATCTTGCTACTGAGAGGACCTTGTCGCTGAGGACTTCCATAGGGATAAATATTCCGCAGAGGAAGCTCATACCGATACTGAGCACCTGTGTGATAATGTTCAGCACGTTTTCCTTTGGCTCAAAGCTTGCCACAAATACAGCCATAGCAGTTACCACCAATGAGAATATGAAGCTGTTTAATACCGCGTACCATGCTCTGCCAGCGTACATTTCCTTGTTGAGCACAGCTCCTATTATAATAAGCAGGAGCCATACCGAGACAACAAACAAGCCGCTTCCTAAAATAAGCTGTGTTGTGTATTTTGAGCTGTTCATGCAGGAGCAGTTGGTGCGGTAGCGTATATCCTTCTTGTTCATGGTAACAAGCACCTGACAGATAACGATGAATACTGCCGCAATGAGTATATATGGCATATACTGGAAATAGCCTGCGAAATCCACACTGTAGTGCGAATTGCCGCCCTTGTCAACTCTCAGCATATCAACGTCCGTGTGCTGTGAGAGCGCCTTCTCAGTGCAGCTTATAGCCTCGTCAACAGTCTTGCCCATAGCGAGGTAAGCCTTTACCGAAGTGGTGTACTCGTCGAGGAACTGTCCGATATATACTACCGAGTAGTTCTCGTCGATGTGGTAGCTTCCGAAGAGGTCGGCTGTATCCCCTGCCGCCAGCTTCTCGGCATAGCCCTTATTGATAATGAGCGCGTAGTTGACGCGCTTATAATACAGAGCGTCGATGATAGCGTCCCTGTCGTTCTCTATTTCATCTATATCATTGGTTTTTCCGATAAACTCGGTGAGTGCGCGGCTCTCGGGAGTATCGTCCTCGTCGAACACGCATATATTCAGCTTTGTCACCTCGAATTTATTATCCTTTGTCGAGGCATTTGTAACGAGGATAGAGATGACCACGAATACTATGATATATATCATAGCAGAAGGCAGTCTTTTTCTCATTATCTTCATCATAGCTTTAAATACTTGCATATTTTTTCCTCCTTGAAAAGACAATGCCGAGGGTTATGAACAATACTGTAATGACCGCCATAGTTATCAGCTTTGTAAAGTAGCGGTCGTAGTCCTCATAGATGTTGAGGCAGTAGAAGCAGTCCGATATTACTGCAACGGGATTGATGTTATTGAACCACGGAGCTTTCTCAGCCACGATAGCCTTCATATTACCCATCATAAGACCGCTGAAGAAGCACAGCAGCATTGATGTGGTCATAAGTATAGCCGTCTTTACCTTTTCGCTGACGCGTGCAAAAGAGCCTACCAGGAAGCCGAAGGAAACTCCGAGGATACCTCCGAATATTGCCGTAGGATAAACCAGCCACAGTCTGTCGCCGAAGTCCACTTTGAGCACGAATGCAAGGAATGTGACGCATACTGTCATGCATATGGTCTGCAATATGAAGCTGCTTGCAAGGCTTGCAAGAACGCTTATTGACTTAGGCACAGGCGAGCAGCAGCTTCTTGCGCCGAGAGCCGAAAGGTCAGCCTGTCTGCGCGAGGTAACAGTCATGCCTGTTATAGAACCGAATATAGCCACCATAGCGATAAGGTTGTAGAAATACTGTGCATAAACGTCGGGATTTCCCTGAGTTACGGGTATCTCCCTGCATGAGGAAACTGTCTCCGCTGTAAGCGTTTCAATGACCTCCTGAGCCTTTTCGGGAGCTGTTTCAAAAGCGTCCTTAGCTATCTTCTCGCGGACTGAATACTGCTCCACAAAGGATTTCAGCATAGTCTCGCGGAGTCCCTTTTCCTTGACCGTCAGGCTCAGCTTCTCACCCGAGAAGATTATGCCCTCAACATCGCCGTCGTCAAGGAGCTTTTCAGCATTTGCCTTATCTGTAAAGCTTGCAGTGATAAAGGGCTCGTCGGCGCTCTCAATGTTTTCGATGACCTGTCTGAACGCCTTGTTTTCGCTCTCCTCCACCACTGCAACAGGAATGGAATTGAATTTCTCGGTCTTTTCGTAGATACTTCCGAAGCCCACCTTAAATACGGTACCGAGAATTATGGGGAAAAGTATGAGCCATATAATGAGGTCTTTGCTTCTCAAACCGCCTTTAAGCTCATATTTCAATATATGCATGAACATGGTCAGTCCTCCTTGTCTCTGAGAGCAGTACCAGTAATTTCGAGGAATACGTCGTTGAGTGTGGGGAGCTCCGTATATACTCTGCCGAAGCCCAGCTCGTTCTTCTGCAATACGTCCAGCACTCTTGTGAGGTTGTGCTTGCCGCCCGAGCAGTATACGGAAAGCTTGCCGTTCTCGAACCTTGAATCGTATACATGAGGCAGTGAAGCTATCTCACTGTATGCCTTGTCGGGGAGCTCCAGTATCTCAATGATGATAGTCTCCGTATTCTTTATCATGCGCTTGAGCTCGTCCTTAGTGCCCTCAGCCACCTTTTTGCCCTTATCCATGATAGAGATACGTGTGCATATCTGCTCTACCTCCTCCATGTAGTGCGAGGTGTAGATGACTGTAGCGCCGTTTTTGTTGAGCTCCTGAATGCCTTCAAGGATACGGTTACGGCTCTGGGGATCAACGGCAACTGTAGGCTCGTCGAGGATTATGAGCTTAGGCTTGTGAGCTATGCCGCAGGCGATGTTCAGTCTGCGTAGAAGACCTCCCGACAGCTTTTTCGGATAGAACTTGCGGAAGTCCTCCAGTCCCACGAACTTGATAGCGTCATCAACGCACTGCTTTCTCTTTTCCTTGTCATTGATGTAGAGTCCGCAGAAGTAGTCGATGTTCTCATAAACCGTAAGCTCGTCAAAGACAGCCACATTCTGCATGATAACGCCAATATCCTTCTTGATATCGTAGCTTACGGGAGTCATCTCCTTACCGAATATCTCAATATCGCCCTTATCGAATGAGAGAAGTGACAGCAGACAGTTTATTGTAGTGGTCTTGCCCGAGCCGTTAGGTCCGAGAAGTCCGAATATCTCTCCCTGCTCAATTTCCAGATTGAGGTGATCCAAAGCTATGAGGTCGCCGTAGCGCTTAACGAGATCCTTTATTTTAACAACTGTATTCATAGTGTTTTCCTCCCTTATGTTTTTCACTATAATCATTATACAATACTGAAAACGATTTTTGTAGTGTCTTGTGTCAGTTTCTCATATGACATTTGTCACATTTCAGATATTACAAATATCACATAAAAAAATCTGCTTTTGTAACGTTACCGTAAGATTGACATTTTATAATGGGAGTAACATAAGAGAAAGGTGGTCTTTATATGGAAAACAACATTATAATAAAAACAGAAAAGCTCTGCAAGCAGTACGGCGAGGGCGAGACAAAGCTCATGGCAGTAAACAACGTCGACCTTGAGGTCCGCAAGGGCGAATTTGTAGCTATAACAGGCGAAAGCGGCAGCGGCAAGACTACTCTGCTGAACTGTCTCGGCTCACTTGACAGACCTACCGGCGGCAGTATCTTCGTAAACGGCAAGGACATCACCAAGCTTGACGACAAGGGACTTTCCGCCTACCGCAGAAAGAACATCGGCTTTATATTCCAGTCCTACAACCTTATCCCCGTGCTCAACGTCGAGGAAAACATCGTCCTGCCCCTGAATCTCGACAACACTCCCCCCGATATGGATTTCTTGGAGGAGCTCCTGCGCCTTACGGGACTTGACAAGAAGCGCCGTAACTATCCTCACGAGCTCTCAGGCGGTCAGCAGCAGCGTGTAGCCTTTGCCCGCGCCCTAATACACAAGCCCCAGATAATCCTCGCTGACGAGCCTACAGGCAACCTTGACAGCAAGAACAGCCGCGAGATAATCTCCATACTGAAAACCTCCATAAAGAAATACAACCAGACGCTGATACTCATCACTCATGACGGCAGCATAGCAACTCAGGCAGACCGCGTCTGCCGTATCACCGACGGTGTGCTTTCCGAATAAGGGGGCGGTACAATGAAACATCTTATTGCACTTTCAATGAAATATATCCGCCGACAAAAGCTCCGCACATTCCTTACATTCATGTGCATAACCCTGTCGGCATTTATCCTCACCACCATATGCTGCTACGGCAGCAGCCTTTACACCACATTATATAATGAAGCTGTCTATGACGAGGGCAAATGGGAGGTAGACATCTCCTCATGGCTCGAAAAGTCAAAGGACACCGACAAGGCAGCAGATATAATACGGAATCATGCCGTAGTCGATGACTATTTCTGCACAGAAACCAGATTTGTCAGCTTGGGCGAAGATGAGGATATGGAAGAAGGCTCATATGACGGGAAGTCACACTTTATGGAGATATCCGACGGCAAAAACACCACTGCCTGCCGCACCTTCCTGACAAGCTCATTAAGCGGAAACGCTGACATCATAGGTGAGCTCGACAAAAACAGTATGCCTGTATCTCTGAACTCCATATCCCAGAGATCAGGTATCTACGTTCCCATGGAAATAAGGGATATGGGCTATTCCGAGGGCGATACCATATCACTCACTGTCCGTCCTGCCGCAGGCGTTGTAGACGAGGATTCCGATATCGTCAAGAACGCCCGTGAGGAGCTGAAAGAAAAATACGGCACAGAGTACTGCAAGGGCGAAAAGGGCTATGACAGACTCACAAAGGAGCAGCGCCAGAAGGCATACAACAATACTATCGAGAACTATCTCCGCATAAAAAAGCGTATACCTCTCCGCAAAATACCCTATACCGACCTTGAATACGGCGAGCCTGTGACATTTACCTTTAAAATAGCAGGCTTTATAACTCCGAACAGCTTCATTTTCAGAAACGAAGAATTTATAACGCTCAGCACAGACAGCGACAAACTCGATATCTCGGAGCTTTATAAAAAGAATCCCCAGCTCGACTTACAGTATAACCCGTTGATGAAGATACGTCTTATCGACAACTGCGACTATGACGAAGCCCTGAAAATGCTGTTCACAGATTTAGGCTTCGACTATGACAGTCAGTTCCTTGACGAATATGAGTTTCCTCAAGGAGAAAACACGCTTCTTCTTGCACTTGAGCTGAAAAGCCCCTATGCCATGTATAAGACAATGGTAGCTATCGTGCCCATGCTTATAGTGCTTCTTATAGGCTGGTTCATATCCCGATTCGTTATCGACAACACCTTTGAAATGGCAGTACAGGAGCGCAGCACTCACTTTGCCGCAATGCGTATCATGGGCGCTTCAAAGACACAGATAGCCTTTGTAGTCCTCAACGAAGCCCTGTTCTACTGCTTCACGGCGATACCTCTCGGAATGATATTAGCGGTAATTGTATGCCGTCTGTGCTTCAACTCACTGAAAAACTCGGGAATACAATTCTGCGAGTTCTCCGCAAAGCCTCTGTTCATTGAAGTTGCCGCATTCCTCACCATAATCGCACTGTTCATCTCGGCATATACCTCAGCTATGTGGGCTTCGAGAAAGCTCTCCCCTGCTGAGGCGCTCAACTTCGGCAAGCCCAAGAGCAAAAGAAAGCTCCGCAAGAGGAAGTCAAAGCTGAACCTCAGCTCAAGGAAGTGGCTCCGCCGCTACACCAAGAAGAACATCAAAGCCTGCAAGAGCCGCTTCATAGTCGCAACTATAACAATGGCTCTGGGAGTTGCCATGTTCACCGCAACAGCTCTGATAGGCAACAGCCTAAAACATGAGATGAAAGACATGGCGGACGAACTCAACTTCGATTTCTATATCGACAGCTATGTCATCGACGATCCCGATACCCCCCTTGCCGAGCCCGAAAAATACTTCTCCGACAAAGAGATATTCCCTGAATACTATATACAGGGCTACAATATTGTCGGTCTTAATTCAAGGGACGGCTCTGACAAGATAGTTTCAAACAAGCTCATGCGCACACCGAGAAAAGGTGTCACCATGACGTCTATCAATATTATCAGCGAATATGAATACAACAATAAAAGCATTGACAAAATAACAGGCATAAGCTATGAAGAATACAAAAACATGGACGGCGTATTCTTCAATAACTCCATATACGGTTCGGAACCAAAATTCGATGAGGAAACAGGCGAGTATATCTCCGCATACGAAAAAAGCTACACTGATCTGGGCAAAGGCTTTACCATAACCGATTACGAAGGTCACAGCTACCACATAGTCGGAAAGCTGTCAGGTAAATTAGGCGATGGAACTATTATAATCCCCGCAGAAAAAGCCCCTCAGTACGGCATAAATTCATTCGATATCCTGCTGAATGTATCTGATGCCAAGCACTATGATGCAGCAAAGGAAAAGGTAAACGATTTTGCAATGAACAACTTCGCAGCCAGTATCGAAGACATTTTCGTAGTCAATACAGGACTTAGCAGTTTCATCAGTGCGATAGTAAAGATAGTGGCTTCATTCCTCATATCGATATGGCTTGTAGGAGTACTCTCCATGATAAACTCGGTAAACACCAGCGTACTGAACCGAAGCCGCGAGCTCATGATGCTCAGGAGCGTAGGCATGACAAAGAAACAGCTCCGCAAGAGCGTAATGCTGGAGACAATAATGTTCTCCACCACAGCCGCTGTCTCGGGAGCGATACTTGGCACAGGCTTATATATGCTGACGCTTATAGAAACTCTGATTTCAAAAGAGCTCAGGCTTCAGGACGTTGCAGCAATACCAGCCGTTGTGGCGCTTGCACTCGGCATAAATGTACTGATATCCATTATCGCCGCAATACCTGCTATCAAGAACCTGAACAAGGTAGAATCCATAGCACAGGCAGCCAACGGCTAAGCAGCGAAAAAGGCATGAAGAATACTCTTCATGCCTTTTTCTAAAATAAGAAAGAATAGAGAAGAAATAAGAATAAAAGTGTCCGCTTCGCGGACATATTAAAAATAATATCGCCGAAAGGCGATACCATAATTATTCTTTATTCATTATTCTTTCTTCTTTATTATTTTAGGTGGAGTGATGCAAATCACTCCACCGCTTTATTTTCTCCGCAGATACATTACCTCGCGGAGCGGCTTGCCGCCGATAATATCGTCCATGTAGTCCTCAGTGCATACAAAGCCCTGCTTCTCATAGAAGCGTCTGGCTCTGTGGTTGTCCTCCAGCACCCACAGAAGAATCTCCCTGTAGCCGAGAAATTCAAGCTCCTCTATGCAAGCCTCCATAAGCTGAGAGCCGATACCTCTGCCTATATACTCGGGCAGCAGATAAATAGTAACTATCTCGCCGCAGCTGCTGAAATTCTCCCAACGTGACGGACAAAAGCTTGCCGTGCCTACTATTTTGTCCCCGTCAAATGCACCTATCTCAGTCCTGCCGTTTTTGAGGATATTTCCGCCCCATTTTTCCTTAGGGATATTGTCGAGGTAGTCCTGAGGTATAATGCCCTTGTATGCGAACTGCCAGCTCTTCTCGTAAATATTCCTTACAGCCTTGAAATCATCGTTTTCAGTGATATGTCTTATTTCCATGTTATCCCTCCTTTGAAGAAAAATTATAGCACATCGACAGCAATTAGTCAAGCCAAGGCAAAAGAAAAAACACGCATTTGCGTGTTTTAAATGAAGAAGGGGACAAATTATAAAAGGAAGAATTAATAAAGGTTAAGAAAGGGAAATTGAACAACATACTTGTTTTGTTGTCCTTATTATATCACGTTCTGTATACTTTGTCAAGAGAAACTCTATAGAATTCATAAAATTATAACATTTTGTATACTGTATGTAGATATCACCTCAGATTCTCCTAAACCCAAATAAAACTGTGCCATTACGGCAATAAAAAATGTGCCCACAGGAGCGGACACATTTCAATTATCAGCTGCGTTTCAGTTCATATAACTGAACTGCTGCTTTTTGTCTTTCAATAACAGATACGCTTTTGTTCTTTCTTCTTTCGTTTACCTCGGGAAGCCCTTCAAGGTGCATCAGAGTAATTTTATAAGGTATCATTCTTGCCTCTCTGTCCTTTTTTGCGTCGTCTGCATTGTCCAGCCACTGCACATACGGGCTTGGAGCTATCTCATCATAGCAGCCGATCTCCTTGAAGTACCTGTAATCCCCTGGACATCGGTTCCTTACATTGGCAGCTACGGCAGCAAAACCGCTTCTTATGCCGTTCTTTAAGAAACCGTTCTGCGGCATGATATCCGAATTATAAGCCAAGGTCATCTTATCGCAGAGCTCTATGATTTTCTCGTTATCACCTATCTCACAGATATCGCTGAGATATGAGCAGTTCAAACCGTCAAAAACCTCGCAATGTATCTTGAATTCAGCAATATCCTCTCTGTCGGCTTTTTCGTCCAGAACAAAGAAATAAGACTTGATGACCTCGTCTTCGATGCCTGAGCGTCCTAAGCTTGCGTGTCTTTCGAGGAAAGTCTTATAACAGCTTCCCAGCGTCGAATAGTGCAGTTCACCGAAGTAAACTATCATATCCGTATCAAGATACAGGTCCTCGAAGGTCTCCTCCCAGTCATCATCAAAGATACAATTTCTGTTGCTGAAACAGCTCTGACAGCCTGTACAGCAGCGTATCTCCTTATCTCTTAAAATAATGCTGCTGACAGTAAAGCCGCTTTTTTCAAATCTCTTTTTAGCAGTTTCCAGAGCAGATGTGATTTTCGCATTTTCATTTTCGCAGGTATCCAGCAGAACCACACGTCCCTGTTTTTTTATCTCAGGCATATTTCTGTCATGATAATATTCTGCTACAGCTCTTACGTACTTAAACCAGCAGAAAAGCTCCTCACGTCCGACAGGCGAAAGAATCGCCGAACTTTCGAGGCTCAGGCTGTTAATATACATCAAATTGTTCCTTTCAGCCCATATCTCAAATCTGTTATGAGCCAATGTATCTCCCACCATGCCCGAAGTTGAAATAAAGGTAATAGGCTTATCCTTTATTAAATCATAGTACTCATCGGACAAAACGTCCAACAATTTACCCATACTGCTGTGAACATCAAAATGGAAAACCGCACCTGACATTACAATGAGGTCAGCGTTTTTCACAGCACTCTCGATCCTCTCATCAACTGTTCCGCTGAATGCAGGGACGATATCAAACTCGTCATGATCCAGCATTTCCTGAAACCATTTCTGCAAATAAAGAACAGCCTGCATGGTAATGGACAAATTGTTTTTCGGAGAACAATTAAGAACACAAATTTTCATTTAAAACTTCCCACTTTCTCTTCGGAAATATTCTCTGTCTACAGCCGCCTGATCCAATCAGGACAAGGATTTTTCCGAATTATTATGTTTGGAAAGCTCATTCTGTTAATCTCACATCTTTTAAGTGCACTGTTAATTAAGGACAATATAATTAATATCTATTAATCGCCGTTTAGTTAAATCATCGCACAGTTATTAATTATACAGTGTTTCCCCTCATTTGTCAAGGTGTATAAACATATAATTGCAGTTATATCCGTATATGAATAAAAGAACTCCTGCAAAACAGGAGCTAAACTAAAAACTTCATGAAATAAAAAAAGACACCTGCTATTGCAGATGTCCTTTTGGCTCCCCCTGCCCGGCTCGAACGGGCGACAACTCGGTTAACAGCCGAGTGCTCTACCGACTGAGCTAAGGAGGAATATATATGTCGGCACTGATTTAGTTTCCCGGGCCGT
The DNA here is from genome assembly GCF_000621845.1 of Ruminococcus flavefaciens MA2007. GTDB lineage: Bacteria > Bacillota > Clostridia > Oscillospirales > Ruminococcaceae > Ruminococcus > Ruminococcus flavefaciens_E. The sequence continues at coordinate 89 of NZ_KK211355.1, read as the reverse complement.
CACCAGCCAAGTATCGTCAACGCGAATGAGCTTAACTTCCGTGTTCGGAATGGGAACGGGTGTGACCTCATTGCCATAAGCACCGACTA
>NZ_KK211354.1:86732-344278 GCF_000621845.1 Ruminococcus flavefaciens MA2007 | reverse complement strand
CTCCTTTTTGTTCACATAACCTTCTTAGTATCTTTCCTATATCAGTTTTTATCTGACTATAAATCACCATTCGTCTATACTTCGGTGCAAACACTATATGATACTTGCAATTCCACTTGGAATGTGCTAAACTATTTATATCGTCTCGTTTCATGACGATACCTCCTTTGTTATTTTCAGTTTGGTTGGCAGACCATTACCATTATAACATGGGAGGTTTTCTTTTTCTACTCATAGCTAAAGCTTCTTTGAACCCCTGGCAGAGCCAGGGGTTTTCGGAATACAAAAATTATCCCCTTTGCTTTCGCAAAGGGGATTTTTTTAGTTATCGTTGTAAATAGTATCATCACGTTCTTTTGTATAGCCCGTCTTGTCAAAATATTTGTGCTCTACAGGCTCATTAAGAACAAGGCTTGTAACTTTCATAGTGTCTATCTGACCTATATCAGCAAAGTCTTTTGTATACCTCATTACTATACCCGTCCTCATATCAATAAGCATTTCAAGTGAATAATCACCTTCTGTGTAGCTGATAGCTGCGCATTGTCTGCCGAGTATCTCCTCTACGCCTTCGATATACCATTTATCAAATTCGTAAAAATCTCCTGCACCCGGATACAGTATATATTCATTTTCCACATTCACATGGTATGTATTCTGCTGAACAGGCTCGCCTGTTTCCTCATCATAAACCTTTATCCAGCGGTATTGGTCGGGCATATATCTGTCAAGATAATCAAAGAATTCATAGTACCATTCATAATATGTCTTTTCATTTTCATTGACTGATGTAGATATACCGTCATACAGGTAAGTTGTACCGAGTCCGTGTTCCAGATAATTATCGATCTCGCTTTCTATCCTGTAGTATTTGCCTCTGTTATCTGCAAAGCTGTGCACTTCATCGCTCCATACATTGCTTCCGTGCTCGCCGCGTATATTATATGTAATATCTGCCGAATCGAAGTAGTTATAGCTGTTCCACATCATATGATAGATAAAGCTCTTGTTTTCAAGGGTATTAAGCTCGTCAAAACCGCCTGCATTCCATATCTGCTGCGCGTACTTCTCTGTATCTACCTTTTTGAATCTGTATGTGCCGTTATTCCATGCATTGTCCAGCTCTGCCAGCAAGCTGCTTGTTTCGGCTGTATTATAATACTTTTTCTCTTCATGGAGCTGTAACTGTGCAAACTCGCCGTCGTTGGAAGGCGCTTCGACAGTCGGAAGCTCATTATTGCTGTTGTGAGCATTCTGGTCTTCTTCGTTTTTCATCTTGACCGAGAATGAAGCTACTTTCCATACGCCGTCCTCGGGAAGAAGCTCTATATTCGCAACTATCCTCTGTCCGTCAGGTCTTTCATATTCTCTGGTGCAGGTCACCAGCTTTTCGAGAGAGCCCACTTCAAGGTCTTCAATAATACTATCGCCGTTTATAATAAGCGTCGAACCGCCCTTTTCAAACTCGGACGAGACAAGCTTGTAATTGCTGAAATTATACAAGCCGTCAAATCCGTATGCATAGCACTTATCAGGCTCGCAAAGGCTCTTTGCATAGACTTTATCATTATAAAGGATAAACGTCAGTAAATACTTGTTAGCAAACGGATCGTCCTTGAAATCATGGCCTACCTCATAGCTGCCGATATCAGGACCAACATACCTTTCACGGGAAGCTTTTATAAAGGTATCAGTGAAAAAAGCATCTAATTCCTTCCATGTATCAAGTCTTTCATCTTTAACTGCGTAATAATACTTGGTGATACTCATTTGCTTGCCCACCTCGGGAACGAATTCGTCACTGTTGAACCATATCTCGTCCGAAAGGTCAATTGTATTTGTTTCGGGATACTGAGCTCTCTGTATCAGCTCAACATTGCTGAGAAGCTTATCCACAACAGTATCATCGCTGAAAATATCAGCTTTTGTCACGCCTTCGGAAGTTGCCTCCGTTACGCCGGTATTGCTGCTTGAGCTCATGTGCTGAACCTTTGACGAACGGGAAAGCATTACGCCGCCGAATGCTCCGCCAAATAGTACCAAAGCAGCCGCTGCTGCGGAAAAATACCTGTAAAGCTTGGGACGGCTGTAGCGCTCTACGCCCTCTGCGCTGACGATGAAGCCGTCATCGGAAGCTGCGCTCTCCCCTGCCTTCAGTATATCATACTTTCTTTTGCTTATTTCATATATCTTTTCTTTTCTCTTGTCGTCCACTGCCTTATACCTCGAAGAAATCTTCTCTATGTCCGAATCCTTGTCGCTGAAAATCATATCAAGCTCGTCTTTCATATCCTATCCTCCTATCTGGCAAAGCCTGCCTGCAATAACAGCTCGCGCAGCTTTTTCACCGCACGGCTGCCCCTTGCGCGGACATTATCCGCTGAAAGCTCAACTATCCTGGCGATCTCCTTGGAGCTTCGTCCGTAGAAATACTTCTGTATTATTATTGTAGAGTCGGGCTCGCCCAGCTCACTGACCTTATCGTACAGAAGCCGCCGCATCTCTGTGGTTTCTGAGGACTCTGCAACGTTTTCCTCCGAGACCAGCTCCCCTGTTTCCTCAATGGAAACATTACGCTCCTTGTGACGTGCTACTCTCCTGTATGTATCAACTGCCTTATTACGCGCAACCGCCGCCACAAAGGCTTTAAGGCTGCCATTTATGTCTTCATGCTTATCAAAATAGAAAAAGCAGTGAGCAAAGACGTCTCCCACACATTCGTCTATATCCTCGGGCTTTGCATAACATTTAAGCTTTGCATAAACTATAGTATAGACGTAGTTGAAGTATTTGTCGTAAAAGGCTCGCTGTCCCCTTTCGGGAGCAGATTTTATCAGCTGCACAAGATCATTTTCATTCATTTTGTCTCACTCCTTACCATGTACATGATAATTGGTATTTGCCCTTTCATTAATACTAATCGCTTGATGTCTCAAAAACGAAACGGCTGAAGATATATTTTTATTATTTAACCATATAACTGTAAAAAATTCTCTATCGGGTATTTACTTTTTGAGGGAAATATGATATTATATTAGTATTATAGATGTGGTTAGTCATTTTTTTAACAAGGCAGTCATACTGCCTTATTCACAGGGGAGGGCGTTATGCAGGTCGTTTTATGTGCTCTTATCGGCTATCTCTTCGGAAATATCAACCCTGCTTTCATTATCTCAAAGCTAAAGGGATTCGATATTCGTCAGAGAGGCTCGGGAAACGCGGGAGCTTCAAACACTGTTATCACTGTCGGAAAGAAAGCAGGTCTTTTTGTTGCCCTTTTCGACATCTTCAAGGCTGTTGCAGCCTCACTTTTAGGTGCTTATCTGTTCCCACAGCTCAGATTTGCAAAAATCCTTGCAGGTTCATGCTGTATTCTGGGACATATCTTTCCTGCCATTATGAGATTCCACGGCGGAAAAGGTCTGGCTTCTCTGGGCGGAACTATCCTCGCATTCAATCCGATCGTATTTGTACTGCTTCTCGGCTTTGAGATGATACTGGGCTTCTCTATGGACTATGTATGCGTTGTGCCTGTTACAGGCTCTGTGATATTCACTATGATATACGCTCTTATCACGGGCGATCCCGTCGGTACGGCTATACTTTCCGTTGTGGCACTGGTCATTCTCTTCAAACATATCGAAAATTTCAAGAGAATACAGAACGGCACGGAGGCTCATATAAGCTTCCTGTGGAAAAAGGAACAGGAGATCGCAAGGATCAAAAAAAATACAGACGATTAAAAAAGTCCCTTCGGGGGCTTTTTTGTGACCTCATATGCGTCAGCCGCAGCGCTCAGTTACTCAGCGGCAGTTAGGAGTCTTTTTTATGCAGAGCAAAACCTCGGATATGTGCGAGGGACCTCTGGTCAGCAAGATAATTCTTTATACTATCCCTATCATTCTCACAGGCGTTTTGCAGCTTCTTTTCAATGCTGCCGACCTTGTAGTGGTAGGACGGTGCTGCGGTGATATCTCCGTCGGCGCTGTGGGTGCAACAGGCGCTCTTATAAACCTTATGGTAAACCTTTTCATCGGTCTGTCAGTCGGCGCAGGCGTTACAGTTGCTCACGGCATAGGCTCGGGCAGGGCTGAGGACGTCCGCAGGACAGTCCACACGGCGATACCTGCCGCATTTATAAGCGGAGCTTTCCTCACCGTAATCGGTGTGCTTTTCTCGGGTACTTTTCTGAAAATGATGGATACTCCAGCAAATGTACTGCCCCTCTCGGCGGCATACATGAAGATATACTTCTGCGGAACTATCCCCAGTATGCTCTATAACTTCGGCTCGGCGATACTCCGTGCCGCAGGAGACACAAAGAGTCCGCTTTACTTCCTTACAATTGCAGGCGTACTCAATGTAATACTCAATCTTTTCTTTGTTATCGCACTGAAAATGGAGGTAGCAGGAGTAGCACTTGCCACTTCCCTTTCACAGGCTCTTTCAGCGGCGCTCATAGTCCGCGCTCTTATGAAAAGAGAGGACGCCTGCAAGCTGGAGCTGAAAAAGATGAAGATTTACGGCAGACAGCTCAAGCGTATAATACAGATAGGTTTCCCTGCGGGACTACAGTCGTCAATATTTGCAATTTCCAATGTAATCATACAGTCCTCTATCAACGAATTCGGAAACACACTTGGACACGTTGTTCTGTCAGGCAATTCAGCCGCTCAGAACATCGAGGGCTTCGTATATACCTCGATGAACTCCTACAGTCAGACCTCGCTGAACTTCACAGGTCAGAACTACGGTGCAGGCAAGCTTGACCGAATCAAAAAGATAATGTGGATATGCCTTATCGCTGTGTTCTGCACCGGTATGACTCTTGGACTCACGGCGCTGTTCTTTGGCAGACCGCTGCTGTCCATATACCTCACAGACTCCGAGGAGGCTATAAAATACGGCATGATACGTATGACCTATATCATGATACCATACTTCCTCTGCGGACTTATGGACGTGACTACAGGACTTATCCGCGGTCTTGGACGCTCTGTGCTGCCTATGCTCATAACCGTTATAGGCGTTGTCGGCATAAGGCTGGGCTGGATATTCGGCGTGTTCAGGATCCCGAAATACCACTCTCTGCAAAGCCTTTACTTCTCATACACAATTTCATGGTTAGCAACGTTTCTCGTTGAACTTGGAGTTTTCCTGTTCATTATGCGAAATCTGAAAAAAGAACATCAAGAATAGCACAAGCTTACATCAAAAAGGACGGCTCACGCCGTCCTTTTTCTATTTTCCTGTTACCTCACAAGAAGTGAACGCCGCTTCTTCCTCACGGATAAAGTATCCTTGCTCGGCACTGCACACAGGACACTCCTGCGGCGGCTCGCTGCCCACATGGATATGACCGCAGTTAAGACATATCCAGCGCTGCTGGGTATCGTCGCTGCGGAAGAGCCTGCCCTCACGGTAGAGCCCTGCATAGTAAGCAAACCGAGTACCATGCTCCTTTTCTATCTCGGCTATGGCGCGGAACTTCCGAGCTGCCTCGGTGAAGCCATCGTCGTCTGCGATACGTGCAAAATCGGGATATACAACTACGTGCTCCTTTTCCTCTTCCTTCTGCGAAGCGTCAAGAAGCTGCCCGATATCCTCGAACACATCGGCAGGATAGCCTGCGGTAACGTCAACTGTCTGTCCTGCGGCGTCCTTCATAAGCTTCCAGAACACCATTGCATGGCGTTCCTCCTGCTCGGCTGTGAACCTGAACATACGCTCAAGTCCGATAAGTTTCTGCTGCTGAGCTATAAGCGCCGCCTGATAATATCTCTGGCGTGACTGGCACTCACCAGCAAAAGCCCGCATGAGATTCATGCGGGTCTGGCTTTTGTTAAGATCTGTTTGCATGAGACCACTTCCTTTCAGAAGCAGTATCTGCAAATTTTTTCAAATTATTCCGAAATATCATTCGTCCAGTATCGTGTAGCGGTATTTCATGATGTTCTCCGGATTCTTTAATCTGATATTCTGGATATGTCCGCACTGCGGGCAGGCGTCACAAATGACCTGACTTCTCTTTGGTTTCAGCTTCATCTCTTCTCCTTCGGGATAAAACTGTACCGCATAAGGAGTCACAAGAGTTCCTTTTACGACTTTAGTCGCGCAATACTCACAAACATTATCCATTAAATCGCCCCCCTTGCAGAAAAAAATAGTATTTTTCATATTATACCATATTTTTCGGCTTCTGTCAACAAAAAGAGCGGACTTATTTGCCCGCTCTTTTAATGAATTCAGCTGTTTTTTATATCTCGTTTACTTTTCTCTTGATGTAAGAAGTGTGGAGAACCTCATGAGCCTTGTGGCTGCCCGGCTTCTCGAAGAATTCCTCATAAACCTTCTTGATAGCAGGGTTCTCGTGAGACTGACGGAGAGGCATTGACTTGTCGAGGTTGTAGAGAACCTTAGCTCTCTCTTCTCTGATGTCAACGAAGTTTCTTACGCCCATTGGAACCTGTGGCTGACCGCCGCCGTTTACACAGCCGCCGGGACAAGCCATGATCTCGATGAACTGAGCCTTGCAGCTGCCGTCTCTGATGCTGTCAAGAACCTTTCTTGCGTTAGCAAGACCGCTTGTAACGATAACATTTACATCTGTACCTGCAACGTTGTATGTTGCTTCCTTGATATCCTTTGTTCCGCGAACCTCAGGAAGGTCTGTAACGTTCTCGCCTGTGAGTGTATATACAGCAGTTCTGAGAGCTGCTTCCATAACTCCGCCTGTAGCACCGAAGATAACGCCGGCACCAGTTGAGATTCCCAGCGGATCGTCGAACTTCTCCTCAGGAAGTGAGTTGAAGAGGATACCTGCACGCTCGATCATTCTGCCCAGCTCACGAGTTGTGAGAGCGTAATCAACATCAGGAACGCCTGCTGCGCTCTGATCAGGTCTGCCGATCTCGAACTTCTTAGCAGTACATGGCATGATAGATACCATAACGATATTCTTGGGATCGATACCCATCTTCTGAGCCCAGTATGTCTTAGCTGTAGCACCGAACATCTGCTGAGGTGACTTACATGTTGAAAGGTGATCGAGAAGATCAGGATAGTAGTGCTCACAGAACTTGACCCAACCGGGTGAGCAGGATGTGATAAGAGGAAGTGTTCCGCCGTTCTTGAAACGATCGAGGAACTCGTTAGCCTCTTCCATGATTGTAAGGTCAGCAGCAAAGTCTGTATCGAATACCTTGTCAAAGCCGAGTCTTCTGAGAGCTGCCACCATTTTACCCTCAGCATTTGTGCCGATAGGATTGCCGAAGCACTCGCCGAGACCTGCACGAACAGCAGGAGCTGTCTGAACGAGAACAGTCTTCTCAGGATCAGCGATAGCTGCCATAACTTCCTTAGTGTAGTCCTTCTCAGAGAGAGCGCCTACAGGACATACTGCGATACACTGTCCGCAGGATACGCAGCTTGTCTCGCCGAGTCCCATGTCGAATGCAGAACCGATATATGTCTTGAATCCACGCTCGTTAGCGCCGATAACGCCGATGCCCTGTGTCTTTGCACATACTGCTACGCAGCGGCGGCAAAGGATACACTTGTTATTGTCACGGTACATATGAGGAGCAGAATTGTCTACCTCGTACTCGTTCTTAACGCCGTCGTAAACTGTAGCGTCCTCAACGCCGTAGTCCTTAGCAAGCTTCTGGAGCTCGCAGTTGCCGCTTCTTACGCAGGAGAGGCACTTTCTGTCATGAGTTGAAAGAATGAGCTCGAGAGTTCTCTTTCTTGACTCGATTACCTTTGGAGAGTTTGTGAGGATCTCCATATTGTTGGAACATGGGTATACGCAGCCTGCAACCAGACGGAAGCCTCTGCCCTCGTTTACCTCAGTAACGCAGATACGGCAGGCACCGATCTCGTTGATCTCTTTCATATAGCAAAGTGTAGGAATCTCAAATCCAGCCATGTGAGCAGCTTCAAGAACAGTAGTGCCCTTGGGGACTTCTAATTCAACACCGTTGATTTTTACTGTAATATTTTCCATTACTATTCCTCCGCTTACTTCTTGATGATTGCCTTGAACTTACATGTAGCGATACAAGCACCGCACTTCACGCACTTAGTCTTGTCGATCTCCATTGCAGCAAGCTTCTTGCCTGGAGCGATATAGTCAGTTCTTGTGATAGCGGAAGCAGGACACTGCTTAGCACACATACCGCAGCCGATACACTTGTCCTTTTCGATCTCGAAGCTGAGGAGGTCCTTACATACGCCAGCAGGACACTTCTTGTCAACAACGTGAGCGATGTACTCGTCACGGAAGCATCTGAGTGTGGAGAGAACAGGGTTTGGAGCTGTCTGACCGAGACCGCAGAGAGAGTTAGCCTTGATGTGGTAAGCCAGCTCTTCAAGCTTGTCGAGGTCCTCAAGAGTTCCCTTGCCCTTTGTGATCTTGTCAAGTATCTCCCACATTCTCTTAGTACCGATACGGCATGGTGTACACTTACCGCATGACTCGTCAACAGTGAATTCGAGGAAGAACTTAGCGATATCAACCATACAGTTATCTTCGTCCATAACGATAAGTCCGCCTGAACCCATCATTGAACCGATACCGATGAGGTTATCGTAGTCGATCGGGATATCGAAGTTTGAAGGATCGATACATCCGCCTGAAGGACCGCCTGTCTGAGCAGCCTTGAACTTCTTGCCGTTAGGGATACCGCCGCCGATCTCTTCGATAACTTCGCGGAGTGTTGTACCCATAGGAACTTCAACGAGACCTGTGTTCTTGATCTTGCCGCCGAGAGCGAATACCTTAGTACCCTTTGACTTCTCGGTACCCATTGATGCGAACCACTCTGCACCGTTGAGGATTATCTGTGGGATATTAGCATATGTCTCAACATTGTTGAGGATAGTTGGCTTCTGGAAAAGACCTTTTTCAGCTGGGAAAGGAGGTCTTGGACGGGGCTCGCCGCGGTTGCCCTCGATAGATGTCATAAGAGCTGTCTCCTCACCGCAAACGAAAGCGCCTGCACCGAGACGGAGGTCGATATCGAAGCAGAAATCTGTTCCGAAGATGTTCTTGCCGAGCATACCGTTCTCACGAGCCTGCTTGATAGCGATGTTAAGACGCTCAACAGCGATAGGATACTCAGCGCGGACATAAATATAACCCTGTGTTGCGCCGATAGCATAACCTGCGATAGCCATAGCCTCAAGTACAACATGGGGGTCGCCCTCGAGTACTGAACGGTCCATGAATGCACCCGGATCGCCCTCGTCAGCGTTACAGCAAACGTACTTCTGGTCAGCGTTCGGAACGATGTTGCGGGCAAGCTTCCACTTCATACCTGTGGGGAATCCGCCGCCGCCTCTTCCGCGGAGACCTGAATCGAGGATTGTCTGGATAACGTCCTCAGGAGTCATAGTTGTGAGGACCTTACCGAGAGCCTCATAACCGTCACGTCCTATGTACTCGTTGATATTTTCAGGATTGATAACACCGCAGTTTCTGAGAGCTACACGGTGCTGCTTTTTGTAGAACGAAGTATCGTCGAGAGACTTGATCTCGTCGCCTGCAACTGTCTCCTCATAGAGGAACTCCTTAACAGGGTTGCCGCCGATGAGGTGCTCATCAACGATACGTGGGATCTCGTCTACCTTAACACGTGAGTAGAAAGAACCCTCCGGGTATACGATCATGATAGGACCGCGCTCACAGAGACCGAAGCATCCTGTCTTAACGATCTGTACCTTATCTGTAAGTCCCTTATCTGCAAACTGCTTTTCGAGCTCCTCAATGATCTTTGGTGAGCCTGAAGATGTACATCCTGTACCGCCGCAGACAAGGACGTGTCTTTCATATTTTGAAGAAGCATTGCCATGTGTTCTGAGAGCAACTTCGCCCTTCATGCTGTCTCTGACAACCTTGAGTTCTTCAAGAGTTTTCATAAATTAACCTCCTAAATGGTAATGTTTGGAATCAAGCGTATTTTTCAATGATCTTATCTACGTCGTCAACAGTAAGACGTCCGTAAACGTCCTCGTTTACTGTGAGGACAGGTGCAAGACCGCAGGCACCGATGCAGCGGCAGGCGTCAAGTGAGAACTTACCGTCTGGAGTGCACTCGCCTCCGCCTATTCCAAGCTTTTCCTGAAGCTTATTGTAGATATCTCCTGAACCTTTAACATAGCAAGCTGTACCGAGACAGACAGAGATTGTGTACTCTCCCTTTGGATACAGTGAGAACTGAGCGTAGAAAGTTACAACGCCGTAGATCTTCTCGAGCGGGATACCTGTGTTGTCGGAAATAATTGCCTGGACCTCAATTGGAAGGTAGCCGTAAATTTCCTGAGCCTTCTGAAGGATAGGCATAAGAGCACCCTTGTCGTTCTTCTTTTCTTCGATGACCTTGAGGAGCTCAGCCTCCTGCTCTGGAGTACCCTTGAAGGGAACAGTTGATTTAGCTGAATTCATTTAATGGACCTCCTTGTGTATTAGCTGTGAAAAATGTAACAATGTCGACCATAAAAAATTTATGAGACAAAATATCATATCTCACATATCTTATGTATTATAACATAAAACGCGAAAAATTGCTATCGCCATTTTAGCCTAATTAGCCCCAAAATTACTGTATATTTTGCACAATTATAGCTAATAGTGACCACTCGGCGCAAAATAAGTTTTACAACTGTCAAGTCTCTTAGTGTGCCGATAGGTTTAGTTAAAAAGTATCCCCACTTGTACAAATGTCAGAGTTTTCTGAAATATTAATTTGATTCTTTTATGAACAAATTATGAGCTCTTTTGATTTTAACGTTTTGCCAAGTATTTATACCCCAAACGATACCCCTTCGGCTTGAAAAAAAGCTTGCAAAATCAAAACTTACAAGATAATACTTATTTACATAAAATTCACAAAACATAAGCTCTTCATTTTATTGACAAATCAATTTTAGTATTGTATAGTAAACTTATAATATATACATAACGCACGTTTTTTCGGCTGATGCTTAGCCATTATCGCCTGATAAAAGACAGAAAAAAATCACTTCAGAAAATGTCAGGTGAAGCCCGGCAGCTTCATGACAGAATGTCCTGCACTGCGTTCTGTTAAACATTGACATCGCCGTTTCAGACAAGGAGGAACTTATGAGTTTACCGAATGATCCCGTTATTTTATTAAGCTATATCAATACGCTTCTTCGTGACGAATACCCGTCCTTTGAGGAGCTGTGCAAGAGTCTTTGCACCTCTGCGGACGATATCAGCTCAAAGCTTGAAAAGATAGGTTATGTATACGATCCAAACACTAATTCATTCAGATAGTATCCCGTCTTAACTGATTCGTTTGACCTGACGCGGATACTCAGTCGGCTTCTTGCCGAATGGGAGGGCTTATGAACACGATCATCAAAAAACTGACGGCGGCTGCTTCTTCCGCAGTTATCGCCGTGTGCTCCGTTAGCTTCAATTACAGCTTCGGAGCTGACACCGAAGAAAAGACATATAAAGTACATTTTGAGCTGGGCGACGATGTAACTATCGTTCCCGACGACGACGGAAACGTACCCGATATCAAGGATAGAGAAGGCACTTTTGATTCTACCCTTATAATACCTACAGCCGAGCTCCAAAGAGAGGGCTACTACTTCAAGGGCTGGACCGACGATAATGTTTACGGCTATATCGGCGGACGAGTTTACCATATCCCCAATCACGATGTTACTATCACCCCTGTGTGGCAAAAAAAAGATGACAAGGTCTACCACACCGTAAAATTCAGCGTTGTTATCGACGGCGAAGTACGCGAGGACTATGAAAAAATGGTTCCCGGCGAGAAAGTCCGTGCAGGCGCTCTTGTAGAGATACCTATGAACGTTTTCCCACGCAGCGGATATACTCAGAGCGGCTGGACAGACGGCACCCACGTCTTTGCAGGTCAGCAGTACATCGTTGTGGGCGATGAGGACATCACTCTTGAGCCAAACTGGTGCAAGAAGTACAAGCTTACCTACACCGTCGGAGACGCCGACAGAATAAACGGTGCTGTAAAGCAGGAATATGAGGTAATGGAAACAGGTGCGGTAAATCTTCAGAGCAACGACCGTTTCTCCAGAAGCGGATTCAATATCATCGGCTGGCACTGCGAAACTGACGGTCAGGATTACAAATGCGACCAGAAGTTCGTTATGCCTGCAAACGATGTTGTTATGACTCCTATCTGGAACCCTATCAATTACACTATTGTATTCTTTGCTAATACAGGCTCAAGCAAAGACGATATCAGAGTAAAGGGCAAGACAGATACAACAATACAGGTTCCGGAGTGTACAGTCAAGAGAGACGGCTATACATTCGGCGGCTGGCAGAGAGATGATAAGATATATCAGGCAGGCGAGGATTTCCTTATTGAGGGAGCACAGCCTGGCATTGGTATCTCGTTCAAGGCTGTATGGAATGCTGAGGGCAGTGAGACTACAACAACTACCACATCTGAAACTGCCACAACAACTTCTTCTGTAACAACAACGTCTGCAACTACAGCTCCTATCCTTTCAACAACATCTACAACAGCTGTAATGGCTTATGAGATAAGCGTTGTTGACAAGGCGTCAGGCAAGCTTATCAACGACGTTTACCTCAGCGCTAAGGATACCATTATTGAAAACGGTTCTTCAAGAGTATCCGGATTCCCTGTGGATACAAAATCAGCAAACCCAAAGAAAGTTGATTTCAAGGGTATCAAAAACTTTGAGGGCATTACAAATATAAGCGATTTCCAGATAGTTCAGAATATCTACAACGGCTTTGCGTATAAGCTCAGTGAGGACGATATCACAAGCGAGGTAAAGGACGGTACCGCTTATTACACAGTTAAGGTCGCTAAAAAGGTATATCCCGATGATGTAAGACCTTATTCACACGTTGTAAGAGTCTATGACAAGGCAACAAAGGAGCTCGTAAACGACGCTGTCGTTATGGGAGCATGGAATATCGTATATGAGGACGGCGGAGTAACAGGTCCAATCTCACAGATAGATACCTCCGCAGCTAATCCTGCTATCATAAGCTATGAGAAGTACAAGGACGCTAAGGTTTGCAGCTTCAGTATAAACGGCGTTAAGGAAGGTTCGCCTTACACATTCAGCAAGGACGACTACACTACCGAGGACGACGGCGTTCAGCACAAAATCTACCATAATGTTTATCTCACAAAGTCTGAGATAACTTACGGCGACGCCAACAGCGACGGAAATGTTGATATGTCAGATGTAGTTCTTATCATGCAGGCTCTTGCAAATCCTAACAAGTTCGATATAAACGGTACAGATGACAACCATATCACTGAAAAGGGCAGAACAAATGCCGATGTATGGAACACAGGCGACGGTCTCACTACTGAGGACGCACTCCATATCCAGAAGTATCTCCTCGGTCTCTGCGACATAACAGGCAAGGCGGAAATGACTTCTTCACCCGAATAAACATAACAAAAAAGGACTGCTTTTAGGCTGCTCCCCTTAACGGAAAAAGCGGGCTACCGAGCCGTAAAGTAACGGCTCATATTTGGTAACCTGCGATTCCGCCAAAGGGGGCTCCCCTTGCAGTCCTTTTTCTTTTATATAACGCCAAGACCTTCGAGAAGAAGCTTCAAGCCTATGAGTATAAGTATAGTTCCGCCTGCTATCTCGGCTTTTTTCTCATATTTGCTGCCGAACTTGTGACCGACGAAAACTCCCACAAGTGAAAGGGCAAAGGTTATCGCGCCTATCATAGTGACTGAGAACAACAGGTCTGTTTTTTCTGCGGCAAAAACTATTCCTACCGCAAGTGCGTCAATGCTTGTTGCTATGGCAAGCAGTGTGAGTTCCTTAAAGTCGAGCCTGTACTCCTTGTATGCTTCGTCCTGCTCATCGTCCTTTATAGCTTCAATTATCATCTTTCCGCCGATAAAGGCAAGAAGTCCGAATGACACCCAATGGCTGAACGAGCTTATTATGTCTGCGAAGCGGCTCCCGAGAAAATATCCTATAACAGGCATTATTCCCTGAAATACACCGAAGAACAAAGCTGTTATGACTCCGCCCTTTAAATTGAGCTTTTTCATACTCAGCCCCTTACAGACTGATACTGAAAATGCGTCCATTGCAAGACCAACGGAGATAAGCAGAAGTTCGGCTAAACTCATAAAAAACGTCCTCTCATAAAAAAAATTCGGATACCATTGTACCCGAACCTCACTCAGGTACGACGATAAAGCCGTACATGAGTCTCATTATTTAAGGCAAAACCGAACGCTTTCGCGTTAGTATGTCGGCTTGCCGCACACTTTCGTATGTTAACTACTCCCTCACATAACAATGCTTATTATACATTGTATTTCAGCGCCTGTCAATATATTACAGTTAGCATATAAAAACAATTAAGGGACGGCGCAAACCGTCCCTTATGTCATTATTCTTCGTCAGGCATTTCCCAGTTATGGTAAACGTTCTGAACGTCGTCGTTCTCTTCGAGGTGCTCAAGGAGAAGATTCATCTTCTTGATATGATCCTCGTCTGTGAGAGTTGTATAAGTAGAAGGTATCATCTCAGACTCGGCAGAAATTACATTATAGCCCTTTTCTGTAAGTCCCTCGCGGAGAGCGTGAACGCTCTCGGGAGCGCACTCGATCTCAACTGTTTCCTCGTTGATGTCGAAGTCCTCGCCGCCGAACTCGAATACGTCTTCCATTACCTTGTCCTCGTCGAAACCTGTGTTCTCAAGGATAACGATACCCTTGTTTGTGAACATGAATGATACACAGCCGATAGTACCGAGGTTGCCGCCGAACTTATCGAAATAGTGACGAACCTCGCCTGCTGTTCTGTTTCTGTTGTCTGTAAGACACTCTACGATAACAGCTACGCCGTTAGGACCGTATCCCTCGTAGGTGATGTTCTCATAGTTGTTCTTGTCGCCGTCGCCTGCTGCCTTCTTGATGATACGCTCGATATTGTCGTTAGGCACGTTGTTGGACTTTGCCTTGGCGATAAGGTCACGAAGCTTGCTGTTGTTGTTAGGATCGGGACCGCCCTCCTTAACTACAACGGTGATCTCACGTCCGATCTTGGTGAAAATCTTGCCCTTTGCAGCGTCGGTAGCTTCCTTTTTACGTTTGATATTGTTCCATTTTGAATGACCTGACATAGTTTACACTCCTATCTGTTCATTTTCGTTTATATTTGAATTTATAATAAGTTCAAACAGTTCCCTAATACGTTCATTTCCGCCTGTGAGATAGAGATAGCCGAAAAGGCACTCCAGCGCCGTAGCTCTGCGGTATTCCGCAGCGTCGGCGTGCTTGGGAACTGTATTTCCCGTGGCATTCCTGCCTCTTTTCAGCACCGCAAGCTCATGGTTGCTGAGCTTCTCAGCTACAAGGTCATACGCCTTTGACTGGAACTCCGCACAAACAAGCTTTATCTTTGCGGAATGGAGCTTCGCAACAGGCATATTTGCCCGACGAAGCAGATACTCCCTCACAAGGGTATCGTAAACGCTGTCTCCCAGAAATGCAAGAGTCAGCGGACTGTATGAATTAGCTTCACGCTCGGTAAGTTTTTCTGTGCTCATATCAGTTTACAAAGTCGAACTCGAAGCCCTCAAGGCTTACGGTGTCGCCCTCCTGTATGCCCATTTCCTCAAGCTTTGCGATAATGCCGCTGTTGATAAGCACACGCTGGAAATACTGGAGCGACGAATAGTCGTCGGGATCAACAGTACGCATGATAGGCTGTATCCACGGTGCGTCAACGAAGTAGACATCGTCCTCGACTGTTATCTCGAACTTCTTGTCAACGCCCAGCATCTCGTCAAGCTCCTCCTGCGGTATGGGCTCTGCCTCGAATTCCTTTATAGGCGGCAGTGTGTCAAGCACTTCGGATATCTTTTTCACAAGCTCCGATGTGCCCTGAGTTGTTGCAGCCGATATGCAGAAAAATGGTATATTCTTGTCCTCTATATATTTGCGGAACTTTTCTATCTGCTCCTCAGTCGCCATATCTGATTTATTGGCAGCCACTATCTGAGGACGCTCTGCAAGCTCCTCGTTGAACTTGGCAAGCTCCGCGTTTATAACGTCGAAATCCTCGCAGGGATCACGTCCCTCAATGCCTGAAACATCGACTACATGGACTATAAGCCTACAGCGCTCGACGTGTCTGAGGAACTCATGTCCCAGTCCTACGCCGTCGCCTGCGCCCTCGATAAGTCCGGGGATATCAGCCATTACGAAGGACTTCTCCTCCTCTACCCTTACAACTCCGAGAACAGGAGTGAGAGTAGTAAAATGGTAATTTGCTATCTTTGGCTTTGCTGCGCTGACAACAGAGATAAGTGTGGATTTTCCGACGTTGGGGTATCCCACAAGTCCTACGTCCGCAAGGAGCTTCAGCTCCAGAGTCACCTCGAACTCCTCGCCAGGATAGCCCGGCTTTGCGAATTTTGGTATCTGGCGTGTTGAGGTAGCAAAGTGGACATTGCCCTTGCCGCCCTGTCCGCCTTTTGCAAGGACCTTAGGCTCGTCCGTGGACATATCCGCCATTATCCTGCCGCTCTTTGCGTCGCGTATTACAGTACCTCTCGGCACCTTTATAATAAGGGGCTGTGCGCTTTTTCCCGTGCAGTTTCTACCGCTGCCGTTTTCCCCGCGGTCAGCCACATATTTCCTCTTATACCTGAAATCTATCAGAGTCGAGAAATTATCATCGACCTGAAAAATCACATCTCCGCCGCGTCCGCCGTCGCCGCCGTCGGGACCGCCTGCCGCTACATACTTTTCGCGGTGAAACGATACAGCGCCGTCGCCGCCGTCACCTGCTTTGATCATTATTTTCGCCTGATCAACGAACATTTCCGTCCTCCGTTTCTAAAGAAAAATCCCAAGCGAAAGCTCGGGATTTATTGTCACGTTATGGCTGTTACTGCTCAATCTCGTAAACAGAAACCTTCTTACGGTCACGTCCGTAACGCTCAAACTTTACCTTACCGCTTACTGTAGCGAATAATGTATCATCTGAACCGATGCCGACACCGTTACCAGGGTGGATATGTGTTCCTCTCTGACGAACGAGAATGTTGCCAGCCTTAACAAACTGACCGTCTGCTCTCTTAACGCCAAGTCTCTTAGCCTCAGAGTCACGTCCGTTCTTTGTGGATCCGCCGCCCTTCTTATGAGCAAAGAACTGCATACTAATTTTAAACATACTTACACCTCCGAAATAGTGATTTTGATCGTGTTAGGGTACTCTTCCAGTATAGCCTCAAAGTGCTGTTTTAAAACACTCAGCAGACGCGAAGGTATCTCTCCCCCGTCACCGCAGATACATTCGATAACGTTATCCCCCACAGTCACCTGCGGCTTCAAACCGAATTCATCGAGGATATTTGCAGTAAGCTGTACCGCTGATGAAACAGCCGCACAGACAACGTCCTTTCCGCTCTCGGCATAGCCTGAGTGGCCGCTGAACTTAAAGCCTGTCAGAAGTCCCTGCTTTTCATAAAATTCTGCGCGGATCATGATCAAGCCTTGATAGCTTCGATCTTGACCTGAGTGTAAGGCTGTCTGTGTCCCTGCTTTCTCTTTTCACCCTTCTTAGGCTTGTAAGTGAAAACAGTGATCTTCTTAGCCTTGCCGTTCTTCAGAACCTTTGCGCTTACAGCTGCACCGTCAACATAAGGTGTACCGATCTTGAGTCCATCGTCTGCTCCGAGAGCTACTACCTTGTCGAAAGTAACTGTCTCATCAGCCTCAGCTGCGAGCTTCTCGATGAAGATGATATCTCCCTCGTTTACCTGATACTGCTTTCCGCCGGTTTCAATAACTGCGTACATATTGTGGCACCTGCCTTTTCAATAAACTCGCTGTTACAGGCGTGTGAGCGCACAACTTTAAAGCCTGTTTACAAGCGGCAATAATATTTTATCACAAAGATACGGCTTTGTCAAGCTTTTTTTGCAATATTCCCTATGCAAAATCATTTACTTTCAATATAGCCAAAAGATTTTGGGGCTTATATGTCATTCCCCCGCCTGCGGCGGGGGAAAATGCGTTTTTATGCAGTGAAATATTCAGCTTACCAGACTCTGTAGTTCTCCTCGCCTATCTTATAGCTTGTACCCGGAACATAGAGGTCGTTTGGCTTGATCTCCTTGCCCTGCTCCTTAGCAGTGTCGATAGCTCTCTTGAGTTCTCTGAAAGCAACGCTGTTTGTAACGATACGTGTTACGTTCTCCTGACTCGGGTTTGTGCTGAGATATTCAAGTATAGCCTGCTGGAGATAGAAATAGGTACGGAGCTGAGTTTTCTTGAACTCGATGCTCTGCTGTGCGTCGCCCTCGCCCTCAAGGAGGAAGAGGCTGTCGCCCTCACGGTAGCCCAGTGTGAACTTTGCAAATATCTCGGGGATAAATACTCTTATCTCGCCTGCAAGTCCCTTGTTGCCGCCGACCAGCTCCTCGAGCTTGTCAGCCATTGCAACATACTCGTCGTGGTTGTTTATCTTCTCCATCATGCTGATAGTCTCTCTTGCAGCGTTCATTACCAGCTCCTTGTCGAACGGGCACTGGTCGTCCTCACGCTGAACGAAGATAGCGTACTGCTTCTCTGAAACAAAGGTCTCATCAGCAAACATTTCTTCTTCAACATACTTCTCAAAGTACTTAGGAAGCTCTACAAGCACAGAGCCGTTCATACGGACCTCGATTATCTTCTTCTCCTTGTACTTTGCAAGATATATTCTCAGCCAGTAGTACTTCTTTGAGCCCAGATACTTAGGTATCTCTGTGCTGATGAAGTTAACCAGCATCGTTGGCGGCTTGTCCTTAACGCCTATTCTTACTACAGACTGGCAGTACATATCGAAATCGTAGTGCTGTCTGAGAAAATCAACAGGTACATACTGTGGATTTTTCTTTGCGATAGACTGGTCGAGCGGGTGCCATACGCCGCCGTAGAATATTTCTACAGCCATTTTAGCAGCCTCTGTCTCGTCCTTGCCCTGTGAGTCAACAGGCTCGATAAGGGGCTCGTCGAAGTCGTCGTGCTTTACGATAAAGATAGTCTGAAGTATAAGTACACCATCAGTTTCATCTGCCTTGCCTACCTGAACATCAATGGTAAAGCCCTTTGGCATAATGACACAGTCATCATAGAGAGTACCCTTCAGCTTCTCGTTGAGGTTTTCGAGCACCATGCTCTTTATGTCAGCTCTTATATCAGTATTCTGAACTTCCTCTGTCTTCTGATTATTGTTGTTTTTCTTCTTGAAAATTCCCATTTTCTATTCTCCTTAATTTGATGATATCAATATATGCTCTGCATAATATTAAACTGTGAATTTAACTGCTGCCCAGCCCTCGCGGACTTCGGGCTCAGGCTCCTTGAAGCCAACAGACTTCAGCGCGTCTATGACCTCGTCCATACGCTCCTCGATGATACCCGAAACAATGAGGATACCGCCTTTTTTAAGGTAGCGCAGGAAGCTTTCCTTCATGGCGATGAGTACGTCCGCAACGATATTTGCTGCGATTATGTCATACTTGTCGTCTATCTCATCGGCAAGCTTCTCGTCGGTAAGGATATTGCCGAAGTAGGTCTTGTAAACATCGGGTGAAATGTGGTTCTTGACTGCATTTTCAAGAGCAGTTACCGCCGCATTTTCCTCGATATCCACTGCAACAGCGCTCTTTGCGCCTAAAAGCATAGCTCCGATAGAGAGTATACCGCTGCCGCAGCCCATATCCAGAAGCTTGTCGCCCTTATTCAGGTACTTTTCCAGTACCTCAAGACAAAGCCTTGTGGTATGGTGCTTGCCTGTGCCGAAGCTTGAAGCAGGATCAATTTCAAGGATTATCCTGCCGTCGGAGTTGTCATACTCCTCCCATGAGGGCTTGATGACCAGCTTTTCGCCTACCTTGAAGGGCTTGAAGTACTGCTTCCAGTTGTTAGCCCAGTCCTCCTCGCGGATACTTGACATTTCGGCTTCAAGTCTGCCGTAAGCGCCCTCGGTATCGGCTGCCTTCATCTCGGCAAGCATGGACTTGATAGCGATGAGCATTTCTGCTCCCTGACCGTTTGTCGGTATATAGACCGTGACGCAGGTCTCACACTCGGAAAGTCCCATAAGGTCGTCGTCGATATAGTCCCACTGACCGTTCTTATTTTCAAGGAACTCCTTGAAATCCTCGGGATCCTTTATGGAAAAGCCCTTGATGCCGATGTCTCCCAGCTTTGAGCAGAGAAGCTCAATGCCCTCGGTAGTGGTATAAATGTTGACTTCTGTCCATTCCATTAGTTAAATTACTCCTTAATTGCAAATAAGCATAAGATATAAGAGCACATCATTGTTATCAACAATGCCGTCGCCGCTGATATCAGCAGCAGCTATCTCCGAGGTTGTAAGCACTGAGATACCCTCGGGCAGCTTGCCGAGACTGTTGAGGTACTCGTTTATAAGCGCTAAGTCATAGGTATCGAAGCTGCCGTCGTTATTAACGTCGCCTGCTTCATATTCTTCGGGCTCGCCTGCATATTCAAGCTTTGTCAGCTCAACATAGCCGTTTCTGCCGCCTATTTTCACCTCGCCCACTGTTCCGCTGACGCTGAGCACCCTGACAACGTTTCCGTATGAAAGTGAAGCTATAGCGTCCTTTTGAGCCTTAATGTCCGACCATACCTTTACAGGCACGCTGTCGGAGCAGTAATACTCTCCTGCCTTATAAGTCACCGTAGTAACGGCAGGGCGCGGAGTGGTCTGCGCTTTTGTTGTTGTGACAGTTGTTGTTTTGGCTTTAGTCTGCACTGCTGTTGTAGTTGTCAGCGCAGCAGCCGCTGTAGTTGTTATAGAGGAAGTTACTGTAGAAGTTTCGGTATCTTTTTCCGGTATTTCAAGAGGTGTGAAGCCTTTATACGGATTCTTGCCCTTGATCGCCTGAAAAACTGTTATATTCTTGTTATCATATGCCTCAAACATGAGTATCTCGTCCTTGGCAGGATCAGCCATATACACGTCGTCACCGATGATACCGTCGATATACACCCAGTGTCCGCCCACATTGCATATAACGTAAAGTCCCTTGTCGAGATATTCCTTTATCTCAGAAGCCTTTCCGCTCTGAGTATCCGACTTGAAGTTCAGATTTGCCGTAGCGATGCTTACCTCGGGGATAGCCTTGTTGACGGAGCCCCACGCACTGAGTCCGCCCCACTGATTGAAAGCCTTCATATCATTGAGAGTCTTTGCAAACACACCCGGATCAAAGCTTTCGGTATCCTTAGCTCCCGAAGCAACCGCAGCCATTGCGATAGAGGTTATGTAGCAGCCTGAGCTGCGCACTGTAGAACCGCCGATAGCATAGCTGCCCCAGCGCTCGTCATTCTGTCTCCAGAGTCTGAAGTCGTCGGCTGCATGAGCCTTGTTATTCGTCTGACACGCTCCCGCAAGCATTCCGATAAGGATAAAAAATGCAAGCAGGACAGAAAATATTCCTTTTTCTTTTACAGTTCGCATAATCCAACCTCCGTATTTACGTTATCGGCTTTTTATGCGTCTCCTTTTTCTGGCTTCTCTGAACTCATCATATGCTCTGATATATTCGTTCATCGCCTTTTCTTTTTCTTGCTCACTCAGAGTAACACTGCCGTAGACCGACCTGTCGAATAACTCAGCAGTATCCGTGATATCTGCGCCCGACATCTCATGTACGAGAGCCGCCGCCTCATTTGAGGTATTGACGTTTTCGATACCATAGACCTTGCAAATCCTGTGCATTACAGCTCTGACAGCGTCATTCGGATTGCGTTTTTTTCCTCTGAAAATGAACCATTTATGTGACAGCATGGGATATACGAATGCAAACAGCAGTACCAGCATTGCGCCTGCCAGTATCATCAGGCCTGCATATGAAAGCATATCCGTAGCAGTCGAGGCTTTTTTATTGCCCGTTTCCACAATATCGGCAACGGTAGGCTCAAAGCTTGCCCAGCCATAGCCCCTTATATAAAGCTCGGGGAAGCCGTGCAAGTCCTTTGCGCGGATCGAATAATTGGTACTGCCCACAAATCTGCCGCCCTCATTATGAGTCATATTGTAGCCCTCGCAGTATCTTGCGGGGATACCTGCGGCACGTGCAAGAAGCACCATTGCAGTGGCGTATTCGTAGCAGACGCCTGTTTTTGTACTGAACAGGAAGTCTTCTGCGTTTTCGCCCTTTTCTTTTTTGTATTTAAGGTTATAGACGTAGTCGTTATTATAAAAATACCGCTCTATCGCCTTAGCCTTTTCGTATTCTGTCTGACAGCCCTTTGTTATCTCGTCGGAAAGAGCCTTTATGTTGCTTTTTCCGCCGTAATCAAGAAGATACTCCTGATAATCGTCATAGAGCATATAGTCTATGTCGATATATCTGCATTTCTGCACATAATCCTCTGAGCTTTCGTCAGTAAGGTTTTCGTCGAGGATAAAGCTTGCGTCAAGGAGAAGCTCCTCATAATCGCATTCTGCCAGCTTATTGATGAATTTGTTGTTTTCAGCGCTCATGAAGAAGGTATCATCATCATAAACAAATGAAAAAAATTCATCTGTGGCAAAATACTTATCTACAGCATAGACCGTGCCGCCGCGAAGACGGACTACGTCATGCTTTCTTGTAGAATCAGTCATAGCTATGGCAAACTGCGGTACAGGAGCCATATCCGTGCCCTTGGTTATGCCTGCGCGTCCGAATAAGCTGTAGAATTCAGCCTCTCTGATATCAGGCTCGTCAAGGCCGTTCTCCACAAACTCTGTAAGCCCGTATTTCTCGGCAAACTCACTGTCGATAGAAGCCGCTTCGAGAACAGCGCCTGCGATCCCCATATGACAGCCGATATCAACAGGAACATCGCCTTTCTTGGTGCTAAATCTGCTGTCCATATCCTCAATGCTCCACTTATCGTCCTGATAGCTGTAGGTGGAATGAGTAGCAGTCTTGATCCTCAGAGGACCGTCTGCTCTTACCTCATAGATGAGGGTATCATCGTTATTTGAGCGGAACTGTTCTCCCGTAGTGGTATCACGGAAAATGTCTATCATCGCATTGAGCTTATCAGTGAACTGATCGGCGTCGATGAGAGTTTCGAGGACAGTTCTGTCCGCCACGACAGCAGGCTTCGGAAAAATAGCCGCCGCCGCCGCAAAGATCACGGCATAGACCGCAATTGGCTTCCATGATTTTCTTCTTTCCACGAATACCGTGCTTTCGGTATCCGTAAGCTGTCTGTAGTAGACCATGAGAAGTATATATCCCACAGCCAGAAGAATAATGAATACTGTGGGCATTTTTTCATATTCCTTACCGTAAATGGAGAAAGGAATGATGAATATCAGGAAATTCATGAATATCCTGTATCTTATGCGCGTAAAATAGTAAATTACCGAGCCCATGAAAAGCATGAACAACAGATAAAAGGCAGCCGCATACCAGAAGTTGAAGCTCATGGTATCCTGCGGTGTAAGGAACCAAAGTCCCCATAGGATAGAATAGTCCTTTTTACCTATGTTGATCGCCTCACGGACTCCCGCGCCGAATACGACAACAAGAGCCGCATACATGAAAAAGCCGAGGAAATTATGCTTTTTCATGAAATCAAATATTCTGAACATTATCCAGCCGAGGAAAAAACTGCACAGTCCCCAGCCCAGCGCAAAGATATATCCCTGATTATCGGTCTTTGTGGTATCGCGGTTGCGGTAATGATACATGAGCGATGTCATTATCAGAATCGTGTACCACAGCACGGGGTCTGTGAGCGTTCTCAGCAGGAACGCTTTCAGATCGAAATTTTTGTTTTTGGTCTCATTCATATTTATACCAGTTTGAAATTATTATCTTCATCAAGATACCACATTTTAAAGGATGTGGAATTTACAGACGCAATGGAGAGTCCGATAATGCTTGTGTTATCAGGCTCCTCGATATAACGGGTAACCTCTGAAAAGCCCGGACCTGCGTCGGTAGTAGCAACTACACAGGCACAGAATGAACCTGTATTATGAGAAAGGTCGATACGCTTATCGGGTACAACCTTTATAGCAAGTATTTTCAGCAGGAGCTGATTCGGATAATCGGGATTATCCACGCTTTCGCAGGCAGTCTCGCCAGTGCTGGTGCGGTATACGAAATTGCAGGCGATACCCTGCTTTACCAGCAGGTCAAGCAAGCCGAATACCGAGCGGATAAGCTGTTCCTCGCCTCTTACAGCGTTTACGGGCGGGATCGCGCCATTTCTGTAAAGGTCGAGTATCAGAACAGGCTGTACCGAAGCGGCAGCCTCGTCCAGACGTACCATAAGCTTCTGCTTTTTCGATGAAAGCTTCCAGTTTATGCGTTTCAGCGGATCGCCCTGCTCGTATTCGCGGTGCTCATAGCCTGGAGAGGTATTTGCCGAGAACAGCATGGCTGTATCGTTTTCCTCATCGTCATCGCTTGTGAGCACAACGTCCGCAATGGAACGGAAAAGCTGAGTTGAGGACTTGACCTCGGGAATTGGCGGTATAACGCCTACGGAAACAGGCTGAGGGAGCGGAGTTTTCACCGCAAACTTCATAAATCCGAGAAATCCGCAGGAATAAACCGCTTTTATACCTATCTCACCGTTTCCGCCCACAAGAGCGTCAACCTCTAATCTGAAGCGGCGTTTGTTCTCATTGAGCATACTTAGCTTGCGCTTTTTTATGTCCTGAGCAAAAATTTCAGTAGCATAGGGGCATATTTCCACTATTGAAACCGGAAATACACCTGTTTTCTCAACTTTTACATCGACAAAGAGCTTGCTGCCCTTTGGCACATAGGCGTCACAGCTGAAGCTTACCTTGATGCGATTTCTTGCGTAAAGGGTGATAAAAAGCGACACAAGGGGCGCAAACGCCACGAATGCCAGCAGAATGATACCCATTTCGCCGTCGATATAGAAAGTGAAGATATAGACCAGAAAAGCAACTGCAAGTACGCTTATAATACTCTTGAAATGCTTCATATTCAGCTCATAGCAGGAACAGGACAGTTTTTGAGGACATTTTCCACATATGCCTCGCCTGAGCCAAAGGCAGTTTTGCCCTGCGGTGAAAGTATTATTCTGTGAGAGAGAACCGAAACAGCCGTATTCTTTACATCATCTGGAGTTACATAGTCTCTCTCGTAGATGTACGCATAAGCCTTTGCCGCCTTGAAAAGCGCTATGCTTCCGCGGGGGCTTATGCCGAGAACGGTATTTCTGTCCGCTCTTGTTGCCGCAACGATATCAACGATGTACTCCTTGACAGCGTCGCTGACGCGGACCTGCTTTACCTCCTGCTGCATTGCGATGATATCTTCAACGTGCATTACAGGTTCTTCTATATTAACAATAGGATTGTTGAGCTCTGTTCTTTCAAGTATCTGTACTTCCTCCTCCATTGAGGGATAGCCCATAGACAGCTTCATGAAGAATCTGTCCATCTGAGCCTCGGGAAGGTGGAAAGTACCGTAGGTCTCTACAGGGTTCTGAGTTGCCATAACGAGGAACGGCTTCGGGAGCTTGTGGGTAACGCCGTCAAGACTTATCTGGCGCTCCTCCATAGCCTCAAGCAGAGCCGACTGTACCTTCGGCGAGGCACGGTTTATCTCGTCCGCAAGGAGGAAATTACACATTACCGCACCGTCGCGGTAAACAAAGTCGCCCTTATTTGAATCGAGCATAGTAAAGCCAGCAATATCCGAGGGCATAACGTCGGGAGTAAGCTGGATACGGTTGAATTTTCCGCCTATTGAACGTGATAGAGCGGTTATCAGCTGAGTTTTGCCAACGCCGGGAACGTCCTCAAGAAGAACATGACCTTCACATAACAGTGCGGCTATCAGCTTGATTACCGTGTCCTTTTTACCTACAATGACTCTGCCGACAGAACCTGCGAGTTTACTAATTCTTTCATTCATATTACAGTACCTCATACTTTTGAGCATATTATCCAATTAAAACTATTATAACATATTTTCCAAATTACTTCAAGGGAAAACCATACGAAAAAAAACCTGTATTATTGTAACATCTTACAATAATACAG
Organism: Ruminococcus flavefaciens MA2007; assembly: GCF_000621845.1. Lineage (GTDB taxonomy): Bacteria > Bacillota > Clostridia > Oscillospirales > Ruminococcaceae > Ruminococcus > Ruminococcus flavefaciens_E. The sequence continues at coordinate 318,181 of NZ_KK211354.1, read as the reverse complement.
GTGTTATAATGTGGAAAATTTGTCCAATTAATCGCTATATCTATATAAAAAAGCTGTTTTTTCTGTTGATAAGTAAAAACAGCGGCAGGATTATTCCGCCGCTGTCTGTAAAAGCTTTGATTACTTGATCATGTTAGCGATCTCGTCAGCAAAATTCTCTTCCTTCTTCTCAACGCCCTCGCCGCGCTCGTAACGAACAACGTCAACGACCTTGATAGAACCGCCGAGCTTCTTAGCCTCTGCGTCAACATAGCCCTGAACTGTGAGCTTGTCGTCCTTAACGAAAGCCTGCTCGAGGAGGCAGTTCTCGCTGTAGTACTTGCCAACCTTGCCTTCAACGATCTTTACGCGAACCTGCTCGGGCTTGGAAGCCATCTTAGGATCCTCAGCCATCTGAGCGAGCATGATCTTCTTCTCGTTCTCGATAACCTCAGCAGGAACGTCCTCTCTTCTTACGTATGGAGCGTTGAGAGCAGCAGACTGCATAGCAACGTCCTTACCGATAGCAGCTACCTGATCAGCAGAAAGGTCTGTGTCCATCTTTACCATAACACCGATGCTGCCGTTGTTGTGGATATAAGAAGCAAGCTTGCCCTCGAGTCTTACGAAACGACGGATAACGATGTTCTCTCTGATCTTCATGCCAGCGAGCTCTGTGAGAGCCTCGCCTACTGTGCCATTGCCGCCGCTGATAGGCATATTCTTGAGAGCCTCAACGTCAGCAGGATTCTTCTCAATGATAGTGTTTGCTACGTTAGCAACGAAGTTTCTGATATCGTCTGTGTTAGCAGCGAAGTCAGTCTCTGTGTTTACTTCGAGGAGAACGCCTACCTCGCCGTTTACAACAGCTGTAACTACGCCCTCAGCAGCAGCTCTGCCGCTCTTCTTAGCCTGTGTAGCAAGTCCTTTTTCTCTGAGGAACTCGATAGCCTTGTCCATATCGCCATCGTTCTCTTCGAGAGCCTTCTTACAGTCCATCATACCAACGCCTGTGGACTTCATAAGATCTTTAATTTCAGCAACGGATACCTTACCCATTGTAAATACCTCCTAATTATTATTAAATCCGCAAAAACCCGAAGGGTTAGTTCGGGTTTTTGATTGTTTTCATTGTTTTATGATTATTCAGCGTCAGCCTCAGCGCTCTCAGCTTCCTCAGCAGGAGCCTCCTGTGCAGCTGTAGCGTCATCGCCCTGTCTGCCTTCGATAACAGCGTTAGCGATTGTGCCTGCGATAAGCTTTACAGCTCTGATAGCGTCGTCGTTACCTGGGATAACGTAATCAACTTCGTCAGGATCGCAGTTTGTATCTACGATAGCAACGATCGGGATGTTGAGCTTCTTAGCCTCAGCAACAGCGATCTTTTCCTTGCGTGGATCAACGATGAAGAGTGCTGCCGGGAGCTTCTTCATTGTCTTGATACCGCCGAGGAACTTCTCGAGCTTCTCTATTTCAAGGTTGAGCTTAACAACTTCCTTCTTAGGGAGAAGAGCGAATGTGCCGTCCTCTTCCATTGTGTGGAGCTGCTCAAGTCTCTTGATTCTTGTCTGGATTGTCTTGAAGTTGGTGAGCATACCGCCCAGCCATCTTGCGTTTACATAGTGTGCGCCTGCTCTTGTAGCTTCTTCCTTAACGGAATCGCCAGCCTGCTTCTTTGTACCTACGAAAAGTACCTCGCCGCCCTGTGAAGCGATGTCGCGAACGAACATATAAGCGTCCTCGAGCTTCTTAACTGTCTTCTGAAGGTCGATGATGTAGATTCCGTTTCTCTCTGTGAAAATGTATGGTGCCATTTTCGGGTTCCATCTTCTTGTCTGGTGTCCGAAGTGTACGCCAGCCTCAAGAAGCTGCTTCATTGATACTACTCCCATGGTGTAGTCCTCCTTAAAATTGGTTAATATTAATCCTCCGACCGACTTAACTCAGCAGCAACGCAGATATCTGCGCACCAACCGCCGAAAGTACAGCCGTGCGAATTGCCTTAATATTATATCATATACAGGCAAGTATTTCAAGCTTTTTTGCAGTGTTTATTTCAACAAACTTAAAAAACTATTTCTCCCTTTTTTTGTTGATTTCATATGCAGGCTATCCTTAGGACGCTCCACAAGCACCACGTCGTCACCTATGACCTTTATTTCCGAGCAGGCTATCACGGAGTCCTCTTCCCTGCCGAAAAATCCAAGAAACCGTGCTCCGCCGTATATGATAAGCGACTTCACGGTGCCGCTTTCGATATCAAGCTCTATATCGTCGATAAAGCCCAGCCGCTCTCCCGTGGAGATGTCTATAACTTCCTTCCTGCATAATTCCTCAAATCCAAGAAGCATATCATCACCTCACAAGCGGAAGTCAGTCTTTTCTGTTCAGCCCTCCGAGAACAAGCACCGAAACAATTATCATTATTACAATAAGTGCGCCAGCCAGTATGCTGCTGAACTTTACACATATTATAATGAGCACCGTGAATATAACAGCCGCATAGGTGATATAACGGTTTCGTATCGCCTGTTTTTTGTTCTCGGCAGCAGTTTTACGCTCCTCCTCCTCGTCATGGCGGCGGCGCATCTCTTCAAGCTCCTGCTTTTCCTCGGTCTCGATGTTTTCCTGTTCCCTGTTGAAAACTGCGTCCCTGACAGCGTTCACAAAACGCTCGTATACTGTCTCAAGGTTCAGTTTTTCGTCGTCCTCAGCGTATTCAAGGGCTTTTCGCGGCGAATCGCCTAAAAGCTGAGCAAGCTGTGCTCCGAATACATCGTCCTCGGCAAAATCATAGCCGAAATGCTCTATATAATCAGATGCAAAGCTCTCCACAACTTCTTCCAGCAGCAGGTCACCGTTGTTTCGGCAGCCGTTATACGCAAGGAACCGTGCCCAGTGAGCCTGCCAGCATTCGGGAGAAGCGTCAAGGATAATATCGCAGTACTCCTCGGCAGCTTCAAAATCCTCGTCTGCAAGGAAAATATTCATTCTGCGGATAAGCTTTTCGGGAGCTTTACGCGCTGAAGCGCTGTGTCCGCTGTCCCTGCGGCGGATAAGCCTTATGACCTCCGCCATGAAGCCCAGCTTTTCCATATCCATGACAGGATAGTCAGATAGCTCCTCGGGGATATCTCCCTCGGAAACGCCGCTTATACAGGTGATAAGCAGCTTTTCGCCGTCCTTTCGGACTGCCGAAGCACATCTGCTCCACTGGCTTTTCATGTGCGGCTGCGCAAAGCCCTCGGGATCAGCGCAGACTACAAGCAGGGCTTCTGCTGAATTTATAGCCGCATTTATATAAAGCTCCCCTGCTCTGCCGCTGACTTCCTTAATGGACTTTGGAGCGTAGAACACGCTGAAGCCCTCCTCGCAGAGCTGGTCGTATATCTCGGAAGCGACACTTTCTCCCTTTTCGGACGAACTGCCGCAAATGAACACGTCGTAGCGCTCGCCGTTGCCAACTCGCTCCACAAACTCGCGGCGCAGAACGTCAATAGCAGCAGCTTCACGGCAGTATACCGCCTTTTGTTCGTCAGTGGCATAGGCTATGGCGGTAAGGTAGTTCACCTCCTCTGTCACAGGCGTCAGCGAAGCTCGGCGGCATACGGGAACTTTTACCGCAGAATCGCCGTTCTCGTAAACTATTCCGCAGCGGCACAGAACAAGCTCCCAGAAGCCCTCGGGCTCGTCGGGAACCTCGGCACAGAGCTGAACAAGCAGCTTTTCCGCGCCCTCAAAGTCCGTTTTCTGGCGAAGACTGCGTGCTTTGTTGAATATTTCAAGTCTTTCGCTGTCATATCCCATAGGATAGGTCTGTCTCGAACCGCAGCTTTCGCAGTCGCATACGCCCGTATCGTCATCGGGCTGCAATATTTCGCCGCATATCCTGCATAAAAGCTCCACAGGCTCCGCCTCCTTTCACTATCATTATATGTTATCTTTGGCACTGAAAAGAATCATATGCAATAAATCAGTTTTATGTTTGTAGGGGCGGATATTATCCGCCCGCTGAAAAATGTAGGGGACGGCGTCCTCGACGTCCCATTTAGGGAACGCCCTCTCTTGCAGGGCGACACTAATCGTGTCCGGCACCCTCTGTCCTTTGGACATCTCCCTACACTGTAGGGAGTCACCCTCTCAAAAAGCAGTCCACTGGACTGTTTTTTGATTCACCCTTTGCGGTTACTCCCTGTGGTACAGGGAGATGTCAGCGTAGCTGACAGAGGGTACTCGCTCCTGTTAGGAGCGCTTCGTAACTGTGGGGTTACTCCCCACAGTGTGGGGAGATGTCGCACGGCGACAAAGGGGACGGGCTTGTTAAGCTTGCCCCACACCCCACCAGAGGCGCCGCCTCTGACCTTACCGGTACGTCCCCTCTGTCCTACGGACATCTCCCCATTTTATGGGGAGTCACTCCGCCAAAGGAACACAGTCCCTTTGGAATCCCGTTCATGGGCTCGGTAAGTTATTGCATTAAATTATGATTTAGTCGTACAGATAAAAATCGGGCAGCTGCAAAAGCAGCTGCCGCGAAATCATTCTTCATCATCGTCGTCGCTGTCGCCGCCGTTTTTCTTGGCAAATATCGCAGTTCCCACTGCAAGAAGAATCGCAGCTGCGATAATTATGAACAGTACGCCCCTCGGGAATCTGTCTCCCGTCTGCGGTGAATTAGCCGCTAAAAGCATTAATGCTGCAAACATTACAAGGTCTCCTTTATTTATAATGGTGTTATGGTTTATTTTAGCACATTGGCTCTAATTTGTCAAATGTATTTTTGCGAAAAAGCCTGAGAGCTTTTTTCACTCTCAGGCTTAAACATCAGAATCTGAAATCGCGCTGACCGCCGTTCTTTATGCTGTCAAGGTACTCAATAGCACGCTGACGGCGCTTTTCATCGGGAACATTCTGTATCTCCTTGGCAATAAGCGCCTCTCCTACTGCCTTTGTTTCGGGTGAAGCATAGTCCGAGAGGTACTCCTGCAATGTCATAAGAGCGTTAGGGTGACAGCAGTTCTGTATCTGTCCTACCTTACACAGTGCCATGAAGCGGTCTCCTGTACGTCCCTCGCGGTAGCAGGCTGTGCAGAATGACGGGATATAGCCGCCGTCCATGAGCCACTTTACTACTTCATCGAGAGAGCGCTGGTCGGATACGTCGAACTGCTCTGTATCGTGTGGTCTGTCCTCGGGAGTATAGCCTGCATAACCGCCGACAGATGTTCTTGAACCGCCTGATATCTGGGACACACCAAGTCCGAGAACCTTTTCACGACAGGCTTCGCTCTCACGGGTGGAGATTATCATGCCTGTATAAGGAACTGCGATTCTGATACAAGCTACAAGCTTTGCAAAGGTATCATCGTCGATACCGTTGTCAAATACGCTCGGATCGATATCCGAAGCTCTTCTGATACGAGGAACGCTGATAGTGTGCGGACCTACGCCGTGAACAGCTTCAAGGTGCTCGGCGTGCATGAGAAGTCCTGCGAATTCGTACTTGTACTTGTCAAGTCCGAAGAGAACGCCAAGACCTACATCGTCGATACCGCCCTCCATAGCTCTGTCCATAGCTTCTGTGTGGTATGCATAGTTGTGCTTTGGTCCTGCGGGGTGGAGCTTCTCGTAGCTCTCCTTATGGTAGGTCTCCTGGAAGAGGATATATGTACCTATGCCTGCTTCCTTGAGCTTGCGGTAGTTTTCAACTGTAGTTGCTGCGATATTTACATTTACACGGCGGATAGCTCCGTTCTTGTGCTTGATGGAATAGATAGTCTTGATACATTCGAGGATATACTCGATAGGATTGTTCACAGGATCCTCGCCTGACTCGATTGCAAGACGCTTGTGTCCCATATCCTGAAGTGCGATGACCTCCTGACGAACTTCCTCCTGAGTCAGCTTCTTGCGCGGTATTTCCTTATTCTGCATATGATATGGACAGTATACGCACTTGTTTACGCAATAATTTGAAAGATAAAGCGGAGCAAACATAACTATTCTGTTGCCGTAAAATGCCTGCTTTATCTCCTTTGCAAGCTTGTACATCTTCTCTGTCATCTCCGGGATATCACAGGCAAGAAGCACACTTGCCTCACGGTGAGTAAGTCCTGCGCATTCTACTCCCCTGCCTGTTTTTCTCGGCTTTGCCTTTTCAAGTATCTGCTCGATGAGTTCACGGTTATGCTTGTTCTGCTCAGCATATTCCAGTGTAGCCATTATCTCCTCATCGTTTATAAATTCTTCTGCCTTTAAAGATTTTACATCATACATATTCATCTTTCTCCTTTATTATTTAGCCTTGCAAGACATTGTATTTACTTCAAGTTTAAATACCGCAGTCCGCGAAAGAACTTCCTCGGAATATTCAAGTCCCGTTCTGCCTGCCGACTGCTTCATAACATATTCAAGAGCGGCTTTCTTTTCTTCTGAGCCCTCAATAAGCGAAAGGACTCCCGTACCGATAACGCTGCAAAACTTCGCTGAATGGCCGCAGGCGGTATCAGCAGATATAAGCTCATATCTGCCGTCTATCTCAAAGCCCACAGACGGACACGCTTGTGCAAGCTCATATTTTCTTCCCGCCTTTGCGCCGTGAAAATAGAAAGTATATCCTGTATCATCTGACGAAAAGCCATAATTCACAGGTACAATATAAACCTCTCCGTTATCACAGAAACCGATACGAATTATCTTTTCAGCCGAAATGAAGCTCTTTATCTGCTCGCTGTCGGTTATCTCGCGGTCGTTTCTTCTCATAAAACTCTCCTGTCACTTCTTCGATATAGCTGCTTTTACAGATACGCCCTGTATCTGCCCAAGTCTTCCCGTGAGACTGCTGATAACATCGGGTTCTGCGTCAAGCGCCACTGAGATGAGGGATATCCCTCGCTCTTTGTAAGGAAGCCCCATGCGACCAATTATAATATCACTGTAGTCGTGAAGTACGTTGTTCACCTCTACTGCCGCGGACTGTTCGTCAATGACTATAGCCGCAACGGCAATTCTTTTTTTTTCCATTTCTCCTCCCTTCGGCAGAAAAACGGCAGTATACAAAAAAATCCGCCCAAAAACGGACGGAGCTTACCTGTATAGTTATACTGTGCAACTGCCATCCGATAACAGAGTTTTCACCCTGCTGCCCGAAAACAATATTATTAAACCAGCCAAAACCAGAATAAATCCTGACTTCCGCTGTATTTATCATACCACTTTGATACAAAAATGTCAATCTTATTTGGTTAGTATTATAAAACAAATATTCCTGCTCATTTTGTACAGCTTATACAATGGTCAAGCCGTTTTTTAAAGAATTTATATAATTTTTCAAAAATCACTGGACAAAATCTTTTATTTGTGATATACTATTTTTAGATTTATTTTTGAGGTGATTATTAATGGGTTTATTCTCATTTTTCCAGGGCGGGGCTAAATATTTTGATAAAAAAATAGAGCCTAAGTGCGATTACTGTATGTACGGTAAGAGAACAAAGGACGGAAATCGCGTTCTTTGCGAAAAAAGAGGCCTCGTTGAACAGAATTATTCATGTAAAGCTTTTATATATTCTCCTTTAAAGAGAATTCCTGTAAAACAGCTCAGATTTGTGGGCAGTATTGCCGACGATGAGCTCTATATCGAGTCAAAGGGCGACCGCACCGAAAAGGAAGAGGCAGAAAACAAGAATTCCGAGAAAAACAAGAAGCCTGCAGCTCCTGCACCGTCAGCTCCGGCGGCTCCTGCCGCTCCTGTTGCTCCGGTTCCACAGCCTGCTCCTGTTGCTCAGCCTGTTCAGAACGCTCCTGCTCCGCATGCAGAAGAAGCTGCTAAGCCTGAACAGCCCGCAGAACAGAACGCTGCCGAAAATGAAGTTAAGGACACAACTGTAAATGCACCTGCTGAAGAGGCTGCTGTAAAAGCCGAGGAAATCGAAAAGGCCTGAATAAAATAAAACTGAGGAGCTGTTTGAGCTCCTCTTTTTTTCTCTTGACAAAAATCTATTTTTAGAGTATAATTACTTTTGTTGGTCTATGCGGATGTGGTGAAACTGTCAGACACGTCAGATTTAGGTTGCGCTACGACATTGGAGTTGTAAAACTGTCCCTGTCGGCAGTCTGATTAGGCGGTCAAAATTGAATATGCGGGTGTGGTGAAATTGGCAGACACGTTAGATTTAGGTTCTAATGCCGTAAGGTGTGCAGGTTCAAGTCCTGTCACCCGCACTACTTATGAAGTCCGATTATTCGGGCTTTTGTTTTATGTTGAGTATGTTCTGATTCTGATAAAATGATCTCGGTAAAAAAAATATATCAATCTGAATCGACTGGAGGAATCAATATTATCATGAAAACTAAGAAAAAGAAAATCATATTATGCTGTTGCATTTCTTTGATACTGCTGTTGTTATTGGCGGCTGTCTATATTTTTCAATTTACGGGGTTAGGATATCGAATGTCAGTTCCGTACCGTAGTTCCTTTGAAAAAGCAGCAGATCATATTTATGTGAACAAAAACTATTCCGGTGATATCAAAGAGGCGATTCAGCTCACGGAAGAAGCACTGGAACGGGACAGAGCATTTTTCGGGGAATTACAATGCACCGAAACAAATACGACGTTCATAATTATCTGTGATGATGATAAGCTGCTTTCAAAGCTCGGCGGAGATCATGATACGCGAACCTCATATGCGAAAAAAAACTACATTTCTGTTTCAGATGAATATCTGAATATCGACATCATAGCACATGAATTCACTCATGCAGAGCTGCACACTCGCCTGAATATGAAAGCCCTGAAAAGTATTCCCACATGGTTTGATGAGGGACTTGCCACGCAAAATGATTATCGTAAGCAATACGGGCTTGATGCGTGGATTGAACAGACCGATAACGGAAAAAACACGGTTCCTCTTGAAGATATGGATACAGGTTCTGAATTTTATGCAGGTCCTGTAGAGGACAGGCGTTTCCGTTATCTGAATGCAAAACATGAAGTCAGCGAATGGATGGAGATTCATGGTCAGAAAGGATTGCTGGAACTATTCGATAACCTGAATAATGGTGAAGATTTTAATGCCGCTTATAAAAACTAACTTCCGACTCATTTCAAAAACTCGTTCTTATAATCTATGGTCTAATGGCACACCTGATTTCCGTTCCGCATAAGCCAAAATCAGCATTATGGCACATATTATAATCGGCACATACCTCACTGAAATACATAAACCTCACAGCAAGCTATATAGCATACCGAAAGAATGGTTAATTTCCGCTGAGAGACTTATTTATTTTCCGAGAAATATGTAGAATAGAATTAAAGCCGCAGGTCTCCCCTGCGGCTCTATTTATTATAGTTGTATCAGTCGAGATATGAGCCAACGGGCGAGGCGTTGTACTGCTTCTTTATCTTGATGATGACCGAGCCGTCAGACTGCGGTGTTTCTTCGATAATTCTGTACTTTGTACCTGTTTTTTCAAGTGACTCCTTGTACTTTTCTATTTCTTCCTTTACAAGTCTTGCAGCGTAATCCCGCGGAGCGTCCTCCTTCAGCATAAAATGCAGTGTCTGGCAGATACACGCTTCTTTGATCCTTTTCATTATGATCGACCTCCATAAAAATAATAAAACGAGCAGCAATAACCGGACTTACGCAGAATTGCTACTCGTTATGTACTAATTATATCAATTATTTCAGAATTTTTCAAAGGCAGTTTTGCACAAAGTTTATGCGATATGCTTTTCGATATATTCAACAACTTCGCTTCTGTCAATGTCAAGAGCGTAGGCAAACTCCTCAAAGAGCATATTCTCTGCAAGATTAAGATAATTCTCGTCAGCGGTACGGAGCTTCTTTCCGCTTTCGGCAAGCTCCTTGCGGCGAAGATACAAAGTTTTTATCAGGCTTATCATATCGTGCTTGTCAGCGTCCTTTATGATACGGCTGTATTCTGCTTTGCGCTGCATATCGTTGTCAATCCATATCATGTCATGTGAATTCATATGTGAGATAAGCTCGTCAACTTCAGCCTTTGAGCATACATAATGCATATTGCCAAGAGCAGCTTCATTATTTACAGGAACATAGAAAGTGTTTTTTTCTGAATTTGTATGCCTGAGTATATAGTACTCCTGCTCCTCTCCCGTAAAATCACGCTTTTCTATAGCTGTGACCTTACATATGCCGAATGTCCCGTACATAACAATGTCTCCCACATTATACATCAATATCACCTCGAAAAAAAATAGAACGTGCAGCAAGCAACTGGACTTACGCAGTAACTGCTACACGTTCTCTTGCTTTATTATAGCACCTTTTCAAGAAAAAAGCAAAGGCAGTTTTGCACAAAAATGAAATGCTTGTATCTGCGTTTTCACATTCCTGTCACATAATGCTTCTGCAAATTCCACAGTAAAAGGCTGACATTCCACTTTCGTTCCATTTTATCTTCAAATATCTGCGATATAATACAATCATAGAAACAAACACAACTCTCCCGATGAAAGGAAGTATCATTATGAAAAAAAATTATATAGCTTCAGCCTTTTTAATGGCAGCAATGGCAGTTTACATGACAGGCTGCGGAAATAATAGTTCAATATCCGAAAACACATCGACAGGCACAAATGCAAAGACTGCTGTTTCAGACAGCGCTGAAACCGCAGAAAAGACTGCAAAGGCAGATAAAACCTCTTCTGAGAATAACGATTCCGCTGAGATAAAGCAGCTTTCAAACAATACTGAGGAAACCACATTTACAAAGCGTGACCTTGAGCAGACCGCAGATACAAGTGAAGCTCAGAACATAACTGTTGCAGACAACAAGACCATTGACATCACCGAAGAGGGCGTGTATACTATAAGCGGCAGTGCTGAAAACTGCACTATCAGGATCAACGCTGAAGATTCCGCAAAGGTACAGCTTGTACTGGACGGCGTTGACATTGAGAATGAGGACTTCCCTGCTATATATGTACTTTCGGCAGATAAAGTATTCATAACCACTACAGACAGCGAGAATACCCTCACAGTCAGCGGACAGTTCACAACTGACAGCGAGAACAATACCGACGCAGTTATCTACTCCAAGGACGACCTTGTACTCAACGGCACAGGCACTCTGAATGTTACCTCTTATTACGGCAACGGTATCACCTGCAAGGACGATATGAAGATAACAGGCGGCACATACAATGTAAAATCCGCTCTGGACGCTTTTGAAGCAAATGACACAATCTCGGTTTACGACGGAACCTTCAATATCACCACAAACAAGGACGGTTTCCACTGCGAGAATGACGAAACTGAGGGAAGTATCACTATCTCGGACGGTTCGTTCACTATCAACAGCGTAAGCGACGGCATACAGGCTTGTGCAGTTCTTCAGATAGACGGCGGCGACTTCGATATCACAGCCGCAGAAGGTCTTGAAGCTACATACATAGTTATCAACGACGGCAATATCACTATAGATGCCAGCGATGACGGAATAAACGCTGTAACAAATACAAATGCTTACGAAACAGCAATAGTTTTCAACGGCGGAAACGTAAATGTTTCAGTAGGTCAGGGCGATACGGACGCAATAGACTCCAACGGCTCGATATATGTTAACGGCGGAACGATAAATGTTACAGCTCAGATGTCCTCATTTGACTACGACAGAACTGCCGAATTCAACGGCGGTACAATCATAGTCAACGGACAGGAAGTCTCAGAGATACCTCAGAGCATGATGGGCGGCGGTATGCGAGGCGGAATGAACGGCGGCATGGGCGGAGGCTTCGGCGGCAGACCTGCATGCTGAAACAAAGGCGCTCTTTACAAAAGGGCGCTTTTCGTGTATAATATTAACAATAAATACTGCGGAGGTGTACCATGCCGAAGATACTCATAGTTGACGATGAACACAACATAGTAACCCTCATAAGCCGCTACGTTCAGCGTGAGGGATATGATATCGTTACAGCTTCTGACGGACGAGAAGCCATAGACAAGTGCAAAAAAGAGGATTTCGACGTCATAATCATGGACGTTATGATGCCCGATACTGACGGCTTCACAGCCTGCAAGAAGATAAAGGAGTTCAAGGATATCCCCGTGATAATGCTCTCCGCAAGAGGTACGGAGTTCGACAAGCTCTTCGGCTTCGAGGTAGGTATTGACGACTATGTAACGAAGCCCTTTTCTCCCATGGAGCTTATAGCACGTATCAAGGTCGTCATAAGCCGAAAGCCTGTACCAAAGACTGACGGTACAGACAGCAGACATATAGTCGTTGACGGCATAGATATAGACACTCTCGGCAGGACTGTGCTGATAGACGGCGAAAAGGCTGACCTTACCGCAAAAGAATACGCTCTTTTTCTCATTCTCGTAAAGAATAAGGGCATTGTTCTTTCCCGTGACAGGATACTCAACGAAGTGTGGGGCTATGACAGCTTCGGCGTTGACAGAACTGTTGACTGGCAGATAAAGCTTCTCCGCAGCAAGCTTGGAGCATACCGCGACAGCATAAAAACAGTGCGAGGGGTGGGATATAAATTTGAAACGTAAAACAAATTCATTCCGAAAAAAGCTGCTCAGCTGGTTCATGTTTTTTACAGTTGTCATATTCACTGTTCTGTGGCTTTTGCAGACAGTTTTCCTGCAAAAATTCTACAACGGCATGATAATCAGAAACACTGTAAAAGTAGCTGATAAGATCTCCTCGGAAAGTCAGAGCAGCGATATCACGTCATATATTGACGATATTTCGCGGAGTAATTCCATACTTGTATTCGTGACCGATACTGACGGGAATATCCTGTACAGCTCCGACGAATACAAAAAAGGACATAAGTTCAAGGATGAAAGACTTGAAATGCCATATAACGGCAATGGCAAGGAAATGCGTTTCCATTACAGGGAGCTTCCCGAGAACTACACCGAATTCCTCAGTGCTGTAAACGCTTCCGACAACGGTGAAGCCGAGCTGAAAAACGATGATATTTACGTTTACGGCAGACTCATAGATTTCTACGGCAGCGACGAAAAAGCCGTTCTTTATGTGGGGACTACTCTTAATGCAGTAGGCTCCACTGCCCGTATCATTCGCATACAGCTCATATGGGTAACGCTGCTGTCGATTATCATAGCTTTTGTGCTGGCGCTGTTCATGTCAAAGAGCTTTTCAAAGCCTGTTTCACAGCTGGGCGAGAAGGCTCATAAGCTTGGCGAAAAGGATAATGATGCGGAGTTCAGTGAGGGCTTCTGTACGGAGCTTGACGAGCTGAACAAAACCCTTGATACCACTTCCGAAAAGCTGAAAAAGAACAGGGAATTTCAGAACGAGCTCCTTGCAAACGTATCCCATGACCTGCGTACTCCCCTGACTATGATAAAGGGATACGCCGAAATGATAAGGGATATTTCCCGTGAGGACGAGAAGCAGTGCGCCGAGGACGTTGCTGTTATCGTTGAGGAAACGGACAGGCTCACCGCTCTTGTAAACGAGATACTTGAATATTCAGAGCTTCAGATGTCCGACAGCGAAGCTGTGATGAATGACGTTGATCTCAGCGAAACTGTAGCTTCTGTTGCTGACAGCTTCGATAAACTGTATTCCAAGGACGGCTACGTCTTTGAGCGGAATATCGCCGATGATATCCACATCAAAGGCAATGTCTCACGGCTGCAAAGAGCGATTTACAACCTGCTGGATAACGCTGTCCGCCATGCAGGCGAGGACAAATGGTTAGGCATATCGCTGAGAACTGATAATGACAAGGCTATAATCAAGATATCAGACCACGGCAGCGGTATCGCTCCCGAGGAGCTTGAACACATATGGGACAGATACTACACAAAGCGTCAGCGCAGCGGCAAAGGCGTTTCGGGACTGGGACTTGCTATCGTAAAGCAGATAGTCAGCCAGCATAACGGCGTTTGCAAGGCTGAATCCGAGGTGGGCGCAGGCAGCGTTTTCAGTATCGAACTCAGCATTAACAAATGAACATCTTTCAGAATTACTGATACATTCAGATACACATAAAACAGCCGCAGGTCTCCCCTGCGGCTTTGTTATTGCGATTATTTTCCGCTCTCGCCATAGTTTGAGAGTACACGGGCTGAGGGATCATCTACGTTGCAGCCCTTCCACTCCTTGTTGGGCATCCAGAAATCTACTATCATTTCGCTGTTTTTCGGATAATACTTCTCGAAAATCTCACGATAGAGCAGAGACTCCTTGGTGAACGGCTTGGAATGAGCATATTTTGTACAGTCAAGCTCGAACTCCTCGTCTGAGTAATAGTTTTCGGCATATTCCTTAAGGTAGTCCACCATTGAGTGTCCTACAGCGTCGGAGAAAGCTGCCTTTTCACGGTAAAGGATATCGTGAGGCAGATAGTCTCCCTCGAATGCATGACGAAGCAGATACTTGCCCTTGTTGTACTTGTTCAGCTTCATCTCGGGATCGATAGCCATGACGTATTTCACGAAATCAATGTCTCCGAAGGGCACTCTCGCTTCAAGAGAATTTACTGATATACAGCGGTCCGCACGGAGAACATCGTACATATGGAGCTCATGAACGCGCTTTACTGACTCTGCCTGAAATGCCTCTGCTGAAGGAGCAAAGTCCGTATACTTATAGCCGAAGAGCTCGTCGGATATCTCGCCTGTCAGAAGCACGCGGATATCGGTCTGCTCATGGATAGCCTTGCAAAGCAGATACATTCCCATGCTGGCACGGATAGTTGTGATATCGTATGTACCAAGAAGATGTATTACCTCATCAAGGGCGTTGATTACGTCGTCCTTGGTGATAATGACCTCGGTATGTTCGCTGCCGATGTAGTCTGCCACCTGCTTTGCGTATTTGAGGTCTATTGCGTCGGTATTCATTCCAATTGCAAATGTTCTTATCGGCTTGTCGCTCTCACGCTGTGAAATTGCGCAGACAAGAGAAGAATCAAGACCGCCCGACAGCAGGAATCCTACCTTTGCATCGGCGTCAAGGCGCTTCTTAACGCCAGCAGCAAGCTTATCATGGATATTTTTGCAGACTGTATCCAAGTCGTCGTGTATAACCTTATCAACTGCTGTAATATCGCAGTAGCAGTGGAATTTTCCGTCCTTGTAGTAATGTCCGGGCGGAAAAGGCATTATCTTTTCACAGCACTTGACAAGGTTCTTCGGTTCGCTGGCAAAAGCCATTGTGCCGTCCTCGGACTTGCCGTAGTACAGCGGACGAATGCCTATCGGATCACGGGCTGCGATGAACTGTCGCTCGGTGCTGTCATATATCACACAGGCGAACTCTGCGTCAAGCATTGCGAACATATCTGTTCCGTACTCCCTGTACAGGGGCAGGATTATCTCGCAGTCGCTGTCGCTTCTGAAAACATAGCCCATATCAATGAGCTTTTCCCTGAGAGGGCGAAATCCGTAAAGCTCGCCGTTGCAGACTACAAAGTCTCCGTCAAGCTCAAAGGGCTGCATTCCCTCGGGAGTAAGTCCCATTATGGAAAGCCTCTGAAAGCCGAGGATACCGTCAGGCACCTTAACTATTCTCTGGTCGTCAGGACCGCGTGACACCGTCGCTTTCAGTCCTTCCATGACCTTTCCTGTACCGCCGCTGACGCCGCAGTATGCCATTATCGTACACATAGTATTTCCCTCCGAATAATAGGTGATCTATAAAGCGCAGATCGCCATTGATTTGCGCTCCCACACACGGGCGGATAATATCCGCCCCTATTTATGAATTTTTTCGTCAAATTTATTCTTATAGCCTGCTCCCGAAGTATCAACGGGATATTCTCCCGTAAAGCAGCCCTTGCAGCAGCCGAACCTGTTGTCCACAAGGTCTCCGAGACATTCTACAGGCAGATAGCCGAGACTGTCTGCACCGATATATTCCGCTATCTCTTCCGTTGAGTTGCACTTGCCTGCGATGAGATTCTCTTCGGAGTCGATATCCGTTCCGAAGTAGCAGGAGTGCAGGAACGGCGGCGACGAGATACGGACGTGCACCTCTTTAGCGCCTGCTTCGCGGAGAAGCCGCACGATACGGGCACTGGTAGTGCCGCGGACTATCGAATCGTCTATCATTATGACACGCTTGCCCTCAACGCTCTCACGGACTGCGTTCAGCTTTATCTTTACAGCGTTCTCGCGCTGATTCTGGTCGGGCTGAATGAAGCTTCGTCCGATGTATTTATTCTTGATGAAGCCGATGCCGTAGGGTATGCCGCTGGCATTCGCATAGCCAAGAGCCGCGTCAAGTCCCGAATCGGGAACTCCGATGACGATATCAGCATCTACGTGACTGTGCTTTGCAAGGAGCTCCCCTGCTTTCAGCCTTGCGTGATGAACTGAAATGCCCTCAATGACCGAATCGGGACGCGCAAAGTAGATGTACTCGAAAATGCAGATATGCTTTTTGTTTCCGCAGTTAGTGGTTATAGAGCGCAGACCGTCCTTATCTATGACCACTATCTCCCCTGCTTCAACGTCGCGTATGAACTCCGCGCCTACTGTTTCAAGGGCGCAGGACTCAGAAGCCACAACATAGGCGCCGTCATGTGTCTTGCCTATGCACAGCGGACGGAAACCGTCAGGATCGCGGAATGCTACAAGCTTGGTCGCCGTCATAAGTATACAGGAGTAAGCTCCCTTTATAAAAGGCATTGCACGCTCTACAGCCTGCTCGGTGGAGCTGCTTGTCAGTCTCTCGCGGACAATCGAATAGGCTATCGCCTCGGTGTCCGATGTACCGTGGAATATAGCTCCCGACATCTCGAAGGAACGGCGGAGCTCCGCCGCATTGACAAGGTTGCCATTGTGGACAAGAGCCATATTGCCCTTGATGTGGCGGATAACAAGGGGCTGGATATTGTTGTGGTTGTGACCGCCCGTTGTGGAATAGCGGACGTGTCCAACTGCCATATTACCGCTGCCCAGCTTGTCAAGCTCCTCACGGGTAAAGACCTCGGATACCAGTCCGTCAGCCCGTTTATGGCGGAACACACCGTCGTCGCAGACGGTTATACCGCAGCTCTCCTGCCCTCTGTGCTGAAGAGCGTACAGACCAAAATATACAGAAGCAGCAACATTGGCTGTTTTATTCTCGAAAATGCCGAAAACTCCGCATTCTTCGTGTATCGTGTCAAACATTTCGCACCTCTACAGATACTGCTCGCTGAGCTTGTCGATTATGGCAAGAGCGGCTATACTCTTCTTTTTGCGCTTATTCATAGCGTACTGCTCGATATAGGCGTGCGCCTCGCTCTCAGTCATGCCCTTGTACTCCATGAGCATGAACTTCGCCTTGTCTATGTTCTGTATCTCATTCAGCTTTTCTTCAAGACGTGCATTTCTGAGATAAAGCTCGGCAGAGCGGTTCACCGCGATATCTACCGTTCTGACTATCTGATACAGCACAGTTTTGCTGAAGGGCTTGCCTACGATGATAACTCCTGCATTTTCAGCGCGTTCACTTATCTTTTCGGCAGTTTCAGCCTTAATGAGCAGAATGCAGTTCGCCGTTGTATTTTCTGTGACATACTCGGCAAACTCAACTCCCGATTCGTCCATAAGGGGCGAATTTATCATAACAAGCTCTGTCAGCAGATCGGATTCAAGATGAGTTTTCGCCTGATAAGCCGATTCGACTATCTTTGGAGTGCATTTGAACGATCCACGGAGAAAATCAAGAAGTGTTTCAGTAGCATTCTTATTACTTGAAACTACAAGGATCTTTTCCAAAATGAACCTCCATTAA
The DNA here is from genome assembly GCF_000621845.1 of Ruminococcus flavefaciens MA2007. Taxonomy (GTDB): domain Bacteria; phylum Bacillota; class Clostridia; order Oscillospirales; family Ruminococcaceae; genus Ruminococcus; species Ruminococcus flavefaciens_E. The sequence continues at coordinate 300,434 of NZ_KK211354.1, read as the reverse complement.
AGCGAACAGAAATACTTTTTATCCTCGAATGCGTCCTTATCAAAGGCGGAGGTGTATTCCTTCCAATCCTCGCGGCTGTTGTTGATAAGGACTTCAAGTGTATTCTCAGGTATATATTTTTTCAGGAACTCAGACTTCTCAGCGATATCGGTCGCTTCTTCAAGAGTCTCGGGAAGCCGCTCCTTACCGCTGTTTTTCTTGGGCAGCTTTGCTCCTGAGGCTATGCCCTCCATTGCGGAATAGATCATAAGTCCCAGCACAAAATACGGATCGCAGACGCAGTCGGCAGCCCTCAGCTCAACGGAAACATCGTCGCTGTCAGGTGACATACGAATAAGCTGCGAGCCCTCCTCGTCAGACCAGATTATATCACGGGGAGCTGTAAACTCGCCCAGTCTGCTGTAGGAATTAACTGTGCTGTTGGTAAACATCGTAAACTCGCGGATATGCTGCATAACACCTGCGGCGGCACTCTTTACAATGTCTCCGCACTCAGAAGTATGTTCCTCTAAGAAATCGCTGTCAGGGAACACGGTAAAGCTTATGTGCATACCGTTTCCGCAGTCGTCCTTTACGGGCTTCGGCATGAAGCTTGCATGAACTCCGTGAGTTTCGGCTACGGATTTTACAGCGGATTTGAAGCTGAGGAATGTGTCAGCAGCTTTCAGCGCAGAGGAGGAATTGAAGTCTATCTCATGCTGTCCGCAGCCGCTCTCGTGGCGTGAGGAAACAGGCTGAATGCCCATCTGCTCCAAGGTAAGACACACGTCACGGCGGATATTCTCGCCCTTATCATCGGGAGCGGTATCGCAGTAGCCTGCGTAATCATGGGGAGTCTTTGTAGGAAGACCGTTTTCATCTTTCAGAAAGAGAGTAAACTCGCAGGAGGTTCCGAAACGGAAGCAGTAGCCTGCCGATATAGCAGCTTTCATAGCCTTTTTCAGGAAATAGCGGCTGTCGCCCTCAAATGGAGAGCCGTCCTTGTATCTGATATAGCAGAACATACGGATAACCCTGCCCTGCTGTGGTCTCCACGGCAGTACAGTCATGGTCTGAGCGTCAGGGAACAGGAAAAGGTCCCTGCCCTTTGCGGCTTCAAAGCCTGCTATCTTCTTTGCGGCAATGCGCAGTCCGCGCTCGAATGTTACCGCCAGCTCAGATGAAAGAATGGATATGTTTTTAAGTCTGCCGCGAAGGTCGCAGAAGGTCAGCTTCACGAACTTCACATCGTTTTCCTCGATATACTGCAAAATCTCATTTTCTGAATAGATCATATCGTTCTCCTTTATTTTAGATTGGTGTAGCCCATAAGGTACTGATCCACCTCAGCTGCGGCGTCACGTCCCTCGCGTATAGCGCGGACTACCAGTGACTGTCCGATGTGCATATCGCCTGCGGTGAATACCTTTTCAACGTTGGTCTTGTGATTGTTTGGAGCAGTTTTCACATTGGTGCGCTGATCCAGCTCTACGCCGAAAGCCTCGGCAACATAGCTCTGACAGCCGAGGAATCCTGCGGCGATAAGGCACAGCTCACAAGGAAGTATCTCCTCGCTGCCTGCTATCTCCTTTGGAACTCTTCTGCCGCTTGCCTCGTCCTGTACGAATTCCAGCTTTACAGTCTTTACTGCCGATAATGCACCCTTTTCGTCCTTGATGAACTCCTTGACGGTGGTGCAGTAGATTCTCGGATCGTGACCGAATACCGCGATAGCCTCCTCCTGACCGTAGTCAGTCTTGCAGACTCTCGGGTACTGCGGGAACGGATTGTTCTCGGCTCTCTCGTCGGGGAGCTTAGGCATCATTTCAAGCTGTGTTACGGACTTGCAGCCGTGGCGTACAGAAGTTCCGACGCAGTCGTTTCCTGTGTCACCGCCGCCGATGATAACTACGTTCTTATCCTTTGCGGAAATATATTTTCCGTCAGTCAGCTTTGAGTCAAGCAGGCTCTTTGTGGTAGCTTTCAGGAAGTCCACAGCAAAGTAAATGCCCTCTGCGTCGCGTCCCTCTGCCTTGATATCACGGGGATTTGACGAACCGCAGGCAAGTACAACAGCGTCAAAGCCGCTCTTTATATCCTCTGCGGAGATGTTATCGCCAACATTTGAATTTACTGCGAACTCCACGCCCTCTGCTCTCATAAGCTCGGCACGGCGCTCGATGATGTGCTTTTCCAGCTTCATATTTGGGATACCGTACATGAGAAGTCCGCCTACTCTGTCGGAGCGCTCGAAAACGGTTACGCTGTGACCGCGTCTGTTCAGCGTATCAGCGGCGGCAAGTCCCGAAGGACCTGAGCCGATAACTGCAACGCGCTTGCCGCTGCGAACTGTCGGCGGCTGCGGCTTGATAAGTCCGCTTTCAAAGCCGTACTCGATGATAGAGTTCTCGTTTTCCTTTACGGTAACAGGGCTGTCGTAAACTCCGCAGATACAAGCCTTTTCGCAGAGTGCGGGACATACCCTCGATGTGAACTCGGGGAAGTTGTTTGTCATCAGCAGACGGCTCAGCGCCTGCTCCTTCTGTCCGTGATAAATGAGGTCGTTCCACTCGGGAATGAGGTTGTTCAGCGGACAGCCCGAAACCATTCCGCAGAGCATTTTTCCGTTCTGACAGAATGGCACTCCGCAGTCCATACAGCGTGAAGCCTGTACCTTGCGCTGCTCGTCGCTGAGCGGCACATGGAACTCGTTAAAGTCCTTGATTCGTTCCAGCGGCTCCTTTCCAGCTGCTTCTGTTCTTGTATATTCAAGAAATCCTGTTGCTTTTCCCATGGCTCACGCCTCCTTTCTGATAAGCTCAAAGGCTTCTATCTCAGCCTTTTCATGAGATACTCCTGACAGCTCAAGAGACCTTACTGTTTTCTGTATCTTTGCGTAATCGTGTGGGATTATCTTCTTGAAGCATGGCAGATAGCGCTCAAATTCAGCAAGTATAGCCTTTGCCTTTTCGGAGCCTGTAGCTTCTGCGTGCTCGGTTATCATTGATTTAAGCTCTGCGATATCAACTTCGTTTTCAACCGACTCAAGGGATACCAGAGCCTTGTTGAGACGGGTGTAGAGGTCGTGGTTCTCATCAAGAACATATGCGATTCCGCCCGACATACCTGCGGCGAAGTTCTTGCCTGTGCCGCCGAGGATAACAGCGCGTCCGCCTGTCATGTACTCGCAGCCGTGGTCGCCCACGCCCTCACAGACAGCGATAGCTCCCGAATTTCTTACGCAGAAGCGCTCGCCTGCGATACCGCTGATGAACGCCTTGCCCGAGGTCGCACCGTAGAGTGCAACGTTTCCGACGATGATGTTCTCGTCAGCCTTGAATGCTGAGTTTTTCGGAGGTGAAAGCACAAGCTTTCCGCCCGAAAGTCCCTTGCCGAAGTAGTCGTTGCTGTCGCCGCTGAGCTCCAGCGTTAGTCCCTTAGGAATGAATGCGCCGAAGGACTGTCCGCCGCTGCCTGTACATTTTACTGTGAATGTATCGTCAGCAAGAACGTTTTCGCCGTGGATACGGGTTATCTCTGCGCCTGTAAGTGTTCCCACAGAGCGGTCTGTGTTCACAACGTCAATGGAAATGCTCTTGGAAGTGCCGTTTTTCAGCGCAGCTCCCAGCTTCTTTATTATAACACGTCTGTCTATGGTGCTGTCAAGCTCAAAATCAAAAATATCAGCTGAATCGAAGTGAGTTTTTTCTGTTGTCTGATTATTTGCAAGGATATTTGAAAAATCTATGTTGTTTTCAGCTGCGCTTGCCTTTGTTTTCAGAAGGTCTGTACGTCCTACAAGCTCGTCAACTGTGCGTATTCCAAGCTTTGCCATGTACTCGCGGAGCTCCTGTGCGATAAAGTGCATGAAGTTCACGATGTACTCGGGCTTGCCGCGGAAACGCTTGCGGAGCTCGGGATTCTGAGTTGCTATGCCCATCGGGCAGGTATCAAGGTTGCAGACTCTCATCATTACGCAGCCCATTGTTACCAGCGGAGCTGTTGCAAAGCCGAATTCCTCAGCGCCGAGAAGTGCCGCTACAAGAACGTCGCGTCCTGTCATGAGCTTACCGTCAGTCTCTATGCGGACTCTTGAACGGAGGCCGTTGAGCATGAGAGTCTGATGCGCCTCTGCAAGTCCGAGCTCCCATGGAAGTCCTGCGTTGTAGATAGAGCTCTTTGGAGCTGCACCTGTACCGCCGTCATAGCCTGAAATGAGGATCACCTGTGCGCCTGCCTTTGCAACGCCTGCTGCAACTGTTCCCACGCCTGCTTCCGAAACAAGCTTTACTGAGATACGAGCCTTGTCGTTGGCATTTTTCAGGTCATAGATGAGCTGTGCAAGGTCTTCGATAGAGTAGATATCATGGTGAGGCGGAGGCGAGATAAGTCCCACGCCTGCAGTTGAATGACGAGTCTTTGCTATCCAAGGATATACCTTGCCTGAGGGCAGATGACCGCCCTCGCCGGGCTTTGCGCCCTGTGCCATTTTTATCTGAATCTCCTGTGCGGAAACGAGGTATTCGCTTGTTACGCCGAAACGTCCCGAAGCTACCTGCTTGATAGCTGAGCAGCGGTCGGATTTCAGTCTCTCGGGGCTTTCGCCGCCCTCACCGCTGTTGGACTTGCCGCCGATGCTGTTCATAGCCATAGCCATGCACTCGTGAGCTTCCTGAGAGATCGAACCGTAGGACATAGCGCCTGTCTTGAAGCGCTTGCAGATACTCCCAACGGACTCTACCTCGTCAATGGCGATACCGCCGTCCTCGGGATAGTTGAAGTCAAGGAGACTTCTGAGGGTGAGCTCGTTGTCCTCACGTGTGATAGCTGCGGTGTATGCCTTGAATGTATTGTAATTTCCCGTCCATGCTGCCTGCTGGAGCAGATGTATTGTCTCGGGAGTGTAAAGGTGATCTGACTTGCCGCTGCGGAGCTTGTGGCTGCCTGCGCTGCCGATATTTGCATTCACAGTAAGTCCGAGAGGATCGAATGCTGCTGTGTGGAGCTTCTCTGTGCGCTTGCTTATATCGCTGAGACCAATGCCGCCGATACGGCTGACTGTTCCTGCAAAATAGCTGTCGATAAGTTCCTTTGAGATACCGACTGCTTCAAAGAGCTTGCTTCCCTGATAGGACTGGATAGTGGAGATACCCATTTTTGAAGCTATCTTGACGATACCGTGGAGAATAGCGCTGTTGTAGTCGTCCTCTGCTGCGTAGAAGTCCTTGTCAAGTGTGCCGTCCTCAATGAGAGAGCGGATAGTCTCGTGTGCAAGATAAGGATTGACTGCGCAGGCACCATAGCCGAGAAGTGCTGCAAAATGATGTACCTCACGGGGCTCTGCGGATTCAAGTATCATTGCAACTGCTGTGCGCTTTTTCGTGGAAACAAGGTGCTGTTGGAGAGCTGCAACTGCAAGGAGAGACGGTATCGGGCAGTGGAACTCGTCAACGCCGCGGTCAGAGAGTATCAGTATAGAAGCTCCGTCGCGGTAAGCCTTGTCAGCTTCGATAAACAGGCGCTCTACAGCCTTTTCCAGTGATGTTCCTATATAATATGTGATAGGAATAACTGCACTTTTCAGGCCGTCCCTGTTCAGAGCCTTTATCTTGAGCATATCAGTCTCTGTAAGGATAGGATTCTCTATCTTGAGAACGTGGCAGTTCTCGGGACGCTCTTCAAGGATATTGCCGTCCTTGCCGATGTAAACGCTGGTATCTGTTACTACTTCCTCACGGATAGCGTCAAAAGGAGGATTCGTTACCTGCGCAAAGAGCTGACGGAAGTAGTTGAACAGCGGAGGCGACTGCTTGTCAAGAGGGGGAAGCGGAATATCGCTGCCCATAGATGCGATAGGCTCTCCGCCTTTTTCAGCCATTGGAAGAATACTTGTACGTATATCTTCGTATGAATAGCCGAATGCCTTCTGAAGCTTCGCAAGCTGGTCTGCCGAGTAGGTCTCAACGCCCTTGTTCGGGATATGAAGATCGTGAAGACGTACAAGGTTAGCGTCCAGCCACTCACCGTAGGGCTGGCGTGAAGCATAAGTGCTCTTTATCTCATCGTCCTCGATGATACGTCCCTGCTTTGTATCAGCAAGGAGCATCTTGCCGGGGCGGAGTCTGTCCTTTTTGATTATCTTTTCGGGAGATATATCAATACAGCCTGTTTCCGAGGAAAGAATAAGGAAACCGTCGCTTGTTACGCAGTATCTTGACGGACGGAGACCGTTTCTGTCAAGAACAGCTCCCATTACCTCACCGTCTGAGAAAATGATAGAAGCAGGTCCGTCCCATGGCTCCATCATGGTAGCGTAGTACTGATAAAGGTCGTATTTTGACTTGGAAATGGTCTTGTCGTTCTTCCATGGCTCGGGAATGGTTATCATGACTGCAAGAGGAAGCGGCATTCCCGACATTACCATAAATTCAAGTGCGTTGTCCAGTCTTGCTGAGTCCGAACCGTTTACATTTATAGCAGGAAGTATCTTGTACATATCGCTTTTCAGAGCTTCACAGGTCATGCTCTCTTCACGTGCAAGCATTTTATCGGCATTGCCTGTGATAGTATTTATCTCGCCGTTGTGGACGATAAAGCGGTTTGGGTGAGCCTTCTGCCAGCTCGGATTGGTATTTGTTGAAAAACGGGAATGAACTGTAGCGATAGCAGACTTGAATTCCTCGCTCTGTAAGTCTGTGTAAAACTTTCTCAGCTCATCAACGAGGAACATACCCTTATATACAATAGTACGGCTGGAAAGTGAGCAGACATAGGTGTTTTCATTTGAATGCTCGAATTCACGTCTTGCAATAAAGAGCTTTCTGTCAAAGTCAAGTCCCTTAGAACATTTTTCGGGACGCTTTACAAAAGCCTGCATGATATAGGGCATACTGTCAAGCGCCTTCTGTCCGAGGATATCAGAAGATACAGGAACGTCTCTCCAGCAGATGAATTCCATGCCGTTCTTCTTTATAATAAGCTCAAAGAGCTTCATTGCCTGACCGCGCTTCATTTCATTCTGGGGGAAGAAGAACATTCCCACACCGAAATCACCCTCGCCGCCGATATCATGACCGAGCTTTTCTGCCTCACTTATAAAGAAGCTGTAGGGCATCTGCACCATAATGCCAACGCCGTCGCCTGTTTTGCCCTCAGCGTCCTTGCCTGCACGGTGCTCAAGCTTTTCAACAATAGTAAGAGCGCTGTCCACTACGTATCTTGACTGCTCTCCCTTGATATTTACTACAGCACCAATGCCGCAGTTATCATGTTCAAATCTGGGATCGTAAAGTCCCTGCTGCTCGTATGGAGCTTCATCTCTAAAGTTATCCATGTCTTTCACTTGCCTTTCCGATTCGGAGCGCCATTGATCCGTATCGCATAATAAAAAAGACGTTTCAACAGACAGATAGCCTGACGAAACGTCTTTGTTCTTGTATACTATCTTAGCACTTTAAACCAGCATTGTCAAGAGCCTTTTTCAAAAAAATACGTAAAATCAGGCTGAAATCATCACTTTTGTCAAAATGCAAGTGCTTTTCGCGTTTAAAGCAGCAAAAATATATTGATTTCTGACAAAGTTGAAAAAAGCTATTGACAAACGCTGATGAAAGGGCTATAATGGCATTGTAAACAGCAAGGGAGCTGCGGATATGGAGTCCGTAGCTCTCTTTTTTGGTTTATAGCGCTAATTCCATACACAAAGGGGTGTATGATGTACTGAGGTATCAGTGCGTCGTACACCCTTTTGAAATTTATGCTGTAATTTATCAAGGAGGTATTTCTATGGACTCTCAGACAATTTTACAACAAGCCATGGACGAGACAAATGGTATAGTCTTTGGCGTATGGTTCCTTATCGGCGCTGCTCTCGTATTCTTTATGCAGGCAGGCTTCGCAATGGTGGAGACAGGCTTCACCCGTGCAAAGAATGCAGGCAATATCATTATGAAGAACTTAATGGACTTCTGTATCGGTACAGTTGTTTTCATTCTTATAGGCTTCGGTCTTCTCTTCGGTGAGGACCTCGTCGGTATAATCGGACAGCCCGGATTTGATATTTTCACTTCCTATGGCTCATTCGACTGGTCAAATTTCGTATTCAACCTTGTATTCTGTGCAACGACAGCTACTATCGTTTCTGGTGCAATGGCTGAACGTACAAAGTTCTTATCCTACTGTGTTTACTCAGCTATCATCAGTGCAGTCGTTTATCCTATCGAGGCTCACTGGGGCTGGGGCGGCGGCTGGCTCAGCCAGTGGGGCTTCCACGATTTCGCAGGTTCAGCACATATCCACATGGTCGGCGGTATCGCAGCTCTCGCAGGTGCGGCTATCCTCGGACCAAGAATCGGTAAATTCCACAAGACCAAGGACGGCGAAGTCAAGGTAAACGCTATCCCCGGTCACAACCTTACAATCGGTGCTCTCGGATGTTTCATCCTCTGGTTCGGCTGGTACGGATTCAACGGTGCAGCTTGTACTTCTATCGACCAGCTTGGCTCAGTATTCCTTACAACAACAGTTGCTCCTGCAATCGCAACAGTTACCTGCATGATATTCACATGGGTAAAATACGGCAAGCCCGATGTTTCAATGTGTCTTAACGCTTCACTGGCAGGTCTTGTAGGTATCACAGCTCCATGTGATGTAACAGACTGCTTTGGCGCTACAATAGTTGGTATCGTTTCAGGTCTCCTCGTATGCTTCGGCGTATGGTTCCTCGACTACAAGCTCCACATCGACGATCCTGTTGGTGCAGTTGCAGTTCACATGATGAACGGTATATGGGGAACAATCGCAGTTGGTCTCCTTGCAAATCCTGAGGTTCCCGGTTATTCACTGGTTGACCAGAACGGTGACCAGCTTGCAGGTCTTTTCTACGGCGGCGGCTTTGGACTTCTTGGCAGACAGCTCACAGGCTTCGTTGCTATCGCAACTTTCACAGCAATCTCAATGGCATTTGTATTCGTCTTAATCAAAAAGACTATCGGTCTCCGTGCTTCCGAGCAGGAAGAGATACTCGGTCTTGACGTTACAGAACACGGTCTTATTTCCTCTTATGCAGACTTCGCTCCTGCACTTACAGACATCGGCATGAAGGGCTATACAAAGGACGACGCAAAGAGCGTAAAGAAAGTCGGCACTCCCGGAACACCTGCTGTTCCAGTTGACAAGGCAGTTGAAGTTGAGAACTACTCAGTTCCTTCACCTGACGGCGCAGCAAAGCTCACAAACATCGTAGTCATATTCAAGCAGCAGAAGCTCCAGCAGTTCATCGAAGCTATGGAGGCTATCGACGTAAAGGGTATCACAGTAACAAACGTCCTCGGCTGCGGTATGCAGAACGGACAGAAGAATTACTACCGTGGTGCAAGTGTTGAAATGAATCTGCTCCCGAAAGTCAAGGCTGAAATTGCAGTATGCGCAGTACCTGTAGAAAAGGTAGTTGCAGCAGCAAAAACAGCTCTCTATACAGGCAACTATGGCGACGGCAAGATGTTCATCTATGACATTGAGAACGTAATCAAGATCAGAACAGGCGAAGAGGGCTACAACGCACTCCACGATTCGGCAGAGTGGGAAAAAGCATAAGCTGACAAGGGCGTCTGCGGATAAAACAAAATGTATATCTTAAAAATCTCCCAGTATCCGCAGACAGCCTTTATCATAAATGTATTTCAAGGAGCATATGCAAATGTCAAAGTTCATTTTTGTAACAGGCGGAGTCGTTTCGGGACTCGGCAAGGGTATCACGGCAGCTTCATTGGGAAGACTTCTCAAACAGCGCGGCTATAAGGTCACCATTCAGAAGTTTGATCCCTACATCAACGTCGATCCGGGAACTATGTCACCTTTCCAGCATGGTGAGGTATTCGTTACCGACGACGGCGCTGAGACCGACCTTGATCTCGGTCACTATGAGCGTTTCGTAGACGAGAATCTGTCGGTTCACTCCAATGTGACTACAGGCAAAATTTACTGGAACGTAATCACAAAGGAGCGCCGCGGTGACTATCTCGGAGGTACGGTTCAGGTAATCCCACACATCACCAACGAGATAAAGGACAGAGTCTACAGCGCGGCTAATGAAGCAAATGCAGACGTAGTCATCACTGAGATAGGCGGTACAGTCGGAGATATCGAGTCAACGCCTTTCCTTGAGGCTATACGTCAGGTAGGCACCGAGCAGGGACGCGAGAACGTATGCTACATACACGTTACCCTTGTTCCCTATATCGCAGGCTCTGAGGAGCTGAAATCCAAGCCCACCCAGCACTCCACAAAGGAGCTTCTTTCAATAGGCATACAGCCTGATATCATCGTTTGCCGAACAGAAAAACGCATCCCCGACGATATGGCTGAAAAAATAGCCCTCTTCTGCAATATCCGCAAGGAGGACGTTATCCAGAACCTGACAGCTCCGTCACTGTATGAAGTTCCGCTGTGGCTGGAAAACGAGGGACTTGCTCACTCGGTATGCCGTCATCTCGGGCTCACAGACAATGCTCCCGACCTGACAGAGTGGACGGAAATGGTTCACAGAGCTGAAAGCGCACACAAAAATGTAACTATAGGACTTGTTGGAAAATATGTGGAGCTCCACGACGCTTATTTATCAGTAGCAGAGGCGCTCCGTCACGGCGGTATCGTAAACGATGCGGCTGTGGATATAAAATGGATAGACTCCGAGGAGGTAACAGCCGAGAATGCTGCGGAAAAATTCGCAGATTGCAGCGGACTGATAGTTCCAGGCGGCTTCGGCCATCGAGGAGTTGAGGGCATGATAGAAACTATCCGCTATGCCCGTGAGAATAATGTGCCGTTCTTCGGAATATGTCTTGGTATGCAGATGTCAGTCATTGAATATGCGAGAAACGTCTGCAAGCTGAACGGTGCAAATTCAGCAGAGTTCGGAGAAACTCCTTATCCCGTTATCGACATCATGGACGAACAGAGAAACATCGACCAGAAAGGCGGCACCATGCGTCTTGGTCTGTATCCCTGCAAGCTTAGCGAGGGATCCAGATGCCGCGAGATATACGGCGATGAGCTCATTTATGAGCGCCACCGCCACCGTTATGAATTCAACAACGCATACCGCAAGATACTGACTTCAAACGGACTTCACATTGCAGGACTTTCACCGGACGAAAAGCTGGTTGAAATAGTAGAGCTCCCAACACACCCGTGGTTCGTGGGAGTTCAGTTCCACCCCGAATTCAAATCAAGACCAAACAAACCGCACAAGCTGTTTGCGGATTTTATAAGAGCTTCGCTCGAAAACAACTAAGGAGGATTTTATTATGGAAAAGGTAACAGATTATTTTGGCTCAATGGTATTCGACGACAGGATAATGAAAGCAATGCTTTCTGAAAAGGTGTACAAATCACTGAAAAGAACGATAGACAGAGGTACTCCTCTTGATATATCCGTAGCAAATGCAGTTGCAGCTGCTATGAAGGACTGGGCTATTGAAAAGGGCGCTACTCACTATACACACTGGTTCCAGCCAATGACAGGCGTTACAGCCGAGAAGCACGACAGCTTCATCTCACCTGCACCCGACGGACGTGTTATCATGGAGTTCTCGGGCAAGGAGCTCGTTAAGGGCGAGCCTGACGCTTCATCATTCCCTTCTGGCGGACTTCGTGCTACATTTGAAGCAAGAGGCTATACGGCGTGGGATCCTACTTCATACGCTTTCATCAAGGATGGCACTCTGTACATTCCTACAGCATTCTGTTCATACACAGGTGAAGCACTTGATAAGAAAGTTCCGCTTCTCCGTTCTATGGAAGCTATCAACAAGCAGGCTCTGCGTATATTGAAGCTCTTCGGAAACACAAGCGTCAAGAGCGTTAAGACTTCCGTTGGTCCAGAGCAGGAATATTTCCTTGTTGACCGCGATATGTGGAAAAAACGTAAGGACCTTATTATGACAGGACGTACTCTTTTCGGTGCTATGCCTCCTAAGGGACAGGAAATGGACGACCACTACTTCGGCTCTATTAAGCCAAGAGTTGCAGAGTACATGGCAGACCTTGACAAGGAACTGTGGAAGCTTGGTATCCTTGCAAAGACCAAGCATAACGAAGTTGCTCCTGCACAGCACGAGCTTGCTCCTATTTACGATACAACAAATATTGCTGCCGACCACAACCAGCTCACTATGGAGGTAATGCAGAAGGTCGCTCTCCGCCACAACCTCGTTTGCCTGCTTCACGAAAAGCCATTCGCAGGCGTAAACGGTTCGGGTAAGCACAACAACTGGTCTATCTCCACAGACCAGGGCGAGAACCTCCTCTCACCGGGCGAAACACCTGCTGAGAACGCACAGTTCCTGCTCTTCCTTGCAGCTGTTATCAAGGCTGTTGACGATTATCAGGATCTTCTGAGATTGTCCGTTGCAACTGCAGGCAACGACCACAGACTTGGTGCTAATGAAGCTCCGCCTGCTGTTATCTCTATCTTCCTCGGCGACGAGCTCACCGCAGTTCTGGACGCTATCGAAGCTGATAAGCCATACGGCGGCACAAAGAAAGAAAAAATGCAGCTTGGCGTTGATGTTCTGCCTAAGTTCAGCAAGGATTCCACTGACCGTAACAGAACTTCCCCATTCGCATTTACAGGAAACAAGTTCGAGTTCCGTATGCTCGGTTCTTCCAACAGTATTTCATGCGCTAACATTCACCTCAATGCTGCTGTTGCTGAGGAACTCAAACAGTTCGCAGACAAGCTTGAAAAGGCTAAGGACTTCAACAAGGCGCTCCACGACCTTATCAGGAAGACGATCAAGGAGCACAAGAGAATCATCTTCAACGGCAACGGCTACGATGACGCATGGATAAAGGAAGCTGAGAAGCGCGGTCTCTGCAACTATAAGACCACTGCTGACGCTATGCCTCACATCTGCGACAAGAAGAACGTGGAAATGCTCACATCTCACGGTATCTTCACAGAAGCCGAGATATTCTCACGCTGCGATATTATGCTTGAGAACTACATCAAGACAGTCAACATCGAGGCTGTTACAATGATAGACATGGCTCGCAAGGAAATTATCCCTGCTGTTGCTAAATTCGCAGCTGATACTGCTTCTGCTGTATCCGTTAAGAAGAGCGTATCCAAGGTAGCCTGCAAGTATGAAACAAAGCTTGTTACAGACCTTTCAGAGCTCATCGACGAAATGGACGCTGCAACAAGCAAGCTTGAAAAGGCTGTTGCAGACTTCAAGAAGATAGATGTTATCATCAAGGCTTCCGAGTTCGTCCGCGACACTATGCTCCCTGCAATGGATAAGCTCCGTGCAGCTGCTGACAAGGCTGAAACTATGACAGCTGAGGACTATTACCCATTCCCGACATATGACAAGCTTCTTTTCGGAGTGTGATATAAATGAGATTTACAAAAATGCAGGGCTGCGGCAATGATTACGTGTACGTAAACTGTTTTGAGGAGAGCGTAAGCTCTCCCCAGCAGCTTGCCTGCGCGATAAGCGACAGACACTTCGGTATCGGCTCTGACGGTCTGGTGCTGATATGTCCGAGTAAGACAGCCGACTGCAAAATGCGTATGTTCAATCCTGACGGCAGCGAGTCCGAGATGTGTGGCAATGCCATTCGCTGTGTGGCAAAATACGTCTACGACAGAGATATTATCCACAAAAAAGAGATATCCGTTGAAACGCTGGCAGGCATAAAGCTGATAACCGTCAATACCGACGAAAACGATATCGCACGTACCCTTACAGTTGATATGGGAGCTCCCATAACAGAGGCTGTTGAGATACCTGTTACAGCTGATGTATCCCCTGTTAAAGACCTGAAGCTTTCAGCATTCGGCAGAGAGTTCACATTTACCTGCGTATCAATGGGAAATCCCCATGCCGTAGCTTTTATAGATGAAGACGTCAGCACATTTGAAGTTGAGAAATACGGCAGAGTTTTCGAGCAGGACGCACACTTCCCACACAAGGCTAATATCGAGTTCGTAAACGTTCTCTCCCCCACGCATCTGAAAATGCGCGTATGGGAGCGCGGTACAGGAGAAACCCTTGCCTGCGGAACAGGCACCTGCGGAACTGTTGCGGCGGCTTGTCTTAACGGTATCAGTCCACGGGAGCCCGTAACGGTAGACCTGCTTGGCGGTCAGCTGACAATAGAATGGAACGCGGAGGACGGTCACATCTACATGACAGGTCCTGCGGAATTTACATTTGACGGAGAGTATTACAATGGCTAAATTCAATGAAAATTTTTTAGAATTAAAAGAAAGCTACCTCTTTAGCGAGGTAGCTAAACGTGTTTCTGTATTTCAGCAGAAAAATCCCGACAGATCAGTAATTCGTCTTGGTATCGGCGACGTTACCCTGCCCCTCGGAAAAACTGTAGTGGAGGCTATGCACTCCGCCGCTGATGAAATGGGCAAAGCCGAGAGCTTCCGCGGATACGGTCCCGAGCAAGGATATGATTTTCTCCGCAAGGCTATTCAGGGACATTACAAGACATTCGGCGTGGAGCTTGACACCGACGAGATATTCGTTTCCGACGGCGCTAAGTCCGACACAGGTAACATCACCGACCTTTTCTCAAAGGATAACACAGTTCTGATACCCGATCCTGTGTACCCCGTTTACGTGGATACAAATACCATGAATGCCAGAAACATCGTCTTTATCAACGGAACTGCGGAAAACAACTTCCTGCCTATGCCCGATAAGAGCGTTCACGCTGATATAATCTATATCTGCTCCCCTAACAATCCTACGGGAGCCTGCTACAACAGGGCTCAGCTCCGCGAATGGGTGGATTATGCCCTCAAAAACGACGCTGTTATACTCTTTGATTCGGCTTACGAGTGCTTTATCTCGGACAGTGAACTCCCACACAGCATCTATGAGATAGAGGGCGCAGAGAAGTGCGCTGTGGAGTTCTGCTCCCTGTCCAAGACCGCAGGCTTTACGGGTACACGCTGCGGATATACCATAGTTCCAAAGGCTATAACCTCAAAGTCAGCAGACGGCAGAGAAATGAGCCTTAACAAGATGTGGAACCGCCGTCAGTGCACCAAATTCAACGGCGTTCCCTACATCGTACAGCGTGCCGCAGCAGCTGTTTTCAGCGAAGCAGGCATGGCAGAAGCAAAAGCCATGATAGCTCATTATATGGAGAATGCAAAGATAATCTCAGATACCATGACAGAGCTTGGAATACGCTATACAGGCGGTATCAACTCCCCTTACATCTGGTTCGAGTGCCCATTCGGCATGGACAGCTGGCAGTTCTTCGATTTCCTGCTTGAAAAGGCAGGCGTCGTAGGAACTCCCGGTGCAGGCTTCGGTCAGAACGGCAATAACTGGTTCAGACTGACAGCCTTCAACAACAAGGAAAATACCGTTGAAGCAATGAAGAGATTCCGTTCAATTTTAAAGTAACCTTCCCCTCCTTATATAATTAAAACCACACGTTATCCACAACACTTATATAGGGGTTTTATGCTTATTATTGAGAGAACCCCTTTTGAAAAAGGGGCTTCTCTCAAACTCTCTCCCTAAAACTTTCGTTTTGTTTTTTCGCAGATAGGGCGCTCCATATATTATCAAAGCTTTTTTATTTACGAAGCGCCCTATCTGTGAAAAAAACAGATAAAAGTCTTTAGAAAGGGGTATGGGGGAAACGCTTTCCTCAGAAAGGTTTCCCCCATTAATAGCTATAACCTTTTATATAAATGTTGCGGGTTAAACGTGTGGTTTTAGTTTTATATGCTATTCTTTAAGCTTTCCGACAACTACCTGACGCTGTTTACCGTCATCGGTGCACGATATAACAGTGAGCCTGTTATCGCCGAAATCATTCAGAACACTGACATTATCGGGCTCGACTATACTGTATTCCGTTACGATATACTCATATTTCGTGCGCTTTTCGTCAATATCCGCAAGATACATCTTATCGCCTATCTTTATCTTGTCAAGGTCGTTGAATATCTCGGCATATACGGTACTGTTATGACCGCAGATACAATAATTGCCCTTGCCGAGAGCTCCTGTACCTTCAAAATGTCCTGCCGAGACCTGAAGCTGTTTTGAACCTGTTCCCTCAAGAACAGGTACTTTTATATAAAGGCAAGGTATCTCGAAATTGATATTATCTTTAAGCAGTCTGCGGAGATATATTTCACGGCTTATCTTCCTGTACCCATAGACAGAGAGTACACCAACGCCGATAACTATCATTATAATTCCCATAATACGCATCTGTCTGCGTTTTTTTATCTTTTCCATATCGCGCCCTCTTTCGTTTTGCTCTTATTATACCACTTTTAAGGCTGAAGCGCAACATTTTTTACTCATTATGGAGCTGCACCTTCAATTCCAATAAAAAAATAAAAAGCGACTACACTATTGCGCAGCCGCTTATGGTTAATTGAGTCAAGAAAGAAAGTGAACCATGATTCACTTTCATATCTTGATTTTGGCTTTTCAGCCTTTTGGATAATGGGGTATGCCGAAATGTGGGGTAATGGTTTATGACTTTTAAATATATGTTATAGCCTCTATAAACTTTCCTTTAACTTGATTATATTATACCATACCGCCTGTGACAAATGCGTTACACAAAGTATAGTGTTTATGAATATTCAGTTAATTTTTAATTAACATTTTGTAAACAATGCCGCTAAACTGTAGTTTCGCTCCATTATATTTTACAAACCGTATATCCAATAGTAGGTTAAACAGTATACAATATGCTTATATCCAGTTGAATTCCTCATTAATAGAAGCCGTATCGCCTTTGAGCTCATAGGCGCTTGTATTCAGTCCGAGACTGCCGTGGCGCTTTATGATTATATCGCTAATGCCTGCATTATCGAAGCAGTCCCTCATATCCTTGACCAATTGACGCAGGTGGTCTCCCTTTTCTGGATCACCGTCCCAAAGTATGCCAAGCAGGTCGCCGTTTGTACACATAGCGCCGTTTTTATAGACCAGATACGCAAAAAGCTCCATAGTAAGCCTGCGCTTGAATGTAAAGGGCTCACCCTTGAAGAATACTGCGAAATGCCCGTCACAGCGCACAACCAGCGGTGAAATAGTCTGCTTCAAGGGATAGCGCAGGTGCTTCAGAGCCTCCAGCACATCGTATTCGTCATAGGGCTTTTCGATAAAGCCGCTGCAATACAGGCGCAGAGCGTCCCTTGCATATTCGGGGTGTCCCGTAACGAATATGACATTGAGCTCAGGCTGTACCTGTTTAAGGTGATTGGCAGCTTCAATACCGCTGAGCCCAGGCATTTCAATGTCAAGGAAAAGCACATCGGGATTATGCTCAGCCACAAGGTCAATGGCTTTGGCGGCATTTTCCGCAAAATAATGCGAGCCCATAGGATCAATGGAGTTCATCACCATTTTCATCATGCGTCTTGATGACTCGTTATCGTCTGCAAATACGGTTATCATACATCATTCTCCCCTTTTTCATTAGCATATCTTATATCTTTGAGAAAAATTCTGGCACAGTATCCGTTATCCTCGGGAATAAGCTCCAGAGTGCCCTTATTATTGACCGCAAGTCTTGCTCGGACGTTGGCAACTCCGATACCGCGGCGTTTTTCCTGTTTTTCTGTCAGATTGAGCTTTCCCTGTCCGATATCGCGGACTTCAATAATTATGCCGCTCTCCTCGTCGCGCTGTATTATCTGTACAACGCCGCCGTTCTCTCTTGCGGCTACTCCGTGCCGAACTGCGTTCTCCACAAGGGGTTCAACGCTGAGAGCAGGAAGCATGAAGTCCTCGTTGTCAATATCGTATTCCACTGTGAGCCTGTCACCGAAGTTCATTTTTTCAAGGGCAAGATAAGCCTTGATGTTTTTCAGCTCCTGCTCAAAGGTGATAGGGTGAGTATTGCCTATGTTGTCGAAATTTGACCGCAAATACCGTGAAAAATTTCTGATACTGTCGTATATCTCGGGATAATCCATGCACCTCGCCTGTATGGCAAGCAGTGAATTATTGATAAAATGCGGCTGTATCTGTGCCATAAGAAGCTCGTTGTTCTGCCTTTCACGCGCAAGCTCGCTTGCGTGGAGCTTCTGCTGTACCTTGCTGTGATGTATCGCCGCAAGATAGAAATAGTATATCAGCATTTCCATTGCGGCTATATCGGTAGTGTGATTGACGATAATGTTTTCGTATTCCAGATAGACAGTGATTATGGTGCTAAAAGACATAAAGAATACTATTATCGCCTTTGAACGCTCGTCGTTTCTGATAAAATAGTTGGAATAAAAGGCCAGCAGCAGGATATAGAAGCATACGACTATGGCAGGTACCACTTTCAGCTTTCCAGAAATAAAATTATGGTCTTCTGTGTAGGCATAGATAAAATTAGTGCCGAAAAGGTCAGATACCGCCAATGCCACGTTTATTATGTATGGTATAATCAGCAGGAATTTATGCTTTATGGGAGCGATAAGATAAAGCTCCAGCAATATGAGCAGCGGATTCAGCGAGTAGGTTATCGCCGATTTTACGTATCTTATCCATATAGGCTTATTATATGTGTCGCACCAGTATTCCACGTATTCACATACGGTAATGATGAATACAAGGCTTGCTATCGCCCATACGTACTGAACTCCGTCTATCTTTATGCGTCGGTTTACAAGCATTATGATCACAAGTCCCAGAAGCAGCATCAGCGTCATGTAGCTCTGTCCGATAAATTCTATTATTATATTCATGGATTGCCCCCCTTTCAGAAGAATTATATGTTCAAATAAAAAGCGTCCTCAAAGGAAACACTTATCCCTCTGAGAACACTTATTACATCTATCCTATCTTAAAAAGAGCGCAGTTATGCTGTACTGTAGAATTTGCTTCGGTGTTGTGCGTCATTTTATCAGTATAGTTCATCATATCATTGTCAACTCTTTTCGGTGATAATTTGCCTATAAAAATATTATAGATATTATTATAACACATTCTTAGTCAGATTGAATTAATAATTTATAAACAAATTTTACCGTCAGTTGATGTTGACGCAGATATTACTGCTTGTATTCAAAGCTTTTTTATTCTGTGCACATGAGTTTAAACCGCAAAGTTTTTGCCGATAAACTCCCATTTCTTATCCCTTGAAGCCGTTATCACCTCTATATCCTCGTCGGTAAGGTGCTTGAAGCGTCCCTGCTTTTTCAGATAAGCCTCGACGCTGGTGAACTCCTTAGGCTTGTGATTGAGCTTGAATTCGCCGTTTTCGTACTCCGCAAGATACCACAGTCCGCAGTCAACGACCTCCTTGGCTATCTCAACAGTCTCGTCGGGAGCAACTCCCCAGCCTGTAGGACATGGAGCGATCACGTGGATATACTTTGTACCCTGAATCTGTGAAGCCTTCTGCACCTTCTGAATGAAATCGTAGATATAACCCACGCTTGCAGTTGCAGCATAGGGGATATCATGTGCTGCGGCTATCTCGAACATATTCTTCTTGGGACGGATATTTCCGTGGATATTCTTTCCTGCCGGAGTAGTTGTGGTCTTTGCACCGAAAGGCGTGAGACCGCTTTTCTGTATGCCCGTATTCATGTAGGCTTCGTTGTCGTAGCAGATATAGATGATATTGTCATTGCGGTCAATAGCTCCCGAAAGAGCCTGTATACCGATATCTGCCGTACCGCCGTCACCTGCAAAGCCAACTGCCGTGAAATCCTTTATTCCCCTTGCGCGGAGACCTGCTTCGACGCCTGTGAGCATGGAGGCTGTACCTGCAAAGGTCGAGATTATGGAGTTGTTTGAGAAGCAAAGCTGTGGGAAGTTAAAGCCTACTGCCGACATACAGCCCGCAGGCAGAACCGATACCGCATTTGGTCCGAGGACCTTCAGAGCCGCTCTTACAGCAAGACTTCCGCCGCAGCCTGCACAGGCTTTGTGTCCGTAGAAAAATTCCTCACGGGAAATGCTGTCTGCAACCTTATTTGCCATTGCTCTCGCCTCCTATTCCTATAAAATTGACACTTTCCGTGCCATTTGCGATGTCATTGTATATCTTTTCAATATCAGAAGCGGAAATATTACGTCCGCCCAGACCGCCGATGAAGTTATAGCCCTTTACGTCAGCTCCTGCCTTTTTCAGGGCGGAATTAACATTGGTGAAAACCGTTCCCTCATTGCCGAAGCTGATGTCCTTTTCAAGAACTGCATATGCCTTGGCATTGCGCAGTACATCAGCTATCTCAGCATTTGGAAATGGTCTCATGTAGCGAATGCGGACAACGCCTGCCTTTACGCCATTTTCGCAGAGCTTATCCGCAGTTTCGCGGCAGAGACCTGCGATACTGCCCAGAGTAACGATAATGTAGTCAGCGTCCTCGGTACGGTAATTTTCAAGCAGTCCTGTGTATTTCCTGCCGAATATCTCGGCAAAAGCCTTTTCAGTCTCGGCAATGACTTCACGAGCCGCAAGTACGCCCTCATGCTCCTTGTATTTGAAGATATAGTTTGTATCGGGACCTGCTGAGAACGCCATATTCTTGGGAGACTCAAGGTCTATGCGGTTGTCGGTCTCATAGGGCGGCAGGAACCTGTCTGCCTGTTCCCTTTCGGGGATATCCACTGTTTCGTATGTATGTGTAAGCACAAAGCCGTCCAGATTAGCCATATAGGGCGTGGAAACGCGCTTGTCCTCAGCTATCCTGTAGCTCATGAGCGCAAGGTCAAGAGCCTCCTGAGAATTTTCGGCGTATGCCTGAATCCAGCCGCTGTCCAGCTGTGAAAGGCTGTCGCGCTGGTCGCCGTAGATATTCCACGGCAGAGCAGTTGAACGGTCTGCGTTCATCATTACTATGGGGAAACGTCCGCCCGATGCATAGTAGAGACATTCAGCCATGTAGAGAAGTCCCTGAGAGGAGGTCGCCGTAAAGGCTCTCGCGCCTGCGGCGCTTGCTCCTATAGCGCATGACATAGCCGAATGCTCGGACTCAACGTGTACGTATTCAGCGTTGAGACTGCCGTCCTCAACCATTTCCGAAAGGCGCTCAACAACTATGGTCTGTGGAGTTATAGGGTAAGCCGAAATGACCTGCGGACGTGCAAGGCGTATGCCCTCGGCAAAAGCCTCGTTGCCTGATAAGAATTTTTTGCTCATTTGCGCTCCGCCTCCATTTCTATTGCCTTTATCTTACATATTTTCGCGCATATTCCGCAGCCCTTGCAGAAATCGTAGTCGATGACTGCCTTGCCGTCCTGTATGGATATAACTCCGTCGGGACAGTAGAGATAGCACTGCTCACAGCCCACGCATTTTGCGCTGTTTATAACAGGTCTTATGCTTCGCCAGCCGCTGTTGACGGTAGTGAGATAGCCTGCTTCAAATGACGTATTCTCGGGAACTTCATCGAATGTGAAGCTCTTTTTCTCTCTGATATGCGGTCTCACTTTGCCACCTCCTGAACAGCTCTGAGAAGCGCATTGATATTGCGCTCCTGTATTTTCTGCGGCATATAGCCTTTTATAGCTTCTGCTGCATTGTCAGACGAAACGACTCCCGAAAGCCCGATAAGAAGCCCGAACATAACTGTATTTACTGTGGGAAGTCTGAATTCTGCGGCTATTTTCTCAGCGTCAAAGGTACAGACTCCGCTTATATCGTTCTTGGAATTGGCTATTATTTTTCCGCTGTCTTTCAGCAGTTCAAGAAGCTGAGGACTGTACAGTGTATCATCGAGGATAACGATATAGTCAGCCTTTTTGGTCTGGCTTCTGTCCACAACAGGCTTTGTATCAAGCTTGGTGAATGCTCTTACGGGAGCTCCGCGGCGCTCGGGACCGAATGACGGAAATGCAAGAGCATACTTATCGTCATCATCTATCGTATAGGCTGCTCCGAGAAGCTTTGCGGCTGTAAATGCGCCCTGACCGCCTCTTCCGAGCCATAGAATCTCTTTCATACCATTTCTCCTATCGTTTTAATATGTATTAATTATACACCTGTTTTTCGTAGGTGTCCAATACGATAGATTTATCATAGGTTATAGGGAAATGCTATAGCCTAAGCAGAGTTTCACAAAAGAAAAAAGTCCGAATCATCGGACTTTTCATGCTATTTATTAGTGCTTCAAAGCTTTTGCCTTACTTTATGAGATATGCTCTGCATGGAGCTCCGTCACAGCCGCCTAAATTAAGCGGAGCTGCACTGAGGAAGTATCTTCCCTCGTCAACATTGTCAAGCACTATCCCCTCCAGCAGAACGACCTCAGCTCCAAGCAGGATAAGATGCACTTCCTTTGGCGCGTCCTCGGGACCTACTGTCTGGCTTTCGTTTCCGAGTAGCTTTATGCCTGCCTCTGCAAAAATACGGGCTGCCTCGGCAGTTACTATGGCTTTTCCTGCGATAAGTATGCGCTCAGCCGCGCCTGCTGATTTGGCTTTTTCCATTATGCCTGCTGCGTCAGCTGCCGTAACATTGCCGTCATGACGCGCCACAAAGCAGTCCCCCACAAAGGGAACAAGTCCCAGCTGGTCTATGGTCTTTCCGTCATTGAGAAAATGGAACGGCGCGTCAGCGTGAGTTCCGTTATGAGCGCACATCGAGAGCTGTGTCAGATTGCATATGTCGCCTTTTGTTACGCTTAATAGCTGCGTGTTCTGCGGCGCTGGATCCCCAGGGAACACCTTGCAGGAGAATACCTCCTGAGAAATGTCGATTATCTTGTTCATTTTTACCTCATATCCTTTTCTGCATTGTTATGTACCAAAGCTATGTAATTATTATATCACAGTTCTTTTGACAATACAACAAAAAGCCGCAGCTCTGGTTTATGAACTGCGGATTTTTTTATTCAGATACGATATGAGCAAATGAAAAACTCATTCCTTGGGCATTTTCTTTCTTATATCGTTAAGTCGGTTCAGTGCATTTTCGAGAGTTTCGTTCTTCTTTGCATAGTGGAATCTTATGTAGCGGTTTTCAGGCTCCTTGAAGAAGCTGGAACCGGGAACTGCTCCCACGCCCACATATTCTGCAAGCTTTTCACAGAATACAAGGTCGCTCTTGTAGCCGAACTCCGAAATATCGAGAAGTATGTAGTAAGCTCCCTCAGGCACGGTATGCTGTATGCCGATGTCGTCAAGTCCGCGGAGGAAAAGGTCGCGCTTCTCGGTATACTTGTCCTGTAACCACTTGTAGTAATCGTCGCCGAAGCGGAGTCCCGTAACGGCAGCCTCCTGCAATGGTGCAGCAGCGCCTACTGTAAGGAAGTCATGCACCTTTTTCACAGTATCTATGATATGCGGCGGAGCTATGACATAGCCCAGTCTCCAGCCTGTTATGGAGTAGGTCTTTGAAAGCGATGAGCAGGAGATAGTTCTCTCCCACATATCGGGCAGGCTTGCAAAGTAAACGTGCTTATGGGGCGCATAAACGATGTGCTCGTAAACCTCGTCTGTGATAACGAATGTGTCGTACTTCTTGGCAAGATCTGCGATTATCTGAAGCTCTTCAAGGGTGAACACCTTACCGCATGGATTAGAAGGATTGCAGAGAATCAAAGCCTTGGGGTGCTGCTTGAAAGCGGCTTCAAGCACGTCTGCGTCAAAGCTGAATGCAGGCGGTATCAGTGGAACGTAGATTGGCTCAGCTCCCGAAAGAATGGTGTCTGCGCCGTAGTTCTCATAAAAGGGCGAGAACACGATTACCTTGTCTCCCGGATTTGTAACGGACATCATTGCCGCCATCATGGCTTCTGTGCTTCCGCAGGTGACTACTATCTCACCGTTGGGATCTATCTGACGTCCCATAAGACGGGACTGCTTCTCGGCAAGAGCCTCGCGGAAATTCTGAGCTCCCCATGTTATGGAATACTGGTGGAAGTCCTCCCGTGTGACCTCTGCAAGGCGGTCAAGTATCTCCTTTGGCGGCTCGAAGTCGGGAAAGCCCTGGGAAAGATTTACTGCGCCGTATTTATTGGAAATTCTCGTCATACGTCTTATGACAGAATCGGTAAAAGTCGCTGTTCGGTTTGAAAGTTCTGGCATATTTTTTCTCCTTAAAAAATATTAAATGAATCGGGCGGATAATATCCGCCCCTACAAAAATAATTTGTAGGGGGCGATGTCCACATCGCACCGATTTTTACGGGCTGATGTAGGCATCAGCCCCTACAATCATCTCTTATATTATAACATTATTATATATTGTAGTCAATATTTCTCTCGTCGATAACTCTTCTGGACTTGTGCTCGGAACGTGTATTCAGACCGCCGTCAGGGTGAACTACTACTCTTGCAGGCTTAACACCGATACGAGCCTTGAGTGCTGCACTTACCTCTGCTGCTACTGTTTCGTCGTCCTTGGCAACGCCTGTTGCTTTCTCTACCTCAACAGCATACTTGCTTGTGAAGTCCTTCTCGAAGATACGGATAAGGTACTCGCCTGTCAGGTCGCTCTGCTCACGGATAACAGCCTCGATATCGCTTGGGAATACATTAACAGCGGAAACGATGAACATATCGTCCTTTCTGCCGAGAATGCTGATCCTGCCGTGTGTACGTCCGCAGCGGCATTTTGTTGTGTCAATGCGTCCGATATCGCCTGTCTTGAATCTGATAAGAGGTCTTGCGTGCTTGCGGAGAGTTGTGAATACAAGCTCACCTGTCTGACCTGGTTCAAGAACCTCGCCTGTGTGGATATCAACTGTTTCAACAAGGATATGGTTCTCAGCGATGTGAAGTCCGTCGTGGTATTCGCACTGTGCAGCGCAGGCACCGAAAATATCGGACAGACCGTAGAAGTCAAATACCTCTGCGCCCCATATCTCCTCGATAGCCTTTCTTGTAGCGTCGATAGAACCTCCGAGCTCACCTGCAACGATTATCTTCTTGATGTTGAAGTCCTTCTTTGGATCGTAGCCTGCCTTGAGAGCCTTTTCACCGAGCTGCCATGCGTAGGAAGGCGAAGTCCAGATAACTGTAGGCTGATATGTTTTAAGTATGAAGAGAAGTCTCTCGCTGGGGAGAGTACCGCCCCAGATACATAATGCACCAAGGTTCTGTGCGCCGATTACGTCAGGTCCGCCAACGTAGAGTGAGAAGTTGAGAGCGTGTACGTAGCGGTCATTCGGTCTCATTCCTATCTGCCAGAACCAGCGGCTCTCAGTGTCCTGAAACTCGTCGAAGTCCTTCTTTGTGAATGGGCTCATTGTAGGTACGCCTGTGGAACCCGATGATGTTGAGATGAAAACTACGTCCTCTTCGGGAACTGCTGCCAGCTCGCCGAGGAATGAACCAACGCCCTGAGTGTCGCGCTGTGTTTTCTTGTTGATGAACGGGAACTTCTCGATGTCCTTGAGAGTCTTGATGTCCTCGGGCTTTACACCTGCTTCATCAAACGAACGCTTGTAGTAAGGAGCGTTGTCGTATGCAAACTTCACGATCTCCTTCAGGTCTTCAAGCTGTCTCTTTTCCAGTTCCTCACGGGGAAGAGTTTCAAGCTCCTCGTTCCAGAATTTATTATTGATATCTCTGCTCATTGTATTTATCCTCCATATTCTATAATATATATCTGTTTGGTATGTTTTAATTATACACCCCTTGATGACATTTGTCCAATACCAAAGGGTTATTCCGGGTTATAAGCTAAGACTATAGCTTATATAAATGGCTTTCAAGTGATATTAAGATAAGCCTTTATCTCGTCGATGTATATCTCTGCCATTTCGCTGAGTATCACGTTTTTCAGCGTGATATAGCCTATTTCCATTATCTCGTCGGAGTCGTCCTCAAAGGGAACGGCGATGTAGTCGCTGCCGTTGAGCTCCTCGCAGATGATTCCCGAGCACAGTGTATAGCCGTTCAGTCCTATCATCAGGTTCAGCATTGTAGCTCTGTCGTTAGCCTTGATAGTACGCTGATAGTCGGCAGTGCTGAGAAGCTCCTCAGCCAGATAGAATGTGCTGTTGTCGCCCTGCTCGAATGAAAGGCAGGGATAATCCGCAAGCTGCTCAAAGGTTATCTTCTTTTCCTTTGCAAGTGGGTGTCCTTTCCACAGGTAAACGAAGGGACTGCACTTTGTCAGCGTATGGAACTCCAGACCGTTTGAATGCAGCAGCTTGGTTATGGACTTGCGGTTGAAGTCGTTGAGGTAGATAATGCCTATCTCGCTTCGCATTGTGGCAACATCGCTGATGACCTCGGCAGTCTTGGTCTCGCGGACTGCAAATTCGTACTCCGCTGTGTCGAACTCCTTGACCATTTCCACGAAAGCCTTTACCGCAAAGGAGTAATGCTGAGTGGACACTCCGAACTTCTTTTTCACATTACCCTTGCTGATATATTTCTCAGCAAGAACGTCGAACTGGCCTACCACCTGACGGGCATACTGTATGAACTCAGCACCGTCATTGGTAAGGGTAACTCCCCTGCCGCTGCGGTTGAATATCTTGATACCTATCTCCTTTTCAAGCTCCTGCACTGACGACGTCAGTGAGGGCTGAGACACGTAAAGCTGCTCAGCCGCTTTGTTCATTGAGCCTGTTGCAGATATTGCAAGTATGTATTTAAGCTGCTGTAAAGTCATTGTGTACCTCCATTAATTCTCAGACGGGACGTCGAGGACGCCGTCCCCTACACATAGTTCTTAGTTCTTCTGCTCACTAATCAAATAGCCCTGTGCTGAAATAGCGGTCTCCGCGGTCGGGGAACACAGTTACGATATTGCCCTTTGCGCCGCTTTCGATGAGCTTAATGACTGCCGACATAGCCGCTCCCGATGAGGAGCCTGCGATAACGCCCTCGGTCTTTGCCAGCAGACGGGCTGTATTGAAAGCCTCTTCGTCGTTTATCTTGATTACCTTGTCCACAAGGGACATATCCATTGTCTCTGCGATGAAGTCGTTTCCGATACCCTCGATGTTGTAGTCAGAATGCTCTCCGCCGCCCATAGTAGAGCCTACAGGATCTGCAAGTATGCCCTTTGCATTTGGTACGCGCTCCTTGATATAGCGGAGTATTCCCGTATAGGTGCCGCCGCTGCCTGCGCCTGCAACTATGTAGTCTATCCTGCCGTCGAGAGATTCAAATATCTCCCTGCCTGTAGTTTCGTAATGTGCAAGCGGATTGCTCTGATTCTTGAACTGCTCCAGTGAGATAGATCCGGGTATCTGAGCCTTTATCTCCTCAGCCTTTGCAACAGCTCCCAGCATTCCCTTTTCACGGGGAGTATTTATGACCTCTGCCCCCAGTGCGCGGAGGAGAGACTGCTTCTCGGCTGAGAATTTCGTGGGAACTACAAATATTATCCTGTAGCCGCGGTTCAGAGCCGCAAATGCTATGCCAAGACCTGTGTTTCCTGCGGTTGCTTCAACGATAGTGCCGCCCTTTTTAAGAAGCCCTTTTTTCTCGGCGTCGTTTATCATGTAGAGACCTGTTCTGTCCTTGACGCTGCCCGAGGGATTGTAGAGCTCCAGCTTCGCAAAGACGTTCACGCCCTCATTCTGAACGAGATTTCCAA
Organism: Ruminococcus flavefaciens MA2007; assembly: GCF_000621845.1. Classification (GTDB taxonomy): domain Bacteria; phylum Bacillota; class Clostridia; order Oscillospirales; family Ruminococcaceae; genus Ruminococcus; species Ruminococcus flavefaciens_E. Next base: position 272,945 of record NZ_KK211354.1, on the reverse strand, counting down.
GCCTTACCAGAGGTGTATCTCCGATGAGAGCCTGCATTGAATCATAGTATCTCATATATATTATCTCACTTTCTCTCTGATTTTGCAATAGCCTGTTCGATATCTGCGATAATATCCTCAATATTTTCTATTCCGACTGATAAACGGATAAGTCCGTCGGTTATGCCGACTTTCTTTCTGATATCGGCAGGAATGGAAGCGTGTGTCATTGATGAGGGGTGGCATACAAGTGACTCCACGCCGCCGAGGCTCTCAGCCAGTGAGACAAGCTCCAAGCTCTCAAAGAATGCGTTTATGTCATAGTTTTCGTGAAGCTCGAATGATATCATAGCTCCGCCGTTCTTAGCCTGTCTGCGGTTTATCTCATAGCCCTGACTGCTTTCAAGCCCCGGGTAGTAGACGCTTTTTACTGCCTTGTGATTTTCAAGGAGCTTTGCTATCTTCTCCGCATTCTCAACGTGTCTGTCCATGCGGACTGCAAGAGTTTTTATACCGCGGATAAGCAGGAACGAATCGAAAGGTCCGAGGACTCCGCCTGTGGAATTCTGGATAAATGCTATCTTTTCTGCAAGCTCCTTTGAGTTTACAACTGCAAGTCCCGAAACAACGTCGCTGTGACCGCCGAGGTACTTAGTAGCGCTGTGGACTACGATATCAGCGCCAAGCTCAAGGGGCTTCTGAAGATACGGCGTCATGAATGTGTTGTCCACGATGACGAGAAGTCCGTGCTTGTGGGACACCTCTGCGACTGCCTTTATATCGGTAACTGTCATGAGCGGATTTGCAGGGCTTTCGATGATGACCGCCTTTACGTCGGAGCTTATCTGGCTCTCGTAAACTGCAAGGTCTGTAGTGTCTGCGATAGTGTATGTGATGTTAAAGTGGTCGAATACCTTGCTCAGCAGGCGGAATGTGCCGCCGTAAACGTTGCTGGAGATAAGAACTCTGTCGCCGCTGTGAAGCAGGCTGAGAACTGCGGTAAGAGCAGCCATTCCCGAGCCGAATGCAAAGCCAGCAACGCCGCCTTCAAGGTCTCTGATAAGAGCTTCGAGAGCTTCACGGGTGGGGTTGCCTGTACGGGAGTACTCATAGCCGCGCATTTTACCGAGACCGTCCTGCTTGTAAGTAGAGGTCTGGTATATCGGGATATTTACAGCGCCTGTGCGCTCGTCAATGGAGATGCCTCCGTGGATAAGTGTGGTTTCTGTATTTTTATAATTGCTCATAATAATTCTCCTTTTCTGTAGGGGCTGATGCCCACATCAGCCCGTCTGACATAATTCGTTAATTGCGGGGCGATGTGGGCATCGCCCCCTACAAAATATATGGTTAATGACGTTTATTCGTAATCGTAGCCTGCGGTGTAGCTTGCAGATATCAGGCTCACGTTTTCAAATGCCTTCAAGCCGTCGTCTCTGCCGTCGAAATACTCGCTCTGCACCTTTTCAGGCGGCATATATGTGTCTATCTGAAAGCCGAGAGAGTACAGCGCTCTTGATACTTCATTGTAATCATATCCGCCGCGCATGACCTCGCCCATGCCCTCGGTTATCTGTTCGAGACGTTCAACACGTCTGGGGAACTCCCCTGTTTTTATGGGATAGTCAAAGACCAATTCGCTGCCGAGAGCTGAAAGCTCCGCCATTTGCTTCAAGGTATCCGTGAATACGTCCAGCGTAAGGTAATAGGTAACTCCGAGGATACTGAAAAAGGTCTTTTTCTTCGGATCAAAGCCTGCTGCAAGAAGCTTGTCGCACATTCGCTCGCGCTCGAAGTCAACAGGCACATAGTGGACATTATCGCGGATATTCCATTCAAGCTCCCGAATCTTTTCCAGCTTGTAGCGCTGAGTGTCGGGGTGGTCTATCTCGAAAACCTCGATGTTCTCGTTATCGTTGCGGAATGCAAAGGTATCAGAGCCTGCTCCGCAGATGACGTACTGTATCTTACCGTTTTCCTTTGCGAAGTCCGCCAGCCTGCTCTCATTGAAGTGTATCCTTGACAGCGGTATTGGTGCGAAGTACTCGCTGATGACCTGCTCGGTGTCCTCACGGCTGAACCGCTGTGAGCCGTCCAGTCCGCTGCTGATGAGCTCGTAAATGCTGTCGTATTCCTCCTTGCCGAGCATATCATAGGCAAGGTAGTCGTCGTATATCTTCTGCCGCGCCCTGTTTGAGTGCCAGGCTCTAACAAAGGCGCATATCTTAGCGGTAACGCTTTCTCTTTCATTGACCATAGTAAATTCTCCCTAATAAAAAATGCGCAGAATGACATTCGCATTCTACGCATAACATTTTACTCGCTTAAAGTCAGGAGATGACGCAACATCGCTGAGCATAGGTATGCAGAATACGGATATCGTTTGACTTGTTCATACAACAACACTGCATACAACACATCATATTAGTTCTCATGTTCAGCACTCCTTTTCGTTAATCTCTTGTATTCCTATCTGAACTATATGCATTATAACATGATTAGCATACATTGTCAATAGGTTTAGACTATATTCAGCGATAGTTATAGAATTATTCTATTATTCCTGTAGGTTTTATAGATTTTGTAAAACCTGTAGGAGGAAGATATTGTCCGCCCGAGGTTTACGGTTAAATGATGAATAACACTCTGTAGGAGCTGATGCCTAACAGGCACCCGTACCCTCTGTCAGCTCTGCTGACATCTCCCTGTACTACAGGGAGTCCCCCACATCAGCCCGACCAATTATTACGTAAACCAACGGGGCGATGTAGGCATCGCCCCCTACACACGGCAATTTTATTTGCAACGGGAATAACGGACGCCCAAAGGGCGCCCCTACAAGCTTTGCTCTCAACTCCCAACTAAAATAAAGAAAGCCAAAGAACGAACAATCATCGCTCTCTGGCTTTATCATCTTATATTTTTTCATTTTTTCCACCTTAAAGGAGCGTAGGCTCTGCGCTGTAGGGGCGGATATTATCCGCACGTGTAAAATGTTCTGTAAGCGATGTACGATCATCGACATTGATAAGAGTGAGCGAGTTTACGAGCGCCAACGTGGGAAGGGGGCGCAGGCTCTGCGCTCATCGTTTCCACCTTAAAAGTCGGTTCTGGAGCTTATTGAACAGGAAAGTAACTCCTATTACTACAAAACCGATAACGAGAAGTCCTGTGATAGCACGTGTATAGTCGCCGAAGTCCGAATAATACTTGACATAGTAGCCCATTCCGTCCCTTGCGCCTATCATCTCCGCAGATGTGAGGAGTATGAATGATACGCTGAGTCCCTGATTGCAGCCGAGGAATATCTGCTGTAATGACGCAGGAAGTATTACTCTGAACAGCATTTCGGGCTTGCTTACGTTGAGTACCTTTGCCGAGTCGATTATCTTCTTGTCAACGCCGAGAACTCCGCTCATGGTTCCTGCGAATACAGGCCAGAATGTTGCGAGGAAGATAACGAATACGGATACTGACTTGAATGTTGGGAGAAGTGCTATTCCGTAAGGAATGTAAACTATAGGCGGTATTGAGCTGAAAAACTTTGTGATGTATGTGGCAGCTCCGCCAACTCTTGCGCTCCAGCCTATGAAAAGTCCCAGTGGGATAGCCACTACAGCTGCAAGGATAAAGCCCTTGACAGTAGTTCCGAGAGAGCTGACTATATTAGTGAGGATAGCCGACCTGTCCTCGGTAAACTGATGTATCACCTTGCCGGGTGCAGGGAAAAGCAGGTCGTTGAGCACGTTGTATTTTGCCGTTGCCAGTGACCATACTGCAAGAAGCACGTATACAAATCCTGTTATATCCAGAAGAAGCGACAGTCCCTCTTCCTTTTTGATAAATGAAGAAGCGGCAAGGACTATGATTTCAAGTCCTACTGCAAATATAATGAGTGAGCTTGTGAATACGTCCTTTGTGGACTTGTCGGGAAGAAGCTGTATCAGCAGCAGTGCTATGAACAGCAGATGTGTTATGCGGAGGTAGCGTTTTCTGAATGTCATAGTACCACCTCATCTCCGCCGATACGCGCGGCAATATCGCTGTAGAGCAGTGACAGGAGCCTGTTGCGGAACTTTCCGTACTCGTCTGTCTTTACTAAGTCCTCACGTCTGCGGGGGCGCTCAAAAGGAACGTTCACTACCTCGTTTACTGTACCCGGGTGAGCTGTGAGAACTACTATCTTATCGGAAAGAAGTATAGCCTCGTCGATATCGTGAGTTACGAAAACAACTGTCTTGCGCTCCTCGGTGCCGTCGCCCTCCCATAATTTAAGGAGAAGCTCCTGCAATATAACGCGGTTCTTTGCGTCGATAGCGGAGAACGGTTCGTCCATGAGGAGTATCTCGGTATCCATTGCAAGAGCTCTTGCAATAGCTGCTCTCTGCTGCATACCGCCTGAGAGCTGTGAGGGATACTTGCTGCCGAAGCCTGTAAGTCCAACCTTTGTGAGGAACTCGTCTGCTATCTTAGCGCGTTCGCTGCGCTTTACGTCGTGGCGTGACTGCTTTATGCCGAACTCGATGTTCTTTCTTGTAGTCATCCACGGGAACAGGGAGTAGTGCTGAAATACCACTCCGCGCTCTGTGCCTGTGCCGTGAAGCTCCTTGCCGTCTATCTGTACCGAGCCGCCTGCGGGAGTATAAAGTCCCTCAAGTACGCTGAGAAGCGTGGACTTTCCGCAGCCGCTGGCTCCGATAACGCTTACGAACTCTCCCCTGCCCACTCCGAATGATACGTCGTGGAGGGCGTTGAAGCTTCGTTTGTTTTCAATGTAATTGACCGTAAGGTCTTTTATCTCAATTTTATTCGTAGTCATCAAAATGCTCCTTTAATGATGAGTAGATGTCATCTTCGCTCTCAGCTAAAATGCTGTCAAGCGCTTTCTTGTAGATGTCTGTGTTGTAGTGCGGCTCAATATCGAAGTCCTCGGTGTAACCAAGCTCTACGATAGTATCTTTAAGAGTCAGAGTACCCTGCTTGTCAGGATCGGGGCTTGATACGCTGAAGCCGCCGTAAACCTCTGTTTCGATGAAATCTTCCTCTATGTCGATGTATTTCTTAACGTCCTTTATTGTTTTTGCGTGGTCGCTCTGTGTAAGGTGGTAAGCCTTTATAAATGCTCTTTCGAGAGCTGTGAATGTGTTGGGGTTATCCTTTACAGCAGAAGTCTTTGCGACCTGACGGCAGCATGGCTGGTTCTCCAGTGCCTTTTCATGTGCGCAGTAGTAAACTACCTTGTAGCCCTGTGACTTTGCAAGTGAAGTGTATGGCGAATATGCCGAAGCTGCGTCGATATTCTTGTTGAGAAGAGCTGCATAAGCGTCCTTCTGGCTGTCAAAGTAAACGATATTTACCTTGTCAGCGCCCTCGCCTATCTCAATGTGTGCATTCTTGAGAAGTATCTGGAGCTCTGCGTCCTGAACGCTGTTCTTTACGGAAGCAACGTTTCTGCCCTTGAGTATCTCAACGCCCTGTTCGTCCTTGTCTGCAAATTCAGACTTGATAACGTAGCCGTGACCGTTTGTCATTGCTCCGCCGATGACCGAGATATCATGTCCCTGACTGAGGAATGTGAGAGTCGGTACCGAGCCTATGAACGCAACGTCAAGCTTGTCGGATTCAAGACCGTTTACCAGCTCTGCTGCGCTGGAGAACTGTGTGAGAGTAACGTTGAGTCCCTCTTCCTTGAAGTAGCCCTCCTCAGCAGCAACGAATGCAAGAAGATGAGCTGTTGAATTCAGGTAGCCGATGTTGATGTCGGTCTTTTCGGGCTTGCCGATAACTGCCTCAGCGCTGTCTCCGCAGCAGTCCTTCGGTTCCTCCTTGCAGCAGTCCTTTTCCTTGCCCTCACAACAGTCTGTTGTGGTGTCTGCCGCTGTGGAAGCCTCTGTCTTTGCCTGTGTGCCTGTTTCTGTGCTGTTGGAGCTGCTGTTTAATGCTCCGCAGCCTGTGAGCAGCGAGAATGCTGCAAGTATAGAAATGTATTTAGCCTTGTTATTCATATTTATCACCTTTCAAATCTTAAAAACTATAAACTCATTATTCTTTCGGACGATTCAATCACGACATCGCATTCGCTCCGAATTGGTGATATTTCTGTAATTTCTCATGTTATTCACTCCTGTTTTCCTTTGATGAACTAATCATACCATACCTATAGGCTATTGTCCAATACGAAAGGACTATCGTTTATTATAGACAGGAGCTATACGTCCTCATATAGCCGCAAAACGTTTCTCAACTTATTTAACATATACAATAATTCTCCATGAAATTCAAAACTTTTTATGATATAATATATAATAGTTAATAATATGTATTCTGAATGATTAATGATAAATCTATGTATTGAGATAAATCACCTGTTAAAGGAAGGGATATGCATGATCGAACACAGAAAAAGAATAGCTTTATTTGTGGGACAGGCAGACGAATCATACCAGAGCCGTTTTATCAGCGGCTTTCTTAAAGAGGCTTTTTCGCAGGGCTATGACGTATGTATCTTTTCAATGTACCGCAAATATCAGGATACACGGGAGCGCGAACAGGGCGAAGCCAATATCTTCTCACTTATGAATCCCGAGAAATTCGACGGCGCTGTCATACTTAAAGACAGTATCCAGACAGAAAACGCCGCAGATAATCTGGAGCTTTATCTAAAGGATTTCTTCGACAACCGCATAGTTGTCATCGAAAAAGAGAGCGACCTGTTCCCAAGCATATGCACAGACTGCTATTCCGCGGTCTTTGACCTTGTAACACATCTTATAGAAGTTCACGGCTGCAAGGATATAGCCTATCTGTCAGGCAAGAAATGGCATAAGCACTCCAAGGAGCGCTTGCAGGCTTACCGTGACGCTATGGCAAAGGCAGGTCTTGAGGTTCCCGAGAGCCGCATAATCTACGGTGATTTCTGGTATCAGAGCGGAGAGATATGCGCAGAGGAGCTCCTTGCTGACGGGAAAAAGCTGCCTGACGCCGTTGCCTGCGCAAATGACCAGATGGCTATCGGACTCTGCAAGGCTTTTGCGAAGAGAGGTATACGCGTCCCCGAGGACATAGCCGTTATAGGCTATGATTCCACCTTTGAGGGACAGACCAGTCCAAAGCCCATAACCTCGGCTCTTATCCCTGCCGAGGAATTCGGAGAATATGCATTCCATTTTCTCATGGACTGGATAAAGGGCAAGATACCAGATTCCTTCAAGCTGAGATCCAAGATGCTTCTCGGTGAAAGCTGCGGCTGCAGCTGCGAGTCCATGCCCCATTATCAGATAAAGCGTGACGACTGGGGTACAGATATCTCCGAGGAGAGATATCACTCGGTTTTCAATACAATGGACGAGAACCTTATTTTACAGTCCTCCGTGCAGGAATACCTCAGCACGGTCTATTCCTATGTGTATCAGATACACGACGCAAAGGAATTCCACCTCTGCATATCAAGCGAATGGAAAAGCGCCTCTCATGGCATACACCATAAAAACAACGGTTATCCCAAGCGCATGATACACGCTATACGCTATTGCAGCGACCGCAAGAACAACATCGCAGGTCTTGATGAGAGCTTTGAAACGGCGGAAATGCTCCCCGACCTTGACGAGGAGCGCGGCTATCCTACGGCTTATTTCTTCACTCCCGTTTTCTACGAGAGCGAGTGCTTCGGATATGCAGTTTTAAGTTACGGAGACAAGCTGCGAAGCTACGACGAGACATACAGACTGTGGATAAGCTCTGTTTGCAGGGGCTTTGAGATTCTGCGCCGCAATCTTATGTTGAAAAATATGCAGGAGCAGCTTGAACGACTCCACAGCAGCAAGTTCGCAGTCACAAGCCACGCCTATGAGAGTCTTGATACAAACGAAAAAGCCCAGTATCAGCTTGTTACAAGGATACTGGACGAAAACCTGCTGGACTACTATTTCCAGCCTATTGTAAGCGCTGTTGACGGAAGCGTCTATGCTTTTGAAGCTCTTATGAGGGCGCGAACCGAGTCAAAGGTATCTCCCCTTTCTATTTTAAAATATGCGGCTATGCAGGAGCGCCTGCCCGATGTTGAACGCGCTACATTCATGAACGTTCTCAGTCTCATAGACCAAAAGACAAATGAGCTGGGCGATAAAAAGGTGTTCATCAACAGTATCCCCGGCGTCAGCGTAGGCGAAGAAGCGACCTCAGAACTGGACAAGTCGCTTGCCGCTCATGCAGGCAAGGTAGTCGTTGAGCTTACCGAAGAAGCCGAGCTAAAGGACTCAGACCTTGAAATACTCAAGACAAACTTTGAAAAGATGCATATCAACATCGCTGTTGACGACTATGGCACAGGCTATTCCAACGTCAGCAATCTGCTGCGCTATATGCCCGATTTCGTCAAGATAGACCGCTCTTTGCTCAGCGATATACATGAATACCCTCAGAAGCAGCATTTCGTCCGCGAGATAATCGACTTCTGCCATGACAACGGCATAAAGGCTCTTGCAGAGGGCGTCGAGACCGCAAAGGAGCTCCAGACTGTGATACACCTCGGAGCTGACCTTATTCAGGGTTTCTATACCGCAAGGCCGTCCGCTGATATCATCAGTCAGATTGACGAAAAATGCCGCAGCGAGATAAAACAGTATCATCAGGAGCATATCGACGGCAATGTCAAGCATATCTATACCGCAGGCAAGACAAACCGCGTCTCACTTGCAAAGCTTGAGAAGGACGGCTGTACGGATATCGTTATCGGACACGATGAAATGGTCTACAAGGATATCTCTATAATAGGTACTCCACAGATGAAGACCAATATACATATGCGTATCGAGCCTGATTACAGAGGGCGCATAACCTTGGAGGACGTTTATTTTGCCAATGTCAAGAACCGTCCCTGTATCGAGCTTGGCGAAAACTCAAACGTTACTCTCGTACTTGTGGGCACTAATACACTGTTTGAGTCGGGTATACAGGTACCCGAATCCTCAAAGCTCATTATCGAGGGCGACGGTGCGCTGAATATTGACCTTAACGCCGCAGAATCCTACGGCATAGGCAACGACCACTCTTCACGCCACGGCGAGCTTATCTTCGAGCAGGACGGTCCCATCAATATCAGCTGCCGCGGAAAAGACGGCATATGTATCGGTTCGGGATACGGCGGAAATATCCATATAAACCGCGGAGAGTACAACCTCAATGTCAATACCGAGACCGAGGTCGGCATAGGCGCTATCAAGGGCGAAGTCAATATCGTGATAAGCACCTGCCACATAGAGACCGATTTCTCGGCAAGTATCGGAACCTTTATAGGCTCACTTGAAAACAGCGCCGATATAACCATAATCAAGAGCGCGATAAACTTCTATGCCCACGGCAAATGCCTGACGGTATTCGGCACTCTCAACGGCGACAAGGCTTCAATAAAAACCGAACAGGTCAGCCTTGTACTCAATACTATGGCGGATAATTCCACCTGCTTCGGAGCTCTTTATAAAAGCTCGGATATCTCTCTGAGGGATTGTCACCTCCATATCGAGACTATCGGTCAGGAAGCTCTTGCCTTCGGCGGATACAGCGAGGATACTCATATAATGCTTTCAGACTCCGATACAAAGGTGGACGTAAGGTCGGCTCTCGGCAAGGAGACATTTGCTCCCGACGAAAACATCATCATTAAAAACAGCCGACATAGAGTTATCGTAAACGGCTCGGAAATAAAAAGACCTGTTACTATAGACTATACGTAAGACTCAATATTTCCCGACATTATACTCAACACAATATATAAGCTTATAGTTGTTATGGGGAAGCCTTTCTGAAAAAAGGCTTCCCTGACAAGCGACATCTTACCATACTCCTTCCCAAATACTTTTTTAGCTGATTTTACAATTTGTCTATTGTTATTTTCACTGGAATATTACATAATATATATAAGTAATCACACTGGTATTTGGGCGGTATAGTTGCGTCAGAACTATTCGTTCCTTATGCGGAAAGGAGTTTTTATGGATTTTCAGAAAGTTGCAGACAGCTATTATCCCATGACAAGTATACTATCCGTTGAAAAAACTCCCGACGGCAAATATGGAGAAATACGTGTGGTTGCAGGCAATAAAAAATATATAGATGTCGTAGAGCACCCGAAATATGAAGTGGTTCCGGGTATGTCCATGAAAGATAATAATAAGTTTGTTCCAAACTCTCTTTATTCCGATTATATCCCGAAGGATACAAACTTTGAAGACCTGTGCTACAGAGCGGCAGTACTGAAAGAGCCTGTTCACACATTCGTTCATCCCAGCAAACTCAATCTCTGGTTCAATGTGTTCGTTATCCCGATAGATTATGAAGACGGCAACCTCTGCTACTGTGCATATTCCACTCAGATGACCGACGCTGCCCATGTATGCCTGACCTCCTCCCATTCGCCGGGAGCTTCAGATGAGGTGCTGCGTACCTGTATAAAGCTGCACGGTGCAAATGATTTCAGTTCGACGCTTTCAGAAGTCGTACATGATATCCGTGAACTGTGTAAGGCGGAAGTATGCACTATCATGCTTCTGAACCAAAGCAACGGAACCTGTTCCATTCTGGCAAAAAGCGTCAGAGAAAAAAGCACACTGAAAACAGCTACGGATTTTATCAATTTCTATGATCTTGCTTTATCATGGCTCGAAACCCTCGGTGAGAGCGACTGCATTATCATCAAGGACGAAAAAGACATGGAGCATATCAGCAGGATCAATCATATGTGGTGGCTGACACTTGATGAGGCAGGAGTAAAAAGCGTTGTTATGTTCCCGCTTCAGTATAACGGCGAGATCATGGGATTTATCTGGGCTACAAATTATGACACGGATATGGTATTTCAGATAAAGGAAATACTGGAACTGACGACCTATTTCATATCCTCTCAGATAGCGAACTACAATATGGTCAAGCGCTTGGAGTTCTTCGGATTCACCGATATGCTGACAGGTGTACAGAACAGAAATGCCATGAACAACCGCATTACTGCTATCGTCAACGGTGAGGAATACATCTCTGTTCCCTTTGGTATCGTGTTTACCGACCTGAACGGCTTGAAGGTCATGAACGATACGCAGGGACACAGTGCAGGAGATATTCTTCTGAAAAAAGCAGGTATCCTGCTACAGGAGATATTCGTAGAAGACGAAGTATACCGCGCAGGCGGTGATGAATTCGTCGTGATAGTAACAAACTGTACAAAAGAAAAGTTCGATAAAAAAATACAGGCACTCAGAGCCCATATGGATATGTCCAACGATGTCAGCCTTGCTGTCGGATATCATTATGTATCATCGGGCTGTGATATACGAACTGCAATGAGATTGGCTGACGAGAATATGTATGTAGACAAGAGAGAATACTACAAGAATCACCCTAAGAACGACAGACGCCTTGAAAACCGCGACTAAACGGAAAGACGTGTTTAAATCATCGTTTCCTGAAACTGCATGAGCAGTGTGACATAATAGAATAAGCGGCTCCTTGGAAGTTGTTTGGACTTCCAAGGAGCCGCTTTTTGTATTACGGGTTTATGGTGATGAAACTGGAGGTGAATTAGGTACAATATCAGAATAAATCTTAGTATTCGTATAAATGATATGATCGTCTATATCTGATCCTGGTATCATTTTGCCGTTTCCTTCTGTTTCATCATACAGTTCGACCTTGATTTTCACCATGTAATTTGAGTAGTAACGATGGACATTAGCGCCATAGGTTGTATCCTCAAACTTGTTATTATCTCCAGTATAAACCTGGAAGCAAATCGGGATATAATAGATATTGCCTGAGAAATCGTCCTTCGTACAATCTACATAGTAAACAAAGTCTGTGTCTGTACTTGTTGTTTTGGTAAATGTATCTGGGTTTTCCGCATCAATCTCCTTTTGATAAAGTGTAAGCGAATTCGGAACAAAGAACTGCTCAATCGGAAGTTTACCTGTATCCTCATAATCTGCTTTTCGGCGAAGACTTACCGTAACCTTCATGCTCTTAATACTATCCTTTGCCTCATCTGACAGATTCAGAATGTTGTAGTCAGCTTGCGTTTTCATGTTAAGAACACTGATTCCGCTTTGATCAACATCAGCTTCAATTGCATTGATGCCCAATTGCTCATATTTGTTTTCAGCAATCATTCGAGTCTCTGTCACCGCTTGAACCTCATCATGAGCAGGAGTTACCACTATTTCTTCAGTATCAGCTGAGTAATAACTTAAAGTAGCCTTCTTTGTTGTCTTACGATAATACTTGGCATCGTCGCTGCCTGGTTTGCTTGTTTTACTGTATGCCGCGGCAGCAGCCTGCGATGAAATGTTAGAGGATCCTGTGACATTTGTTCCAATATATTGTCCCTTTTCAGATTCAGGATTCGTATTCTCAGGGAATTGAGCTTGAATCTTATCATCATCTGAATATGTCAATTTAACCGTTGCAACTATTGGAAATTTCGTATCTGATGCAGTATTATTTTGGTAAGCGATATACGCAGTATACAAATAACTTTTCAAGTTCACGAGACTTCTCAGTTCCAGGTAGTTCGCATTGATTATTGCATTAGCACCGCTCATACCAGCTAAAGTTTGTGAATTAGGTTGCGAATTATGGATCAAATCCAGTGACGTACCGTTTACAGTATACAAATTCACTTCGACTTGTGGATCACTACCATCAGCAATGCCTTTTTCAAATGTCAGGTTATTCATAGCATCATCTGTGTAATAGCTTTGATTAAGCTGCATCAAAAAGCTCTGATAAATACTTACCGAATTATAATTAATGAACGTTTTGATGATACTTCCGGCAGCTGCTTTTAAGCCAACATTCGCAGTCATCGTTGCTGTTAAAGAGTTGTTTCCTTTTGCTGACATCTCGGAAGAGCCAGATGTTGTAATTGTGCAAGAATTTTCAAATATGTCTCCGGTAAAAATGTGAGTTTCAATTCTGTTTGTATAATTCGAGGGATACTCTGTTCCGCCAAATGTTTTAGGTCCGTTAAACTCCAGATGATAAACACCTGTATCTGTTGGAGTTGGTGCAGGCGTGAAGAATGTCAAATAATAGGTTTCAACTAACTGATCCGAATCGTTAGACATTCCAGATTTATATCGTATATAAAGCTTCTTCGCACCGCTTGTTCCAGATGTGCATGGTTTATAGTATGTGCCACTGTTGGTTCTTATTGTGGCATCTGTTAAATTTGAGGATGCATCAACAAAGTAGTTCGATGTTTGAGTGTAACTGTCGACATCAGTTGTAGGCTCCGAATCAAGAACATCAAAGAAGTCATTGAATTCTATCGGAGTAAACGATGTCATATTGTCAGACTTCTTAAATACATCCAGATTCAGGCAAGTAATCGCACGATCAGTATCATATGATATAAGATCAGATGTAGTCTTATCGGCATAATAGCTCGGATTATTTCGATTCGCATCAACAAGCACCATTTGAGTACCAGTCGGCAAGCCAAGCGGCGCTGTATGGTCAGTGAACTCCAATTGCTTATTATAGGCACGGTTTATTTTTTCACCTGCATTGATAAGATCCATCCATTCAGTGAATTTCTGCTCATAAGTCCAGCTGAATTGCATTGTAATTGGATTACCAAGATTTTCAATGATTGCTGTACGTCCGAAGTTTTTAAGCGCATCCTCATAAGGTACAGTACGGTACGTCGTGCCAGAAATAGCTGCCGATGTGAATTTAAAGTGAAGCATTTTCTTGACGAAGACAGGAACATACAGATGATAAGCAACCTTATTTGTATCGTTCGGATCATAAAATTCAACATCTATCAGCGTAAACTGCTCTTTGCTCTTATCACTGTTATCATATGCGCCTCCGATTTTAAACGCCGCATTCTGTGTATCAAGCTTCAGGTTTACACCTGTGATATTATCAGTAGAGTATTCTGCGCTGAGATTGTAATCATCACCTGACTTGATATAAGTGCAAGTTGCAAGTCTGACCTTACCGATAGCTCCATTCAACGCTGCATAATTAAAGTTTGTGTTTGTCAGCAGCCGCAGATAGGTATTCACCAGCTTGGTTGTGTTATCTGAGCTGATATCATCCACAACAAGGACAGGCATATTATACAATTCTGGCGGAAGATTCGTTGAAGTGCGTGCTGCTTTGTATGTGGTATACTTCTTCTGATCGCGCAGCAACCCCCGCATTGTAGTATCATTCGCATTATTGGATGTCAATGGATATCCTTCACTTGCAGTATTGTTATAGGACTGATATCTCTTTGCCTCACTTGTTCCAGAAGCATCCGAAATGATCTGTCCAATCGCAGAGCTTGCATAAGCGGAATCATTCGAGCTGTTATAAACGCCGTCACTTGTCAAGAATATGCCGTCAGACGATACGCCACGCTTTGGATTGACATTGACATAAGGTGACGCAGAGCCGACATTCGTAACATTGTTGGGAATTGTTGAGAATTCCATGTTAGGGCTGTTGAGTGACAAGCCCTTGTAGTCAGAGAAAACAACGTAGCCGTTTTTGCCATATTGATCCGTAGCATTCGCATTCTTGTTGCCGACCATTTTAGCCTGAATGCCTGTACCTTGGCGGGAGAAGCCGACTATTTTTATAACTGTATTGTTGTTATTGCCGACAATCTGACCGCAATATTGTCCGGCTGATAATGCAACATTATCTGTTAATATATTATAACCAAGTAATGCGCCATCATAAAGATCGCCTATCAAAGCACCACTTTTTTGAGAAGAAGCAGTGATTGTGGTGTTTTTTATAGCAATGTTGTTCACTACAACATTTTGGTTTGCAACAAGCTTTCTACCGATAAGTCCGCCAGCATTTTTAGGAGATGAAATTGTATATCCAGTTACTGTCGCATTTTTAATTGTTGTTACAGCACTTTTGTTTAGATATCCAATTAATCCTCCGCAGGCATTATTATCATTATTGCGATAATTTTTCATTTCGCAGCCTTGATCCGAAAAAACCGATGCATCTGTTATTGTAACTGGATTACCACCTCCACAATAACCGATTAATCCTCCAATACACATTCCATTAAAATCAATATTGGAAACCTTTACATTGGAATACTCAATTTTTCCGTTTCTGCTTGCACCGCCCAAAATGCCACCAATACGAGGGTATTCAGAATTCAAGGTTGTGTCACTGCAGATTACACCCTTTGAAATACTGGATGCATTCTTAACAGTAACATTTTTAATTTTAAGATTTCCATTAGCTTTATCACCGCCATAATCACCAACGAGACCACCTGATGTTGGCATGCCCTCCTTACTATCATTAAAACCTGATTTTGACATCGACATTATCTCAATAACGCCATATTCTTTGCCTTCAAAATCCGCATCAATTACAGAATACATATTTCGGACATAGCCCATCATTCCACCTGCAGACTGTCCTGCCTTAACTGTTATATTATCAGCACTGCACCCTTTAAAGTAATAGACAATCGATCCATTACTAGCTCCAGCATTAGAACACCCTACGATTCCACCTGCATACTTCACACCATATACAGAAATGTTTTCTATTCTGATGTTCTCAAAATACATAGAGCCGCCGCCGCCGTCACTAGTACTGTTTACCTGTGTATCAACACCAGGCGCTCCAATAAAGCCACCTACTGCAGGGCGCGCATTTTGTTTAAGATTTTCAGAATTATAAACTATTGAATCGCCCTTAGTACTGTCTATAAGGTCAAACTTAACCGACCCCTTCAGCGTTAGGTCTTTGAATTTATGAGTAGCATCATTATTGTAATTTGAGCGTACGGCATTGAAAAAACCATAGCCGGTTTTAAGATATGCCTGGTTTTCACTAGGTGTACCATAGTTATCACTACTATAAAGCAAGAGTTGCATATTCATGGAGATTTTCCTGTCGTTACCGTTAAAACTATACAGGCACATAGTATTAAAAAGCCGATAGTTAGTGTGCCAGCTTTCTTGGCCAAGCAGCAGGCAACCTAAACCTCTAAAGCCGTCCGGCATATAATAGGTTGTATCACCCGAATCCGACAATTCCATGTTAAGATAAAGCTCGGAACCTATAGTAATATCGGTAAACGCCGCAAGATTAAATGCAGGATAAGGATGTGATGAATTACCATATGGAGTATACGTCTTTATCAAATGCGGCACTTTTGTAGAATTAGAATTTGAATCCGAATGTATATCGCCAGTAGAAATATAATAATCGTTTTTCGCCTTATCTGCATCAGTAGCAGGATTCGCAATCAATCCAGAAGGCGCGCTTCCAGTCAACGAAGCATTTCCCACATATTCATAATCTGAAAGGCGTGTTGCCATATAATTGGTATAAGGTTTAAGCAAGTTATTTGTGTCATCATATTTGCAATTTATGGATGTACCAAGTCCCGCTTCCGTAACCAGAGAAACAATAAAAAGTGATTGCGCGTTGGAAACGCTAATAATTGATCCAGCATCACCAGGATATCCTCCAGAAGGCGCTGTCATTGTAAAATTATTCGCAGTATCATTTCTATTGATATCCGCAATCGAATAATTCTTCGTGCCGTTCTTCATTGTGACTCCGACAGGACTCTGATCAATTGTCGCCCCCTCAGCAACCTCTACAAAACTACCATCATCCTTCTGATATACCTTTGAACCGTCAGGATAAGTTCTTGTACCATCATCGAACGGGCGGAATTTGCCGCTGTCAGTTGCGGTATCAGGATTATTGCTCATCGTCTCATAAATCGCAAAGCCATTCATCACACGACCAATAATCGGATTCACATAGAGATATTTCATGTTCGGCTTTGTAACAGTCTGACCGTCAACAGTCTCTTCTTTTGTGATCAGATGCTCCGTACCTTTGAATGTCTTGTCATTCGGTAAACCTGCGATATTATTATTTGTAGCCATATTGCGGAAATACAAGCCGCCGTTCAGTACCACGCCGACATAGCCGCCGACAGGGATAACATGAGCCGCATTGCCACTGATTGTTACCGTTGCATTATCAAAATTGACATATACATTGTCGATGATATTATCGCCGCCGAAAATCTGACCGATGACCGCACCGTAATAAGCGCAGCCGCCGCTATAAGGCGTGAACTTTGTTGTAGCTGTCCCATTGCTTTTGTTTATTGTAGCATTGTTTGTGGAATCACCTACTTGAAAAGTCAGACCTTTAACAACGCTGCCGTAGCTTGATGCAATGAGTGGATACTGCGTTTTGTTAGTTATCGTTTCATTTCCGGAACCAACGATCACACCGCGGAATACAGCAAATTTATCATCTTCGTTACTGATATTGCCAAGCCCGTTAAATTCAGAACTGCTAATCACAATGTTATTGTTTATCTTATAATATGCACCTGCAAGATATGTGCGGAGCATTTCCACAGTAACATAATCCTTAGATGTATCACCGTCAAGATAGTATTTGGTTACTTCACCTACCGTTACAGGTTTATATGTACCATGCTGCGTATGCCATGTTGTTGATTTGGCAATTGTATTTTCGCCGCTTAAAGTAATATCATCTGTAATGGAAGAACCACTTCCTGTTGTAGGGATATTTATAAATGAAATATCTGTTCCGGCATTAAGAAGCTTTGTAATATTGACAAGCTCCGTTTCACTTGTTATAACATATGGATCATTATAAGTACCACAGCCACTGAATCCAGCAGCATAATGATTAACTTTTAACTGATGTGCCCCCTCAACACCAGCGTTAGCAGCGCCAATGTATTTTGTATAAACATATGGGAGAAATCCGCTGAAATCATACGGTGCTGTCCATGACACAACATCATTAGTCGTAACTGCATCGGCGGTTCCGCTTGAAGGAGTATTTGTTTCAGGAAGAATATAATCTCCGGTTATATAACCGGTACTTTCAATCTTGCTCTGACTTCCGTAGTACCAGAATTCTTTGCCGAAGTTTTCTTTTCTCTCTGTCGAGTCGCTGATCTCAGAGCCGTATGTAACTTTAACGGGAGTATGATTGTCTCCAGTCCAGTCCTCAGACTTTTCAAAGTTATATGTACCGCCGCCGGACTGATACTGAAGCTTATTCAGCAGAGTTGCCTTAGTGAAAAGAGATACTTCAGAATGGTAAGCTGTTGTCAGATCGCTGAGTATGCTGCTCTTTCTTCCGTCAAGCTGAATCTCCTCAAAAGAAACATTGATATTTTTAGAGTTTGCGTCAACGCCAGCGTTTCCGATTAGACTGGTTGCGATTTTAGGATAAGTGGTTGCAGAATAATAAGTAGTACTTTCCGAATTACCCAAAACATTATATTTGGTTTTCAAGGTATCAACCGTGCTCGTCTTATAAGAACCATCTCTTGCAACAAAAACATTTTTTATTGTCAGCTTAGAGAAGTCGCTTGTTTGGTTGATGAGCAAGGGAGCATATTCGCTCTCACTTGCCGAATTAAAGTTATGCACATGAATGCCTTCCAGTGTAATACCGCCTGTTACTTTGACCTCTGCAGTGCCGGCATCTGAAGATGCTGTACCCTTTACAGTTCCGAAAACGAGCGCACCAGATACACCGTTTGCCTTTCCTACATTACCTTGTAATGTAACTGTGCCAACAGTTAGCTTGCTATTAACATTATTGAACAGCGCATTCTGCATAAGATAATGCTGTGTAGTGTTAGAAAGAGTTGAAAACTTTGTTTTTGCCCTGTTCTGAATATTCTTTTCGATTTCGCTGTTATAGAATTTGAATGTGCCGTTGACTTCAAGCGTGGAATCCACATCAACCGGATACCAGCTATAACCAGTCATATCATACGTTGCTGTTGTAATTACTGAAGAAAAAGGATTTCCAAAGTATTTCTTAATATTACTGCAGGCATACTGATTAAGCCCCCAACTCATTAGTCTCTTTTGAGGACTGGACGATATCTCAATTAATTTAGCAGAAAGTCTTGTATCAGTATCAAGATTATAATAATATCTCGTGTTAGGATTAGATTTACCTTGACCAAGTGTGGTCCTTGCGGTATAGGTGTTTGCTGCTCCATTCCCGTTCATGACAAGAGCATCAACGAACGCTGTGTCAGCCACATTTCTTGTATGAATAGAGACAATGCCCTGACCGTTTGCAGTCACATCACCGGAAGAACTGTATGCGACCAGTTCATCATAGACACCTGTATGAGCAGAAAACGGATTTCCGGAGATCGTATAGGTAAAGCCGCTCGGAAGAAGCAGATAGATGCCGTCATCTCCGCTTCGTCCCTGATTCACAAGCATACCAAACGAAGAAGCTGAATTCATATCTACGGTAAAACCGCTGAATGCAATAGAATTAACAAGCCATCTGCCTGTCGCACAGTAGACAAGACCAGCGGTTGCACCATTTTGAATTGCAGGTATTTCTGCGCCGTTTTTTACGGATACCTTGTTCGTACCGGCAACAGTGATCGTCATTCCGTTCTCAGCCGAGTTGACATCCACACCCTGCACATTTGTATTGTACCATGCATAACCAAGCAGACCGCCGCAGGAGCCACTTGCATTTCCGTTAACAGTGAGACTGCTGAGTGTAATGTTGTCAAGATTCAATCTACTTTCACTGGTGCCCTTCACGATCTCTGCAACGAGTCCACCGATCTTCTGTTTTTCGTTTGCACCAGTATTAGACATAGAGCCGCTGATTGTCACTCCGGAAAATGCAGAAGATGTCGTGCCTTTGATTCTACCGACAATACCTCCGTAGCAGCTTTCCTCAGAAGTAGCATCGCCTGATACAGTGCCGCTGTAAGTTCCGTCAGTTACTGAAACACTACCGCTGACATTTCCGACAAGTCTGCCGAGATACAGTTCTTTGCTGCCCCACTTATTATCGCCGCTGACATCATAATGCGTTGTGAATACAACATTTGCTGCTGTTCCGCTTGTAGCAACATTGACATTATTAGCAGTAAAACTTGTTTTAGAAGTCGCTGCAGCCATACCTGCATACATCTCTACGCACGGCTGAAGGTTCATCTTTCCGTCAAATGTTATGCTGCCGATAGTAACACTATCTGCAATTCCAAGCATGCCGTTATAGGAATGACGATAGACAGGATTACCGCCTATGTTCTCAATATAGAGTTTTACTGTTGCGCTGTTACCTGTAATGTTTCCGGAATAATCACATTTAGTATCATTGGCATTTATCTTATTATCACGTGTTAAACCTCTAAGACCGGTATTGGTAAGATCAATATTTGCGGACGCTCCAAATGAAATAGAAGAAGGTGCAGGAACCGTGCTGTTTGTGATAATCGGGTTATTGCTGTATGCAATTTGCAGGGCAAGCGCCTGTCTTGCATAGGTAGCAGGTGTAGTGATAGATGCAGAGGGAGCAACCATTGTAATTGAATGAGTACCCTCTGATAGCACAGCACTCTTCGCTATCTTCGTGCCGTCCAGAATGAGAATATCGCCCCATGTACCGATATTGTCAACTCTCCTGTCACTGATTGAAAGATTGGAAGCCGCACCATCATAATAAACCAGCGCATCATCACGATAGCCTACAATCTGTCCTTCTCGGATCGCATCCACATTGGTCTGCGCCGGCATTGCGCTTGCAAAGTTTACGGTTCCGGAAAGTTTCAGTACGCCGCGTGCCATACAGCCGACAGCAGCACCACCGCGGAAATTATTTGCATTAATCGTTACTGTATTTGCATCAACAAAAGATTCATCACCCTTGCCGACCATACCGCCAAAATATTTGCTTCCGCAGTTTGTTGCAGTCGCAATGAAATTGTTGAAGCTCACATAGGCGAGGGATGCTGTATCATTGGATACACCGACAAGACCGATACCGCCGCCGCAGTTTTCTGAATATGAACCGTTGTTTGTGACACTAACAGTCACATTCGATACAGACAGAGTTTCAGTAAGGGAAAACGGAGTATATTTTCCGGCAATTCCGCCCAAATTGGCTGCAGAACCGGAATTGGTCACAGTAATGGTGTTTGAACTAGAAGTCTTTTTTATCTCAATCGTTCCGCCTGCCGCATCTGTACGGCTCTCCGGTGTAGTGACTTCGCCTGTTTCAGCATTTTTTACTTCGTCTGTTATGATGACTGATTTGTTCACCAGTTCACCGAACAGACCGCCTATGTTTCCGCTTCCGCTAACAGTTGCACTTACGCTATAGTTAGCGAGGTCATAAGTAACAGAGGTTTCGGTCGAATCTGTTCTCGGATCATCAAACAGCGGACGGTTATAACCAAACAAACCACCAGCACCGGTGATTCCGGTAATCGTTCCGCCAATAGAATAACTTGAAATCGCAGATGTATCTACAAATCCACCGTCATTCTTACCGACAATACCGCCAGCGTAGCCGCCCCCACTAATGGTCGCCGCAGTATTAGCCGGTGCTTGCTTTACCACAAGTACAGAACCATTATCCATGCTTCCAACAATACCTCCAACATTGCCGGATGAAGTATTGATTCCATACGAATCATTGTTTACCGTAGTAGCCACCGGAGGCACTTCGTCATTATATGTCGTAATTCCTTCAATCGAATTCACTGTCAGCATGGTGTCTCTCCCCATGCTGCCACAAATACGACCAAGATCAAAATCTCCTTTAATTTCAGCAGAAGTCCCATCTCTCAGGTCAAGCTGCATCTTTGAACCCTTTTGCATCTCGCCAATGATTCCGGCATAATTATTGTTTTTAGCCGCATTGGTTCCGTCTGAATAAGTTTCAATCTGAACCTGCCAGGTGTTTCCATTCCATGTTTCAGTGTTTTCACCAACGAGAATAGTTGTGGGAGCAACCGGATCATGACAAACATGACGAGCAAGTATAGGTTCATTTGTATTATTGGTCATACGTGCTATTCTGATATATGACGGACCCGCATTTTCAGCATCACTTTCCACAATTTTAGCAGTATCAGCCACATAGTCAAATAAAGCCTCTGGGAGATTCAGCTTATTGAGCGAAGCAGCAGCAGTGATGATCGTACCTTTAAATGGGTATTCTTCAGTTCCAAGTGCAATGAAATCTGTTGCTGCAACCGTGGTGTCTCCAGCTGCGAAGCCAAGTTCAAGAATATCATTCTGATGTTTATCAGGAAATGAAATATAGCATTTAGAATATTTAACAAGATCATCAGGTTTTTCAATAGAGTATTTACCATCATCCTGACCATCGGATGCTGCATTAATATCATAGATTGTGTCTGTATACGGAGTGAAACTATCCTTATTTGCTGCATGAGCGGTTAACTGAATGGAAGATAAATTATCCCAAAGAACAGTAGGCATACTTGTAGTAAAAATAATAGAGGCAACAACAACGCTGCACAGCCTCTTTATGAAACTGCGCTTTCTGTATTTGTTTCTTTTAATAAACATGTATTTTTTCATTTGCCTCACTCCCAAATCATATATGAAACGAATACGTTATGATACATCAACTCGTGACAGCTGTTGCCGGAGCATTTGCGTTATAATGGAAATAATTGCTAATTTTATTATTCCAGTCAAGCTCTCTATTCGTCAAATAATTTTCTGTATCAGCATTATTCATATATAGCTGAATATCATAACGTTTTTCATCTTCTGAATCTGCGTCAATAATAATTGTTTTCCAACTTTCACCACTTGGAGCTGCATATTTTTTCCAAGTTTTTACTTCTTCACCATTTACAGTGGCTGTTTCATATTCATAATAATATCCATTTTCATAAGTGAATTTGCTGTCATGCTCACTGCTGTGAGCATCAAGGAAGAACTTATTTACCTCAAACAAATCCGCTCTATAACTCAAAACAAGCTTTGATGTTCCGCTTCCTGAAAAGACAAAGTTTAATCCATCCAAATCGGTACGTGTCGAATCCTGAAAGCTGCCGCTCCATCCGCTCTCAACAGACTTTGACTGCGATGATACACTAAGTCGAGCTTTTAGAACATCTATATCTGTAAGCGGCCGAGTATAATTGCTATCCGCATAAGGAGTGGCGACTAATTCAATATATACCTTATCATCGTTAGCTACTGTAGTCATAGTGCGCGGTATGCAAATATAATAAAGATGATTGTCATTTTCTTCATTGCTTTCAAAGTGACCGTCTAATGAAAGCATGTCATTCACATTTGCAAAAAATGTATATGAAGGAGCATCACCTTTTTTAAATCCATATGAGCTTCCAGGTAATGATGGGATATTTGTTGTATCTGGATTATCATCATACATAGTGATAGTTTCGCCATTATGATCTGTGAGCTTCGCTGTAATCTCGTAATAGATCTCACCTTGATATTTTTTACTCGAATCAGTGAGACTGTGATTATAGATTTGAAAAGCAATAGGGCACAGATCATCGCCTTCCGTAGAAAAGGGAACTTCGTAAGGCGTAATGCTATCCGTTGGATTCAAGCGATCAGATGAAAAGCGTTTGCCGGTATCACCCATATTGGCGATCACTCGCTTAACACGATTTTGATCCTGAATATACTCAGCAGAAACATATACAGTGATAACCGCCATAGCTACTAATATCAACCATACGCTTATCCAATATTTCTTCATAAAGCTCTTGAATTTTTCCATAGCGGTTTCACTTCCTTTCCACTACTCAAATTTAACCGTTTCCTATTGCGGTAATATACACAGCATCCGTATCTTTATAGGTAGTTGTTGCGTTATTAAAATAGACACGAAGGATATATTCGTGATAAAAAGCATTTTTGCTTGTACCGTTACTGCCTGGAATATTCGTACATTGCCAGTAAAGTGGTTGTACATTTGGATCAAAATAGTCATAAGTATCGTAATTGTACTTGTTATAATCATTATTTGCTTTTCCTGCATTATCACCAGTGGCTTGCATGTTCAAGTAATGTCCATCAAAAATAACAGTTTTTGGAGTACTGCCAACTGTATAGGAATAAGTATTAATCTCAATATCAGTATTGTTATTATCTTTTTTCACAGTCTGGTTCAAAGTCACTGGCTTGCCGTTTATCTTACGAATTCGATAATAAATAACGGTTTCACCATTTGCTGTAACTTCAGCAGTATTTTCATTATCTTCCATCTCTGTAAGTTCAGGAGGCCATGTATCCGTAACTTTATATACCACATAATCACGGCCTTTGAACTCGCCAGCTCCTGGCGCACCACCAGTCGGATCAGCTTCAAAAATCTCATATGTATACGGATTGTTCGTTGTGTGAGTAAGCTGTAATGTAAAATCCTCAACATAGTCACCAGCGACACAAAAAACATAATCCTGGTATAGCATCTTGGTTTCGTTATCGTTTTCAACAATCCATTTTCCGTCAACCGTAATATCATCCATTACAAGATTTGTAACATCCTCACGGTGTGCTGCTGTAATAAAAAGTGTATTCGTAGAGTTTATGCGTTCCAAACGTGCAGCCTCTCTCCGATTACGGAACCATGCCATAACAGGAACCTGAACTGTAAGCAAAAGCGTCAAGGAGACTGCTATAACGAACTGTATTTTCTGCTTTTTTGAGATAGATTTCCAAACCTTTTTAACAGATTTCATAGCACATCTCCTTTCGTTAAACTTTAAACTCTGAATTCACTCTGCACCAAGCATTAAAAGCATATAGCGGACGCGCTTGCCTACTTCTGAGTCGGCTCTATTGTAACCGCGGCTAAGATCGTCAAGGTTCGTACCCGTGTTTAGTGTAGCAGCATCAAATTCGTATTCTGTTTCAGAACCATCCTTTAATTTCATCATTTTACTTTGTACAGTTGCAAGATTAACATCTTTGAAGATATTATTATAGTGCTCATATGCATATTTTTGTATCGCAGCACGAACTGTATAATCAATTGTTACTGCCGGAGCATTTGCATCACCGCTAAGAACCATCTGTTTGAAAGTATTTGACCACACCCAGCGGATACGAACTTCTATAGGTTCGCCCTGAACAGCATTCTCAAAGGTAAAAGTGTAAAGTCCTGCATTTTGAGGATCAAGCAGATCATCATTCATGAAATCCGTGTAAACCCATTTATAATCAGGTTCTTCTTCAGTACCTTCATTTACATATTCACCCTTAAAAAAAAGTATATGTGCTCTAAGGAACTCCACAGCTTGTATTTCAGCTGCTTTTTTATCATATGCTTCTCGCTCAGCCTCAGTAGAACTATCACCTAAAGGAGGCTGGGACGCAGGGATCAAAGTTAAAGAAGTCACATCAAATGGTGCAGAATCGCTTTGTACAGCTGTATAACCATTAATATTGAGCGAAAACTTTGCTGTCAGTGTTCCACTTTTCTTCGGCACTACCCAGAACTGAATAATGCCCTCTGCCCCCGGATTCAATCCCTTTTCCTTATCAGGAGCAAGATAATCCGAACCGGAATAATTACTATCGAGCTGATCCATATCCAGTCTCAGAATGACTTTAGGGTGTCCGCCATCAGTATCATAATAATTCGTTCCCTCGATATTCTGTCTTGTACCGTCGGGAAGATTATATGCATAATCTGAGGTTGGAGTGACCTTTCGATAAATATCAGTTGAAGTATACGGAGTAACACCATCTACAGGCGTACCTGCAGTATAGCTCAACGCTCCGATATTATCACCTCTGAAGCGCAATTCATATGAGCCTGCTTCTACCTTCACCCCCATACCTGAGCCGCCGACGTCCTTATTGCTTGTAAACCACGCGATAGTAGCAAACAGCCAGACGACGAAGGCGAGCACGGCGAGTGAGCCGAAGCGAATGAGATTTCTTTTACGAATGGCTAAAAGTTTTTTTCTGTCCTCATCATCTTGGTTTACCTGACTTTGTGCAGTCTGAGGGTTTGAGCTGACGACAGAGGACTTAGAAAGAGCATCAAAAGCCTTAGCGCTCACCGTGATCACCACCTTTAAAAGAAGCTGCTAAAGGGCATAGTTAGCCTGTTAGCGCATAGTATCTCTACTTTATTATATCATTTTCATATATCATTTTCAATGGACATAATCGACAATAACAGCCTTTACCATTTGTAATGTTTGTGCAAATAAGCCTAATTTCGGAGTCAAAATTAATACATAACGTATATTTCTTTTCAGATATACTAACAATAAAATTTCGGCGGCATATAGAAAAACATATCCCTGCAAAACAGAGCCCCCTCACATTACGCGAGGGGGGTGTTATGTTATAGAGGCTTTAGGAACCTATGATGACTTAAAATCTTATTCATAGCCGCCGATCCACCGACGGTTTTAAGCATATCGGATAGGTCTTTAAAACCCTTTATGGAGGAATTATTATGAGAAGCTATTTTTAGGGATTATCATGAATCTCTCATGCCATCGCCATTTTGAGTTCATAGATCATTATTTAGGCTTTCAAACTAATTTGGAGGAAGCTTGTGTGAGGGATTTTTATGAGTTATATGTGCCTGTAGAATTAAAACTTATTAGATTAGTTTATAACAGGGCTTAAATCAGTCCAATCTCCTGCGCTGCCGATTTTTGTTACAGCATTTGTACCATCAGCCTCTAACTCAAATTTAAGATTGAGAGACCAATTGGAGTCAAGAGTTGCATAAGTGGTATTAGTACAAGTATTATCTTCACCTTCAAGCCATACTCTTGCAGTAACCTTGTAATACTTTTCTGCGCCAGCAGTAAGATTATTTATAAGCGTTACCGCCTGATCAGCACTTACAACCGTATCTAAAGTAGTACCGCTATTAACAGCCTTTCCAGATGTAAAATTCGTAGCACCGTCAAGTTTTAAAATAGAAATTGGGGTGTTTCCAGATGCAGCAGGATCAATCGCGCTAACCGCAACTTCATTAATTTCTGCGTCGTCACCCTTACCGCCCTGTGCGGTAATATCAGTAGCAAAAATAGCTACACGCCATGCCTGATCACCAGTCTTGCTGTCACCAACACCGATTACCTGATTTGAGCCGCCGTTTTTGTAAACTAATTCACATTTTGTCATATTCAACGTATCATATGTGTCAGCACCTGTTGCTTTCAGATAGAAAACATAATCAACATAACCATATGCAGGAGCATATGTGCCCGCTGTAGCCGTTGTATTTGAATCAACAACATCATAAGTCGAATTGAAGTTCTTATCATATGCAGATTTGTTTGCATATGTGTTAGATAGTGCTGTAATCTGAGCAGCTACAGTTTCTGAGTAATTCGTATACGAATCTACCTTTGCATCACCAAGTGCATCAGCATTTACTGTATAGTAAAACGACTCATTTGTTGCATTAATAGTTGAAACAGGCTCAAGTAAAGCAGAACGGCTCTGGCTAAGCTGCTTTGAACCATAAGCACCAGAAGCATTGCTGCTTGCAATAAGCAAGTTAGCACCAATCTGTGTCTTCATTGTCATTCCTACTACACTAACTTCACGGCTCATTGTGAACCACGCGTAGGTGGATGTTGCGAGCATCGAAGCTGATAAAGCGAGCATTCCAGCAGCCGGTATAAGCTTCTTAACTGCGCTGTTCTTTCTTTTAGCATTAGTTTTCATCATAGGTCATTTTCCTTTCATAATAGATTACCGAGAATAGGCTCGGCTGCCTTTTGCCTCTTTAATTTTGCCTCGTGCGTTATACTTTTTGTTTACAATCATATTATAGCTTAATTTCTACTATTTGTCAACGGATTTTTTGAAAAATTCATAATTTTCCATATAATTCAGCAATTTTCACAATGAAAAGTAGTTTTTCTGCACCTTTTATCTAACGCAGCAATTACATCTTGTATAAACGAATATTTCCTTTCACAAACAGTAATTGCCATATTTTTGTATTAATTCGATTTTTCTATACGTTTCGTATTTTATCATGATTTTAATGTCCCAATTGTAGGGGCGCACAGTGTGCGCCCGTTTCACAAATACACCTGTATTTTCCAAATGCAACCGCATATTTATGTTTTTCACGGGCGAACAATGTTCGCCCCTACATATATAATGTGACGTCGTCCAAAAATGAATAATTCATAAATTTTGTCTAAAATATTGATTTTTTCTGTATCATATGTTATAATAAATTATCGAAATACGTTTTGCTATATTTCGTCATCTCATAGCAAAGGAGAATGATTATGCAGCATATCGACGAACAATATATCGTAAATAACTTTGAAACCGCACTGGACCAAGGCTTCGTAAAGGCTTATTATCAGCCCGTTATCCGTACTCTTACCGAAAGGATTTGCAGCGTCGAGGCTCTCGCCCGCTGGCAGGATCCCGTTGTGGGGCTCCTCTCCCCTTTCCTTTTTATTAATGTACTGGAGAAATACCACCTTATCCATAAGCTGGATCTGGCTATTCTTGATAATATCTGCGTTACCTATAATGAAATGAAAAAGCGCGGACTTCCTCTGCACCCGTTCTCCATTAATCTGTCCCGTCTTGACTTTGACGAAATAGATATGCTGGACGCCATTTCAAAGACTCTCGCAAAGTACGATGTGCCGTCCACGGCTATACACATCGAGATAACCGAGAGCGTAATGCTTGATAATACCGCATATTTCCGCCGTATCTTTGACAGTTTCCACGACGCGGGCTTCGCTATCTTCATGGACGATTTCGGCAGCGGATACTCCTCGCTGAACGTGCTCAAGGACTACAGCTTCGACGTTCTGAAAATAGATATGCGATTCCTCAGCGATATCGGTATACGCTCCAAGAAGATACTGGCTTCGGTCATGAATATGGCTAAGGCGATAGGTATGCACACTCTTGCTGAGGGCGTAGAGACAAAGGAGCAGATGACTTTCCTCCGAAATATCGGCTGCGAAATGCTGCAGGGCTTCTACTACTCAAAGCCTATGGACGGCGACCTTTATATAAAGTATATCTCCGAGTCAAAGCTGGAAGTCGAGGATCCTGCGGAGAATCACTACTGGAACGCAGTAGGTCAGATAAACTTCCTCAGCCCCGATCCGCTGAACGATCTCACCAACGAGCAGATAGAAAGCGGCGATTACGGCTTTATCCGCGAAAATTCCACAGCACTCGCACTTATCGAGCAGCGCGGCGAACAGGTCGAGCTCCTTTATAAGAACGAGGCTTACGAGAAGGGCTTACAGCGTATAGGCTTCAGCACCGTGGACGAACTGATAAAAACTATCAACGAAATGGACAGGGGCTACTACCCCGATATGATCGAGCAGGTGGACTTCTCTATCAAGACAGGCGAGATAGTCAAGGAGGATCACCTCATCAACGGCGTGTACTTTACGTACTATACTAAATGTATCGCCGAGACCGACGGCAAAGCCATGCTCGCCGCAAGCATACAGACCTACGGCGGCGATGTGGACAAGTCTACCAACGACCTCTTTGAAAAATACAGCAGAATGCTGATAGACACCTATGACCATATCTCTGTCATTGATCCCGTGAAAAACACCGTTATTACAAGACTGTATTCAAAGTTCGGCTTCAGTGAGGAATACACCCAGCTCCCGCTTGACGAAGCTATCAGACGCTTTGCCGAAAACGAGGTGGCAGAATGCGACAGGGAGAGATTCCTGCAATTCATGGAGCCCTCTACTATCCGCGAGCGCATGAACAAGATCAATCACAGGTACTTCCAGCTGCCATTCCAATACAGGACTCAGAACGGCGAATACAAGATGATGGACACCAAAGTCATCAAGGTCTTCATGGGACCAAGCGACGTTTACATCTTCTCCATAGAAGCTATGTCCGAACAGGCACATAAAGCGGCGGAGCTTCTGCTCAATACCCACCCCGAGTTATTCGATTGTACTTAAATAATTATTACTAAATCTGCGCAGCAGCTTGCTCTGCTGCGCTTATATTTTTAATCAACAGCTATATTGTATAGAGCAAATACACCTTTTTACGTTTTTTCTGAACATAATGCTGTAAAAAACAGCTCTTTTAAGGTAAGTTTAAGATTATTTTAAGATTTATTCATTATTATGTAATCATATATTAACGCCGAATTAACACCGACTTCATGATATTATTTTTTAGGAGGAATTAAAATGAAGAAGAAAAGCTTAATTGCAGGCATACTTTCTGCCTGTATCGTCGGCTCGGCTGCGGCGGTAACGCTCAGCGGCTCGGCTGCTGACAAGCTGTACGGCGACGCCAATCTTGACGGCACTGTGGATATGTCCGACTGCGTGCTCATTATGCAGTCTCTGGCTAATCCTTCAAAGTACGGCACTACAGGCACAAGCGAAAAGCGCCTCACCGCTGAGGGCGCAGAATTAGCCGACGTTTCAGAGCGCGGCAACGGTCTTACCTCAAACGACGCTCTCTCCGTACAGCGCTATCTCCTCGGCATGATAAGTGAGCTTCCCGAGAGCTACAGCAGCAATGTACAGAGCAGCACCACAACTACCACTGTTACCGAAACACAGACAACTACTACAGCTACTACAACAGCTCCAAAGGAGACAGTTACAACTCTCCCCAAGGAGGACGTAGATACCAAGATACACCTCAAGGGCTCTTCTATTCAGGTAGAGGGCAAGTACGCCGAGGCTAACGGCTCTAAGGTAACTATCTCTCATTCAGGTAATTACACTATCGACGGTACTCTCAATGACGGACAGATATACGTTGAAGTTCCCGACGACAAGGCTGATCCCGATACGGTAAAGCTTGTATTCAACGGCGTGAACATCACAGGCAAGAACGCTCCTGCTGTTCTTATCAAGAACGCAGACAAGACATCTATCACTCTTGCTGACGGCACAGAGAATACAGTTTCCGACGGTACTTCACCTTACGGCGGCGACGATCAGACAAACGCTGTTATCGAAGCCAAGGACGACCTCACAATCAAGGGCGGCGACGCAGGCACAGGTGTCCTCAATATCACCGCAAACGTTCAGCCCGCTATCGTCTGCAACAACGATATCAAGTTCACAGGCGGTACTACAAATATCGACACTCTCAACGAGACCGAGGCTAACGACGCTGTAAAGGGCAAGACCTCTGTTCTCGTAAAGGGCGGTCAGCTCAATATCAAGTCTCAGGGTGACGGTCTCAAGTCATCAAAGGGCAATGTAGATATCGAGGGCGGCGAAGTAAATATCAAGTGCGGCAATGACGCTATACAGGCTGAGACAACTATCAATATCTCAGGCGGCAAGATCGCTGCATTCGGCGACAAGGGACTCACAAGCGCAGGCACTATCGGTATCACAGGCGGCGAGCTCCTCGCTACAGCTACAGACAACCAGTGCGAGAACCTTACATCTACAGAACAGAACACTCTTGTGATAGACTTCGCTAAGGAGTGGTCAAAGAACAATCCTATCACTCTTACCGATTCCTCAAACAAGGTGCTCTTCGACCAGAATACAGCCAAGAAGTATAAGTACGCTATAGTTTCTTCTCCTGAGATAGGCAGCGGCGATTATAAGCTCTTCGCAGGCGGTATCAAGCAGAAGCACAGCTCAGGCAGCACATTCAAGGGCGGCAAGCCTGCTGCATACAAGGACGTAAACAACGACATGGAGAACGAGGAACAGCTCTACAGCAGCTTCTTCGACCTTAGTCAGGTACATAAGATAGATGTCAAGATGTCCGAAAGCGACTGGAACGCATTTATGGCAGCTGCTCAGAAGGAAGAATGGTATCCCTGCGATCTCGTTATCGACGGCGAGGAGATCAAGAACGTTGGTATCAGAACCAAGGGCAACAGCTCACGTATGATGGTAAACAACGGCAAATACAGCTTCCGCTTCAAGCTGGATAAATACGAAAAGCTCAACAACTATCACGGTCTTACAGAATTCTGCATGAACAACTTCTACTCAGACGCTTCATGCATGAGAGACCTTATCTGTTACGACGCAATGTACACTATAGACGGTGTAGCTCCCAAGAGCAGCTACTCTGATATGTACTTAAACGGCAAGCTCTACAGCTTCTACTATGCTCTTGAGCAGCCCGGCACTACACTTGCTGAGCGCTATGCTATCGACGATGACTCCAACCTCTACAAGGCTACCGAAAGAAGCAATCAGGCAGGCGGCGGCGGTATGTGGGGCGGCATGGGCGGAGGCGACAGCTACAGCACCTTCACCGAGAAGATGCCTGTCAACAACCTCGACCTCAAGTTCGGCAACGACGAGCAGCTCCAGCACCTTGAAGAGCTCAAATCAGCTATCAACAAGATGAACACCTCAAACTACAAGTTCATCGAGGACATCATTGACGTTCCAAGCTTCCTCAAGGGATTCGCTGTAAACTCCGTAATGTGCAACTACGACAGCTATAACGGCTCACTGGCACATAACTACTACCTCATGTACACAGGCGGCAAGCACTATTTCGTAGGCTGGGACTACAACCTCTGCCTCGGCATATTCATGGACGGTGCAAGCTCCGTAAACTCAGACATCAATACAAGCCTTTACAATGCAACTGTTGACAACCGTCCTTTTGCAAAGCTTCTCCAGATCCCTGAGTATTACGATCTGTACGTAGGCTATGTAAACGAGATAATGAATTACTACAAGAATATCGAGCAGTACGTTGCAAACTATTCTCAGCTGATACGTCCTCACGTTGAGGCTGATCCAAGATTTGCATTCTCTGTAGACCAGTTCGTAACATCAACTACCAAGAGTGCAAACGGACTTCAGGTAGGCGGCGGTCAGCAGAATCCTTGGGGCGGTCAGCAGCAGAATCCACAGCAGGGACAGCAGAACCCATGGGGCGGTCAGCAGCAGAACCCACAGCAGGGACAGCAGAACCCATGGGGCGGTCAGCAGCAGAATCCTCAGCAGGGACAGCAGAACCCTTGGGGCGGACAGCAGGGCAATAATCAGTGGAACTTCCAGTTCAACTCTGATGAGCCCGACGCAGCGGAAGGTTCAGCAGACTTTGAACAGAGCTGGGCATTTGAAGGCGGCTTCGGCGGCGGTTTCAACTGGAACGGCGGCGGCGGAGGCGGCGGAATGTTCGGTAACAACAGCGTTTCCGTTATCGACTTCCTGCTCAAGCGCTTCGAGGTAATCCGCAGCACTATCAAAGGTTAATTAACAAGCGTTTCAGGTATCACACTTTAAATACAGCCCGAAAGAGGTCCTCACGGATCACTTTCGGGCTTCCTGCTTTTCTGTGTCACTGGTTGACCTGACGGTGTTGATCTGATATAATATTATTATCTGAAAGAATTAAGGAGAAAAATATGCGAATATCACAGAGCTGCGCTGAATGCTTGTATAAACGTCAGAAAAACAAGACTGATAATACCGAATACCTTGCCGAGATAAAAGCGCTCCTTGACAACCGAAAAGAAACTGATACCAGTCCATACATGGTATACCTTTTCAATAAGGTACACGTCAGGTACTTCGGTAAGGGCGCAGATTACAGTATTATCAAGAAACAGTACAACGACCTTGTCCTTGCTATGGAGGATAGTCTGCGGCATGAGATAAACTCCGCGGAAGAACCGCTGGCAAAGGCGATGATGATGTCACGGGCAGGCAATTACATAGACTTCGGAGCTATGAACAGCGTAGACCGCGATGAATTTCTCTCACTGTTCAGCAATACAGAAATGCGCGAAGATGACAGAAAAACCTACGAATCATTTCTCCGCGAATGTACCGATGCAAAGACATTTCTGCTGATATGTGACAACTGCGGAGAAATAGTTCTCGACAAGCTCATGCTTGAACAGCTTAAATTGAGA
Source organism: Ruminococcus flavefaciens MA2007 (assembly GCF_000621845.1). Lineage (GTDB taxonomy): Bacteria > Bacillota > Clostridia > Oscillospirales > Ruminococcaceae > Ruminococcus > Ruminococcus flavefaciens_E. The sequence goes on along the minus strand of NZ_KK211354.1, from coordinate 239,264 downwards.
TTTCCTCATCTGACAGTCAGAGCTATGGTGCGCGGCGACAATGTTCTCAATGACGCAACCGCTGAGGACGCAAAATATGTGGGACTTGATGCGGAAGCCGAGATAATCTCCAACGGTGAAGCTGTTGCAGGAACAATATACGAAATGCTGCCCGATGAAGCGAAAAATGTACTTGACCATTCCGACGTGATACTTGCGAAAGGTCAGGGCAATTATGAATCTCTTTCAGGACAGGGCAGACACATATTCTACGAATTTCTTTGCAAATGCAAGCTGTTCACCAGCCGATTCAACGTGCCGAAGCTGACAGGAATATTTATCGAAGAAAAATAATAAAGCCACAAACCGTGTTTTTATAAAAAACACGGTTTTTATTATAGAGCAAGTATGCAAATGAGGACACAAGGTGTAATATTCCACGAAAAGCAGTTAAAAAGTACTATATTTCATTGAAATTGCTTGAAATATCATGTATAATGTTAATATAGAGAATATCGGCTTTTTTTGGGAGGATATTAAAATGAACAGACAATTCAAAAGAGCGGCGGCTCTTGCCGTCAGCATTCTCACCGTTTTCTCGGGAGCTTCGGGCATTGCTCCCATAGGCAGTCCTGCTGTGACGGCTACGGCGGCAGGCAGTATCCTCGCATTCCCCGGAGCTGTAGGCGGCGGCAAATACGCTACAGGCGGACGCGGCGGCGAGGTATACCACGTTACAAACCTTAATGACAGCGGCGAGGGCTCATTCCGCGACGCCGTAAGCAAATCGGGACGTATCGTCGTTTTTGACGTAAGCGGAACTATCGAATTAAAGGGCAATATCCTTTGCTCAGGCAATGTCACCGTGGCAGGTCAGACTGCTCCGGGAGGCTCGGGCATCACGCTGAAAAACTACAAAATGGGTATGTCGGGAGACAATATCATCTGCCGTTACATCAGCTCCCGTCCAGGTCCATATGCTTCCACGGACTCAGGCAACGACGCATGGGGCGGCGCAAAGGGTTCAAACTCAATAATCGACCACTGCTCCATGGGCTGGACAACAGACGAGCAATGGGGACTTTACTCCAATAACACCAACTATACCGTGCAATACTCCGTCATAGGTCCTGCGGACTCATGGGGCGGTCACAAAAAGGGACTCCACGGATTCGGAATAATGATGGGCAAGGGCGACCTGACCTTTGACCATAACCTCATTATCCATAACGTTTCCAGAAACTTCCGCGGCAAGGTGCCTGACCAGTACACGGCGGACTTCACCAACAATATCATCTACGACTGGGGCTATCAGACCGCATACGGCACCATAGGTCACCTGAATTACGTCAATAATACCCTGAAAGCAGGCAACTCCACCACAGGCGGCTATCACTATATGTATGTGGACAGCACTACCAAGCCCGAGAATTTCAAGGTATACTGCGCAGGAAACCGCCTTATCAACAAGGACGGCTCATTCCACAGCGTTACAGGTGATAACTGGTCGGGAGTCACCGTCAAGGACGGTATCGGCATATCCAAGAACAACCTGTACAGCGGCACCTCATTCCCTATCAATATCAACGGCGAGAATGTGTCCACTGCAAATACTGCCGAGAGTGCGGCGGCTGCCTACGACCATGTAATCAGCTTCGCAGGCAACGGTATCTCTCCCGATAAGCGTACAGCTATCGACAAGCAGTGCGCAAGCGATACAAAGAACGGCACGGGACAGTGCAGCGGTACTGCAGCATTTGACGGCTCAGAAGCCAACCTCAGCAAGTACAATATCAAGTGCGGCGTGACCTACAGCTATCCCTCACCTGTTACAAAAAAGGAGATAACCGACGCTGACAACGACGGCATGGACGACAGCTGGGAGCTTGCACGAGGTCTTGATCCCAACGATCCCGATGACTACGCAGGAGACTACTGCGGTCAGGGCTACATGAACATCGAGTACTACATAAACGACCTTACCGTGGATTCATTCCCACAGGGCGTTGTGAAGCTCTCCCCTACAGGCGGAAATTTCACTCCTGTAACGACAGTTTCTGCCTTTGAGACTATCGAAGCAGAGCATTTCAGCGATCAGAACGGCATAGAGACTACGGAGGGAACAGGCGTCGGCGTTATAGACCATATCCAAAACGGAAGCTGGGTAAAGTACGAACAAATAAACTTCGGCAGCGGCGCTCAAAGCTTCAGTGCTAAGATTGCAGGAAATCCAACTGTTATGGAGCTGTATCTCGACAGCATGAGCGGCTCTCCTGCGGCAAAGGTAAGCTATGCAGGCAACGGCAGCCTCGATACATTTGAGGAGATAGAAGCAGGCATATCAAAGCTTACGGGAACTCACGACCTGTATATAAAGTTTACGGGCGGCGACGGCTACATTGTAAATCTGGACAGCTTCGTATTCGGCAGGGACGCTGTCCCCCTCAGCGGCAAGCTCTTCAAAAACGTTCAGGTCACTTCACAGGCAAATCCCGATTTCTGGCAGATATCAACTGCGGCTGTAGGCTCACCTGTATTCGGTGACAGAACTTTCAAATTCTCAGAGCTCCAGCTCGAAGGCGCAGAGCAGCTTCTAACCTCATGTGACGCAAAGGGCACAACAGGCGAAGCGGCAACATTTGAGGCTGGCAGCGATATGTCCCTGTATGTGGGACTGGACAGCCGTGTGGAGAATGTTCCCGACTGGCTCAGCGATTATACGCTGATGAGGACGCTTTGCACGTCTGATAACGACGTTAGCTTTATGATGTACAAAAAAGACGTAAAGGCAGGCGATAAGATATCCCTCGGCAGCAACGGACAGACATATAAGTGCGTTAATTATATAGTTATGGCTGTGGGCAAAAGTACTGTTGAACCGCCCGTAAGCTATAGTCTGGGCGATATCAATAAGGACGGCTCTATAAACGTCGCAGACCTTGTTATACTGCAAAAGCATATCCTCGGCAAGGAAATAATGTCACAGGAACAAGCCGTGCAGGCTGATTTGAACATTGACGGCACAGCTGATATATTCGACATGGTAGAGCTCAGAAAGACTGTAATACAAGGCTTGAACACCTGAACGATATCACAGGCAGTTACGAAATACTCATAATTAATGCAAAAAAGGACGGCTTTCATGCCGTCCTTTTATAATATGTATTGGATTCAGTCCTATAGGTGCATTTCCCTTTCTATCCAGTCCATAAGGACATCTACTATATAGGAGCGCTCCCCTTCTGTCAGGACCTTTCCCGACGGGATATTATGCCACTTTTCGAGACAGCTCCTACAGCAGCAGGCAGCTGCGTGCTGCGCTATGAATACAGGGTGACCTTTCATGGGAGTCTGCTTGCCGTCGTTTTCTGGATTCTCCGCTGAAAGCCGCTTTTCTACGAAATCCCGTGCGTGACTTCGTATGGTATCAATTCCCTTTTCAGTCACATAAGCCTTATCCTTTGCCGACAAATGGAATCTGTTTCTGAAATCCGACCTGCTTAGTCTGGCAAAGAGCGCTCCCCTGTCAGGAAGCTTGTATTTTATCGCGTCTGCCATGCCCATATTGGGGATATAGCTGTAGCCTGACTTTTTCGCCTGTGATATGTGGAGCTTTCGGTCTAAATGATAGGTCCTGCCGTCTTTAATGAATACAGCTCCCGTCTGTCTGAACGTGAATGGCACTGCACAGCGGATACATTCACGGCGAACCTCCTGTATCCACCTGAGATCACAGGGACGAGCATTATCCCCTGATTCACCGCCGCAGCTGACGTGCTCAATAAGTCCCTTTGCAAGGTACTTTTCCATGTTTATCTCCCCTATCATGGGCTCGCAGATGACTTCGCGGTGCTTTATGTGCAGACTCAGAAATATCGGCAGTCTGTAGTCAGTTCTGTCCTGATTTTCACAGGTGCAGCATATGGTAACATTGTCCCAGCCGTCTCCCCAGTCGGACGGTATGCACTGAGCAAAGCGGTCTATCCTCTTGGTTATAATGTGAAAATGAAGATCCTGACGCTGACGTATCATGTCCCAGCAGCCCTGCCGCCATTCATCGGCGTCTTCAAGGAAGAAGTCCGACGTCATGCAGGCAAATACAATTCCGTCCTCAGCGGTCAGCTTGTACTGTCCCTGACGGTTCTTTTTCAGCGGCAGATCGTAATCTCCAGTCTTTGCAACAATGGAAGCGTCCTTGCCGATACTTTCGTCCCTGCGGTAAACGTAGCAATTCGCACAGCCTGCACTTATCTTGTGACAGCCATGCCACGGATTCCATATCGACATTTTCATCGCTCCTTTAGTAATGAAGTATACGGCTTGTGTACCGCAGATATTTATTATAGCATTATATAAAAAATAATGCAATACATCGCGTTTGCCTGCGTTCAAAATTATTCATTTATTCCCTGAAAATGCAGGTGTATCAGCTTTTTCTCATAAAGGCAATTCTCAAAACAAGTGAAAAAGAGGCTCGAATGAGCCTCTTTGTTAGTTATGCTTTAAATGCGTATCTCAGGAAGTTATACATATGCGCTCTTACGGATATGGAACCGTGGTCGCCGTCGGTAAGCTCATGCCAGATATGCTCAACGCTGTTCTGCTCAAGAGCCTTGTGGTAGCTCTCGGGAGCGTCGCCTACAGTACCGTCAAACCGCGTGCAGGTTATCATAAGCACATATGGGCTCGGAGCTGAACCGAAGCAGAACTCGCTGGGTGACATACAGCCCTCATGAGTCATATTGCCGTCGACAGTTGGGAATATACCGGGAGCAGGGCAAACTCCGCCAACGTAGCCGTAGAGCTGAGGTCTGGTAACACCAACATAGAGAGCCTCTCTGCCGCCCATTGAGAAGCCTGTAACAGCAGTATTCTCCCTGTCTGTTTTTATCGAGTAGTTTTCCTTCATAAAGGGCATTATGCTGTTTTCAAGGTCTTCACGTACAGCGTCGTAAGCCCGTGAGGATTCATTTGTAAATGCAGGGAAAAGGCTTCTGTCCTTTGTGGTGAACATCTGCGGAAATACGATTATCATTTTCTCAGCTTCGCCCGAAGCAACGAGATTTCCCAGCATAGTCTGTATCTTCATGCTGTCGTCTGTCATGGAGTCCTCAGAGCCGAAAATACCGTGGAAAACATACATTACGGGATACTTCTGACTGCCGTCGTAGCCGGGTGGGAGCAGGATATTGAGATTCTTTTCGCACTCGGCGTCCTTGGAGTAATAGGTCTTTTTCTCAATCTTTCCGTAATCAACACCGCCCTTTTTCTCGGTAACGGAGCTGTCCTCGTGAAGATGAATATCCGCCGCCATTTTCTTCATGTAGCTGTCACCGCTGTTGACAGTTGTAGTTGTAGTAACAACAGGTGCAGAAGAAGTTGTGGTGGTCGCAGTAACAGTCGTTGTCGCAGCTGATGCCTGCGGGAACTACTTTATCGAACCCAGCACATACTTCTGAAGCAGTACAAGGTCGTTTATCTGGATAGAGCCGTTGCCGTCGATATCGCCCAGCATATCAGCCTGTCCGCCCGAAAACATGGTAATCAGGTTCTTTCGGCATAATACCAGATCGAATGAGTCGATGACGCCGTCGTTGTTAAGATCGCCTGTAGTTGCAGCTATAGCAGGCGCAGAAGAGCCGACTGCAAGAACTGCGGCAGCTGCAAGAGCAGACATTGCTTTTTTGATAATATTCGTTTTAATACCCCTCCGTGTGTCATTGCTTGAAATGATACCTTTATTTTACAGCATATCGGCACAAAAGTCAAGAATATCAAAGAATAAAAACGTGAAAGCTCAATTTCTGTATCACCGATAAGATAGCATTTAATATTTTTTCTGTATTTTATAAGTCAATTAAATGCTCACATAAACAGAAGAAAAAACAGCTCCCATATCGGGAGCTGTCTGTTTTCTTATTCTTGATACGACAGAACTGCTTCGGAATACATTACAACTCCCTTTGAAGCATTCGGGTGTATGTGGTCAAGAAGATAGGTCTTATCAGGCATTACAGTAAGTTTGTCTCTGATATAGGTATTAGCATTTATGAAACTGTATGAATGCTCTTTGCAGTATTGTTCAAGCGCTGAAGAGTATTCATCGTTCAGGTCAGTTTTTTCTGCAAAAGAAAGCAAACAGAACGGATCTCCGTCTGTGGAATACCACGGTGCAATGAAAACGAAGTCTGAATCAGGCGATAGCGTTGACAGCTTTGATCTGAGCGATTCGATCTCCAGTATATAATCATTCGCAGTCATTGCGCAAACTGCATCATCGCGGTATCTCACATCATTTGTACCAAGAGCGATAACATAGAGCTGAGCCTTTGGGATATTATCGGCGCGTTCTGTCATATAAGACACAGTACAGCTGCCTTTTGAGTAATTCATGATCTGTTTGTCCTTAAAATATTTCTCTATCGGTTCATACCACGGACAGCCGCCGTTTTTTGTTCCTTCAGTAACGCTGTCGCCGATAAAGCATATCGAATCAGCCTTTTTCATAGCTGAGTAAAGGACACCTGACTTCATTTCTTCCGTTATGTCCAGTCCCTCAGCCTTGGAACGGATAAAACCGTTTTCGTTGAAGTAATAGCGCTCTGTAACGGACGAAATATCCATTTCGTGTCTGAATACCACATTGGTTATAAGTGCATTGGACTCGGCTGCTTTGTCGATATCATCAGTGGTAAGCTGCTCCCTCAGTTCTTTTTTGAACATGATCTCATGTATGGGAAACTGCACGGTAATTGCCATCTGCCCTTGCGTGTGTATACAGCGGAACGATACTTCCTCCGATCACTTTTTTGGTATCACGGTCAATGTAAACATCTATCAGCATACTTGTATCACCCTGATCCTCACGATAGATATTCGCAAAGTTTCCGGGACAATAACTGATAAATACATTTTTTCCATTGTTGTTTTCTATCTGTACAGGTTCAACTACATGAGGATGATCACCGAGAATGATATCCGCTCCATTCTCTATGAAAATATCAAACCATTTTTTCTGAGTCTCGTCTGCCTCATTTGAGAATTGAGTGCCGATATGCGGTAAGACTACGATCAGATCAGGTGACATAGACCGTGCCTTTTGGAAATCTTCTTCAACCGACTGTCTGAGCTTTTCAAAGCGCTCTCCCTCCGTATTGGATATGACAGAGGTCAGATAGGAATATCTGCCGTCTATCAGCCAGTTGTCGTTAATATGGTTGCTTCCGTATGTATAAGAGAGAACTGCCATTTTTATCCCCTGACATTCTATCAGTTTCACACGGTTTTCTTCCTTATCCTCAGCAGATCTGTAAGAACCTGTATGGTCAAGACCGATCTTATCAAGAATATCTATCGTTCTGAGGGCTCCTTCCTCGCCTTTGTCAAGAAGATGATTATTGGCAGTAGTCACAAGATCAAAGCCAGCTTTTTTGACATCTGATGCAAAAGAATCGGGGAAATTGAGATATAGCTCTTTTCCGTCATTAAAATTGCTTGAGGTATACCCTGCCTTTTCGCCTGCCATAGGACCTTCAAATACACCTATTGCATAATCAGCGGAGGAAATATATGGCTGTGCATATTCAAAAACATCTGTAAAGTCATATTCACTGCCATTGTATGCACGTTTTACCTGATCTTCAAGCAGTATCAGGTCTCCCGCAAAAGTTATACGGAACGCATTATTGAATTCCTTTTCCTGTTCATCAGTCATTATCGGGTAGATAGCCTCTTCGCCATAGTCGTTCTCGGTATTTTTCGCTTCATCATCTCCATTATATTCCCCTTTTATCAGCTTTATAATGTCAGCTTTGCTCACACCTGCATATGATTTTACAAGAGCAGATACTATAAAGCCAAGTGAAACCATAAGCGCAGCTATCTGTGAGAAAGAAGTCTTTTTTCCTCTGTCCGATGTGAATATTGCAGCTCCGCCGTCCATAAAATGCTTAAAATACTTGCAGATAAAGTCATTACCGAAGATCAAACATATTGCAAGCGCTGATATTACGGAAATCATCATTATATAGCCGGTTCCAATACCTTTTATATGATCGCTTATCAATAAGGTGAAAGGTCTGTGGGAAACATATATCCATAAAGAATTCCGTCCAAACATTGTGATAAAAGGAATTTTATTCTGCGGCGTAAAGCATCTTAGTGCATATATCGCAAGGAAAGCGATCACGTAAAGTACTATCCTGCCAAAAGCATCTACCGAATCTTCATATGCTGCCATCTGAAGCGCATTGTCGGTATAATAAAAAAAGTGATACCCGATATACATTAAAACAGCTGAACCGATCAAACAAAGTGAGCCTGACAGCAGTTTTTTAGTATATTTCTTCCGGCATAGCTTATCACTTTTTTCCGCTGACAGCAGATAGCCGCTCATATAAAACGGATAAAAGCCGATGATCCTCGCTGCTGAAAACGTATTGTCAATAGAAGAATAAAAACCTGCAAACAATGCGATGATAAAAAGTATTAGATTGATATCCTTGAATTTTGCAATATGATGTGCAGTAAGCCGCCATGCGATCAGCGCGATAAGGTACCAATAAGAGAACATCGGCTGCAATAGGGATTTAAATCCGTAGATGAAGCCTATTATGCTGTTGAAAATAAAAAAGAGAAAAACAAGCTTGATAATGCTTTCAAAGCTGTGCGAGCGTTCACTTTTTCCAAAGTAGCCTGAAATAAAAACAAACGCCGGCATATGAAACATATATATGTAATCTACGGTACTGTTTATCGTATCCGAATAATCCTGAAGCTGAAACAAGATGTGTGCGAATACCACCAAAAGCATTAGCACACCTTTCATATTATCCCAGTAAGCGCTTCTATTGGTGTTTATTGTTTTTATCGAATCCATTATTTCTTACCCCCCGTAAACATAACCTGATAACTCAGCCCGTATTTATATATCTTACCGCAGTCCTTGCCTGTACGGAGTGCTTCACGGTCAATGCCTGTTCCTTTCAGATGCTAAAGGACTATACGTGAAAGCTGCACTTGTACGATACGGCAGCAGTCTGTGTCATTCGTTGATGAAAATGCGAAGAATCCTGAGTAAATCTTTACATACATTATATCATAGTTATACTGAAAAAGCAATATTATCTTCCGATTTTACGTTGATTGCGGCTTTTGCTCCACTAATAAAAACAATGTTCCCCATTTTTACTCAGTTCAAGGCTATGCTCAAAGGCAAGGCATCTTTTGATTCATTTTCAAGCAGTATAATCCATCAACTCTCATTTGATTAATTATTCGTTTCGTTGTATAAAGGTACGTATTAATGTGTCAGTAGTATGTGAGGCGGCTGTTATGCAGATAAGACCGACTGCTTCCACAATCGGTCTCATCCCAAACTTTATTATTGCACTATTTTCGTTTACACAGAATTTGGGATAAGCTCAATAAAAAACGCCCGAACCTGATGAAAGCCCGAGCGTTTTTGTTCTTCGTTATAGAAGAAGCTGTTTTGTCATTCCGTTTAAATGTATTGTTTTAGGAGGTTATACACTTAATGCTTCAGCTAAAAATGGTTCCCGTTTTAACATCGTCCCGTGCTGCACATTCGGTCTGTCCCCCTGACGATGGAGCGGAGCATACCAAGCATACAGGATATTCTGTTTTTCATTTTCACCGCTCCTTTCGTTTGGTGTGGCTTTAGTATATCACACAGAAAGCGGTTTGTCCAATGCAAAAAAGCCATTGCAGATTATAGAAAAAAGCTATACCCGACGCCCTTGAAAAGCTCATGTGTATATGCTATACTTATTAAACAAGTAGGAATTACGTTTACAGCTTTGCACTTGCAAGACTTACGATATATGCGGCGTGACCGCCCTCCACATTATATACGTCATATCCTCGGTCTTCCAGTATCTCGGCGACTTCTTCGCTGAGGTCCCCTGTCCTGCACAGTACGTAGACAGGCTTATCCTTGGGGAGCTTTGATAGTCTCGTTGAAATCTCGTCAAAGGGCACGTTTACCGAGCCTTTTATACCGTTGTTTTCAAATTCTTCGCGGCTCCTTATATCGAGAAGAAGCACTTTTTCCATATCAAGAGCGGATAACTCCGCCGCATTTATACTTTTCATATCAATTTCCTTTCGGGAGGCAAAAATGGCTTTAACAGACCAACAGCTCGAACGCTATTCGAGACACATCACATTAAAAGAAATAGGCGTAAGGGGGCAGAAGAAGCTCCTTGCCGCAAAGGTGCTCATCATTGGCGCAGGAGGTCTCGGCGCACCTGCCGCCATGTACCTTGCAGCCGCAGGCGTGGGAACTATCGGCATTGCCGACTGCGATAACGTGGAGCTTTCAAACCTGCAAAGGCAGATAATACACACCACCGATGATGTGGGCAAAACAAAGGTACAGTCCGCTGCCGAGACCATAAAAGCCCTCAATCCCGATGTTGAAGTTATCACATATCACGAATACGTAAACAGCAAAAACATCGCGGCTATGATAGCAGATTACGACTTCATAATCGACGGCGCGGACAACTTCCCCACAAAGTTCCTCATAAACGACGCCTGCATCCTTGGACGCAAGCCCTTTTGTCACGCAGGTATCCTGCGCTTTGAGGGGCAGCTTATGACATATGTCCCCGATAAAGGTCCCTGCTACCGCTGTATATTTGAAGCTCCGCCGCCGAAGGACGCAGTCCCCAGCTGCCGTGAAGCAGGAGTTATCGGCGCTATGGCTGGTATAATAGGTTCCATGCAGGCTCTTGAAGCCGTGAAGTACAACACAGGTCAGGGGGAGCTTCTCACAGGAAGTATGCTCATATTCGACGGACTTAAAATGGAATGGCGCAGGGTAAAACTGCCGAAAAGAGTTCCGTCCTGTCCTATATGCGGCGATGATCCGGCTATAACCGAGCTTTTTGACGAGGAACAGCAGGCTTGCAGCTTGTTATAATATGATTATATAACCGGCAAGAGTAAAAGTCAATAACCAATTCACAGAAATCCTATTGACAAAGTATGCTAATTATAGTATAATATAAACATAGTAAATCAGTATGTATTAACGGAGGTGTTTGTTATGCAGGTACATATGTGTAAAATGAATATTTGTATAACGAGCCCCGTGCTTTCTGTATCATAGGCTTTTTCTGCCTGTAAGCAAACAGTCTGCCGCGGAGGCAGACTATTTTTATTTGCAGGAGGAATCATATGAAAAGAATTGAAGTGATATCCCTTGACAGGATAGGTCTTGTCGGCGAGATTTCCAACGTCATCAGACGCCTTAACGGCAACATAATAACTCATACAGCCAATGTAGTGACAGACGAACAGAATACCCTTGTTTCGCATTTTACTGCCGATATCTGCTTTGAGACTGCTTCCGAAGATGAAGCTGTTTCCCGCAGGCTCCGCAGGATAAAAAATGTGCGGCAGGTAAGAATTACAGATATCTGAGGTGATATTTATGACCACAAGTAAATATTATTACAGCGGAAAATTCGGCATTGAGCGTGAAACTCTCCGTGTGGACGGTCAGGGCAGACTTGCTCAGACTCCCCACCCTTTCGGCAATGACGAGCATATCACCCGTGACTTCTGCGAGAATCAGGTGGAGCTCGTAACTCCTGTCTGCCACAGCGTTGACGAGGCTATTGAAGCCCTTGCGGAGCTTGACAAAAGAACCCGTGAGGAGCTTGCCAAAAACGGCGAGAGCATTTGGCTGTACAGCAACCCTCCACACTTTGACAGCGAGAAGGATATACCCATTGCAGACTTCACAGGCGACCATTCCTCGAAACGTGCATACCGTGAGGTATTACAACAGAAATACGGCAAAAAGCTAATGCTTTTCTCGGGGATACACTTCAATTTCTCATTTGCAGAGGAATTTCTCCGCGAGCTCAATACAAATAACGAGGACTTCCATACATTCCGCGACGAGTTTTATCTCAGGCTTTACAAGCAGCTCATGGTGCACAGCTGGCTTCTGGTGCTGCTTACGGCGGCAAGTCCATATTATGACGCTTCACTTGACAAGGACGGAAAAAGCGGTATAATTATGAGTGAGTATTCGTCCCTGCGAAACAGCAAACGGGGCTACTGGAACAAATTCCTGCCCATACTCGACCACAGGAGCTTAAAGACGTTCACAGGCAGTATCAAGAAGCATATCGTGACGGGCTCACTGTACTCCGCAAGCGAGCTGTACCTGCCCATACGCCTTAAACCAAAGGGCGTGAATACCCTTGAAAATCTTGCAGCAAAGGGCGTTGACCACATCGAGCTGAGAATGTTCGACCTCAATCCCTCCGCAGCTCTCGGAATCGACAGCAGAGACCTTGAATTTGCTCATCTGCTTATTCTCTATCTGCTCTCGCAAGCCGATTTCGACTTTGCTCCCGAGCTCCAGGAAAAGGCTGTCCGCGACCATAAAAATGCGGCACTTCTTGAGCCCGATACAAAGCTTTTAGAGCGCGGACTTGAGGTCATCGAGGAAATGGAAAAGCATTTCTCGGACAACGAAAAGGCACTTGAAATAATTGCATTTGAGAAAGAAAAAATACTCGGCAGAAATCATTTCAAAACCTCAATTGTATCGGCTTCTGCAAAGTAATTGATAATCAGACAAGGCGGTGAAATAAATGTGCGAGCTTCTGGGCTTCACCTCTGAAAAGAATACGGATATATCGGACTATCTGCGCAGTTTTTTTGCTCACAGCAGAAGCAATCCCCACGGCTGGGGAATGATGTACGAAAACGGCAGCAGAGTCATTCTGAAAGAGCCTGTCTGCGCCAGTGAGAGCAGTTTTCTCGGCGATATGATATATAGTCTTGCTCCACAGAAAAATCTCCTCGCACATATAAGATTTGCCACCGTCGGTTCTATAAACGAGAACAACTGCCACCCATTCACGGGAAAGGATATTTCGGGCAGAGAATGGACTCTTATCCACAACGGCACTATCTTCAACGGCAGACATAATCATCGTTATTCTGCCGCACAGCAGGGAGATACGGACTCCGAGCGCTTCTTCCTTTCACTTCTCGACTATATGAATGAGCATATCTCACGGGCTGTTCCCAAGGAGCATGAACGCTTTGAGGTAGTCAATAAATTCATAGTGGAGAACGCTCCGCGGAACAAGCTGAATCTGATGATATACGACGGCAATATGCTCTATGTACACAAGAATCTGAAAAATACGCTTTGCTTCAAAAGGCTTGAAAACGGCATTATTTTTGCCACAAAGCCCCTTGATGACGGCGTGTGGATACCGTTTCCAATGGCGCAGGTCATCGCCTACAAACACGGCAGAGAGGTCTATCGCGGAGACCGCCATAAGGGCACTTTCGTTCCGCCCCTTGAGTATATCACGGCAATGGACGCAATGTATATATGAGGTGAATTATGAGCTATAATTTCTACGGCTGGGAAACCGCTTTGGTACCGCCGATAAATAACGACTTCAAGGGCATAGATACGCCGCAGAAGCTATATGACGCCCTTACAGAGATATGGTGCGAGTACACCTGCGCTCCCCGTCTGCGCATCAAGTGGAGCAAGGAGAATATAACTCTCGGGCAGTGCGCCATAACCGCTTTTTTAGCGCAGGATATCTTCGGAGGAAAGGTTTACGGAGTCCCCAGACCAAAAGGAAATTACCACTGCTACAATGTTGTGGGAGATGTGGTATTCGACCTTACAAGCGAACAGTTCGGTGATGAAATACTTGACTATACTGAAAATCCCGAGCAGTTCAGAGAAGTACACTTCTCAAAAACTGAGAAACATGAGAGATATGAGTATCTCAAAGCAAAACTGAAAGAATATACGGAGCATAACTATGAGCACGAATGAACTCAGAAAAGCCATTATTTCGGACGATGAGCTGAGCTTTTCCCATAACGGCAGAGATTATCTTTTATACGGCTGGAATCAGTGCGACGGCTACGTGCTCAGCCTTGAATGCGAGGGCGAGCTTGTGTGGCAGTCCGCGCCAATGTATAAAACCGCCTGTACAGAGGAATTTCTCAGGTATTATTCCGAACTATAATAACTATTTCGTATCAGACAATAACTGTGATACGCAGTATAATTATAAGGCGTATCTGTTACAGGATGATAGAACTTATTAGCTTTTCCAATAATCATTGTTTTGTGGTGAAACTGACATTACATATCGATAAAAGTAAATATATAAAAAATAGCGTATGTATCAAAACATACGCTATCGTTCTTATTAACAAAAGAAAAAGCTACATTTTATACAATTTGTATCAAAAATGCAGCTTTCAACTTGGCAGGGGCAGAAGGACTTGAACCCTCGGCACGCGGTTTTGGAGACCGCTGCTCTACCAACTGAGCTATACCCCTATATTCTGTTATGAGCTAATCACAACATAATAATTATATCAGAACCGCTCGAAGCTGTCAATAGATTTTAGAAAAATTTATTTTTTAACCAAAGTTTGCTTTTTCGGCTATAGAAAACACAGATATCCTTTTTCTGCCATTTACTCCACAGTAAAAAATTTCCATATTTTTTGCTAAAGACTTGACAAACTCACCGACAATGTATATAATGTATATACACACTGCTGTGGCAATGCCGCAGCATAAAACATAATTATGGAGGATAAAATGGAAACACTGAAAGTACAAAACCTCGTAAAAACTTTCACAATAAGTGAAAAACAACGAAAAGCTCTCGGCATAAAAGAAAAGAAAAAGGTAGCCGTTGACGGTATCAGCTTTACCGCAAAATCAGGCGAAGTTTTCGGTCTTATCGGACCTAACGGCGCAGGCAAAACAACTACTATGCGTATGCTTGCAACTCTTATTGCTCCCGACAGCGGTGACGCTTTCTATAATGAAGTCAGCGCCGTCAAGTCTCCCGAGGAGATACGCTCACAGCTGGCATTCCTTACTACCGACCTAAAACCCGATATGAAGTCCACACCTAACATCATGTTCGACTTCTTCGCAGAGCTTTACCACGTTTCTAAGGACACAGCGGAAAAGCGCAAAAAGCTGCTCTTTGACGAGTTTGGCATAAACAAATTCGCTGATACTACTATTTCTAAGCTCTCACAGGGACAGAGACAAAAGGTATCTCTGGTAATTTCGGTTATCCACGATCCTAAGTTCGTAATTCTTGACGAGCCAACAAACGGACTTGACATCATCGCTGCCCGCGAGGTACGCGAGTTCATACTCAATATGAAGAAAAACGGCAAGTGCGTAATAATCTCCACTCACCTCTTCGACCTCGTAGAAAAGGTCTGTGACAGAGCCGCCATGATAATGGACGGCAAGATAGTTGCAGACGATACACTGGAAAACCTCATGCAGGGACGCTCCCTCGAGGACGCTTTCTACGATATTTATACAAGCCTTAACGGCGGAAAAGATGAGGTGTGACCATGAGAGATATTATTACAGTTGCAAAAAAAGAAATAAGAGCCTTTTTCAGCGATAAGGCGATATTAATGCAGATGTTTATCCTGCCCTTCGCTATAGTATTCGGATATGGTATGCTTATGTCGGCAATGTGGTCCGGTATGCGTGAGGATAGCACAGTACAGGATAACAAATCGATCATTGCATACAGCATAAATGCACCTGCGGAATTCAGCTCCGCCCTTGACGAGCTCGGCATAAAGCCTGCTCCCGATAATGACATTGAAAAATATAAATCACAGGTCAAGAGCAAAGACGCGGATATGCTTATGATATTCCCCGATGACTTCAAAATGGGCTCGGAAGATACAAATTCGCTGTCAAATATAGATATTTTCTATAATTCCGATAAAGACTCCTCTATGGAGCTGTACTCCAAAGCCACAGTTATATTCACTGCAATGCAGCCACGTATATTCACTTTCAATGAATCAACTGATATAGAATATGATCTTGTGGATAAGGCGGCAATGCTGAGAAATCTTCTTAGCGGAATAATACCACTTATGGTATTCATGGCTGTATATATGGTTTGTATGAATCTTGCAGCAAACTCTATCGCAGGCGACAAGGAAAAGGGCTTCCTCAACACCATGCTGATAACTCCAATAAGACGTGAAAGTCTTGCGGCAGGAAAATCCATCTCAATACTTTTAGTCGCTATAATCTCAAGCTGTTCGGCTTTTGCAGGAATGGCGTTATCTCTGCCAAAGTTCTCAGAGGCATTAGCGATAGCAGAAAACACCAGCTACAGTATATCAGATTATGCATTGCTTCTGGGAGCAGTTATTACAGGTGCATTCGTATTTGCGGTAATACTCCTTATTATTTCCACAGTTGCCAAGGACGTAAAACAGGCAACACAGCTTTCGCCTATACTTCTGCTTATCGTAATGATACCTTCTTTACTGTGCTCCAGCGACAGCTTTGCGTCAAATGTTGAAAAGCTTGGAGCAAAAAACTACATAATCCCTGTATGGAATTCGGTAAAACTACTTCAGGACGGTATAAAGCTCAACTATTCATGGGCAAATGCAGGAATAACATTCGGGATCAATATTGCTGCCGCCCTGTTAGGAATTGTTATTATAGGAAAGCTTTTCAGAAGAGAAAAAATCGTAAACGGCTGATAATACAAAAAAGCTCCACTATGTTTATCCATGATACTTATATAGAAGTTTTATGTTTATTATTGAGAGAACCCCTTTTGAAAAAGGGGCTTCTCTCAAACTCTCTCCCTAAAACTTTCGTTTTGTTTTTTCACAGATAGGGCGCACCTGCATTTTGCAGGGCTTTTTTTATCTATGGAGCGCCCTATCTGTGAAAAAACCAGATAAAAGTCTTTGGAAAGGGGTATGGGGGAAACCCTTTCCTCAGAAAGGTTTCCCCCATAAATAACTATAAGCTTCTATATCAGTATAACAGATAAACATAGTGGAGCTTTTTTGCGTTTATTTATCATTTTCTTCGAGATAGTTCACAGCCCAGCTCAGCTCATAGTCCTCTTTATCGCGGAATATCTTCATAGCAGCGTCATAGTCAAGAGGTATACGAACCTCCACAGGATTACGGCTTATCCTGTCTGCACGGGTGTCGATATCGGGCTCGTCATTTTCATTGAGCATAAGTCCCACAGGATAATTCACGCTGACTATGCCCTCAGACAGCACACAGCAGCCCCCTGTTATCTGTCCGCTGCCGCTCGGATTAGTGATACCTGCAAGGGTAACATTGGACAGCTTTGAAAGGCACTGGGCTGTGCTGTCCCCTGCGCTTATGCAACCGCCGTTAGTGAGAACAACCACCTTTAAATCGGCAAATTCGCCTGTGCAGTGTATCGTCTGAGTGGTCAAGCGTTTGTATTCACCGTTTTTGCGGACGCCCAAGCCTGTGGCGTAGATATCCTCACTGCCGAGAAGTGCGCAGAGCTCATAGCCCACAGCTCCGCAGCCGCCCATATTATTGCGCATATCAATAACAAGGTACTCCATTCCCTGCTCTTTCAGTCTGCTCAGCTTTTCGCGGAACATCTTTCTTGCCCACTTGCACTCCCCTTTGTTGAAGCAGATTTTATCATGGATACTGCCGCCTGTGGTCTCGACGCTGAGCACAAGATATCCGCATTTGTCGTCCAGCATTTTCGTGCTGAAATTAGAATTTACCAGCTCTCCTAAACTCTCGGGACAGTGCATGAAGGCATTGAAGGCGTCGTCATAAGTATGTTCATCGTCATGAGCGTGGAGCTCCGCGGTCTGCTCCCTGCCGTTCTTATCCCCAAACGTTACCTTAACAGTTTCGCCGCCTTTTCCCGACAGCTCCAACAATGCTTCTCTATCATCGTTTTCTTTTACAGGCTGACCGCATTCCATGCTCTCCGCAGCCTGCAAAACGTCCTCGCCGTCCCATTGGGTGATGACAGTTCCGTCCTCTATGCCAAGCTCATTGACCGACTTATCAGTACATACAGCAATGACCTCTCCGCTGTCAAGCTTTATCATGGAAAGACCGTAGTCCCTCATCAAAAATGCAGACTGGTACTTATCATGGTCGTAATGACAATGCACACTTACATGACCGTCGTGAAGCTCCATGCAGAACATATCCACCGCGTCGGCAAACTTGGCAGGATCCTTCTCCTGCTCCGCTTCACTTACCTGCGGCATATATTTCTCCTCAAGTGCGAAAAAGTCTATTTCTTTCCACTCTTTCAGCACGTAGCTCCTGTCAAGCTCCTTAACCAATGCGTGAAAGGACTTTGTGTAGCTTTTCCGTGCAAAGTTATTGGGATCAATCGCCGATGTGCTGAAAAACAGAAAGAATACAGCGGAAATAACTCCGACTATCGCCGCAGTTACTCTGTAGCCCTTTTTCATATCTGCGCACAGCATAGGGAGAAGCGCCAATATAGCCGTGAGATAAATAGAAGTATAACATTGCAGGAAAGAATCGTCTCCCGAAACATATATGAAATAGTGGACTGTAGTTATACCCAGCGGTATGAGACAAAGCTTTTTCCAAAGCTTCATTTCCTTTTCGTAATGCTTCCAGCGGTGATGAAGCACAGCCAGTATCAGCATTACAAGCAGTATCACGCCGAACCATATTATATGTACTTTATTTGTACCTGCAACCATGAAGCGGAATGCTCCCCAGATATCACTCATAAACGTTCTCCGTTCTGTTATTATATTGGAATTGTGCCACAGCAGCTCTCCCCTGTCAATGAAAAAGCCGCAGAACGCAAACTCTGCGGCTTGATATGTACTTTTTATCTTGTGAGAGCGACAATGCCGATGATAAGGATCACAAGTCCGATCACACTCACTGCGGCGCTGACAGCGGAAAGAATAGTTGAAAGTGTTTTCGACAGCGGAGCGTCACGCTCAACAAAGGCTTTCTTCGGTTTATCGGGATCATAGAAAACATCAACGCTCTTTCCCACGGGGTATCTTGACTCCATAGCCGCCTGTGCCGCAGCCGCATTGCCCTTCATTTTCACCACAGTGGGAAGCTCCCCGTCAACGGTGATATTCGAGCCGCCGCTGAGCACCTGCATACCTGCCACATCGGCAAATACTGTGGTGCAGGCTGCAAAGCGCGGACCTGCCACTTTATAGGTCTGTCCTTCCACAGAATAGCTTACAAGCGGTACGCGGATATTACAGCTGTAAATATTCGACATACGCTCAACAGTACCCGTTGTATGCCCTGTAAAATGCTCTTTTCTGTACTTGGGACGCTTGAACCCCAGCCACACAAAAACCGCGAGCATAACTGCTCCGATAAGAATCACCAATATCCCGACAAGGATAAACACCCAGCCTGTGGTATTATCTAATACGTTCACTTCTGACATAAAAAGCTCCCCCTTAGCCTTTCAGCATATTATTTACCATATAATTGTACCACAAATTTAGATGAATAGCAAGGTGTAAAGCTCATTTTTTCGTACTAAAGCAATAATAATGACATAGAATTCACCGCGAGTATTGCTATTTCAAAATATATGTGCTATAATGATTTAGAAATTTTGCATTGCGCCAGAAAGGATAAAAAAGCTATGAATATGAATTTCAAGTGCAAGCTCCCGATACCTGCCGAGGTCAAAAGCGAATACCCCGTATCGGAAGAGCTCAGCAAGGTAATTGCTGCGAGAAACGAAGAGATCGCACAAGTCATCAGAGGCGAAAACGACAGATTGCTTCTCATCATCGGACCATGCTCAGCTGACATCGAGGACAGCGTTATAGACTACATCACACGTCTCAGAGGCGTTCAGGAAAAGGTCAAGGACAGAATACTCATCGTACCAAGAATATACACAAACAAGCCCCGTACCACAGGCAAGGGCTACAAGGGAATGCTCCACCAGCCCGATCCCAGCCAGAAGCCCGATATGTACAAGGGTATCGTTGCTATCAGAAGAATGCACCTGAGAGCTATACAGGAGACAGGCTTCACCTGTGCCGACGAAATGCTCTACCCTGAGAACCACCGCTATATCAACGACCTCTTAGGCTATGTTGCTATCGGTGCACGTTCTGTTGAAAACCAGCAGCACAGACTCACAGCCAGCGGACTCAACGTGCCTGTCGGAATGAAGAACCCCGTAAGCGGCAGTATGCCTGTTCTTATGAACTCTATCGAAGCTGCTCAGTCGGGACACACTTTCCTTTACAGAGGCTGGGAGGTAGTTACCGAGGGCAATCCCCTTGCTCACGCTATCCTCAGAGGCTATGAGAACCACCACAGCCAGAGTATGCCAAACTATCACTATGAGCATCTCCAGCTCCTCAACGAGTTCTACGAGTCAAAGGGCTTCCAGAATCCTGCCTGCATAGTTGACACAAACCACTGCAACTCAGGCAAGAAGCACCTCGAACAGCCACGTATCGTCAAGGAAGTCCTCAGCAGCCGCAATTACAACGACAGTATCCGCAAGCTTGTAAAGGGCTTCATGATAGAGAGCTACATCGAGGACGGCAACCAGAAGGTAGACGAGCACATCTACGGAAAGTCCATTACCGATCCGTGTATCGGCTGGGAAAAGACCGAAAAGATGATACTCGAAATTGCCGACAGAGTATAAGCGCATAAAAACATAAAAGCTTCGTTTTACTTGTGTAAAACGAAGCTTTTTTATGCCTGTAACAGCAAATGCTCTCAGTTATTCTCGATAAGCCTTATAAATTCATTCTTTGGCAGCGGCTTTGAGAAGTAATAGCCCTGCAGATACTCGCAGCCCAGCTTTTTAAGTATCTCTATCTGCTGCTCTGTCTCAACGCCCTCCATGAGAGCCTTTTTCTGCATTTTATGGACCATATCTATAGAAGTTTTCAGCAGAGTCATGCCCAGCTCGCTCTTTTCGGCGTTCCAGAGTATGCTCTTGTCTATCTTTATGATATCAGCTCCCAGCGAGAACAGCGACGACATATTTGAGTATCCCGTACCGTAATCGTCGATAGAGAACTTGAATCCCTCACGCTTTAGCTGCTCGATGACATCGGCAAGGTGGTCATAGTCCTTTGCGGCAACGGACTCGGTTATCTCAAAGTTTATCATCTTTTTGCGTATGCCCTCGGCTTCAACAACTCCGCTGACATATTCCGCAAAGCCCTCTTTCATACACTCCAGCACCGAAAGATTGACATTTATGCAGTCCATGCCGTTTTTCTGAGGAATGCCCGTAAATATGAACTTGCAGACCTCTTTCAGCACAAATTCGTCAATAACATCGATGATACCGAGCTGTTCAGCAATAGGTATGAACTCGTCGGGATAGATTATTCCCATGTCCTTGTCGTTCATGCGCAGAAGCGCCTCTGCGCCGTGAAGTGTCTTGTCGATATTGTATGTAGGCTGATAATAGACCTCGAAGCTGCCCTTGTCCAGACCGTGGGTAACTGCCTTTTCAACAGCGGAGCGGCGGATTATCCAGTCAAGGGACTTGCCCTCGATGATACGCTCCTCCATAAGCTCGGGGATAGGACACTCGGCGATATAAATGACCTCCTCCACGTTTTTAGCACGTTCGGGAACATTTACAAGCATAATTCTCGAAGAAACGATGATATCAATACCGTTTACATTCCATTGCTGCTGAAAGCGCTTATTGATAGTCTCTGCAAGCTCATGTGCCTCTTTATCGGTATAATCGTAAAGAGCAAGAGCAAATCTGCCGTGTCCCACAGAATAGATAAAATAGCGCTGTATCACAGTTCCAAGGTATTCCGATACCTCTTTTATGATAAGGTCACGGTTCATTCTTCCGAAAACGACTGTATTTGCAGTCTTATCGAAGCGGATATTGCGTATTATAAGTATTTTTACAGGTATTTTGTTTTTCAGATTGGCTTTAAGGTCAAGCTCGAAAGCCGCCGAATTATAAACGTCAAGCTCAACGTTCTTGCGGTCGTCCTCGTTCTCGATAAAGAGCAGGACTCCCGAAAAGCCTATAGATTCAATGAGTATCTCTACTCTGAGCTGCGGTATGAAGAGCTGTAAGCACACGCCCACTACAGCCAGCAGAAAGCATATGGCGATAGAGCGCTTGCGCCCCTTAGAAAGGATATTCCACGACTTCATGCACATTATAAAGGCTGCGATTATCCATAAGCCCGAAGTGATATAGATAAATATGTATTCGCCCCATGCTCTGTGGAAAACTCTTTCCTCTGTGTAGTACCAGCTCCAGTGCGTCAGCGGATTTATGGCGACAATAAACTCGGAAACGATAACTATCGCCCATGAGATCATCACACGGAGCTTTTCCTTCCGCGAAGCACCGGAACTGCACCTAAAGCCTACAGAACGTCCTATAACAAAGGACAGGTAGTAGTACAGCACAGGTGCAATAAGACCGTGGCTAAGGAAATAAACGTATTTTGACGACCGCGTTATCATAAAAGCCACTTCCGAGCTCATATCATATTCTCCCACGCGGACGTTGATCATTTCGCAAACGGCGTTGACGGCAAGAAGCATAAGAAGCGACATATAAATACGGTTCTGCGGCTTTCTTGTATGACCGTCAAGTATAGTAAACGCCAGATTTCCGAAACAGATCAATAAAGCTGACAATGCAACACCAAAACAGAAATCAGTATATCTGATCATCTCTGTCCCCCCCTTGGCTATATACAGTTTTGTTTACAGAAATGAAGCGAATAGAAGAAAAACTGATTTGAAGCAAAAGTGCAGTTTTTATGACAGTTTGATATAAAAAAGCGCAAACAGAGTATATATTTATATCATTATAGCATAAAATTATGAACATATCAACATTCACGGAAAAAAATTCCGTTTTTATATTCACAGCGCGGAGAAAAGGCTCGGAATCAGACTGTTTTCGGGCTGTCAGCAAGCTTTTTAGTACCAGCAAGTACTAAAATATGCACATTGACCTCTGTATGTGTTAAAGTCAATAGTACCAAAAGGTTCTAAAGCCTGACATTACGAGGTGATAATATGCACTTTCAAAGATTAAGAGACCTGCGTGAGGATATGGACTTATCCCAGACCAAGATAGCCCAGCTCCTGCACACAAGTCAGACCGTTTATTCACGCTATGAAAGAGGCTTCCAGACTATTCCCGTGGAGCATTTGCTGATACTCGCAGACTTCTACGGCGTTTCCGTGGATTACATCCTCGGCAGGACAAACATCAAGGAGCTGAACAAGCCAAAACAGCACTGAGTTCTGATTTCATCAAGGAGTAATATATATGAACGACAAAAATACTCACGCAGGACACAGAAGCCGCATGAGACAGCGCTTTCTCTCCTCGGGGCAGGACGGGCTCTTTGAGCATGAGCTTTTAGAGCTGATACTGTTTTATG
Organism: Ruminococcus flavefaciens MA2007; assembly: GCF_000621845.1. Taxonomy (GTDB): domain Bacteria; phylum Bacillota; class Clostridia; order Oscillospirales; family Ruminococcaceae; genus Ruminococcus; species Ruminococcus flavefaciens_E. Next base: position 215,993 of record NZ_KK211354.1, on the reverse strand, counting down.
CCCGTCCCGTGGTAAATACCAACGGTATCGCCCACGACCTTACCGACCAATTCGGCAATCTCAGCAAGGTGCTTTCAGCAGGCGAGGAAAAGCTCCGCGAAGTCAAAGGCGTAGGCGCAGGCGGCGCTGTATTCCTCAAACTCATAAACGACTTCGGACTAAGCTATATGCGGAGCTCCCACAGCAGTGAGACTCTTTCCGACCGCAAACAGCTCTGCGACTGCATTTCACAGCAATTCAAGGGCATAAATGCCAGAATATGCAATATTCTCTGCCTTTCAACACGCTCCGAGCTAATGCGCACCGTAACTCTGCCCATAGACGAGCTTTTAAGCGACAGCATCACACCAAAGGAGCTTGCGGCAATGCTGCTGAAAAGCGGAGCCGCCGCAGTCTGTATCGGCATAAACCACGGAAAAGGCATTGCCATACCCAAAGATGAGGACTACCGTATCGCCTGTATTTTCGGGGAGCTGCTGTCGGCAATAGGCATAGGCTTCAGCGACCTGGTCATATACGGCGGCGGCAGATGCTTCTCAATGCGCGGCAGCGGCGCATTTGCGTTCTGAATATGGCTGACAAAAATAAAAAGCTGCGCAGGGAGCAGCTTCTCGAAAAATATCATAATGACGGCTTTGACGGGCTCACAGAGCACGAAAGACTGGAGCTCCTGCTCACTTATGCACAGGCAGACGAGCCTGCTGTGCTTGCCGCGGAGCTTCTCGGCGAATACGGCAGCGTGAACGCACTTGCCGACGCAGACACCACGCTTCTTATGAAGGATAACCGCGTCAACGAGCAGACCGCCGTTCTTCTGCGGCTTATCCCCTGTATCAGCCGTTCTCTGTACTCAGAGCGCTTCGCAATAAAGACTCTCAACAGCTCCAGGGCGGCAATTGATTATTTCGCCAGCCATTTTATCGGAGCTGTAGGCGAAAAGCTGATAATGACGGCGGTGAGCAGCCGTTTCCGCATATGCGCTACCAAGGTGCTCGCATTCGGCACAGCCTCCCGTGTATCGTCCTCCTATCGGGATATCGCGGAATTTGCCATAAAAAGCGACTGCGACATATTCTTCATAGCCCACAATCACCCACACGGCGAAGCCAAGCCCTCGGACAGCGATATGCTGTTCACCCGCAATGCTCTGAAAGCCCTCTCCACACTGGGAGCAGTTCTTGCAGACCATATAATCATCGGCGCTGAGGGCGGCTTTTCAATACGTTCAAGCGGACTTCTCCCCGAAATGAAGCCCGACGGCGTAAAGGGCTATAAATAGCCGTTAGCTGTCAATGCTGAAACGGTCTGTTGAACGAGCCAATTTCAATAAGATTGCCCTCGGGATCGGCGATATAGCAGGTCCTCTGTCCCCACGGTTCTGTAGTAGGCTCTAATATGGGCTTCGCACCCATTCCGATGACTCTTTCGTACTCCTTATCAACCTCCTCATAGGTATCCACATAGAGGGCAAGCTCAAAGTGTCCGTTGACGCCCTTGAGGTATTCGTATTTTCGATTGGTCATCTTCTCGAAGTCCTTACGCCCATAAAGCAGGAACAGCGTACCGTCCTTGAGCAGATAAACATTTGAGGTGTTTTCGTCCTCTTTTATTTCAAAACCAAGGACATCCCTGTAAAATCTTATCATTTTTCCCATATCTTCAACTAATAGTCCGAAACCGTCTAATCTCATAATAACCTCCGATATTTTGATTTTTCGGGAGTTCATTCTCCCGATATACGGGAATTATATCACAATGCCGCGGAAATGTCAATGAAAAGCCGCCTGTCTCAGACAGGCGGCTAACATACTTTAAAGTTAATTCAATGGAATCTCGAAAAATCTGTTTCAATATATTTTTCAAATTGAGGTTTACAGTATTCGGTCTTATCATTAGCAGCTTTGTCTTTTTTACTCCCGTTGAACCATATACTGTGTTTTCCCGCATTTTTGCCAGTTCTATTTGTAATACATTCCTGCAAAAACTCCTCAGATGAAAGAATCCACATCGTATCAAGTCTTTCAGAATAAAAAACAAAATAGAAATTTTCAGTAGGTTTATGAGAAATAGCAGCAAACAAAGCGGCATCTCCCTTTGCTACTTCTCTTGAACGGGCTTTTATTTGTACCTCTATAAAAGTACCATCTTGTTTCTTAATGACACAATCAACTCCATGGTCATCAACTAATGGAAGATAAACATCTAATCCTTCCATTAACATTTTTCCAACCAGATTGTATTCCATTCTTTTTCCAAATCCAGCCGTATTTCTAAACGGTATACCCATAAATAACTCCTTAAAAGAGATTTTCCGATAACTATTTTACTATATTGAAATTATATCATGGACAAAATAAAAAGTCAACAACAAGCAAAAAGCCCGAAGTCAACCGACTTCGAGCAATATTTATATGCAATTACTTGAGAGCAGCCTTGAGAGCGTCAACTCTGTCTGTCTTTTCCCATGCAACGCCGAGCTCCTCACGTCCCATATGACCGTAAGCAGCAAGCTGTCTGTACTGGGGCTTTCTGAGGTCGAGCATTTCGATGATAGCTGTAGGACGAAGGTCGAATACCTTTGAAACAGCCTCTGAGAGCTTCTCCTCGTCTACCTTGCCTGTGCCGAATGTATCAACAAGGATAGAAATTGGCTTAGCAACGCCGATAGCGTATGAGAGCTGAACCTCGCACTTGTCAGCAAGACCTGCTGCAACGATGTTCTTAGCGATATAACGTGAAGCATAAGCAGCGCTTCTGTCGACCTTTGTCGGATCCTTACCGCTGAAAGCTCCGCCGCCGTGACGTGAATATCCGCCGTATGTATCAACGATTATCTTACGTCCTGTAAGACCGCTGTCGCCCTGAGGACCGCCTACTACGAAACGTCCTGTAGGATTGATGAATATCTTTGTGTTCTTGTCCATAAGGTCAGCAGGGATAACTGCCTTGATAACGTACTCCTCGATGTCCTTGCGGAGCTGTTTGAGGGAGATATCGGCAGAATGCTGAGAAGAAACAACAACTGCGTCAACTCTTACGGGCTTGCCGTTGTCGTACTCAACAGTAACCTGTGACTTTCCGTCGGGACGGAGATAACGGAGTGTGCCGTCCTTGCGTACTTCTGTAAGCTTCAGAGCAAGCTTGTGAGCCAGTGAGATAGGAAGCGGCATAAGCTCTGGAGTCTCATTGCAGGCATAACCGAACATGATACCCTGATCGCCTGCGCCGTTTGAAAGTCCGTCGGACTTGTCGTTTTCCTCTCTGTACTCGAAAGCCTCATTTACACCCATAGCGATATCGGGAGACTGCTCGTCGATAGATGTGAGAATAGAGCAGGTGTGACCGTCGAAGCCGTACTTAGCTCTGTCGTAGCCGATGTCGATGATTACCTGACGAGCTATCTTAGGGATATCGATATCAGCCGATGTAGTTATCTCGCCCATACAGAGGACCATACCTGTAGTTACGCAGGTCTCGCAGGCAACACGTCCCAGCTTGTCCTGCTCGAGGATAGCGTCGAGAACAGCGTCAGAGATCTGGTCGCAGATCTTATCGGGATGTCCCTCAGTTACCGATTCAGATGTGAAAAAGCATTTACTCATAAAAAAACCTCCTGAAATATAAAAAATGACTTCTCATTCCGAAGAGAAGCCATAGTTGCCCAATGTCCTCATCTTTCGGATAAAACCGCAGGAATTAGCACCTTCGACTCATTACGTTCGGGTTGCTGCGGCTTCACAGGTCCTGTACCTCCGCCGCTCTTGATAAGGTTTCCAATGTATTATACACTATTGTCGGAAATTTGTCAATAGGATATTTCCCGAGTGCAACAATTTTTTTCCGCAAAACAAATGAGCCTCCTTTTAAGGAAGCTCATCTGCCATGATATAGGGATTATTGGGGATTTAATAATTTAATGTTGGGGTAAACATTAAACTACCATGAAAATCAGCTTCGGGATTCTTCTCCCTCAGCAATTATATTATAGCATATTATTATGTATTTTTTGTGAAATTGTCAGCAGAACAGAACAGAAACTTATCAACATAAAATTTTGAATACTATTGATTATGCACAATACAAATTTCCTGTGTCCACCTTATTTATACCAGCCGTACAGAATTGTAACCGAATTAGTCCCAGTTATTACATTTTCTGCTTGAATGTAACTCTTTACAGGTTCAAAGGAACGCCGCTTATTTCTTCACATCGCTTATTTTGAACCAGAATGTAGAGCCCTTTCCGAGAGTACTGCGCACACCGTAATCGTAATTGTGCATTTTCAGCACAGCCTTGACGATAGAAAGTCCCAGACCTGTGCCCACTACCTCTCGTTTATGGTTCTCGGAGCGATAATACTTATCGAAGATGAGCTTTATCTTGTCCTCCTCGATACCGTCGCCCGTATCCTCTACCTCAACAAGTACGCCGTCCTCGGTATTTATCTGACGGACAAATACCTGCTTGTCCTCGCCTGTGTAGTTTATCGCATTGTTTATCAAGTTGTAGATTACCTGCTCTATCTTGACCACGTCGCAGTACACCATTCTCTCCTCATCGGGAGTAAAATGTATATGATAGCCGTTTTTCTCTGAAAGTCCCCTGAATCTGTCCATTATCTCGCTGAGCTTTGCACTTATGCCGAACTCTGTAGGATTCAGCTTCTGCTTGCCGCTCTCCAGCTTTGACAGGTCAAGCATATCGTTTACAAGAAGCGCCAGTCTGTCGGTCTCGCTGATGATAATTTCAAGGTGCTCGTTGCGCTTGACGGGGTTATCTCCCGAAAGGTCGCGTATCATCTCCGCATAGGCTTTCAGCATGGTCAGCGGAGTCCTCAGGTCATGGGAAACATTGGCGATAAGGTCTCTCTGCATGGTATCCACCTTTGAGAGCTCCTTTTCCGCATAGGTAAGGGTATCCGCCAGCTTTTTGGCTTCGAGATAGCCCCTTCCGTCGAATTTCGTATTGAAATCGCCCTTAGCCAGTATCTCCGCAGACTTTGTTATCCTGTCTATAGGAGCAGATATCCTCTTTGACAGGTACAGCGATATGATAAATGCCAGTATTATTAAGATAATAGTAATGGTCATGAGCTGGCTTTTGATTATCTTTACTGTAGCTCCCACAGGTACGAGAGCCGCATTTAACAGCAGATAACCGTCGGGAGCTTTAGGATCACCGAGAGCACAGCCGTATACCAGCATATAGCTGCCGCTTCGGGGGTGCTTGACCTTCTTTATGATGACGCCTTTTTCCGAATCATCAATACTGTTTAACAGTACGCCGCTGTTTATGCCCCTGTCGTGTATGATACATTCGCCCATGACGTGCTTTTTCATCATCTCACGGCCGTATTTGTCCAGTACCTCAACGCAGAGGTCTTCGTCGTCTCCCGTATCCACAACGGCAGCATAGAGCTTTTCCTTCTCTTCATCATCTGACAGTATCTCCAGAACAGTCTCATAGTTATTCTGCCTGTCTGCGCTGTTATAGATCTCGGCTATGGAGTCCATGCTTGCAGCCGTTGACTGTATCCTCATCTTTTCGTAGAATTTCTCGAAGAAAAATATCTGAAATACCCAGATAAGCGCAAATACTGCAACGGTAAACAGCACGAAATACAGCCATATGGTAAAGCGGAGCGGTATCCTGCTGCCTACGCGCCTGAACTGCTTAATCGGCTTCAAACTTATATCCCATTCCTCTCAGTGTAACGATGTATTTACGGTACTCTCCGAGACTGTTGCGGAGCATTTTGATATGGGTATCAACAGTTCTGTCGTCGCCGAAGAAGTCATAGCCCCATACTTCTTCAAGGAGCCTGTCCCTTGAAAGAGCGATATTCTTGTTCTTTACAAGGTAGAATAACAGGTCGTACTCCTTGGGAGTCATGGAAGCCTTCTGACCGTTTACATAGACCTCGCGTCCTGCGATATCCACTTCAAGTCCCTCGAATGTAAATTTATCGGGAACAGCTTCCTCCTCCTTGTGGGTATTCCTCTTGAGAACTACCTTTACACGAGCCATAAGCTCCTTTGGAGAAAAAGGCTTTACCACATAATCGTCAACGCCTATCTCAAAGCCGAAGAGCTTGTCGTACTCCTCGCCTCTTGCAGAAAGCATGATAACGGGGATATTCTTGGTCTTATGTATCTCCTTGCAGGCGGAATAGCCGTCAAGTCTCGGCATCATAACGTCCATAATGATAAGGTCATAGTCGTTATCGTGGCAGAAATTCACAGCCTCCATGCCGTTTTCGGCTTCTGTTACCTCATATCCCTCGAATTCGGCATACTCGCGCACGACCTTTCTTATGTTTATTTCGTCGTCAACAACTAAAATGTGTGCCATATTTTTCCCTCCGTGTATTTGAATTTAACAATTCTGTCTAAAACATACAACGAACAGCTTTTCGCTGTCCTACGTTTATATTATAACATTATATCTGATAAAAGTGTATATAAAGTGATATTTTTATGAGTTTTTCCGTCAATTTTATCAAATTTGTTAGAGCCCGTAAATTTACAATTGACATTTTCAGTAATTTTTGCTATAATGTACTTGGGTAAGTGTAAACGAAGGGAGGCGGTGCCTATGAATAACCAAGCACAGCAGAAACTCAGAAGCAGCTCACGTACACGAAGCTTCAATCCCCTTGCAGCCGCTCTTATCATCGTTGCTGCAAGCGCTGTCGTAATAGGCTACTGCATAAATGTTCCCGAAAACGCCAGAATGGCGCTTATCATTTACGTTTGTACAATGGTATGCGCAACTCTGATACTTGCGATATCGGGCTGGATATATAAGAATAAAAAGACCTCTGTGGACGAAAAGGACATAATCAAGATAACCGAAAATCTCAATACAGAGATGATAATCTGGTCAGATGACTTTGAATATGTCTATATAAATAAAAAGCTCCGCGACCTTTTAGGCATTACAGCGGATTATTCGGACAAAAAGGAGGGCGTATGGACTGCATTCGGCATAAATACTCCCGATCCCACAGCTCTCAGCAAGATAGTGGGCAGCAACTCCTATGAGTCCACATTCCGCAATCCCAGCGGCGCATTCGTTTCTATCGCATGGAGCACCTCACAGGTCAAGAAATATAAAAAACGTGCAGTATATCTCAGCACAGGCTTCAACCTCACCGAGCTGAAGAAAATGCGTGTAAATCTTGCAAACGCCAACGACTTCTTCCATTCGGCTATGGAGCTTGCAGAGATAGGACTTGTAATGAGCACCGATAAGAAGGTGTTCAGAGTCTCACCCGAAATGGTCAATATGCTGGGCTTGAAGAGCGGTACGGTCAATATCAACGAATACCGCGCTCTGATACACCCCAACGACAGGATACAGTTTGACGGAGCAGTCCGCAGCCGCGATACCTCCGACGTCAAGAACATCGAGATAAGGCTGAGAAGCGCCGACGGCAACTACCGCTGGTTCTCACACCGCTTCAAGTCAATAACCAGTACAGGCAACAGCCTGCCGCTTTTCGGCGGAGCTGTTATCGATGTTACCGAGGAGCATGAAAAGGATATCCTCATCGAGCGCCTTGCGTACATCGACGAGGTCACCGAAATTGCCAACCGCAACAAGCTTGTGGTTACAGGACAGGAGATTTACGACTCCTGCAAGGTGCTGGACTATTCATTCTGGATAATCGTTCTGGATATAGACCGCTTCCACATCATAAACGATACCTGCGGCTATTCAAACGGAAACTATATTCTGAAAAACTTTGCTCATATACTTTATAAATTCGTCACTCCCGGCGGTCTTGCAGCCAGAATAAGCGGCGATAATTTCGCCCTGCTGCTGAGAGACTACGGTGACGACGAAATGCCCACAAGGACTGTTAAGTCCATACAGGACGAGTTTGCAAAGCTTGCAGTCGACGAGCTTGCTTCAATAAGCCTTACCTGCTCGGCAGGCTTCTCCAAAATGCCCGAGGACGGCAGGTCTTTCCTCGAAGTTATGGAGCACGCCGAATTTGCACTCAAATCCAATGACGGCACACAGAGCAGCATCTGCGGCTATGAGCCGAGTATGCACGACTCTATTATCGGTGATACTGAGCTTGAAAAGGCTCTTGCTCTTGCTATCGAGAACAACGAGCTCCAGCTCTACTACCAGCCTAAGATAGACCTCAATACAGGCAGGATAATGGGCGTAGAGGCTCTTATCCGCTGGATAAAGCCAGACGGCACCGTTATCTCTCCCGATGCATTCGTGCCTATCGCGGAGAGCTCTCACCTTATCGGAAAGATAAGCGAATTTGTGCTTAACGAGGGCTGCCGTCAGAACAAGCTGTGGCAGAAAATGGGCTATCCGCCTATAGTCATGTCAATAAACTTCGCGTCATCAGACTTCTATCAGACCGACCTCAAGGACAAGGTCTACGAAGCCCTCGCGCGTTCAGCTCTGCCGCCTCAGTGGCTTGAAGTAGAGCTTACCGAAACTCTCGCACTCAAGGATATCGACTTTGCAATAGACCAGATGAACCGTCTCCGCGAGCTTGGCGTAAAGCTTGCCATGGACGACTTCGGCACAGGCTATTCTTCACTGAGATATCTCCAGATACTCCCTATTACCCTGCTGAAGCTGGACCGCTCGTTCATAATCGACATCGAGCACGACAATATCTCCTTTGAGATAGTTTCAGCGGTAATACGTATCGCAAAATCCAAGAAGATAGAGACTATCGCAGAGGGTATCGAAAACAACGGACAGCAGAGTATCCTGCGTTCCGCAGGCTGTGACTACGGACAGGGCTACCTCTACGGCAAGCCTATGCCCCCTGAAAAGATACAGGAACTGTTTGAACAGAATGTAAGGCGCGATATCGACACAAAAAGATAGCGCTTTAGAATTATCACGTTATCACGGAGGTCATTACTATGAAAAGACGTATCGGAATCCTCACAAGCGGCGGTGACTGCCCGGGACTCAACGCAACTATACGCGGCGTTGCAAAGGCTTGCTACGAGCGCTTCGGCGAGGACAATGTTGAGATAGTCGGAATTTCCAACGGCTATTACGGACTTATCAACAATCTCTGCAAGGAGATGTCCCCTTCCTCATTCTCGGGAATACTCACACAGGGCGGAACTATCTTCGGCACAAAGCGTCAGCCATTCAAGATGATGCAGGTCATCGGCGAGGATAACATCGACAAGGTCAAAAATATGAAGGAGACCTACAAGAAGCAGAAGCTGGACTGTCTCCTTACACTGGGCGGAAACGGCACTCACAAGACCTCCAAGCTCCTTTCAGATGAAGGACTCAACGTTATCGGACTTCCCAAGACTATCGACAACGATATCTACGGCACAGATGTTACCTTCGGCTTCCATACCGCAGTTGACATCGCCACAGATGTTCTTGACAGACTTCACACCACAGCCGCAAGCCACTCGCGAGTTCTCCTCTGCGAGATAATGGGAAATAAGGCTGGCTGGCTCACACTGAATGCAGGTATCGCAGGCGGCGCGGACGTTATCATAATCCCCGAAATACCTTATGATATCGACAAGGTATGCGACGCTGTAATGGCAAGAAGCGCCAGCGGCAAGACATTCTCAATCATTGCTGTTGCAGAGGGAGCTTTCGATATCAACGAGGCTCAGATGAAGAAAAAGGAACGTGCAAAGAAGCGTGCAGAGGCAGGAATACTCACGGCTACAAGCCGCATTGCAGCTCAGATACAGCATAATACAGGCCTTGAAGCCCGTGTATGCGTCCCCGGACATATGCTCAGAGGAGGCGCTCCAAGCGCTTATGACCGCGTACTCTCCACTCAGTTCGGAGTTCACGCAGCCTACCTCATAGCAAAGGAGCGCTATGGCAGAACAGTGGCTAAAATAGGCAATAAAATAACCTCAAACAAGCTTGAGGACATAGCAGGAAAGACAAAATTCGTCGATACAGAGAATCATCTGGTCATCGCAGCACGCGATATCGGCGTATCTTTCGGCGATTAAGACACTTTGGCAGCCCAATTGGGCTGCCAATTTTGCGTATACAAGTAGTATTATATACAATCAAAAATACTTATATTTAAATTTGATATAACGCTGTCAAACCTTTATATTTAGCCATATAGCAGCGATTGTGAACTGATTAAATCAAAAAATTTGGAAATTTTCAAAAAAAGCTATTCCCAAAACTGTTATTATGTGCTATAATATCTATATATCTGTTCAGGAGGTATTATAATGTCAGAAATGGAACTTTATAGCCTTTGGTGTGAAAACGCAAAGGAAGATCCCGACTTAAAGGCTGAGCTCGAGGGGATTAAGGGCGACAGCGAAGCGATCAACGACAGATTTTACCGTGACCTCGAATTCGGTACGGGCGGTCTGAGAGGTGTTATCGGCGCAGGAACCAATCGAATGAATATATATACCGTAAGACGCGCTACACAGGGCTTTGCGGACTACCTCAATCAGGAGTACAAGAACCCAAGCGTAGCTATCTCCTATGACAGCCGTATCAAGAGCGACGTGTTCTCAAAGGCTGCCGCAGAGGTACTTGCAGCAAACGGCATAAAGGTACATATCTACAAGCAGTTAATGCCTACACCATGCCTTTCATGGGCAGTACGCGCACTCAAGTGTCAGGGCGGTATCATGGTAACAGCAAGCCACAACCCGGCCAAGTACAACGGCTACAAGGTTTACGGCGAGGACGGCTGCCAGATAACTCTCAGAGGTGCCGAGATAATCCTTGAAAAGATAAATTCTCTGGATATGTTCAGCGGCGTAAAGCACTCCGATTTCGACAAGGAGTTAGCCGCAGGCAATATTTCTTATATAGACGACAGCGTTATCGAGGAATTCTACAAGAGAGTCCTTGCAGAGGGTATAAACACAGATCTCTGTGCTTCAAGCGGACTCAAAGTTGTATACACTCCTCTCAACGGCACAGGAAACAAGCCTGTACGCGAGATCTTAAAGCGCATCGGCATTACAGACGTAACAGTAGTAAAGGAACAGGAGAATCCCGACGGAAACTTCACTACCTGCCCTTATCCGAACCCCGAGATACGCGAGGCATTACAGGTAGGTCTCAGCTACTGCGAAAAGGTAAAGCCCGACCTTCTTCTTGCTACCGATCCCGACTGTGACCGTGTAGGTATCGCAGTTCCCGACGGCAAGGGCGGCTACGCTCTCTTCTCGGGCAACGAGGTAGGAGCTATGCTTCTTGAGTACATCTGCTCACAGCGTATCAAGAAGGGCACAATGCCGAAAAATCCTATCACAGTAAAAACTATAGTTACTACCGATATCGTAAACCTCATCGCAAAGGAATACGGCGTAGAGGTAATAGATGTCCTCACAGGCTTCAAGTTCATCGGCGAGCAGATCGGCTTCCTTGAGGCTAAGGGCGAGGAGAACCGCTATATATTCGGCTTTGAGGAGAGCTACGGCTACCTTTCGGGCGGCTACGTAAGAGACAAGGACGCAGTTGACGCTTCGATGCTTATCTGTGAAATGGCTGCATACTACCGCACACAGGGCATCACTCTCATTCAGGCTCGCGAGAATATGTACAAAAAGTACGGTATGTTCCTCCAGACTCTCTACAGCTTCGAGTTCGATGGCGAGAGCGGAATGAAGCACATGGAAGAGATAATGACAGGTCTCCGCAACAACCACCCCACAGCCATCGGCGGCTTAAAGGTAGAACGCTTCGAGGACTACAAGGCAAGCACATCCAAGAATATCGCTACAGGCGAGGTCAAGGAGCTCACACTTCCAAAGTCAAATGTTCTTGCATTCTATCTGGAGAACGGCTGCAAGGCTATAGTTCGTCCATCGGGTACAGAGCCCAAGATAAAGACATATATCACTGCAAAGGCAGCTTCAAAGGCAGAAGCCGAAGTTATCGAGCAGAAGATATACGCAGATTTCACACAGAGCATGAAGTAATAATAATAAATAACAGGGCGGACTGAAGTCCGCCCTTTATTACAGAAAAGAGCTGAGTTCATGCACTGCTGCTCAATCACATTTAAACAACAGGAGAAACAGAATGAAAAAAGACAAACCACCGATCCTGACATTTCTCATCGGAGCTATTCTCGGCGCTATTGTATTCATTTGGATATTCGGTATAAATATCATCGATCCTACAAATACGTGCTGGATATTCAAGAATATAGGAGATGTCACTCAGCACCACCTTGGCTGGGTATATTTCAGAAACACTCCGTGGACATTCCCCATAGGACTCACCGACGGTATAAGCTCCGACGGCATGGTCTCATGTATGTATACCGATTCACTGCCGCTGTTCGCCATAATATTCAAGCTTCTCTCCCCTGTTATCCCCGAGAACTTCCAGTATTTCGGACTCTGGGGCGTGGTATGCTTTGCTCTTAACGGCGGAATGGGAGCTTCGCTTCTGAGGCGCATAAACCCGAGCATTTATTTCACATCTGTCGGCTCGCTGTTCTATTCAGCGTTCTTCCCGTCCATAAACCGAGTAGGTCAGCACAACACTCTTGCCGCAATATGGCTCATAATCGCGGCGCTGATACTTGCTCTCGACCACAAGAAGCAGTACAAGCACCGCTTCACATCTGTTGCCTTATGGTCGGCTCTATGCGTACTGGCAACACTTGTACACATCTATTTCCTGCCGATGATATACATCGTCATGGTCGGATATATGATACTCACTGTGTTCATAGACAAAAACCGTTTGCGCGCCGTTATCACATTCGGTTCATCAACAATCTGTTCCGTACTCAGCCTATGGATAATAGGAGCATTTTACGGCAGCGGAAACTACGTTGACGGCGGATTCGGTATGTATTCCGCAAATCTCAATACCTTCTTCAACAGCATGGGACACTCAAAGTACCTTCGTATGCTAAATACCGCAAGAGATCAGGGCGAGGGCTACGGCTACCTCGGACTTGGTATGCTGGTATGCTGTTTCCTCGGTATAATAATTGCATTGAGCCGCCTTGAACGCAGAGAGGGCAGGGCTTTGAAGAATATCCGTGAATACCGCAAAACACACCGCGTACAGATAAACACATTCCTGCTGGTGTTCATCGTAAGCTTTATGTGGGCTGTCAGCACTACCGTTGTGATAAATCAGAACGTCCTCATAGATATAAAGCTTCCGCGCCTTATACTCGGAGCTTTCTCCATATTCCGCGCATCAGGAAGATTCATATGGCTGCCCTGTATGATCGTCATGACAACAGCGCTGTGGCTGGTGAACAAGCTGGACAGACATTCGGCAGCCGCCGCAGTAACCATATGCGTATGGCTCAATATAATGGATCTCCGCAACTATCAAAGCGAGCTGAACAAACAGTACAACGTCCCAAATGACAATTATATCTCTATCAGCAGAGAGGAATGGGATAAGGCTTCAAAGGGCGCAGATGAGATCATTTTCCTGCCGCTTCCGCAGGATTACAAGACCTATATGAGTCTGTATTTCGAGACAGCAGCTCTCGCTTCAGAAGATAAGATAAAGCTCAGTAGCTTCTATCTTGCGCGTTCCGATTACGATGTTCTTGCCGAATACGCCGACGAGCAGTACAGGCTCCTCACATCGGGCAAGGGCAGAAGCGACGCCCTGTATGTGTTCTTCACCGAGGAGAATATACCAAAGGATACAAGCAATATGACATTCTACGATCTTGGAGAATTTAAAGCCGCAAGAGTTAAAAAATAAAATAAAATCATAAAAGGCTTGACACACACGGCACAGTGTGATATAATTTATTACTGTAATGTATATTCGGCACTACTGTCTAAGGGAAATGATGGGCTGCACGATCTACAAATTAATGTAAAGAGGTGAAAATCGTGAAAGAGGGAATCCATCCTGAGTTCAAGAAGACCACAATTACCTGCCACTGCGGTAACGTGATCGAGACTATGTCTACAAAGGAAAACATCAAGGTTGAAATCTGCTCAAAGTGCCATCCTTTCTATACTGGTAAGCAGAAGCTTGTTGATACAGGCGGACGTGTTGACAGATTCAAGAAGCGTTTCAATATGGACAAGTAATCCACAAGCCCCGTCATTGACGGGGCTTTTCGTACATAGGTAAGTATTATGAACTATCTGACAATTTCCGAAAATGCCAAGGCTTCGTTCATAGAAAAGCGCTCGGAGTTCATCGGCTATATCTCCCCTGTTAAGACCAACGACGAGGCGGTAGCCTTTATAAATTCCATAAAAGCCGAGCACCGCAAGGCTAAGCACAACGTTTACGCATATATCCTCCGCGAGGACAATATTTCCCGTTATTCCGATGACGGCGAGCCTCAGGGCACCGCAGGAGTCCCCGTGCTCGACGTGCTGAAAAAGCGCGGTCTCACCGATGTCTGTGTGGTAGTCACCCGTTATTTCGGCGGAATACTTCTTGGCGGCGGCGGTCTTGTGAGAGCCTACTCTCATGCGGCTTCTCTTGCCTGCGACGCGGCTCACATCATGGATATGTGCCTGTGTCACCGCCTGAAAATAACCGCAGACTACGGTATGTACGGCAAGATATCCTATCTCCTGCCCAATTACGACACTATCACCGTGGATTCTGACTTCGGCAGCGATGTCACCCTTGAGATACTTGTTCTCTCGGAAAAGCTTGACGCCCTGAAAAAAGAGCTCACCGAGGTGACCAACGGAACTGCCGAAATCGAGGATATGGGCGAGCTTTTTGAAGATTTTTCCTCTGTGAAAAAAATTTCCTGATAAAAATAAAGGGTTTTTTGTCCCGTTTTAGTATAAGTATTATGTAGGCACTTTTTCGGCGGATGATCTTCCGCTTAAATTTTTCTGCAAAGTGGGGGAGCAAGTATGACAGTACGCGAACAGATCGAGATAAGCGAAGCAGGTATACTCAGCAAATACGCCTGCGCAAGCATAGACGAGGTCGGCACAAAGCGCGACCGCTATGAGGACAAGTGCCCCTACCGCACCGAGTTCCAGCGTGACCGCGACCGCATACTCCACTGCAATTCATTCCGCAGGCTAAAGCGTAAAACTCAGGTTTTCCTGTCCCCTGTGGGAGACCACTACAGAACACGCCTTACCCATACCCTTGAGGTATCACAGATAGCAAGGACTATTTCCCGAGGTATGCGCCTAAACGAGGACCTGACAGAGGCTATTGCCCTCGGTCACGACTTAGGGCACTCCCCTTTCGGACACTGCGGCGAGAGAACTCTCAATGAGATATGCCCCCACGGCTTCAAGCACTATGAGCAGAGCGTCCGCGTGGTGGAAGTCCTTGAAAAAAAAGGCAAGGGACTTAACCTCACTCATGCTGTCAGAAACGGCATACTTTGCCACACAAATATGGTAGCTGACACCAAAGAAGGCAATATAGTCCGTCTTGCTGACACTATCGCCTACATAAACCATGATATCGAGGACTCTATCCGTGCAGGCATACTCTCACCAAACGACCTGCCAAGAAGCTGTGTTATAGCCCTCGGGAATACCAAGACCAAGAGAATTACCACTCTCATAGCCTCCGTTATCGGGCACGGAGCTGTGGATATAGATTTTGCGCCCGATATACGAAAGGCTCACGACGAGCTCAAAAAGTTCATGTTCGACAAGGTCTACACCAATCCTGCCGCTAAACAGGAGGAGGGCAAGGCTGAACAGCTTGTGCGCAAGCTCTATGCCTACTTTATCGAGCACACGGACAAGCTCCCTGAAGAATACCGCAACATCATCAAGCTCTCAGATCCTGACAGAGCTGTCTGCGACTACATATCGGGAATGAGCGACGAGTACGCCGTTGACCTGTATACAGAGCTTTTCGTGCCGAAATTCTGGAAGTGAGGTAGGATATGCCTCAGAACGACGAATTTCTCTATAATCTGCGAAATGCCAACCCTATCGAGACAGTTATGGGCGGCTACGTCAATGTCATAAGGCGAGGGCGCAATTATGTCTGCTCCTGTCCATTTCATTCCGAAAAAACTCCCTCCTGCACCATTTTCACCGATACCCAGAACTTTTACTGCTTCGGCTGCGGCGCAGGCGGCGACGTCATCACCTTCATAATGAAGATAGAGAACCTGACCTTTCCCGAGGCTGTAAAGCTTCTTGCGCAGAGGGCAGGTTTGGAAGTCCCTGCCTACGGCAATAAGGACAGCGGCTACGCAAAGCGTAAAACCCGTATCTACGAGATGAACCGCATTGCCGCAAATTTCTACTACACCAACCTGTTCAAGGGCAAGGACAAGGCAGGACTGCAATATTTCGCAAACAGAAAGCTTACTCCCCAGACCATAAAGAAGTACGGTCTCGGCTACGCTTCCGACTCATGGAATGAGCTCACCGATGTACTGCGCTCCAAAGGCTACTCCGACGAGGAAATGGCTGACGCATGGCTGGCAGGAATGAAGAACGGACGCACCTTCGATATGTTCCGAAAGCGCGTTATGTTCCCTATCGTTGACCTCCGCGGCAACATAATCGGCTTCGGCGGACGAGTCCTTGACGACTCACAGCCGAAATACCTGAACACGGGAAAAACTCCCGTATTCGACAAGGGCTCTAACCTGTTCTCCATGAACTTCGCAAAGAACTCAAACGCCAAGCGGCTGATACTATGCGAGGGATATATGGACGTAATAGCCGTGAATCAGGCAGGCTTCGAGAACGTTGTGGCTACGCTGGGAACTGCCATAACTCCCGATCAGGCGCGGCTCATAAGCCATTACGCCGAGGAAGTAGTAGTCGCCTACGACAGCGACGGCGCAGGACAAAAGGCTACTCAAAAGGCTATCAATCACTTTGCAGACGTTGGTCTGCGAACCAAGATACTCCACATGGAGGGCGCAAAGGATCCCGACGAGTATATCAAAAAATTCGGGCGTGACCGCTTCCGAATGCTCATCGACAGCTCCAACGACGCCAACGACTTCATGCTGGACAAGTGCGAGGACGGTCTCGACCTTACCACCGAAATAGGACGAGTGGAGCTCCTCAAACGAACATCAAGAGTCCTTGCAGGCATAGAATCGCCCCTTGAACGCGAGGTCTACATATCAAGAACGTCCAAAAAGTGCGATATACCCGTACAGGTACTGAAAACCCATATTGACGCAATGCTGCAAAAGAACAGCAAAAACGCCAAGAACAGCGAGTGGCGTGCCATAAAGGCTAAGACCTCGTACATACGCGATGATATCAACCCCGACGCCGTTTCCAACAAAAAGGAAGCCCGTGCCGAGGAAACTATAATCAGCTACCTGCTGAAGCGCCCTCAGGAATATGAGGACGTGGAAAAGCTGGCGCCCCCAGAGTGCTTCGTGACCGCATTCAATAAAAAGGTCTACAAGGCGCTGCTGGAGCGAATGAAAAATTCCGATAAATTCTCAATGTCACTTCTCTCCGATGAATTTTCCACGGAGGAAATGGGAAGAATAAGCGGAATAACAGCTAAAAAGCGCGAAGTCGCAGTAACGCGGGACGTTGTTGCGGACTGCGCACAGGTACTGAAAAGCAGCATACCCAAAGCAGACGGAGAACTCAGCAACGATGAGCTGCTGGAGCTCTTCCGCTCTAAAAACAAATAGGAGGATATAAAATATGGAAAAGAAAAATACTATCGAAGCCTTAATGGAACAGGGCAAAACCAACGGAAAGCTCACCACAAAGGAGATAACCGACGCATTGGAGGAGCTTGACTTTGACGTTGACCAGATAAATACCTTCTATGACAACTGTGAAAACCTCAATATCGAGATAGTCGAGGATATGAACCTTGACGCAGACCTTAAAATAGGTCTGGATTCCACACTGACAGACGATCTGGAAATGGCTCTCTCAACAGAGGGAATCGCTATCGACGATCCTGTAAAGATATACCTCAAGGAAATAGGACGAGTTCCGCTTCTTACAACCGAGGAGGAGATCGAGCTTGCCCAGAGAATGGCTAAGGGCGATCCTTACGCTAAGAAGAGACTTTCCGAGGCTAACCTCCGTCTTGTTGTATCTATCGCCAAGAAGTACGTAGGCAGAGGTATGCAGTTCCTCGACCTCATTCAGGAAGGCAACCTCGGTCTTATAAAGGCTGTTGAAAAGTTCGACTACACCAAGGGCTTCAAGTTCTCCACATACGCTACATGGTGGATAAGACAGGCTATAACCCGTGCTATCGCAGATCAGGCAAGAACTATCCGTATCCCTGTTCATATGGTAGAAACTATCACCAAGGTCAAGAAGGTTTCCAGCCAGCTTCTCCACGAGAACGGCCACGATCCAAGCCCCGAGGAGATAGCAGACAAGCTCAATATGCCTGTGGACAAGGTCCGTGAGATAATGCGTGTGGCTCAGGATCCTGTATCCCTTGAAACTCCTATCGGTGAGGAGGAGGACAGCCACCTTGGTGACTTTATCCCCGACGATGACGCTCCGGCACCTGCCGAGGCAGCTTCACATACTCTCCTCAAGGAGCAGCTCAATGAAGTCCTCGCTACACTTACAGACCGTGAGGCAAAGGTACTGAAGCTCCGTTTCGGCCTTGAGGACGGCAAGTCACGTACTCTTGAAGAGGTAGGACAGCGCTTCGATGTAACCCGTGAGCGTATCCGCCAGATAGAGGCAAAGGCGCTGAGAAAGCTCCGTCACCCAAGCAGAAGCAAAAAGGTCAAGGACTTCCTTGACTGATACATATATCAGTATTTCCAAAGCCGCCAGAAATGGCGGCTTTTTCAGTTTAGAGCTGAGAGTGTTGTAGGGGCTGATGCCCACATCAGCCCGTTTATTAATATAAAGTCACACGGGGCGATGTGGGCATCGCCCCCTACAAGCTAAAGGCTAAGGGCTAAGGACTAATGGCTTCTGACCGCAAAAAATTTACATTATAGTTTTGGGTACGAGTATTGCTATTTCCGAAACAATGTGGTATAATGAATATGTATAGAATGTACGTTATCACGGTCGCCTGTTCACCGTCAGAAGTCAGGCAGCGCCGCGGAAAATCACCTTATCCGCAGGCAAAAAGGAGTGAGTATGAGTATATTTGATTTTAGCCAGACTCCGCCCGTGTTAAGCCATGATTGGCAGGTATTCCAGCAGTTTGTCGGCAATATTGGTGCATTTACATATATTGCAAAGGACAAGGCTGCTTATCTTGATTCAGCCGCCTGTCATATGCTCGGCTGCCCGAGTGAAAAGATAAACGAATTCGAGTTCTTCAATCTTCTCGAAAAGATATCAAAATGCCCTGTAGAGGGACAAAAACACATTTACAAGTTTACTGACGGAAATACAACTCGTTTTATAAAAATGAACATCTATGAGAGCAGCGACGAATGGCTGGGCTTCATTCAGGACTTTACCCGCCAGATGTCAGAACTCAGCGACAAGAAGGCTTTTGTGGAGTACGATCCTATCACAAGACTGCCCTCTTTCCCATCGTTCTCACAGAAGATAAAGCAGATACTCCCCGATGTTCAGCACGGCTGCCTTGCCACTATCTACATAAACGGCATAGATAAGCTGGGCTCTTATCTCACTGTTGACAACACCAACAGCTGCATAACATCGGTAGCCGAAGCGCTGAAGGGCTTTGCCAGCGATACTCTCATAATCGGCTCAAAGTCAAACTATGAGATATGCGTCTTCTTCCGCGACAGCGACAAGATGAGCATTTACAATATCCTCAACAGCATGGACGAGGCTGTGCAGAACTGTATCCTCACCGATGATTTCGGCGAGATAATCGACATCTCCGACAAGAGCAGGATAAGCCTGTCCATCGGCTGCGCTTCATATCCCGAGGAAGCCTCTGACTTCAATATGCTGGTAAATTACTCGGAGTTCGCACTTTTCGAGGCTAAGACCTCAAAACGCGCAGTTATAAACTGGTTCTCCGAGGAGAATTACGTCCACGAAAAGGACTCTTACCGCAATGCCCAGACATTCTCCCGTATAGTGCAGGAGAATCTCCTTACATATCATCTCCAGCCTATCGTTGAAACTCAGAAGGGCGAGATCGTAGGATATGAGGCTCTTATGCGAACTATCGGCGATATCAAGATGACGCCGAATCAGATACTTAAAATAGCTGCGGCACAGAACGACCTTTACGCTATCGAGAAGCTGACCTTCTTCAACGTTATGAAGCTTCTCAGCGATAATCAGCAGGTTTTCGAGAACCGCAAGCTGTTTATAAACTGCCTTTCAAACAATCTCCTTTCCGATGAGGACTTCAACGAGCTGTACCTGACCTACGGCGAGCTCCTTGAAAAGACAGTTATCGAGATCGTCGAGGAATCTGCGGCTACGGCAGAGAGCATCGAAACGCTTAAAAAGCGCTGCGGCTTTGCACACACTACCCTTGCTATAGACGATTACGGCACAGGCTATTCCAACTCGTCAAACCTGCTGCACTATTCTCCCGATTACATAAAGATAGACCGCTCCCTCATAAGCGATATCCAGAACGACCTGAAAAAGCAGCAGCTGGTAACGTCTGTAATCGAATTCTGTCACGAGAATCAGCTGAAATCCCTTGCTGAGGGCGTTGAGACCGTGCAGGAGCTGAAAACCGTTATCCGTCTCGGCGTTGACCTTGTGCAGGGCTATTACACTTCAAAGCCTAAGCCCCTGCTTCTCAACAGCATATCTGCGGATATCAAGGACGAGATAATCAAGACCAATCTTGAAACACGTCCCGACGGCGTAAAGAAGATTTACGCAGCACAGAATGATACGGAGCTCGACCTCCTGAAGCTGGCGCTGGAAAAATACACCGATATCCACATTTATCAGAGCAAGCTAACTATCGTCGGCGACCCCGACAAGCCTGTGAAGATGAATATCTCCATTATGGACAATCACAGCTGCGAGCTTACGCTGAAAAACGTAAACATGATAAGCGGCAACAGCAAGCCTACTATCTCCGTGGGCGAGTACGCGCGTCTGGAGCTCAACGTTGTCAAGAGCAACAAGCTGAGCTACTCGGGTATCTACGTGCCTATGGGCTCACAGTTCGTTCTCGGCGGCAAGGGCGACCTCACTATCGACTGCTACGCCTCTGAGGGTATCGGTATCGGCAACGATTACGACCACGGCTACGGCGATATAATCATTGATTTCAGCGGAAATCTTGAGATAATCTCCAACAGCGTCGAGTCCATGTGCATTGGCGGAGGTCATAACGATGACGATTCGGATATCGACCTGCGCTCGGGCAATATAAAGATATTCATGTACTCCCATAACGGACTTGCTGTCGGAAGTTTCAACGGCGACGCCAATATCGATATCGGTGAGAACTGCAAGCTGGATATCACTATCTCGGGTATCAAGGTAACGGGTATCGGCAGCTGCAAGGGTATCGCTACCATAAGCTCAGGTGCGGATATAACCATGTCATGCACAGGCGCTCAGGCAGTAGGTATCGGCGTTCTCGAAGAGGGCGAAGGCAGTATCTACATCAAGCAGGGTACTATCAATATGAAAATGCGCTCGGGCAAGCACTCCTGTATCGGTGCTATGAAGGGCAGCGTCAATACTAAGATAAAAAATGCGGAGATAACCATTGACTCCGAGGGCGATGAGGTAACAGGTATCGGAGACGCTTTGGGCTCAGGAAACCTCACTATCATCGACTCTAAGGTGTCCATGACTGTCAACGCAGGCAATCCTAAGGATATCGGCACAAGCAGCGGCGATGTCCAGATACAGAACTCCACAGTAAGTTCACTTGTAAATAACAAGAGAATAACTTACGCAAGCACTTAATGTTTAATCTTCCCCGCCTTTAGCTATGATGCTAATACAGGAACTTATAATCACTTATCGGGGGAACCCTTTCTGAAGAAAGGTTCCTCTGACGGAGGCGCGCCCCTCTGTCACTGCGTGACATCTCCCCGCACTGCGGGGAGTCACCCCCATACCCCTTTCCAAAGACTTTTATCTGTTTTTTTCTCAGATAGGGCGCTTTATAAATGAAATAATCCTGCAAAATGCAGGTGCACCCTATCAGAGAAAAAACAAAACGAAAGTTTTAGGGAGAGAGTTTGAGAGAAGCCCCTTTTTCAAAAGGGGTTCTCTCAATGAGCAGATAAAAAATCCCTGTATAAACATCATAGTCAAAGCGGGGAAACATATGATAAGAAAGGTAAGAATCAAATATGAAACTTGGTATGGTCGGTTTGCCTAATGTAGGCAAAAGCACACTTTTTAACGCACTCACAAACGCAGGTGCAGAATCTGCGAACTACCCATTCTGTACTATCGAGAAGAACGTAGGCATTGTATCAGTTCCCGATGAGAGACTGGACAAGCTTGCTGAGATGTACGAGCCTGATAAGTTCACTCCTGCTACACTGGAATTCGTTGATATAGCAGGTCTGGTAAAGGGCGCTTCAAAGGGCGAGGGACTGGGAAACAAGTTCCTTGCGGATATCCGCGAGGTGGACGCTATCGTTCACGTTGTACGCTGCTTCGAGGATCCTAATATCATTCACGTTGACGGCAGCATCAATCCTCTCCGCGATATCGAAACTATCAACTTAGAGCTCATCTTCTCCGATATCGAAATGGTTGAAAGACGTATCGACCGCGCTAAGAAGGCTGCAAAGGGCGACAAGAAGTACCTTGCAGAGGCTGAGTTCCTTGAAAGATTAAAGGCTCACCTTGAAAACGGCAAGTCCGCAAGAGGCTTTGACTTCACAGACGAAGAGCGCGAGCTTATAAAGTCAACTCCCCTGCTGTCCGCAAAGCCCGTTATCTATGCGGCCAACCTCAGCGAGGACGACTTCACTAACAATATCGAAACAAACGAGAATTACAAGGCTGTCTGCGCTCTCGCAGAGGAGGAGCACTCAGCTGTACTGCCTATCTGCGCACAGATAGAGGCTGAGATCTCCGACATGGGCGACGAGGACAAGGCTATGTTCCTCAGCGAGCTCGGTCTTGAGGTATCAGGTCTCAACCGTATCATCAAGGAGGGCTATTCGCTTCTCGGTCTTATCTCCTACCTTACCGCAGGCAAGCAGGAGGTCCGCGCATGGACTATCACAAAAGGCACCAAGGCTCCGCAGGCAGCAGGCAAGATACACACCGACTTTGAGAAGGGCTTTATCCGTGCGGAGGTAATCTCCTACGATGACCTTATGGCTTGCGGAAGCATGGCTGCCGCCAAGGAAAAGGGACTTGTACGCCTTGAGGGCAAGGAATACGTTATGCAGGACGGAGATATAGTTCTGTTCCGCTTCAATGTGTGATCTGAGTTATTAGTTTTAGTGCGGATAGTATCCGCACTAAATATCATATCGAATGGAGAAAAAAATGCTTACTCATAACGGTACAGATACTATTACAACAGACAGGCTCATACTCAGGAGATTTGAATACTCAGACGATGATTCAATGCTGAGGAACTGGATAGCTGACGAGAAAATCCAGTCCATGTATTCAGAGCCTGTATATTCCACAAAAGAAGAAGTTAAAGAACTGCTGGACAAATACATCGGCTCATACGAAAGACCTGACTATTACCGCTGGGCTGTAATTGAAAAAGCTTCGGGCGAGTGCATAGGTCAGATCGCGTATTTCCTTGTGGACAGCAAGAACCATTTCGCCGAGATAGAATACTGTATCGGCGCCGAGTTCCAGTGCAGAGGATATGCTACCGAAGCTACAAAGGCTGTTATCGCTTTCGGCTTCGACAGGATAAATCTGCACAAGGTCCAGATATGCACCAAGACTATCAACAAGCCTTCAAGGCGTGTTATAGAGAAATGCGGCTTTACATATGAGGGTACTCTGCGTGACTATTTCTTTATGAACGGCGAATACGTGGGCAGACACTACTTCTCCATACTCAGAGAAGAATATGAGGCTAAGCTATAAACGAAATTCACTGAATACTACTGAAAGGTTTCACTTATGATATTATCCGATAAAACTATCTCCCGAATGCTCAAAGAAAAGTCACTTGTCATCGAACCGATAACCGACGATCAGATACAGCCTGCAAGCGTTGACGTAAGACTCGGCAACACATTCAGCGTTGTGGAGGATACTCCAACAGGCATAATCACTCTGAGCAGTGAGATAAAGTACAAGACCATTACCGCAGAAAAATATCTCCTGCTGCCGGGGCAGTTCGTCCTTGCAACGACTATGGAGTATTTCGAGCTCCCCGACGACCTTACTGCATTTGTAGAG
This sequence comes from Ruminococcus flavefaciens MA2007, assembly GCF_000621845.1. GTDB lineage: Bacteria > Bacillota > Clostridia > Oscillospirales > Ruminococcaceae > Ruminococcus > Ruminococcus flavefaciens_E. The sequence goes on along the minus strand of NZ_KK211354.1, from coordinate 191,805 downwards.
GGCAGGAGCTCCCTCGGACGTATGGGCTTGTTTATACAGAATGCAGGCTGGGTTGATCCCGGCTTCAAGGGCGAGATAACTCTGGAGCTTTTCAACGCCAACCGCTGCGCTATAGAGCTTCAGTGCGGACGGAGAGTCGGACAGCTTGTGTTCGCTAAAATGGACGACCATGCGCTGAATCCCTACTGCGGAAAGTATCAGGGACAAAAAGGCGCAACGGGTTCAAGAGTATTTATGGATAAGGATAAATAAACACCATACCTGCATAGTTCTTAATTCTAATAGCTGGCGGAACGCCGAGTACGCCGTCCCCTACAATTGATTTTTCTTAATTTGCAGCGTTAAACACGGGCGAGCAGAACTCGCCCTTACAATAGTTCTTAGTTCTTAGCTCTTAGTTCTAATAGCTAACGGCTAAAGGCTAAGGGCTGACGGGACGTCGAGGACGCCGTCCCCTACAAATTTTAATTGGAGGTCTTTCAATGAGCTTTTCTCCTAAAGAGATACTGAAATTCGTTGAAGAGAACGACGTAAAATTTATAAGACTTACTTTCTGCGATATGTTCGGCAACCTTAAAAACGTGGCTATCATGCCCAACGAGCTGCCGAGAGCATTTGAATACGGTATCCCTTTCGACGCTTCATGTATCGCCGAGGGCTGCTCGGACCTGCTCCTTGTGCCCGATATCTCCACTCTTTCCGTTCTCCCGTGGAGACCTAAGTCGGGACGCGTTGTCCGCTTCTTCTGCTCGCTGAAAAACACCGACGGAAGCGACTACGTGGGCGATATGCGTACTGAGCTTACCAACTACATCAATCAGCTCCGTCTGGACGGGTATTCCTGCGAAATGGGCACGAAATGCGAGTTCTACCTCTTTGAACTGGACGAGCGCGGCGAGCCTACAAAAATACCTCACGACAAGGGCGGCTACCTCGATGTTGCTCCCCTTGACAAGTGCGAGAATGCGAGACGTGAGATTTGTCTCTCACTTGAAGAAATGGGCATGAGCCCTAAAAGCTCATGTCATAAGCACGGTCCTGCGCAGAACGAGATAGAGTTCCGCGAGAGCGAGCCTATCACAGCGGCTGACAATATGGTACACTACAAGACCGTAGTTAAGTCCATTGCCGCACAGAACGGTCTTTTTGCTTCGTTCATGCCCAAGCCCCTCCCCGACGAGCACGGAAGCGCTATCAGCATTTCCATAAGTATCAAAAAGGGCGGCGAGAACATCATCGGCAACGATATCGACGCTATGCCTTTTGAGGGCAGGTGCTTCATCTCGGGCATACTCGGCAGAATGAGAGAGATAACCGCATTTCTCAACAGCACCACTAACTCCTACAAGCGCTTCGGAATCGGATTTGCACCCAAGTATATCAACTGGTCGTCGGAAAACTGCGCACAGCTTATCCGCGTACCTAAGCCCGTGGGTATAACTCCCCGAATTGAACTGCGCTCCGCAGACGCCTGCTGCAATCCGTATATTACATTCAAGCTGATTCTTGCCGCAGGTATCGAGGGTATACAGTCAAAGGACTGTGCTCTCTTTGAAAGCGCTATGCACAGCGGCGAGGAAAGCGACCTTTTCCAGAAGCTCCCCTCCTCTCTCGAAGAGGCTGCCGCTATCGCAAAGGAAAGCGACTTCGTAAAGCGCACTCTCTCCCCTGAGATAAGAAGCAGCATTTTTGCTCAGCTGGACAGACAGCTCCGCGACTACGCAGCTGCTGCCGACAAGGATAAATTCGAGGAAGATTCCTATTTCAAATTCGTGTGAGGTAAGCAATGGACAGAGCGCTTATAGTATCAGCAAGGCAGGAGATAACAGAGCTTGCCGAGCAGCTTCTGCGCATTGAGGGCTGCGGCAGGATAGCTTCAGCGGTCAGCGGAAGTGAAGCGCGGCGGCTTGTGAAAAACGAGAGTGAGCCCGAGCTGGTCATAATAAATACGCCCCTGCCCGACGAATTCGGACAGGAGCTTGCGGAAATGATAGCCGAGACCACATCGGCAGGAATTATACTCATCTGCGGCGGAGATGCTACGGACGAGATAGCCGACAGAGTCTCCGACAGCGGCGTGAACGTCATTGCCAGACCTTATACACGTGAGATATTGCAGCGTACTATCAGGCTGGTGCTTTCCGCCCGTGCCCGTATGGCAGGAGTCAAAAAGGAAAGCGCGGATATACTCAGCCGTATCGAGGAAATGAGGACTATCAACCGCGCCAAGACTACACTTATGAAATACCTTAAATTCACCGAACCACAGGCTCACAAATACATCGAAAAACAGGCAATGAACAACCGCCAGACTCGTCTTGAGGTGGCTCAGCGTATTCTTGCCCAATATGAATGATATTATGAAGATAGAACACATTGCTATGTACGTCAGCGACCTTGAAGTAGCAAGGGACTTCTTTGTGAAGTATCTGGGAGCTTCATCAAACAGCGGCTACCATAATAAAACTACGGATTTCCGCTCATATTTTCTCAGCTTCGACGACGGAGCAAGACTGGAGATAATGACTCGTCCGCAGCTTGAAAGCTGCGAAAATGCTGTGGCAAGGACGGGATATATCCACATAGCATTCAGTCTCGGCAGCAAGGAAAAAGTCGATGAGCTGACAGCGCGTCTGAAAGCCGACGGATATAAAGTCCTCAGCGGTCCGCGGACTACAGGCGACGGCTATTACGAGAGCTGTATCATCGGCATTGAAGGAAATCAGCTAGAACTTACAGTATAAAAGAGCGAGAGTTTTAACCACAGTGCTCATACAGAAATTTTATAATTATTATTGAGAGAACCCCTTTTGAAAAAGGGGCTTCTCTCAAACTCTCTCCCTAAAACTTTCGTTTTGTTTTTTCTCAGATAGGGCGCACCTGCATTTTTGCAGGTCTTTTTTATTTATGGTGCGCCCTATCTGCGAAAAAACCAGATAAAAGTCTTTGGAAAGGGGTATGGGGGATAACCTTTCCTCAGAAAGGTTTCCCCCATAATTAACTATAAGCTTCTATATAAGTATTGCGATTAAACCCTCGCTCTTTTATTACGGACTGCCGAATAAAAGCTTTATCAGCCAATAGCTTGAAGAAGACATACCCTGACTTGAATGATATATCATAAGCGCAAGGAAAGCTCCCGAAGCAACAATAGATATAATACATATGGACACAGGTATCTTTATGAGATACTTCTCACGAAGCTTTACCGAAGCTATAATAACTCCCACAGCAAGGACTATGCTCTCTACAGCAAATCCGAAAAAGCCTATTGCAAATGAAGCTGCCGCAAGCAGTATCAGCGGTATATTGAATTTTCTCTCAGTCATTTGTACCACGCTCCCATAAGATATATTCTTTATTGTTCTTGTCATCATAGTAAAATACCTTAGTCATACTTTCCTTTTCGTCCAGATCAAACAGCTTCTGCTCAACGCCGAACGGCGATCCTTGGCGAGAAATAGCAAAGCTGTCTATCTTACGCTGCATAAGGGTGACACCGTAGCCGTTTTTCTTATTTCTGTCAAAATCCTCATCATATAGTAAATGTTTACCATCAGTATCGCTTATTGTGGGGTGAACTCTGAAAAATCCCACAGCAGAGCCCTTTATATTGAGCCATACTGCGTTATCATGCTCTGTCACGGAAACATTGTTAAGTATGTCATACTTTTCCATATCCATTGACGTGTCGGAATTGATAAGATACACAAGTCCTATTATCAACGCTCCGCATATAGCCAGAACACTTATAAGTCCCACTACAAGCTTCTCGATGCGCAGGCGTCTCTTTATACGCTTTAGCACATCTGCGTCGTTTTTAGGGCTTACAGTGACGCTCCTGCGGAGCTTTTCCAGCTCACCCTTGCATTCTGCGCACTCTTTGATGTGCTCCTCGACTGCTTTTCTGCTCTCCTCGCTGCACACATCGTCGGCATACAGTGGCAACAGGTCCTTTATCATATCACAATTCTTGCTCATTTCTGTACCTCCAGTTCTTCTATTATCTTCAGCTTTGCACGGTGGAAGGACACTCGCGCCCAGCTCTCGGTCTTGCCGAATATGTCGCCTATCTGACGGAAGCTCAGTTCCCCGAAAACTCTCAGGGTAAAGACTTCCTTGTATGGCTCACTCAGTTTATGGAGCACTTTATGTATCTCCATAGTCTGCTGAGTATCAGCAAGTCTTTCCTCTACGGATACTGTACTGTCGGGAACGGTCTCGGGGATATCCTCTCCCGTGAACCGCTTGCTCTTTTTGCTGTGTGTGAACAGCAGATTCTTTGCTATCTGACACAGCCATACCCTTATATCACAGTCTCCGCGGAAGCTGTCAACGGACTTCATCGCCTTGAAAAAAGTTTCCTGTGTGATGTCCTCGGCGAGATGTTCGTCCGCGGACAGTGACCGTATATACAGGTATACATCGTGGAAATAATCGTTATAGAGCTCTTCGATCTTGTCCAAACTTCTCACCGCCTTCAACTATAAGACTCCGTCCGCGTACAAACGTTACAGAAATTTCAAAAAAAATTTTTCCTACGGAAAAAATAATACCATAGGCTGACAGAATTGTCAATCCTATGGCAAGAAAACACCCCGCCCATTATTACGGACGGGGGTTAAGTTATACAGCTATTGATTTGTTTTCGTGGCTTAACGAGTGTCTTATCTGCTGCCACTTTTTGTTGTCAAGCTCACCATTTATCACGAATTCATACACTCTGTCATCGTGAATGACCTTTACTGTGGAAAGATCGCTGCAGCCTGCAAAGGCGTGCTGACCTATCTCCTGTAAAGTGGAGGGAATGGTGAGATCAGCAAGATGATGACAGCCACGGAATGCGTACCAACCAAGCCTGATAGTGCTTTCAGGAAGATTGATAGACCTGAGGTTCTCACAGCCGCTGAACGCAGTATCCGAAATGACCTGCACTGTCTCGGGTACAAGTATCCTTACAAGGTTCGTACAGCCACTGAAAGCGCCCTCGTCGATAATTCCGACATTATCGGGAATAAAGATCTCGGTAACGCCTTTTTCGTCTTTGTACCTTTTGAGTACGCCTCTTCTGATCTTGTAATTCATTCAGTTTTCTCCTTATCGATAACATCGATACAATCCCCAGAGCCCCATATTGGCTCAACCATATTATATCACAAATCTACCAAAATGTCAATTAGCGCTATGATTTATTGTGTATATTCAGAACCTTGCACAAAAAATCACACCTCAATTTGAATGAGGTGTGATTTTCAATCTTGCATTTAAGCTACTCGATAGATTTAAGTGATTCAGCCATGTTGATGCGCTCCAATTTCAGTACCATGAACAGGTCAACGATGAAGTTGAAAAGGAATGTGAGCAGGGTGCTGAAAAGGAAGCTTTTCGGCAATATACGGACGCTGAAGTCCACTAAGTCCACCCGTATCTGAGCCATTACAAAGGCATGGAGCAGTATTCCCACGCCCAGTCCTACTATCGTACCAAAGGCGGTGAGCGCCAGATTTTCGCGGAGCACATAAGATGATGTCTCATGCCTGAAAAAGCCCAGAACTTTAATTGTGGCTATCTCGCGGACACGTTCTGTTATATTTATATTGGTAAGACTGTACAGAACGATAAATGCCAGACCTGCGGCGCAGACGATAACTATAAGCACGATGTAGTCAAGGCTGCTCATCATTTTGCTGAGACGCTCCTTGAGGTCGGCAAAGACCATAACTGCGGTGATATTGCCGTTTTTCGACAGTGCAGCCGTGGTTTTGTAGGTGTCAGCCCCCTCCTTGAAGTTGAGGAAAGCGTAGTTCACGGGAACGGACTCGCCGAGCTGCTTTTCCATAGTCTCCCTGCCGAGAAATACCACATTATATACGTGATTCTCGAAAACTCCCGTGACCTTTACATTGAGCTCGCGCATATTCTCGTCGCGGAGCTTCATCATACTGCCCGTTTTTATGCCGTAGCGCTCCGCAATACTGTGGCTGACGATAGCCTCGCCCTCAGCAGGCGGAATCAGCTTCTCCCCCTTGACCGTGTGGAGGTCGAAGTATTTCTCCATACTATCAAAGGAATCCGCAGCATTTACAGTGACGCTCTTGACCTTTTTGCCGTAGAGCAGATCCCATGCTCCCGTATAAAGCAGAGTGTAGTCCTCGGTATTCTCATTGAGCACGTTAGTCAGCTCCTCGGGGAGAACATCTCCTACATTGCGGAGATTAGCCGATGCGTCGGCGACCTGTATCTCGCTGTACTGAGTTTCCGCAAAGCCTGCGATAGAGTCCTTTAGTCCGAAGCCTGTCACCAGCAGAGCCGTACAGCCGCCGATACCAAGTATCATCATAAACAGACGCTTTTTGTAGCGGAAAATGTTTCGTATTGAGACTTTTTGCAGGAATTTAAGCCTTTTCCACACAGGTGTCACGTATTCAAGAAGTACGCGCTTGCCTGCCTTTGGTGCTTTTGGTCTCATAAGGCTTGCCGCTGTCTCGGAGAGCTCCACTCGGCAGCTGAACCATGTCACGCCCACCGAGCATATCAGCGATACTGCCAGAGCTATGAGGGCAAGCTGTTTATCGAACAGGTAGCCGATAGGCAGCTGAATGTACATGAGGGTGTAGGTCTTCCAGATTATCTTCGGGAAGATGTAGGTGCCAAGGCTGTAGCCCAGCACACAGCCAATTATAGCCGCAAGTCCTGCATAGAATATGAACTTGCCCATAACAGTGCCCTCGGAGTAGCCCAGCGCCTTGAAAACGCCTATCTGAGTGCGCTGCTCCTCAACCATGCGGCTCATTATGGTCATGCAGACCAGAGCTGCAACCAGAATGAAAAATATGGGGAAAACACGGGCTACCTGCGCGACTATCTCGGAATCGCTCTCAAAGCAGGCGTAGCCGATGTTGGTATTTCTGTCAAGGACGTAAATATCGGGCTTTTTCAGTGAGCTCAGGTCGTTTTCGCCCTTTTTCAGCTCCGCTTCGGCGTCGGCTATCTGCTTGTCGAAGTCAGCCTTGGAGCTCTCATAGTCCGCAAGCCCCTTTTCGTAATCGGCATAGGCGGCGTTGTACTGCTCCATGCCGGCGGAATACTGGTCGGGAGCTATGTCCTTTATCTGCTCAAGCTGTGCAAGCTGCTCATCCAGCTGAGCCTTGCCGCTGTCAAGGTCGGACTTTGCCTTGTCAAGCTTTTCCTGACCGTCTGCGCGGTTCTTTTCAAGCTCATGTCTGCCGTCGCTGAGCTTGTCCTCGGCTTCGCTGTAAAGCCTGTCGAAGCGCAGATCAGCACGTTCACGGCAGTAATCCTCCCACTGCTTGTCCCTGCCTTCCATAAATGTCTCATACTCGTCGGAGTATATCTCGAGATCCTGAGCAAAACGCACATAGACCTCGGTATAAACGTCAAGGTCGAAAGCTTCTTTAGGAAGATAGACAAATGCGGATATCTCGCCGTTTCCGACAGAAGTCGTTCCGCGCTCGAAATTGATGTACATTGAGGAATCCGCATAGCCGACAATGGTGAATTTGTCGCTTTTCAGCGCGTTTTTCACGCTGTCGGAGTTATCCTCGGAAAGAGTGATTGTCCCGCCGATCTTGAATTTGCCGTTCTCGATAACGCACTCATTCTCATTCTGCGGAAGTCTGCCCTCAGTAAGGCGGATACCATTGAGATTATCGGTAAGTGAATGAGCTCTCAGAACGTACTCCCGTGAGCCAGCCGTGAGTATATCAAGGGTATATGAGCCCTCAGCATAGCGAACCTCGGGGCGGCTTTTGAAGTCCTCAACGTCCTCTTCCTCCCAGCCAATGGACGAGAGAAGCCTGTAATCATAAAACTGATTCTCATCAAGGAATTTGTTTACCGTATTCACCATAGCAGGAGTAACTATCCTTACTCCCGTAAAGAAGCCTACTCCAAGAGCTATTATAGCCATTATTGCGAAGAATCTGCCAAACGTTCCCCTTATCTCTCGGAGAGCGTTCTTTCTTACTGCCGAACCCATAGCGTCACCACTCGATATCGGCAATATCTACGATATTGTCGTTCATTTTCACGCCTGAGATAGTTCCGCTGCTGACTGTGATTATGCGGTCAGCCATTGGCGTAAGTGCCTGATTGTGGGTGATGACCACGACTGTCATGCCGTTTTTGCGGCAGGTGTCCTGCAAAAGCTTCAGTACCTGCTTGCCTGTAGCGTAGTCCAGAGCGCCTGTTGGCTCATCGCAGAGCAGGAGCTTAGGATTCTTGGCGAGAGCTCGCGCTATTGCAACTCGCTGCTGCTCGCCGCCCGAAAGCTGTGCAGGGAAATTCTTGGTACGCTCGGAAAGTCCCACCTGTTCAAGAACCTTTGCGGCGTCAAGGGGCTCGCGGCATATCTGAGCTGCAAGCTCCACGTTTTCAAGCGCAGTCAGGTTCTGGACAAGATTGTAGAACTGGAACACAAAGCCCACATCATAACGCCTGTAGGCAGTGAGCTTCTTCTTGCTCAGTGCTGATATCTCCGTACCATCAAGGAATACGCTGCCCGAGGTAAGCGTGTCCATTCCGCCAAGTATATTGAGGATAGTTGTCTTTCCTGCACCCGAAGCTCCCACTATAACGCAGAACTCTCCCTTGTTTATCTCAAAGTTTACGTCGTTAAGGGCGTGGACCTCTACCTCGCCCGACTTGTAGGTCTTTTTTACATTCTTAAACTCAACGTAAGCGCTCATAGTTTTCCTTTCTCAAAGCTTGTATTTATTGCAGTATAGCAGCATTGAAGCCGTGCAGGGACGCCTGCGTCCGACGGTTTCGCTGCCGAATACAAAGTTTTCATTTTTTATAATGTGCGAAACCGTCAGGCGGAGCTCCGCTCCGCCTCTGCACGGCGACGGCACTGCAATTTTGATTATAGCATATAAATCCCCAAATAGCAACAAGCACAGCAAAAAAACTATATCATCAATTTATCTCAGTGCCTAAAAGCAGTACAGGCACCTTGCTTATAACATAAAACCAAATAGAACAGCTGCCACGGCAGCAAACTATGCTATAGGCTGAGAGCGTCATAATTGACATAACATATTGTGCATAATATATATTATTTATGCTGTATTAGAAAAATCATATCATATAATTCTCAATTATTGCGGTTTTTTATTTACTTTTTCCAAATGTTGCGGTATAATATATATAGGATTTGTATCCGCGGACGGAAATTTAAAATAAAGGAGAATTGGGAAATGAAAATTTTACGCAAGATATGTTCGGCTGCTGCGGCAATCGCAGTCCTGACATCTATGACTTCTGCTCTGCCTGCATTTGAAGCGAGTGCTGCAACTAACATCAGCCTTTCACCTTACGACGTTTACGACATAAACGGCGGTAAATTCGAGGGCTGGGGCACCTCTCTGTGCTGGTGGGCGAACCGTGTGGGCTATTCGGACACCCTCGCGCAGAAAGCCGCCGACACCTTCTACGGCGACAACGGTCTGCGCCTTAATATCGCTCGCTTCAATATAGGCGGAGGCGATGATCCTACTCATGACCACATCACACGTACAGACTCCAATATGCCTGGCTATACCAAGTACAACAACGGCGCAGTCACCTACGACTGGAACGCTGACGCCAATCAGCGTAACGTGCTCCGCAAATGTATCGAAGCCGCAGGCGACGACATGATAGTGGAGATGTTCTCAAACTCTCCGCCCTACTACATGACGCAGAGCGGCTGCAGCTCAGGAAATAAGAACTCGGGAAAGAATAATCTCCGCGACGATAAATATACAGATTTTGCGGAGTACCTCGCGGAAGTAACTGCCCACTACGAAAACGACTGGGGCATTCACGTTCAGAGTATCACTCCCATGAACGAGCCCTACACCAACTACTGGGGCGCCTACAGCGCTAAGCAGGAAGGCTGTCACTTCGACCAGGGCGCTTCCATGGACAAGATATATCAGGAGCTTGCAAAGTCACTGAAAAAACGCAATCTCAACGATATTATCATAAGCGCAAACGACGAGTCTATCATCGACACTCAGATAAGCTCTTGGAACAAGATGTCCGATACCACAAAGGCTCTTATCGGACGTATCGACACACATACATACGGCGGAAGTCAGCGTACACAGCTGAAAAATACTGCCATTAACGCAGGCAGGAATCTCTGGATGAGCGAGGTGGACGGCAACGGCACAGCAGGTCAGAATGCAGGTGCTATGGCTCCCGGACTCTGGCTTTCGGAGCGTATCACCACTGACTGCAACGGACTTAATTCGTCAGCGTGGATACTCTGGCAGGTAATCGACAAGCACGTTAGCTCAACAGGCTACAACGGCAAAAAGGACTCGGGCATGGTTGATATGACCAAGGGCTTCTGGGGCACAGCCGTTGCAGACCACGACAAGAACGAGATAGTTCTCTCCAAGAAGTACTACTGCTTCGGACAGTACACAAGATATATCCGTCCAGGTATGACAATGCTGAAATCCTCGGGCAATACACTGGCTGCCTTTGACGCGAAAAACGGACAGCTGGTCATCGTATCATATAATACCTCATCGGGCAAGTCGGATATGGTCTATGACCTTTCACAGTTCAGCCAGTGCGGTACAAGCGCAAAGGTGATACGCACAAGCAATTCCGAGAACTGGGCTGACGCAGGTACTATAGACATCAGCGGCGGAGCCCTCAAGACTTCCCTTGCAGGCAATTCCGTTACAACTTTCATAATCGACGGAGTCAAGGGCGGAACAACTCTCACCGATAAAATCGACATCACATCAGGCATGATAAGCGGCTCCGACTCATGGAAGAGCGACGCTTCAACAGGCTATGCCAAGGCTTTCGACGGCAGCACAGGCACCTACTTTGACGGTGTCGCTGACGGCTGGTTACAGGTAGACTTAGGCGAGCTTTATGACATTACCGCTATAGGCTACGCTCCGAGAGGCGGCTACGAATACCGCATGACAGACGGAATGTTCAAGGCTTCTGCGGACGGCACAAACTGGACCACACTTTATACCGTGAAAAGCAAACCATCTTCGGGTATGCATTATGCGACTGCACTTTCAGGGGATACGCAGGCTCGTTATATAAGGTATGAAGTGCCGACAGGAGCTCCGCAGAACAGCGACAATCCAGACAGCGCATACTGCGCCAACATCGCGGAGATAGCTCTCTACGGAACAAAAGCTTCACAGAGCACAAAGCCAAAGTACGACAAACTCACACCTGTTGCCGCTGAGGGCAGCAAATCATGGAAGGATACGGCTTCTGTAAGCTACGAAAAGGCTTACGACGGCGACCTCAGCACATACTTCGACGGTCTTGAAGGCGGCTACGTACAGCTCGATCTGGGCAGCGTTTGCAGCATCGGCAATATCGGCTTCTGCCCTCGTGAGGGCTATGAGTACCGCATGATAGACGGATTCATAAGCGTGTCAAATGACGGACAGAGCTGGACAAAGGTTTATACCGTGGAAAACAAGCCTGCTTACAGAATGAACTATACCGAAGAGTTCGAGAATCTGAAAGCCCGCTATGTGCGCTATGAGGTGCCTACGGGAGCTCCCACAAGTCCGCTGAGCAAGGACGATGTGTTCCTGTGCAATATCGCGGAGCTTGCAGTATACGGCACAAAGGGCGCTGAGGTAATGGGCGACGTAAACGGCGACGGCGAAGTAAAGGTTGCAGACCTTGTAATGCTCCAGAAGTACATCATCGGCGCAGGAAAGCTTACAACGCCTGATATGGGCGACGTAAACGGCGACGGAAATATTGACATTTTCGACCTCGTTGCACTGAGAAAGCTGCTTGTAAAAGGCGCTTAAAGTAATATTAGGGACGCCCTCTCTTGCGGAGCGCTTCGTAACTGCGGGGCTTTGCCCCACACCCCACCAGAGGCGCTGCCTCTGGACTCTGCCAAAGGAACACAGTCCCTTTGGAATCCCGTTCATGGATTCAGCATACAAACAAAAGCTCCCGAAAGCGTATTGCTCTCGGGAGCTTTTTTATCATGTTGCAGCAAGCTTGCCGTTTGCGTCAAGGTCAATATCAATGACGTCACCTGCTGTCAGATTACCGCCTATGATACGCTTTGCCGCCAGAGTCTCAACGTTGCGCTGGATAAATCTTCTCAGCGGTCTTGCACCGAAGTTCGGATCGTAGCCGCAGTCAACGATGTAGTTCTTAGCCGCTTCGCTGACATTTATGCGGATATGCTTGTCGTCAAGACGCTTTTGCAGGTCAGCCAGCATAAGGTCAACTATCTTGATTATCTCCGTCTTAGCCAGCGGCTTGTAGAAGATTATCTCATCAAGACGGTTGAGGAACTCTGGTCTGAACTGCGTTTTCAGCAGTCCCTCCACCTGTGCGCGGGCTTCATCGGTTATCTCGCCGTTTTCGTCGATACCATCAAGGATATACGGCGAACCGAGGTTAGAAGTCAGAATAATGATAGTGTTCTTGAAATCCACTGTTCTGCCCTGTGAATCGGTGATACGTCCGTCATCAAGAACTTGCAGCAGTATATTGAACACATCGGGGTGAGCCTTTTCTATCTCGTCAAAGAGAACTACCGAATAAGGCTTTCTGCGGACTGCTTCTGTGAGCTGACCGCCCTCGTCATAGCCAACGTATCCTGGAGGCGCTCCGATGAGACGGCTTACGCTGAATTTCTCCATGTATTCGCTCATGTCGATACGGATAATATTTCTCTCGTCGTCAAAAAGTATCTCGGAAAGCGCCTTTGCAAGCTCGGTCTTGCCCACACCTGTAGGTCCGAGAAAGAGGAACGAGCCGATAGGTCTGTCGGGAGCCTGTATGCCAGCCCTTGAACGGAGTATAGCTTCGCTGACCTTTGTGACCGCTTCGTCCTGTCCGATGACTCTCTTGTGGAGCAGTCCCTCCAGTCCCAGTATCTTCTCCTTTTCGCCCTCCATGAGCTTTGAAACAGGGATACCCGTCCAGCGGCATACTATCTTTGCAATTTCGTCCTCAGTTACCTTGTCACGGAGCAGTCTGCCGTTTTCAACATCATGCTCAGCCTGCTTTTCAAGCTCCTCCAGCTCTTTCTGAAGCTGTGGGAGCTTGCCGTATTTCAGCTCTGCCGCCTTGTTGAGGTCGTACTCACGCTCTGCCTTTTCTATCTCGCCGCCTGTGCGCTCTATCTCCTCACGGAGCTTCTGAACAGCGGAAATATCGTTCTTTTCGTTCTCCCACTTTGCCTTCATGCCCTTGAACTTCTCGCGAAGCTCTGCAAGCTCTTTTTGAATTTCCTCAAGGTGCTCCTGTGAGATATTGTCGCTTTCCTTTTTGAGGGCGGCTTCTTCAATTTCAAGCTGAACTATCTTACGGGAGATAACGTCCAGCTCAGTAGGCATGGAGTCCATTTCGGTACGTATAGTAGCGCAGGCTTCGTCTATAAGGTCGATAGCCTTGTCGGGGAGGAATCTGTCGGTGATGTATCTGTTGGACAGCACAGCCGCAGAAATAAGCGCGTTATCGCTTATCTTAACGCCGTGGAATACCTCGTAGCGCTCTTTCAGACCACGGAGGATAGAAATAGTATCCTCAACGCTTGGCTCGTCAACCATAACAGGCTGGAAACGTCTTTCGAGTGCAGGATCTTTCTCAATGTACTGACGGTACTCGTTGAGTGTGGTAGCGCCGATGCAGTGGAGCTCGCCCCTTGCCAGCATAGGCTTTAAGAGGTTGCCTGCGTCCATAGCGCCGTCGGTCTTGCCTGCACCGACGATAGTGTGAAGCTCATCAATAAACAGAAGTATCTGACCGTTGCTGTTCTTTATCTCATTGAGGACAGCCTTCAGACGCTCCTCGAACTCGCCGCGGTACTTTGCTCCTGCGACGAGAGCTCCCATATCAAGTGAGAAGACCTTGCGGTCTTTAAGGCTGTCGGGAACGTCTCCTGCCACGATACGCAGGGCAAGTCCCTCTGCAATGGCAGTTTTTCCGACGCCTGGCTCACCGATGAGCACAGGGTTGTTTTTCGTCTTTCTTGACAGTATGCGGATAACGTTTCGTATCTCGCTGTCACGTCCGATAACGGGATCGAGCTTGTTTCTGCGGGCGAGCCCGACAAGCTCCTGACCGTATTTTGTGAGGACGTCGTAGGTGTCCTCGGGGTTCTCATTGGTGACTCTGGTATTTCCTCTGACGGACATAAGAGCGCTGAGAAACGAGTCCTTAGTGATATTAAAGGTAGTAAGAAGCTGTGAAACGTCCCTGTCCTTGCTGTCAATAAGTGAAAGCATCAGGTGTTCCACAGAAACGTACTCGTCTTTCATATTTGAAGCGATACTCTCGGCGGCTGTGAGAACACGGTCACACTCCGCAGAGATACCGAGATTACTGCTTCTGCCGCTTCCAGTGACCTTTGGGAGAGTATCTATCTTCTTCTCAATCTCACCGTCAAAAATATCCTCGTCTATATTCATTTTTTTCAGAAGCTGAGGGATAAGACCGTTCTCCTGCCGAACAAGTCCTGCAAGGAGATGTATGGGCTCAATGACGGAATTTGACTTCATAACGGCTATGCTCTGAGCCTTTCTAACGGCGTCAATGGACTTCTGAGTTAATTTTTCAGCATTCATAATTATTCTCCTTTCAATACTTATATAAGCTCTTATCCGCTTTACTAAATAATGTACTTTTCAAGCATAGAGCGGTAATTTTTTTCCAGTAAGGGAGCGCTTTCACCGAACTCCTTGGGTGCGGCAAAGTAAGTCTTTACCGCGCGGTCAAGGTCCTTGATGTACTCGCCTATTGCGGCACCTGCCTCCTCGGGACCAAGGGTACGGGTATTTATAAGCTTTCTTGCGAAGCTGCCCTCACCTATCTCACAGCTGTAGCTGTCCACGCCAAGCCTTGACAGATAGGCGTTTTCCAGCTTTGCCCTGTAGGCAAAGAAGCTGTGGAACATATCTATCAGCGCCGCGCTCTGAGTCCTGATACTCACTCGCAGAGTACCGAGATACTCCGCAGGAGCACGTTCAAGCTCAACCTTATAATTAATGGTAGGTCGGTATTTGTATTCCAGAGCCGTCCGAACCGTCATCAGCGACGGTGAGCGCTGCTCCTGCACGCAGAAGCTGCTGCTGACCAGCTCAGCTACCTGACCGAATATCTCCCTCATACGCATTTCGGGAGTCACGCAGGATAAATGCTCGGCAAGTATCTGATTTATGAGATTGGAGCGGCTCGTCCCCAGCCTGTACGCCTGCTGGTCTACGGCTTTTATAACGTCGTCCATAAGGACGAGACTGTAAACGCTTTTTTTCACGGGTACATCACTTCCCTTCTGTTGTTATATATATAATATCACGGATTATAGAATTTGTCAAGCGGATTATATAATATTTCACGCAAGTTTCACAGAGTAAAAAAAGTCCGCTCACAAGGAGCGGAGAATTCGACCCAAACGATTTTCATCGCTTAGCACTGTAGGTCGAGCCATAGATTAATAAGTTAAAAAAAGTTATTGAGAATAGAAAACATGAAAAAATTACAAATGAAAGGGGTTAGTTTTATTACTTGACAAAACTATTTCTATGGCGTGCAAGTGAACTAATACACAATATCAAGCACATGAGAGGGGAGGGTACTTGATATTGAATACCAATAATCTTCATTTGCTGATATTATTATATTGCAAATCCGCGTTCTTTACAATAAAGAAAAGTACACTAAAATATACTTTAGTGTACTTTTACTTGAATTTTTGCATTTTTCACAGTTAATTTTTTGTAAATATGTTTTAGGATATTACTTATTAACTTTTAGTTTATTTTTGACTTTTCCATTTCAGCTTTGACACTCATTAACTGCTTTACACAAAGCAAGCATATCAAGTATCATTTTTTTATTTTAATGAAAACTGATTTGCTTCATTGGAAACGCTGAAATCCTGACTTCTGTTTCCATTTACTGATACAGCAAAACTGCTGCCGCCGCTCACCTCGGGAGCAAGCATCATCACGCAGCGGAAATCGTTATGAGGATTCATGGTTATCATGCTGTTTCCGTTAAGGAAGAACTCAACAGAGCCGCCTGCACCAACTGTTTCGCCCAGATCAGCCACGATGTACGGAGTCTCGCTGTATGTGGGCACAGAGACCTTGTTGCCTGCGGCATAGAGATAGCCGCCTGTGTAGCTGAAGGTGCTGCCTGCGTAGATAGAGCTCTTCTCCTCCTTGGTACCGCCTGAAACAACGCTGTAGCCGCCGTTTATATTGATAGTGCCCTTGGATTTGAGACCGTTCGTACCGCCCTTTATATTAAGTCTGCCCTCGTTTATTGTAATATCATCGTTTGCGATAATACCTGACTTTCTGGAGTCAATATTATATGTACCGCTTTCGATGACAACATCGTCGTCTGCGTTGATACCGTGAGAAGCTGTAGCTGTAACGTTAAGCTCGCCGTTGCCCTTGAGCCTTACGGTATCGTTGGAGAAGATAGCTCCCGTATCCTGTACGCCTTTCTTAGCCACGTCACTGCTGACGTAGTTTACAGAGCCCTCCTTTGGCTTTATGGTACAGCGCTTAGCCTCCTCTATGAATATAGCAGGAGCGCTTGGATTTGAGATATTGACGCCGTTGAGGACTACTGTTACCTTGTCCTCGGAAGCGCCCGTATTAACACGTATCTGTCCGTTATCCATATTGCCTGTGAAGAGATAGTCTCCTCCTGCTGTGATAGTCACAACACCGCCGTCTACCTTTACGTTGCTGCCTGTTACCTTTGGAGTTCCGCCGAGAGTTATCTCCGCGGTATATTCCTTTACCTCATCGCCTGAGCCGCCGCTCTCGTTATTGGAGCCGCCCTGTGAGGAGTTATTATTATCGTTATTATTTGAAGAACCGCCGCCTGAGTTGTTTCCGCCCTTGTCGGAGCTGTCTTTCTTGGCAGTTGTAGTCGTATCTGACTTCTTCTCCCCTGCCTTTGTTGTGGTAGTCTTCTTGTCTGATTTCTCGTCTTTCTTTTCGGTAGTTGTCTTTTCGCCGTCTTTTTTGTCTGTTTTAGATGATTTCGAGTCCTTTGAGCTCTTCTTTTCGGTAGTCTCTGCGCTGTCTGAAACAGTGCTGTCGTTGACGTCAGACGATGCTTTATTGTCGTCCTTTCCGCAGGAATAGCCGCTGAATATCATTGTTACTGCTGCCGCTGCTGCCAAAAGTCTTGAATACTTCATAATAATTTCTCCTTTTCCCCTTTAGAAGCCCCCTGATATAAAATTTGCCAGACTCAATAAAGGTTATTAAGTCTGGCAAACGTAGGAGAGGGTTTTCTATAGTATTTAGTCTGTTTATTAGTTTTCATAGATCTTGTCGTCATACTTGAAGAAGACAAGATTGATAGTCATATTGCCGTTGAGTGCGCGGAGCTCGTCAACGAATTTCTTCTGGTCGATGTTGTCGAGAACATCAACGCTGTAGATGAGCTCAAAGAGAGTACCGAAGTTAGTTGTCTTAACTCTTCTGAGCTTGTGGAAAGTAGTATATCTTGCAAGTACAGGCTCGAAAACGCCCTGATAATCGAGGTTCTCGGGGATAGCTATCTTGAGAGTCATGTGTCTCTTCTTGCAGCCGCCGAAGTCTGTCTCACTGAGGATAAACATTACAATGCCGAGGATAACAAAGAATACGATAGCAAATCCGAGGTAGCCGATACCGCAGGCAACACCTGCTGCCATTGCAAAGAATATGTAGGCTATGTCCTTCGGATCGCCCGCAACGCTTCGGAACCTGACAAGTGTGAATGCACCTGCAAGGCTGAGAGCTCCTGCTGTGGTGTTGATAAGAAGAAGGATAAGCGATACTATAGTAGGAAGCATGATCATTGTGAGAACATAGCTCTGAGAGTAGCCTTCCTTTCTGTGAGTAACGATGTAGATAAGACTGATAAGGAATCCTATCAAGAGTGCCGCACCAACGCAGAGGAAGAATTCTCCGGGCTTGATAGTGCCAAGAGCCGAATCGCTGCTGTTGATTATCGAATCAGACTCATAGTACTTTGAAAGTACATTTCCAAAAAAACCGTGTTCAAACATAAAAATCAAACGCTCCTGTTCATCAAAACATTATTTTTTATCATAGAAATACCCGAAATGTAAATACGTCTGCGACCGTCGGTCTGCTGAGCGTCCTCAAGCTGACTCTTTACAAAATTCTGGTATGCCCTGCCGTACTTTGAGAAACTTGTCTTGTAGATCTGAAGCTCCGAAAGCTTCTTTACAAGCCAATCAGGGATCGCATTTGATACCTTGACTTCCATAAGTCTCTGGTCTGCGCCTATTATGTAGTTGCCGTAGCTTTCGTAGTTTAATCCGAGGTCATAGCGGCGCTCGGTGATCTTTCTGTCGAATGTAAGGCGGAAATCGTGATCGTCCTTACCGAAGAATGCTTCTCTCTGGTAGCTGATGTACTGCTTGGGAGCTATTGGATAGTTGTCAAGAAACACATCGAGCTCTCTGAATACCTGCTCTGTGATATACTTGGTAAATTCAGGCTTTGAGCGGTCACGGAAATACGCATCGGATTCCTCCAGCGTCATTGAAACTCTTCTCTTGGTAACGATACCGCCTATTTTCTTTTTTATCTCAAGAAATACCGTATCGTCGGGCGCAGCAGGTGAATAATAACTGCGCAGCCTTATCTTTTCTTTATAGTAAGGCTTGGAGAGTGATTCTCTGATGAGGTAATCGTCGGGTGTATCGTAGTAAATATTGTAGATGCCGTATTCCTTGCCGCCAATACAGAACTTATCTGGGTTCATATACTCGGATATGACCTCCATAAGCCCGTGATACTGATCCATATTAAGGAGAAACTTTATCTCTTTGCGAGCGAATGTATTAATAGCCATAATCGCCTCCGCAGCAGTACCTAACTGCTCGGAGCTCACACTCCTTTCGTATCTTTTGATTATATTATAGGAGCCTTTTCTTAAAATAGTCTTAATTTTTCCAAAAAATCACCATTTTTTGATTTGTTGCTAAATTAAATATTATAACTTCTATATCTGGCTATATTGCGCGATTTTTCAGAAATACAAGCAAAATAAGCCTTGAAAAATTGCACAAAACCGTATGTGGAAAATATCTGAAAAACCGTTCACTTGTCTATCACATCTTAAACTTTATGAATTTAGTATTAATAAACAAGCTTGAAAAAGCGCAAATTGAGCAATAATTGAACAGTGTAAGCAATAAATGGGGAATATTAGCCGATTATGCCTGTTTTCTGTATTTAGTCGGGGTTATCCCCACTACCTTTTTGAACTGGCGCATGAAGTGTTCCTCGTTGTCATAGCCGCACATTGCAGCCACCTGAGAAACGGTGCAGCCTGTCTCACTGAGTATCTCTTTTGCTTTTTCTATCTTGCCGCTTATCACATCGGCGATGCATGAAACGCCGAAGGTCTCGCGGTAGAGATGCTGGAAATATGAACGGGACATATTCACATATGCCGCCATTGCGTCCACATTCCATTTCATCTGCGGATTGCGGTATATCTTCTCGCGCAGCTCAACCAGCAGCCCGTAATGGGGCTCGGCAGTCTGCACAGGCGCCTCTCTGCGCACCGTGGTCTCTCCCACCTTTACAAGAAGTATCCTCATGAGGCTGTCCAGCATTTTGAGTCTGCGCGACTCAAGCGAATAGAACTCATTGGCTACATTTCTTATAAGCTGGGAAACAAACTCCGTGTCCACAGCGTTAAGAGGGCGGTTATACATAAGTTCCAGCGAATCCATGAATTCCTGCTCGTCCTCAGCGTCGAAGCATACCCAATCGCAAACGAGAGGGCTCTCTTCGGCGGAGTACACCACAGGATATCTTCCGTCCAGCACGATAAGTGTGTCTGCGGGCGTTCTCATAGTAAGCCCGTTGATGTCAAACCTACAGCGGCTGTGCATAAGCATGAGCATATACTCATTAGCCGCGGCTCTGCGAAATACAGAGCTGCTGTCATAAATAGAATTACAGCCTATACAGCGTATGTTCACAGTATCAACTCCCCGTCGTCTATAAACCGCCACTCTATATCTTTCCAGTACTCTCCTGCGTAATCTATGCCTACACGCGGAGCAGTCCTTATCTTCGGGCGGTATCCGTCGTCCTCAAACCATATCTCCTCATTATCTCTGAGTGAAACACCGTTGAAGCTTCCGTCGACTTTCATATTTTTTGTTAGTTTGGCAGGTCCGTTATATTTTTTGCCTGCCCGAATAAGTAATCCCTGCGGCTGGTCATTTTCGCCTGTAATGACGTTCATCAGCCAGTGCATACCGTAACACAGGTACACGTAAATAACGCCGCTCTCTCCGTAGAGGAGCTCTGTGCGTTTTGTTCTGCCCTTTGCAGCGTGGCAGCCCTTGTCCTCCTCGCCTCTGTAGGCTTCTGTCTCTGCGATACGCTCGCGGAGCTCGGTGCCGTCGGGAAGCTTATGGACAAGTATCTTTCCCACAAGGTCAGGTGCCGCCTCCAGCACGTCCCTGTGAAAAAATTCCGCGTCGAGCCGTTTGTTCATATCACACCTTCAATCTCTGTTCAAGCTCTGTATCGGGCTTGACAAATATGGTCTTGTAGTTTGTGAATATGACCTTTCCCGGCTTTGCGCCAGCAGGCTTCTTGACGTATCTTGCAAGACAATGGTCAAC
Organism: Ruminococcus flavefaciens MA2007; assembly: GCF_000621845.1. GTDB lineage: Bacteria > Bacillota > Clostridia > Oscillospirales > Ruminococcaceae > Ruminococcus > Ruminococcus flavefaciens_E. Next base: position 171,143 of record NZ_KK211354.1, on the reverse strand, counting down.
GGGCACAAGTCCCGAATCCCTGCCCTTGCTGTTCACAGCCGCTATGACTGCCGCCTCTTCTATAGTTCTTTCGGGCGGCGTCTCGCCGTCTGTGAGTATCAGTACGTGAGAGCCTGTGATGAGCTGAGTATGGAGCCATATATCTGTTTTTTCGGCAAATTTCAGACTCAGCTGGTCGTTTTGCTTGTTGTTTCTGCCCACCAGTATAGAAAAACCGTCGCTTGACTTGTATTCCACAGGCGGCAGTGCCTTGGGAGGCTTAGCCTTGCCGCCTGCATAGCGGACATAGCCCTGCTCCTTCAGCTCCAGTCGGAGCTGTATTATGTCGTTCTCGGAAGAAGCTCTTGTCAGCGCGTCGAAGACGCTTTCAAGATATTGCAGCTCCTCCTCGCCTTTGCTTATCTGCTCTGCAAGCTTTTCCTCTGCGGTAACGGATTTCTTGTACTCGCTGTAGTAATGCTGCGCATTCTGTGCAGGCGTCTTTCTCACGTCCAGAGAAATAGTCACCTGCGGACAGCTTTCGTCGTAGAAGTTCTCTACGGTAACTGAGCTGTCGCCCTTCTGGATACGGTACATATTAGCCGAGATAAGGTCTCCGCACAGCTTTGCGTGCTCCTTGTCGGCGCAGGCTGCCAGCTCGTCCCGCTGCGCAGCGATACGTCTTGAAGTACGGTCTGTGAGGTTCATAAGCAGCTTGAACAGGTCGTTGGCACGCTGCTTTGTACGGGCTGCACGGTCACGCTCGGAGTAGAAATAGTCCAGAAGCTCCGAAGCGCTGCCCAGCTCCTTGGTGTACATGAGGGTGCCGAACTGCGAAAGCCGAATGAATGAGAAGTCCTTTAGCTGTCCTTCCTTGTCGCTGACCGCCGAGAAACAACATTCGCCGCTCGTTAGCTGCTGGCGTGTGCGCTTAACAGCAAAGAGAAGCCTGTCCTGCTGGTCAGCTGTTATGGTGTCAGTTTCGATGTGTGCTCCCCTGCCCGCAAAAAACGCCCATTCTCTTGCAAGTATGGGGGAGATTCCCTCGAAAATGCGTATCAGAGCCTTTGAAAGCTCCTTAGGCTCAGTGTTTTTCAGTCTTGAAACAATTTCCTCGGGCTCAGCCGTGAGAAAATTCAGTCTGTCGTCTCTCGGCGGAAGTGTGTACTTCATGCCCGGTAGCACCAGTCGCTCACGGGACATATCCTCGTCTACGCGCTTGATACTGTCGATGACCTTTCCCTCGCTGTTTATGATAATGAGGTTTGAACACCGTCCCATTATCTCGCAGGCAAGAGTTATGGTCACGATATCCCCAAGCTCGTTTACGCACTCAAAATCCAGAAAGAGTATGCGCTCCAAGCCGTCCTGCCTGATGTCGATGAGCTTGCCGCTGCCAAGCCTTTTTCGCAGCAGCATACAGAACATAGGCGGCGTCTGGGGATTGTCCACATTATTCTCTGTTATGTGGACTCTTGCACTGCCCGCATTCGCCGAGATATAAAGCTTTTTGCTGCCGCTTCGGGTGCGTATGGAGATGATGACCTCCTCACGGGAGGGCTGATGTATCTTCTCCACTCTGCCGCCGATAAGAGGCATGAGCTCGCTTTTAACAGCATATAAGAAAGCTCCGTCCAGAGCCATAGAATCATTCCTTTACATAAAAATGAACGCAGAAGCCTGAGCATCGCTGCGTTCTTATTGCTCCGCACAAAAGCCGTTCATTACAATTATATTATAGCTTTTTGTGCGAAATATTGCTAATCAAAATTTGCGGTATACAAGGAGCTCAAAATCAGCCGTTGTTGTAAGCTGTCCTAAGCCTGCAAGTCGCTCCTGCTGCTCCCTGCCTGTCCTGTAATAGTAGGGAGTCATGGAAAACAGCGCGTCGATATCCTCCTGCGAATCAAGTTCCATGTCATATTTGATATGCTTCTTCTCAATGAGCCCGAAGCCCTCCAGCTCGTAGGGCTTCACCTCGTTCTTGTAGGGAGTATCGTATATCGCCTTTTTCAGCTCCCACAGGTGGTCTGCGGAGGGTATAGCCATTATCATTACGCCGTCTTTTTTCAGCACGCGAAGGAACTCCTCGCCGCAGTAGGGCGCAAAAAGAGTCACCAGCATATCACAGGAGCTTTCAGCCACGGGTATGTGGAAAACGCTTGCAACGGCAAGCTCTGCGGACTTACATCGTTTCGCGGAGTACTCCACAGCAGCCTTTGAGATGTCTATGCCGCAGACCTGAGCCGCTTTATTTTCGGCTTCAAGCTTACCAATTATTGCGGAGGTGTAGTATCCCTCACCGCAGCCTGCGTCAAGAATCGTCTGTCCGTTTATGTTCTTTATCACAGCTTCACACAGCGCGTCGCACAGGGGCGCATAGTAGCCCTTGTCGAGAAAGCTTCTCCTCGCCTGCACCATGAGCTTGTTGTCGCCGTGGACGGTCTTGCCGATATGCTTTGATAGCAGCAGATTCACATAGCCGCTCTTTGCCCTGTCGAAACTGTGCCCCTTTGAGCACAGGTATGTATTTCCCGTAATTTCCAGCTTTTCGCCGCATACGGGGCATATGAATACACTCATGGTCTCACCTCAGACATACTCGCAGGGATCGGCAGAGCTCTCTGCTATCTCGATATCAAGCCGCGGGAATCTCTCCTCCAGTACACGGCGGAGCTCCCAGAGCACAAGGTTCTCGGTGTGGAAATGTCCGCAGTCCAGAACCGCTATATCCATGTTATTGGCGTCTATCCATACGTCGTGCTTCACGTCGCCTGTTATGAGGGCGTCGCAGCCCTTTTCAGCCGCAAGTCCAAGCATAGAGCCGCCCGAGCCCGAACAGAAAGCAAGCTTTTTTATTCTTCTCACTCTTTTGCTTGTGCGGACGTACTCGCAGCCGAATATGCCCTTGCAGAGCTCAGCCAGCTTCTTCGGCAATATCTCTTCATTGAGCTCGATTATCCAGCCCAGCGAATTATCGCCGCCAAGCTCCTCAAAAGGCTCAGGCTCGCCTGAAATGTCGAGCTTTTCGGTGAGCTTTTGCAGTATAACGCCGTTGGTACCGCCTGCCGCGATATCAAGGTTCGTATGCATACATAAAGCTCCTATGCCGTTCTCGATAAGCCTGTATACAGGATCGTTTCGTGTAATGCGTTTTCTCGGCTCAAATATAACAGGGTGGTGGGAAATGATAAGCTCCGCACCCTTTTCAAAAGCTTCGTTTATAGCCTTATTTGTGATATCCAGAGACAGCAGGACCTTGCTGCACTTCATATCGTAATTCTCCACAAGAAGTCCCGAGTTATCCCACTTTTCCTGTGCTCCGAAGGGATAAATGCTATCAAGGAAGCAGTATATTTCCGATATCTCTGCGATATCAGCTCCGCTCTCCATTTTTTGCGAAAGTGCGGAATAATGTCCTGCCCCATTCGCATCTCCTGCCTTTTTGAGTGAGTCGCTTACCTTCGCAAGCCTTTCGGCTTCACGGCGGCGATATTTCTTTGCTGTCTCGTCATTGTCGTCAAAAAAGCCGTACAGAGCCTCGCTCTCGGTAAGCTTAGTCCACTCCGATGACCTCTCGGCGACCATAATGACATATATCTTGTCCTTTTCCTCAACAGCGTACTCCGCCGTGATCTCGTACTGATATTCATTGAGCTTTTTTCTCAGTAGCTCCGACTTTGTCATAGGCTGTAGGATAAACCTCAGATCATCGGGCTTTTCAGCTGTGGAATTACCGATTATATCGGCAATAGTCTCACCGCCCATACCGGCGATGACAACATCGGTAACGCCATTAAGGTCAACATTTTCAAGTCCGTTGGAGAGCACCAGCTCAACCTTGTCCTGTATACCGTACCTTTCCACGGTATTCCTTGCAGCTTCAAGCGGTCCCTCCTTAACGTCGGAGGCGATGACCTTGCTGCATTTTCCGCTGTTTATGAGCTCAGCCGCAAGATAAGCGTGGTCTGTTCCCACATCACAGGCGATACCCTCGCCGCTTACCAGCTCGGCAATTTTTTTCAGTCTGTTATCAAGCATTATTGTACCTCATTATCATTAAAATAGCGCACTGCCGAGCAGTACGCATAAACAAAACCAAGCACAGCCGTTTCCGACTGTGCTTTCGGTCTCATTAATTATGCCTCGTTCATCTTGGCAAAGCAATCGCTGCAATAAACAGCGCGGCCTTCCTTTGGCTCAAAAGGAACCTTTGCTTCGCCGCCGCATGAAGCGCAAACTGCTGTGTACATCGTGCGCTCAGCCTTGCCTGCGTTCTTTCTTGCATCACGACATGATTTGCATCTCTGGGGCTCGTTCACGAAGCCTTTCTCTGCATAAAATTCCTGTTCGCCTGCGGAGAAAATGAACTCGTTTCCGCACTCCTTGCAAACTAATGTCTTGTCTTCGTACATAGTACAATACCTCGCTTAATTATTTTCGACCACGGTTGGATTTACACCCACATCTTTGTAAAACAACGCTCTTCTGGGTTGAGCTACACGGTCATATTTCAATTTGTATCATGCATGAGCGCACGTATTTTTCTTCTTGCACGCTGCATGGCATTATCAACAGATTTCTCTGTCATCTCCAGCTTTTCAGCGGCGTCTCTGTAGCTCATTCCCTGCACGCAGAGGGTGAGCACATTGAGCTCAGTAAGAGAAAGCACCGAGCAGATGTCCTTCCACAGCTCGGAAAAAAATTCTTTGTAAAAATAAATGCTTTCGGGAGTTTCCTCATCTGACAGCACATCAGCGGCTTCTTCGTCGTCTATCCTTTCGGCAAAGGAGAAGTCCCTGACCGATTTTTTAGACACTGTTCTCATACGGTTGACGATACAGACCTCGGCAAAGGTAGAGAATTTCACGCCTTTTTTGGGATTGAAGGCTTCGATAGCCTTTAAAAGGCTTATCATGCCCTCCTGGTACAGGTCATCGCTGTCGGTCTCTGAGTTTGCATAAATTTCCGATTTAATAAAAATAAGCTTAGAAAAGCGCGAGATGAGGACTGCGGAAGCTGATTTATCGGTCTTACCGAGCACAGCCAGCTCTTCATCTGTTTTGCTGTTCAATTCATTCAAATTGAAATCCAAATCAAGCAAGATATCCACCCAACAATCTGCATTTCCCATACAAGTCGATATTATCCCCGCCCCTCGGGAATATCCCGAGGGAACAGGAAATAACGTTTATTGATTATTCTGATTCCTTAGCAGCCTCTTCCTCAGCAGCCTTTAAGAGCTCAGCCATATCAAAGTTGAAGTTAGCGCTCTTGTTGCCCTGCGGAGGCTTGTTCTGCTGATTCTGAGCAGCGTTCTGAACGTTGTTGTTCTGTGCAGGCTTGTTGTTATTGTTATTATTATTGTTGTTGAAGTTATTGTTGTTATTATTATTGTTGTTGTTATTGTTCTTATTGAAGTTGCCTACGCCTGCAAACGGATCAGGAGTCTTGATCTCAGCAGCTGTCTTAGCGTAAGTCTCAGCGTCAGCCTTTGGAGCCTTTGAAGGTGTGAATTCAGCCTTTGGAGGATCCATCTTCTTTACAGCAGGCTCATTCTTGTGAACGTCGATAGCCTTGCGAGCTTCGCCGATGATATTCTGAGCGTCGTTCATTCTGCCTGAGCACTGGTTTGTAAGGTTATTGAGAACAGAAGCGATATCTGTGAACTTGCTGTTGATGCTCTCGATCTCTGTAAGGAGCATTTCACGGACTGTCTTGGACATCTCGTTTACCTTATCAGCGTGAGCGTTAGCCTCGTTTACAGTATTGCGAGCCTGATCGTTAGCTTCCTTGATGCAGGTCTCAGCAGCGCGGTTAGCGTTAGCAACAGCCTTTTCAGCCTCTGCGTTAGCTTCCTTGACAACCTGAGCAGCCTTGTCGTTAGCTTCCTTGGTTACCTTAGCAGCGTTGTCGTTAGCCTCCTTAGTAACGAGGGCAGCCTTTTCGTCAGCCTCCTTAGTTACCTGAGCAGCCTTATCGTTAGCCTCCTTGGTAACAGCTTCAGCCTCCTGCTTAGCCTTGTTCTGGATCTGAACAACGTTCTTCTGAGCCTCGGTAAAGAGTGCGCCCATATCGAATGTAGGAGCAGAGTTCTCCTTGAGATCAGCGATCTCGTCGTTGAGCTTGGATATCTCTGTATTCTTGTCGTTTACTTCACGAGTCTTAGCCTCAAGCTTAGCATTGATGTCAGCGATCTGCTTTGTCTTTGCAGCCAGCTCTTCTGAGATCTTAGCGATCTCCTGCTTAGCCTTTGCAAGCTCTGCGTCAGCAGCTCCGCCTGCAGCAACGGCAGCACCGCCCTGAGCAGCCTTCTGCTCAGCAGCTCTGAGTCTGTTTCTGAGATCCTCGATCTCCTTCTTAGCAGCTTCAAGAGCAGCAGTTGTCTGAGCGTTAGCCTGAGGATTAGCAGCACCCTGAGCAGCCTTAGCCTCAGCATTCTTGAGCTGTTCCTTGAGTGCGTCTATTTCCTTCTTAGCAGCCTCTAAAGCAGCAGTAGCCTGTGCATTTCCTGCACCGCCGCCCTGTGCCTTGAGCTGATTGATAGTTTTCTGGAGCTCTTCATTTTCCTTCTTAGCAGCTCTGAGAGCGTTGTTGGAGGTATTGAGCTTCTCCTGAAGGTTCTCAACTTGATTTTTATATTTAGTTATCTCCTCGGGATCAGCAGATGAACTGCTTTCCTTAGACGCTTTAAGCTCGTCCTCAAGGGCAACTATCTTAGAATTAAGCTCATCGAGGTATGTAATAACGTCCTCTTTGATAAATCCCTTCTGACCGATCTTGGTTTCTCTTAATACGGTTGGTGTTGGTTCGCTCATGGTACTCTCCATTCCCCTCGATTGATACCGAGGTAAAAAATTAAGGAATAAGAACCCATATTCAGATTCGGTGAAGGTTCCGCTTTGGTGATATTGCATATAAAAAAGCCTTCACAGTCCATGAATACAGGTTCTGATGATTTTGCCTTATATAAATTATATCATAATAATTATATTATTTCAACTATTGAAATGTAGAAAATTTGGATTGATTTTAGTGCAAATTACTATAAAATTGCTTTAAAATATACTACGTGTTAAATTTACAGTCAATTCCTTTAGCTTAATACGTTATATTAATGTAAATAGTTACAATTTGTAAACACAAATGCTATACGAAATATGGATTTGTGCATTTTTATAAAAAGCCAAAGCCCGAGGACTGTCCTCGGGCTCAGGAGCATATTCATGCTCAAATAAAAAAGCGGCTCATTCGAGCCGCTCATTTTCTTATTAGTTGCCGAGCATCTTGAAGATGTCGTCAAGGTCGTAATCCTGATTTGAAGCAGCAGGCTTTGCAGGTGCGCTTGATGCGCTTGGTGCGCCGAAGCCAAGTCCGTCAATAAGAGGATTGTCTATAGGGATTATCTCGTCCTCAGGATTCTCAACTGAAGCTCCCTCAACAGCAGCGTCGTTTGCAGCGTCCATATCGTCGAAGCCTGCAGCGATAACAGTGATAGTCATCTCGTCCTGCATATCTTCCTTGAATGCTGTACCGAAGATGAACTCAACACCGTCAGCAGCTGTATCTGTGATCATCTTTGTAGCTGCGTCAACATCGGAAGAAAGAATATCCTCTGACATTGCGATATTGATAAGGAGTCTCTTAGCACCCGAGATAGATGTTTCGAGAAGCGGGCTGGAGATAACAGCGTTTGCTGCGTCTCTTGCCTTGTCCTTGCCTGTACCGTGACCGATAGCCATGTGAGCATAGCCTGCGTTTCTCATGATAGTTGAAACGTCTGCGAAGTCGAGGTTTATGTAGCCCTCTTCTACGATAAGATCAGAGATGCTCTTTACACCTGTCTTGAGCACGTCATCTGAAAGTGCGAATGACTGGAGCATTGTAAGTGGCTTATCGAGACCAACGAGAAGTCTCTCGTTAGGGATAACGATAAGAGAATCAACATACTTTCTGAGCTCTGCGATACCTCTTTCAGCCTGTGCCATTTTCTGCTCTCTCTCGAAGAGGAAAGGCTTTGTAACAACAGCAACAGTAAGGATATCCATTTCCTTAGCGATCTTAGCAACTACAGGAGCAGCTCCTGTACCTGTACCGCCGCCCATGCCGGCTGTGATGAAGATCATATCAGCACCCTTGAGGTGTGTCTCGATCTCGTCGCGGTTCTCTTCAGCACTGCGCTGACCGATCTCAGGCTTGTTTCCGGCGCCTCTGCCCTTTGTGAGCTTAGCACCGATCGGTATTCTTGTAGTAGCCTTTGACTTGTTGAGAGCCTTGGCGTCTGTGTTTATAGCGATATACTCTATATTATTGACACCCGAATCTACCATGCAGTTTACAGCGTTTCCGCCGCCGCCGCCGACACCGATGACCTTTATATTAACATCGGGTTCGAGTGTTTCCTCATAATTGAAATCTGACATTTGAACTCCTCCTACTATTTAAATTATCCTTAATTTATCAAATTTATATATTAGCCTATAAATACACTTTATATTTTAGCATAATGGCATGATTTTTTCAAGTCCTAATAAAACATTTTTTATTTTCAGCGAAATAAACAATAACAGGCGGTAAATTCTCATGTTTTTTTACACTCATTAAGAGCCGTTTACCACTGATTTACAGAATTGCTGTCATAATTTGCTGTATCTCCGCTGTTGTCAGACCACTGAGTGCTCTGGTCGGTCCAGCTGTTATCGGCAGTCCACTGGCTGTTATCAGTCCACTGGTTATCCTGCTGATAGCTGTTGTCGCTCCACTGACTTCCGTCGTTATATACGCTGTTGTCTGTCCACTGCTGTGCGGCTGTAGTCGGCTCTGTAGTAGCACGGTTATTATTGAAATCGTTGAGCATTTCCTCCTGCTTCGGATCGTGCTCGCTCTTTATCACAGGGAAACCGTACTCGTCGGTCATAGGCTGAGTTGTAGCCTCCTCCGCACCGGGCACTGCCACAGGACCGTCGCTGGTTCTGAAGCTGCACTGCTTGGTGCCTATCATAGTCAGATAGCCCTTTTTGCCCTTGACTGTCTCGTCCTGCATTACAGTATCGGCAAGATTCAGCTTGTATTCAACGTCGTTCCAGTTGCCCATTTTGAATATCATGCCGTTCTTGTAGTTTACTATGATAGCGTGTTCGTCGCTCATATCAACGGTCATTATACTGTTGTCGTTCTTGGCAGTCATGCTTGATATAAGCTCATGGAAGGCGTCGTTCTTGTGCTCGTTTTCCGAAGCGGCAGCCTTACCGGGAGTATGATCTGCAGGATCAAAGCCGTATATAATAGGAAGTCCGTCGGTTATGAAGCCGTTATCAGCCAGTATCTTGCCCTTTTTGCTGACAAGAAGTGTTCCCTCGCCGTAATTGACATTAAATGCAGGTATGCACTTTGTTACTGTGATATCCAGCGATGACGGGAAGTCTCTGTCCACCTTTGCTGTCTCAACGTAGAGAAGCGAGTCAAGTATCATCTGCTCGCTCTTTTCGCAGTCAAGCCTCAGCAGATTGTCTCCCTTGTTGATGCCCGAAGCCGCAACTATCTCCTCAGCGGAATACATATCCGACTGACCTGCCACACGTATCTCATTTATATTGAACAAGAACGTATAGCTTATGGTTATACCCGCAGTAAGCACCAGCAGAAGCACTACAAGACCGTAAACATTCATCATACGTTTGCGGCGTCTGATACGCTTGCGGCTGTTCTGCCTCTCCACATTTGTTTTTTCGACGTCTTTCATATTTTCTCCTGATTCCTTCCGCCTCAGACGCGGCGCATAGCTCCGCCGAGAAGTCCTACGGCTTCTTCCATTTTTTCATATCCTCTGTCAATGTGGCAGATACGGCTTATCTCGGAACTCCCCTCTGCACAGAGAGCCGCGATGACCATAGCTGCACCGCCCCGCAGGTCTGTAGCCTCAACGTTTGCCCCGTGGAGGCCTTCCCTGCCTTTTATGACAGCCACCTTGCCCAGCACCTGTATATCCGCGCCCATTTTTACCAGAGCGTCGGCATGACGATAGCGGCAGTCGAAGATATTCTCCTCGAAAACGCTGGTGCCGTCAGCAACACAAAGCGCAGCCATTAGCACAGCCTGAGCGTCAGTGGGAAAGCCCGGGTGGGGCATGGTCCTTATCCTGTCTCTGACGGCTCTCAGCCGCGAACCGCTGCGAAGGTATATTTTCTTTTCAGATGTATAAATACTGCACCCCGTCTGCTCCAGAACCGATAAAAAAGGCTCTGTTTCGGGAACGCAGGCATTTGTAAGTATAAGCTCGCCCTTTGTCGCCGCCACCATTGAAAGATAGGTCGCACAGACTATCCTGTCGGGCATTATTGTATATTCACAGCCGTGAAGCTGTTTTTTTCCGTTGATTATGATACGGCTTTCGCCGTCCCCTGATATGTCAGCGCCGCAGCTTCGCAGAAAGCCGCAGAGGTCGCATATCTCGGGCTCACGGGCGGCATTGTTTATGACGGTCTCACCGTCTGCCGTAACCGCGCAGAGTATGATATTTTCGGTAGCTCCCACCGACGGGAACGCAAGGGATATCTTAGCTCCCTTTGCTCTGCCCGAAGGAGCCTTGCAGATGATACTGCCGCCGCTTTCGCGGATATCCACTCCCATTTTTCTGAGAGCGGCAAGGTGCATATCTATGGGACGAGGTCCCAGTTCGCAGCCCCCCGGGACGCTGACAGTACATTCTCCTGCCCTGCCAAGCATAGCTCCCATAAAGATTATGGACGAGCGCATTTCACGCATGAGCTCCTCGGATATCTCGGTACTTCCGATGTTTTCGGAGTTTATCACCGCGGTATTGCCCTCAAAGCTGCATTTGCAGCCCACACAGTTGAGTATCCTTGCGGCTGCATAAACGTCGGTAAGCTTGGGACAGCTGTGCAGCGTACAATCGCCGCAGCACAGGAGCGCCGCCGCCATTATTGGCAGGGAGCTGTTTTTGCTGCCCTGTAGGGCAAGCTCACCGCAAAGGCGTCTGCCGCCTGTAATTACAAATTTCTGCATCATACCACCTCACAGCATTTTTATGTATAGTATGCTTCAAATGAGAGATATGTTACAAAAATGATTTACAGTTGAGAGTTGAGAGTGTAGAGTTGAGAGTTGATGTGTTCGTTTCGCTCACATTATTTAAATTTTGTCGTCGCAGACGACACCATAACTTTCAACTCTCAATTCTTAACTCTCAACTTTGATTCATTTGTTTTTTGCAAGTAATTTCTCAATTACCGCAAGTATGCGTTCATTTGTATCCGTAAGATGCAGCTTTGCCGCACTTTCGGACATGGACTTTACTTTTGCGCTGTCACCGTAGAGCTTTTCTATCTCGGCTATCATGCGCTCGTTGGTAACGTCTTTCTGCTCAATAACTACAGCAGCTCCTGCGTTGCCGAGAACCATTGCATTGTGATACTGGTGATTTCCTGCAACGATAGGCGACGGGATAAGTATCGAAGCCTTGCCTGCGGCTTCAAGCTCCGCCAGTGTGGAAGCTCCCGAGCGGCAGATAACAAGGTCAGCCGCCGCAAGACAAACGTCCATATCGTTTATGTACTCGGTAATGCGAAGCCTGTCGGATTTCAGCGGTATGCCTGCGGCTTTCATAGCCTGCGGGAAGGTCTCCTTTCCCATGCCGCCGTAGCCGTGGATATGGTTTATATTAAGCTTTTTACCTGTGTGCCACTTGATGACCTCGGTCATGGTCTCGTTAATACAGCCTGCACCGAGACTGCCGCCGAATGAAAGTATAGTGAAACTGTCGTCAAAGCCCAGCTTCTTTCGTGCCTCCTCGCGGCTCATGGTGTTGATATTGCTTCTTACGGGAAGTCCCGTAACGCTGTGCTCGAACTTGCTCTCGTCCATGAACTTGAGAGCCTCTTTAACTGTGAGCATAACGTAGTCCACCTCTTTCGAGAGGAGCTTATTCGTTACGCCCGGATAGGCATTCTGCTCATGGATAGCGGTAGGTATGCCCATTCTTGCAGCCTTGCGTATCACAGGACCTGCCGCATAGCCGCCTGTACCGATAGCGATATCGGGCTTGAAGCCCTCTATTATCTGCTTTGCTCTTGAACCCGAGGTAACAAGGTAAGCCACTGCCTTGGCGTTCCTGCCGATATTTTCAAGGGATATCTTTCTTTGGAAGCCTGCCACCTTGATAGTTTCAAGCTTGTAGCCTGCCGCAGGGACCAGCTTTGCTTCCATGCCCTTAGGAGTGCCTGCAAATAGGAACTCCGCGTCGGGATACTTGCTCTTTATGATATCAGCAATGGCAAGCCCCGGATTTATATGACCGCCTGTGCCTCCGCAGGCAATGAGAACTCTCATACTTATGCTCCTTTCGGCTCTGCCTTGGGACTGCTCTGAGCCGCATTCTTAGTCTTTTTCTGTTTGGGCGCTTCGTCGGGATAATACCTGTGCTGAGAAATATTCAGCATGATACCCATTTCCGCCAGCTGCATGATAAGCGCCGTTCCGCCGTAGCTGAAAAACGGCAGGCTGATACCTGTATTCGGTATCAGATTGCTTACAACGGCAAGGTTGAGGACAGTCTGTATGCCTATCTGAGTGGTTATGCCGACTGCGATGAGCATACCGAAGCGGTCCTTGCAGCGGACTGCGATAGAATAGCCTTCAACAATAAGAAGGAAGAATACGATTATGATAGCAAGAGCTCCTGCGAAGCCAAGCTCCTCGCAGACAATGGGGAAAACGAAGTCGTTCTTTGTCTCAGGGAGGTAGAGGTACTTCTGACGGGAGTTTCCCAGACCAAGACCGAAAAGTCCGCCCGAGCCGATAGCGATAAGTGAGTTTGCGGTCTGCCATGTATCGTTGAGCTTATCGGCAAAGGGATCCTTCCATGACTTTATACGTACCGCAACGTAGCTGTCGGGGACCTGTGCCTGCCATGAAATATAGGCTATCGCCAGTCCGAGAACTGCCGCTCCGAGACCGATGAAATGCTTCTTGTTGACGCCGCCGCAGAGTATCATAGCTACGGCGATAGTGCTGATAAGGATAATACCCGAGATATGCTTCTCAAGACCGATGAGCAGCACATACAAGCCCAGTATCATCGAATATTTGAGGATACCTGTCTTGAAGGTGTTCATATTCTTGCCGTCGCGCTCCATGCTGTAGGCAAAAAAGATGATGAGTGCCAGCTTCGCCACCTCGGAGGGCTGTAGGTTCAGAGGTCCGATGTCTATCCAGCGTCGTGCGCCCATAGTACCGCCCTCGTCGTTACCGATAAAAAGAACGGCTATCAGCAGTACTGCGCCGACGATATACATAAGGCTTGCTATGTTAAGCTTTTTAAGTACGGGCAGCTTCAGGTTCTTGAAGTTGTGATAGTCCATTTTCATAAAAAAAAGCATAGCGGCAAAGCCGACTAAGGCATTTTTCGCTTGTTTTTTTGCATAAAACAGACCGTCGCCGCCGTGCTCGCTGTATGCCCATGCATAGCTTGCCGAGGACATCATTACGATACCCACGACCAGCAAGATCATAACATAAGCGAAGAACGAAAGGCTCAGGTCTCCGCGCCTGCCTCCCGAAAAGGGATTATACTTGGCAAAGCGGCTTTGTGTCTGTGAATTGCTTGACGCCATTTTTTCTCCTTAAATATATGTGATTCAGAAAACTAACAGTGTAATTATGCCCAGAACTCCGAAAATAATGCCGAAGAGCGAAAAAGTTATCACTATCTTGTACTCGCTGAATCCGCTCATTTCAAAGTGGTGGTGAATAGGAGTCATCTTGAATATACGTCTGCCCTCTCCGTACTTCTTCTTTGTGTACTTGAAATAGCTGACCTGTATAACAACAGAAAGCGCCTCGATAATGTACACGAGAGCAACAAGGAGAAGCAGCAGGTGCTTGTGGAGGATAAGTCCCATGCCTGTTACGGCTGCGCCGAGGAACATAGAGCCCGTATCGCCCATGAAGCACTTTGCAGGGTTGAGGTTCCAGAGAAGGAATCCCAGACAGCCGCCTGCAAGAGCCATTGTGAAGCAGGTCATCTCATTCTGCTTGAGGATAGAGCAGCATACTGTGAATATCAGCATTGCCACGAATGTTACCGAGCCGCAGAGACCGTCCACGCCGTCTGTGAGGTTTACCGCATTTGTGAGGTAAATAATCACAGGTATCATCAATATATAATAGAATATTCCCAGTGAGGGGCTTCTCCAGAAGCCGAGGTCGATACTTGTAGCACCGTCACCGAAGAAGTGTATGGCAGCAAGGAATCCAACTGATACCACAAGCTGGATAGCTATCTTCTGCCACGGAGTAAGTCCGTCGTTGTTCTTTCTGGCAACCTTTGTATAGTCGTCGATAAAACCGATAACGCCGAATGCTACAGAGAAGAGAACTACCGCCAGCAGCAGATAAAAGGGCTTGAAGCTCGCCTTATCCGTTGTGTCGATCCCTGTTTTCCACCTGTATATCCAATAGCCTGCAATTGAGGTCAGGACAGTTGAGATTATGAACATGAAACCGCCCATTGTAGGAGTTCCCTGCTTCTTCTCGTGCCATTTCGGACCGTCCACAGTCTTTATCGGCTGACCGAATTTGATCTTATGCAGGAACGGAACAAGAAAAATACCCGAAACTCCTGCAATAACGAATGATAAAAGTGCAGTTATGAGATTTACTACCCAGAAAGACATTTAAAATAACAACTCCAGTTTTATTTTATTTATCAAGAAGCTTTAACCCTTCGGCGACTATCTCACGCTCGTCGAAGTGTATGTGCTCCATGCCTGCAAGTATCTGATAATCCTCATGTCCCTTGCCGGCAAGTACTATTATATCACCTTTCTCAGCAATTTTCAAGGCATGAAAAATCGCTTCTTTTCTGTCAACTACAACATCATAGTTCACATCTGTGCCCTCAAGACCTGCAAGGATATCCTTGATGATAGCTTCGGGCTCTTCATTTCGGGGATTATCCGATGTAACTATGAGCTTGTCGGCGTATTTCGCCGCAGCCTTAGCCATTTTCGGGCGCTTAGCCGCGTCGCGGTTTCCGCCGCAGCCGAAAAGGCAGATAAGGTCGTTTTCGGTGTACTCCTTAACGCTCCGCAGGATATTCTCCACAGCGTCGGGAGTGTGCGCGTAGTCGCAGATTACTGTAAAGTCCCTGCCTGTGGGGATCACCTCACACCGTCCCTTGACTCCGTTGTATTCCTCAACAGCAGGTATGATATTCTCGATAGTCAGACCTGCTTCGAGGCAGGCAGCGATCGCTGCCGTAATGTTCGATACATTGAAAAGTCCCGGCATTCTTGTCTTGATAAGGTGTGACTTGTCGCCGTTGCAGAACCAGAAGCTGGAACCTGTGGACTTTATCTTTATGCCGTCGGCATAAAAGTCCGCATTCTCTCTGACGCTGAAGCCCAGCTTCTTGCAGCTCACCTCGCCGAAGAGACGTCTGCCGTAGTCGTCGTCCGCATTGATGACAGCGCAGTCGCAGATATCAAAGAGCATTTTCTTTGCCTGATAATAGTCCTCCATATCCTTGTGGTAGTCCAGATGATCCTGAGTGAGATTTGTGAACACAGCCACATCGAAATATGAGGAGCCTATCCTGTACTGACACAGACCGAAGGAGGAGACCTCCATGACAACATACTCACATCCCGCATCTGCCATCTTTGCCAGCAGCCCCATGAAATCATACGCCATCGGAGTTGTGTTGTCAGTGTGGAGTATCTCATCTCCTATTTCGTTCTGTATCGTTCCGACGAGCCCTGTTTTATGCCCGTTCTTCATAAGGATATGCTTTATTACATTGGTGATAGTAGTTTTTCCGTTAGTTCCCGTAACGCCTATCATTTTCATTTTGCGCTCGGGGTGACCGAACCATGCCGAGCATATCTGACCGTATAGCTTTCGGGAGTTCTCTGTGATTATCTGCCTGTCTCCCAGCCCGAGGTCGCGCTCACAGACTACAGCCGCCGCGCCCTTTTCCAGCATTTCTTTAGCTGCTGTGTGTCCGTCGAAGCTGCCGCCCTTCACGCAGACAAAGAGGCTTCCCTCGGTGACCTTGCGTGTGTCGTCGGTAACTGAGCTTATCTCGGTATCGCCTATAGCAGTAACGGCGTTGTTTTCGATAAGATCGCATAATTTCATTGTGTCTGCCTCCTGTCTTTCTTTTGTTCAGTAATATTTATTTTATCTGTAATAGTTTTTTGGCTGAATAAATCAGTCGCTCATCTCGTTTACCATGAATTCAAGCTCTATGGTAGTACCTCTCGGAACCTGTTTGCCCTCCTGAATGGACTGGCTGTTTACCGTAGCGCCGTCACGCTCGATAGAAGCGCCCTTTGTGGTATAGTTCAGACCGCTGTCGTTGATTATCTGGTTTGCAACGCTTGGCGAGCAGCCGTACAGATAAGGAACTGTCACCAGAGTATCCGCATAGTTCACCTTTTCGGTATACAGGTATACACAGCCGTCCTTGGCTATAGCCTTTCCTGTCAGCGGAGACTGTTCGACTACCTCGATGCCGTTGCCTATCTTCTCATACTTAACACCCATGCCGTCAAGAGTCTTTATCGCGTCGTCAATGCTTGCGCCCTTGAGAAGCGGAACCTTGACGTCAAGATTCTTGAGCTCCTGCTCATTGTACTCAGGGCTCTTGCCGAGATACGGGAGTACCTCTGTGAGTATCTCTCTTGCAGTAGGCACAGCACACTTGCTTCCGTAGTAGAGGTCGCCGTTCTTGTCAGGCATATCCGCCAGTACCAGAAGTATCAGTTCGGGATCGTCCGCAGGAGTAAAGCACACATACGAAGCGCCGTATTCCTGCAAAGCAGCGTCCTCCTGCTCCTTTATCTCCTCGTAACGGGAGGTCTCGCTGAGTCGCTGAGATGTACCAGATTTGCCGCCGATAGCATAGCCCTTGATATTAACGTTGCCTGCGCCGTTTCCGACTACAACGTTGTAGAGAGCGTTCCTCATCTTAGCGGAGGTATCCTCGGATATTACCTGTCTCCTAACGGTACGCTCGTTTTTGAAAACGATGTTTCCGTCGCTGTCGACTACCTTGTCAACTACATAAGGCTTCAGCAGATATCCGCCGTTTATTGAAGCACAGCAGGCTGTTATCATTTCCATAGGAGTGATAGTCTCGCACTGTCCGAAAGCACTAACTGCAAGATCGACAGGAGACATTTTATCAGCGCTGATATTGTTGCCGCCTACCTCGGCAGGAAGGTCTATTCCTGTAGGCTCTCTGAAGCCGAATGCGTCAAAGTAATAGCAGAATTTATCCTTGCCCAGCTTTGCGCCGATATCCATGAAAGCAGGGTTGCAGGAGTTTGTAAGAGCCTCCTGAAATGTCTGCATACCATGACCGGGAGGAAGCTTCCAGCAGTCGATATTAGCCTTATGACCTTCAAATTTCTTGAAGCCCTCGCAGTAGAAGCTGTCATGCTCGATATCTATGACATTCTCCTCGATAGCCGCAGAGCTTGTAATGACCTTGTATACAGAACCGGGCTCATAGGTCTCTGTTATGCACTTATTCTTCCACATACGCTCTCTGGCTTCGGGAGTATATTCCTTGAAATCCTTTTCCGTAGGATCGGTGATATTCTTTTCTGCGAATATCTTATTGAATATAGTCTGATCCGATATCTTGAACGGCTCGTTGAGATCAAAGGTAGGATATGTAGCCATACCGTAAACAGCGCCTGTTTTCGGATCCATAAGGATAGCGCAGGCACGGTTCTTGACGTA
This sequence comes from Ruminococcus flavefaciens MA2007, assembly GCF_000621845.1. Classification (GTDB taxonomy): domain Bacteria; phylum Bacillota; class Clostridia; order Oscillospirales; family Ruminococcaceae; genus Ruminococcus; species Ruminococcus flavefaciens_E. The sequence continues at coordinate 153,395 of NZ_KK211354.1, read as the reverse complement.
ATGAGTCCTTACCATTTCCTCTAAGTTCTTTTCAAGTATATACTGTATCTCTCTGTCTATAGTAAGGTATACGTCGTTGCCCTCCTTGGGCTCAAAGGTCTTGGAATATCTGTAAGGGAGAGCATTTCCGTTTGAGTCCACAGCGGATATGGTCCTGCCGTCAACACCAGAGAGATACTTATCATAAGAAGACTCGATACCGTAAGCAACGTTTCCGTTAGTAAAGCCGATAACAGAAGCGGCAAGGTCCTTCTGCGGATAATAGCGCTTTGTGTCTTCCTCGTTTCTTATGGAAACAAAGCCCCACTCGTTGAAGTAATTGTCTATCTCGTCAGCGATAGGCTTTTCAACCTGTTCCTGAAGAACGATATACTGGGTGTCCTGATCCATAGCCTTTGTTATCTCCTCAGGAGTTATGCCAAGCTTTACCGAGAGGAAGGTCACTGCGTCGTTCTTGAATTCGTCAATGGACGCAGGGAGCTTATTCTTGTCGTTGCCTGCCTCATCAAGAACGGGAGTATATGTGCCGTTGGCTATATCCACTGTACGCTTGTTTATAAGCTTTTCCAGTCTTTCAAGGTCCTCCTTGAAGCTCTTGGGATCTATGAATATCTTATAAACCGTAGCGCTCTTGGCAAAAGCAACGCCCTTTGAGTCGTAGATAGAGCCTCTGTGGGCTGATATGCTTACCGAACCGAAGTGCTGGTCGTTAGCCATATTCTGATATTTCTTGTTGTCAAGAACTGATATTTTGAAAAAATTGCCTGCTACAGCCGCAAAAAGCACACTGAAAGCGGCAGTCATAACTATCTTTGATCTGAACCTCATTGCATTTGAGGGATTTGTATTTATCACTGAGAAACTTCCTTTCCGTGACAATTTATATAAATAAAAAGGGCAGGGTTGTAATGTGCCCCGCCTCTGAACATCTTATTTATCTTTTCAGGATGTCCTTTTGTTTTGATACGACGAAGGATTTATCGCTATTCAAGCGTGGACATACCGTCCCCGAGCCCTATTTCGCCCAGAGCCCGGGAACTGCACATCCGATATTCCGATCACCCGCTGTATCTCCGTGTTCTACATATGACCTCGGCATTAATATATATTTTTTCGTTGCCGATAGTATTCATTAATTATGCGGGCAGCCCTTTTGTTATATATATATTGGTACTACCCTCTGAAATATTCCACGCATTTATCGAAAAAGGACTTTATTTTCGCAATTATGCCTTTTTCCTGCTCTGGAATAGTAACGACGTCGCCTGTCTGAATCTGGATGTATTTTATCTGTGTGGAATCTATCTTTTCCATTCCTATCGACTTTGCATATTCCTCTATGCTCTTAGCCGACATTTTTCCGTCAAGTTCAGACTGGAGTCTTACATTTTCGGCTGCGACGCTATCAAGCTTCTCCTGAAGAGCCGACACCTTGTTGTATGCCGTATTTCTCTTGTCAAGAGAATAGATAACCGAGCCCAGCAGCGCGGCAGCTAACAGTGATACACATATTATCTTGAAAACCGAACCGCTTCGGGCTTCGGTCTTTCTCATCTGTATCTCGGGCTTCTGCTCAGAGTCATTCTGCATAGCGTCACCTGCTTCGGTCATCTCGTCCGAATCGGCATCGTCATAGCTTTCATCCATATAATAGCGTACAGTGTTTTCAGCCATTGCTTTCCGCACTCCTTTCTATTATTCTGAGCTTCGCGCTTCTGCTTCTGTTGTTTCTTTCGAGTTCCTTTTCTTTAGCCTCTAACGGCTTTCTGTTTACAAGTTTTCCCTGCGGCTTGTGTCCGCATACACACTGGGGAAAATCCGGTGGACAAATGCAGCCTTTGCACCATTCCGCGAATTTTTTCTTTACTATTCTGTCTTCGAGGGAATGGAAGGTTATTACTGCAAGGCGTCCGCCTGCCCTCAGACTGTGGAATGCGTCGTCGAGCCCTTTTTCAAGGTGCTCAAATTCTCCGTTGACTGCAATTCTTATTGCCTGAAAGGTCTTTTTGCATGGGTTCTTTTCACGTCTCGCCTTCTGGGGAACGCTTTCTCTGATGATGTCTGCCAGCTGAGTAGTAGTCATTATCGGCGAGCTTTCTCTTGCACGGATTATATTTGAGGCTATTTTTCGGGAGAATTTTTCTTCCCCGTACTCAAATATTATCCTTGCCAGTTCCTGCTCGGAATAAGTATTGACCACATCGGCAGCGCTCATTCCCTCCTTGCTCATTCTCATATCGAGCGGAGCGTCGGAGTGGTACGAGAAACCTCTGCTTCCCTCATCGAGCTGAAATGACGAAACGCCAAGGTCCATAAGGATACCGTCGGCATAGTCTATATCAAGTTCATCGAGGACCGCTCTTATCTCTGAATAGTTCCTGTGAACTACCATTGCATTCTTGTAGACCGACAGGCGCTCTGTTGCAACAGCAACTGCGTCGGGATCTCTGTCAAGAGCGATGAGCCTTCCATTTTCATTCAAATGAGAGGCGATTGCAGAGGAGTGACCTGCACCGCCCGCAGTACCGTCAACATAGATACCGTCGGGACGAATGTTAAGCCCTTCAATACATTCCTCAAGCATTACAGGTATATGGGTAAATTCCATCAAGCAAAACTCTCCTTATTTCCGAAACTGATCGGCAACAAAGACAAAAACGTCTGTATCAGATAACGAGGTCAGCAAGAGCATCGTTGATCTCGTCCTGAGTGATACTGCTGTTGAATTCTTCCCACTTGGACTTATTCCAGATCTCAGCTCTGTTATTAGCGCCGATAACAACGACTTCGTCAGTTATACCGGCATGATCTCTGAGCTGCTGTGTGATAAAGATACGTCCCTGTTTGTCGGGGACCTGCTTATCAGCACCTGCAAGAAGCTTACGTCTAATGTCAGAACCATTCTTACCTTTAATAGAATTAAGCTTTTCGCAGTAATCCTGGAATGCTTGCGGCGAGTAAACGGCGATATAGGCGTCATCATGTCCCTGGCAAAGGAAAAACTCAGCACCAAGTACGTCTCGGAGCTTAGTCGGGAAACTCATACGGCCCTTCTGATCTATACTTGGGTAATATGTACCGCATAACAGATCTGCCATAGAATTTCGCCTCGCTTTCTCTTTAACCTTAGGAATGATTCACCCTAATTTGGAAAATTTCACATCCAATCACCTTTTTTCACCCTAAACATATTTTATCATTATTTAGAGATAAGGTCAATGGTGGGTATTTCCAATATTACTCCACAAAAAAGGCTATTTTTTATGGATTTTGTTTAATCATTAACCATTGTTTAAAGAGAAACGAAACAAACGTTTTTATCTTTGTTAAATTATTTTTAAAGTTTTCACCTTTCTTCACCTTTCAAGGTCAAAAACAGTTTTTTTCACCTCACGGCTCCACCTTTTTTCACCCAAAAGGAGAAATAAGCCTTCGGATATAATGAGACTGTGCCCCACTATCCAAAGACTTATTCCTTTTGTTCCTTGTATCATTCGGCTTTAAGCCGTATCAATCATATGTATATGTCAGATTGAATTTCGATGATTTAAGTCCCATCATCATTGAGAAGGGATAGCCCTTCGCAGTTGTCTGTCCGTCTATGTTTACAGAAGTAACGTAGCCTGTCTCCTCTGAGTAAACGGGCTGTATCCAGTTTGCGGGATCATCTGAGAGGGTGATGTGGTAAGCTGCTTCAAGCTTTTTCTTCACCGCGTCAGCAGTCATATATGTAACTGTTCCCCAGTGCGGATCGTAAGCGGCGTCATAGTCGCTTGGAACGCTTCTGAGGTACGGACGATCCTCATAGAATACGTCATAGCAATTTGCGGAGCAGCCGCCGCTTGAAGCGGAGAATACTGTCAGCGCATAATCGCCTTCATAGTAAAGAGCCTCGCCGAGGACCTCATTGCAGGCGTCGATGACTATCTGCGGAGGATCGGCCTTGCCTCTCAGGTCCTTTGAATCGTCGCCGTTATACTTTATATAAGTATATACTGCAACTGCCTGGGCCTTGATAGCTTCATATGCGAAGCTACCGCCAACCTCGCGGTTAACTATCTCAGATACGACCTTGAGGGTATCGCCTGCGGGCTCATGAGCGATCGTCAGCTCCTCCTCATCGGTCATTCCTGTATTCATAAGTTCTGTACCAGGATAATAGTGGTACAGGATATCCTGATATGTCCAGCCTGCGCAGCTTGCATAGAAGTTTGCGCCGTTCTGGCTCATACCGACGCCGTGTCCCCAACCGTATGTCACGAATGCGAATTCACCGGGCTTGGCTTCAACGCTCTGACCTTCCTGAGACGGCGGTATATCGCCTACTGCCGCACCCGAAGTTTTGATATCGACTGCTGTAGGCTCTTTGGTGCGGCTCTTAGCCGCATTCTTTGATAATGTAGGCGTTGCTTTTTTCAACGCGCTCTTTTTCTTGGCAATTGTTTCCTCAAGAGCCTTGCGCTCTTCTTCGGAAAGCCCTGCATATGGATCAACAGGTTCGCCCACCTTCGCCATTTCAGGCGTTGCGAGCTCATAGCTTATAAGAGTGAGGCTGGAATCGTAATCGCTGATATCAGCTTTCTCCCAATCCTCAGGCATTTTCGGCTCTTCCTCTGCGTTCTCCGAAGCCAGCTCAGAAGCTGTTTCGGTCTCCGCAGCTGTTTCGCTTTCTGCCGCAGCAGTTTCCGCAGCCGAAGTTTCCTCGGCTGACAAAGAGCTGTCCGCAGTCTTCATGCTAACAGACGCCGAGAGCACAAGTACTCCCGAAGCCACAGCTGCCGCTCGTTTAAGCATTGTCTGTACCTTCATAACGCTCTCCTTTATTGAAAAAATATAAGAGTTCGCTTACTGCTGAGCCTGTTCCTCAGCTGCTTTTTCGGCTTCCTTTGCTTTCTGAGCCTGTAACCATGACTCAGTACGCTTTATCGAATTTGTATCGCCTGCGACCTCGCCGTCCCTGAGACGTCTTCCCACAACGAGGAATCGTGAATTATCCACGTCCGAATAGCAGGTAGACAGGGTAATGAGCTTGTCGCCGTATTTCACATCGACTCCTGTATCATAGAGCCAGCGGCTCTTGCATTTGTCGACATAGAAATTGAAATCCTCCTCCGAGCTCAGGTCTTCCATATCCCAGTAGTGGAAGTCTGTCTCATCGTAGGTTCCGCTGGTAACAAGGATAGCGAAGATAACGTAATCGTAATCCTTGTAATTGGAGCTTACGTGAATGAACGGGTTCTTCCAGTAGAAATCGGGATTCAGTCGGTACTCTCTTGTGCAGCCAAGCATTTCGCCGTTCCACCAAGCGTGACCGTATATCACCTGATTCTCGGACTGCTCGCTTTCCAAAGCGCCGAAATTGTCGCGGTAATCAAGGAACAGCGAACCTCTCTCGTCGTACTGTCTGTAAAGATCATTATCGAGGTAGAAGAAGTTCGGGTAGTAGTCCCTTCCGCCGTAAAAAGCCATATCCGAGGAGATACTTCCCGGATCCTTGACTATGGGGTAGTCGATCTGAAGACCGTCTACCTTTATCCAGCCTACGACGTCCTTATTGACGTGCATGAGGGACTTTGCTCTGTCCGTCATGCCAAGCTGAGACGGCACATAACCGTATTTTTCAGCAAGGTCATCGGGAAGCTCCTTTGTTGTAGCCTCCACAGTAGCAGTGGTCTCGACTACATCGCTGTATATCGGGACAGCTTTCTTGTCCTTGCTTATCACTACAGCGTAGATGCCAAGTCCTACAGCCGCTGCACAGGCAGCACAGGCTGAGATTATTTTTACAGGTTTGTTCATTATTTATCCTTCGCCTCCGCAGGTCCGTATGGCTCAAATGGAGCATTCGGATCATATCTTGCGTCCGAATGGTTCTCATAATAGAGATTAGGCCACTTTATATTTGGGTTACGCACGCTGTCCTGAGTACCTGCAATAGGATCCTCGTCTTCGCGCACACGTCTTGCCATTATAATGATACGTCCTCTTTCCTCATCTGCAAGAGTAGTATTGCAGGTTGAAAGGGTAAGCAGCTGATCGCCGTACTTAACGTCCACCTTGTTAAGGCGTATCGATCTTCTCTTAGCCTCGTTGACGAAGTTGTAGAAATCCTCTTCGCCGTCGAAGTCAAGTTTGTTCCAGCAATCGAACTTTGTATCCGATTCGTCCTCTGCGTCAAGAATAAAGAATGCGAATATCTTATATTTGTAGTTTTCGTAATTTGATCTGAGGTTTATAACGGGGTGTAATCCGTAATAATCCTCTCTCCAGTTATAATACTTGAGACAGCCAAACATCTGGTCGTCGTACATATTATGTCCGTAGATGATAAGGTTATCCGAGTTCTCGCACGTTAAGTAGCCGTCCTCGCCGACCTCATCGAAATGGTTTCTGTAATCAAGGAACAGCTCGCCTGCAATGTTATCTGACAGGTCGAACTTCTTATCCAGATACTTGTAATTGTCCTCTGCCTGCATGACAGGGTTATTTATCGGGGTATTGGGGATAGTGATGACTCCGACGATATCGTGGTTCTGCTCCCAGAGCTTGCGTGCGCCGGGCAGCATATCGAGATATCTCACACGGTCATCAATGGGCTGCTCCTCCTTGGGAGCCTCCTGATCTCCGTATATCTCATACATTTCCATAAGGTCTCTGGTCTTGCGCTTGCTTGACCACAGGTCATAGTAGTAGTCTCCTACTATGTAGCCGCAGACAACTATCGCAACGACAGAACCGAGGAAAACGATCTTTCTTATGCGCTCACCGAGCCTGTCCCCCTTTTGAGGGAACAGGTCCAGCAGGCGCTGTTTAAAGGTTTTTTTCTTCTTCTTTTTCTTCTTTTTGGAAGGCTTTTTCGTCTCTTCGGAGGTCGTCTCCGCAGCCGCCCGAATAATTGGCTCAGGAGCTTTGTCCTCATGTACACGATGAAGAGGGCGAACAGGCTCTTCCGTCTGTTTTGTTTCGGCAGCATGACTGATCGGAGTAAAGATCATAGTTTCTTCGTCCTTTTCCTCCGTCACACTTTCAGTCTCTGCCTCCTGTGCATACGCGTTGTTTACTTCTGCTTCGCAAGCTTCCGCCTCTGCCTCAGCCTCGGTAAAGTCCTCCGTATATCCCGTGATATCACCGCTGACCTCTGTGAAGTCCTCGGCTACTTCCTCCGCCAGCTCCTGGAGTTCCTCATGTGCGGGAGTTTCCAGTGCAGGGAGTATATCAGAGATATCGGGAGAAGCGTTTGCCTTAGCCTTTGCTTCAGCCTCTGCCTGCTGTGCAGCTAATCTTTCTGCGTCTGCCTTTTCTCTTGCTATTGCTTTGTCGAGCTCGTCAAGTATATCCGCCGCAGTTGCATTATGTTTTTCCTTTACTCTTGCAATGCGGTCAGCCATGCTCTCAGAGCGCTCGCTGTCTGATTTATTTTCATAAGTCATCGGAGCGACTTCCGCTTCACTGCGGATAGACCTTCTGATAGCCTTTATCTTCTCAGCTCTGCGCTGAGCTTCTGAGCTGCCGTCGGTTATTTTTTCGCTCATCAGTCTTTACTCGCCTCCATCAGTATTTTTTCAATCGTACCAAACGCATAAGCAGCCGCACATCGTCTGATATTCGTTCTGCTCATATCGCTCAGCTTCCATAATTCTGGCAGTCTTACAAACTGACTGCCGCAGATATCGAAACCGATATACACCGTTCCCACAGGAGTATCCGCAGTTCCGCCCGATGGACCTGCGATACCCGTTACGGAAACGCACACATCTGCTCCCGAGCGTTTTTTTAGTCCCTTGACCATGCTCAGTGCTGTTTCCTCGCTCACCACGCCGAACTCTTGTATGACCTCGGCGGGAACTCCCAGAAACTCTGTCTTTATCCGCTGAGAATATGTGCATATCCCAAGCTCAAAGACCGCAGACGCGCCCGATACTGATGTTATAAGCTCCGAAAGGAGTCCTCCCGTACAGCTCTCCGCTGTAGCAATAGTCAAACCCTTTCGTTCTAATAATTTTACAACATTTTCAACGGTCTTGTCAAGTTTTTCGGTGTCACATTCAGAAAATTTACTGCTTACCACTAAATACTCACTCTTTCTTTAGTCAACATTCCACAAAAATTAAGTGATAGTTTTGTAAAATACTTAAAAAATCAATCTCCAAAATTAAAGGTCTTCATCTCTGTGTTTTCAACAGCCTTCTGTATAAGCGGTTCAAAATCGAAGCTGTTCTGTGCCTTTTCGATGTCTGAAAGCTGAGGTCTTACCTTGGGGTGACGTGGGGTGAATACTGTACAGCAGTCCTCATAGGGCTGTACCGATATATCGAATGTGTCTATCTTACGTGCTATCTCGATTATCTCGGTCTTGTCCATGCCAACGCAGGGACGGAACACAGGTATGCGGCATACCGCGTCTGTGCAGACCATAGCCGCCATTGTCTGGCTTGCCACCTGTCCCACGCTCTCGCCTGTGATAAGGGCAAGGCAGTTGTCCTTTGCGGCGATACGCTGAGCTATCTCCATCATGAGTCTTCTCATTATAATAGTAAAGAACTCCTCGGGGCAGTTGTCCTTGATAGCCTCCTGAAGCTCCGTGAAAGGTACGCAGTAGAATGCGATACCTCCGCAGTAGTCGGTAAGCTTCTGGCAGAGTTCCTCGACCTTGAGCTGTGCTCGGTCAGATGTGTAGGGAGGGCTGACATAGTGGATAGCCGCGATGTGAACGCCGCGCTTTGCCATCATATAGCCTGCAACGGGGCTATCGATACCGCCCGAAAGAAGAAGCATAGCCTTGCCGCTGCTGCCAACGGGAAGTCCGCCTGCTCCCTTGATGTTCTCTGCGTGAACAAAGGCGTTCTCGTCGCGTATCTCAACAGTTACCGTAACTTCGGGGTTCTTGACGTCAACGGACAGGTGCGGGAACTTTTCAAGAAGCTTTCCGCCCAGCTCCATGCATATCTCGGGAGACTTCATGGGGAAAGCCTTGTCGGAGCGCTTTGCGTTGACCTTGAATGTCTTCGCACAGCTCAGCACCTCGTCAAGATATTCATAGCTCTTATTGCAGATATCCTCGAAGTCCTTCTCGCATACGCAGGCGCGGCAGTAGGTAGCGATACCGAATATCTTGCCCACTCTGTCTGCGACTTCGTTGAGGTCGATATCCTCGTCAAGAGGAGTTATATATGTTGTGGACTGAGCACTGGTAATCTGAAAGTGACCGAGGGGCTTCAGTCTGCGCTTTATGTTCTTTATGAGCATATCCTCAAAGGTCTTTTTGTTGAGACCTTTCAGTGCCATTTCGCCGTATTTTACAAGTATCAGTTCTTTCATATTCTTCTCCTATACTATTATAATATAAATATATCAGCCTCTGATTTTTTCCATACCCTCGCGGAGAGCCTCACAGAACACATCAAGCTCCGCCTCTGTAGTTTCAGCGGTCATGCTTATGCGAAGCGCGCTGTCCGCACGTTTATCGCGTATGCCGAACTGTCCGAGAACTCCGCTCTGCTGTCCCTTTGAGCAAGCCGAGCCGCTGGACACGTATATCTCCTTGCTTTCAAGGAAGTGGAGCATTATCTCCGAGCGCTTTCCCACTGCCGAGATATTCACCACATAGGGAGAGCCGTCCTCGGGAGAGTTCACAACAACGCCCTCGATTCCGCTGAGCTTGTCAAGCAGGTACTTTTTCAGTCCGCCCACTTTTTCATAACGCTCAGTGATAGTGGGGACAAGCTTTTTCACAGCCGCTCCGAAAGCCGCTATCATGGGAACGTTCTCAGTACCCGAGCGTATGCCCTTTTCCTGCTTGCCGCCCGTAATAACGGGAAGTACACGGACTCCCTTTTTGATGTAAAGAGCTCCCACGCCCTTGCCGCCGTGTATCTTATGACCGCTGAGGGAGATAAGGTCGGCGCAGAGCGCACTTGCCTTTACAGGCAGCTTCATGTAAGCCTGCACACAGTCCGTATGTGTGATTATATGGGGATAACGGCGCTTCACCGCCGAAAATGTCTCCTTAACAGGGAGTATGTAGCCTGTTTCGTTGTTGACATACATCATGCTGATAAGGCAGGTGTCCTCGCCGCAGGCATTTACGAAGTCCGCCGCATAGAAGCGTCCGTCCTCACGGGGAGAAACGCGGACTATCTCAAAACCTTTTTTCTCAAGGTCAGCGGCAGTCTCCTCAACGGAGGCGTGCTCCACTGCGGAAATGACTATTTTCTTGGCTTTTCTTCCGTAAGCCGCAGAAGCTCCGCGGAGTGCAAGGTTGTTGCTCTCTGTAGCTCCCGAGGTGAAATATATACAGTCCTTGTCGGCGCCTATGCTGTCGGCAACGGCTTTTCTTGCGCCGTCCACGACGAGCTGAGCGTTGAGACCTGCCCTGTGGAGGGACGAGGGATTCCCGTAATTCTCAGTCATGGCTGACACCGCCGCCTCAACCGCTTCTGCGCATGGCTTTGTAGTCGCCGCATTATCAAGGTAAACTTCCATTTCATGTTCCTTTCGTCAGTTTATAGTAGCATTCTTTTAATTATAGCATACTTTATAAAATAAAGCAAGTTTTTCACACTATCAAACCGAGTTTGTTAGTTGAGAGTTGAGAGCTGAGAGTTGAAAGTTGCGGAGTCGCCTGCGGCGACATTATTTAAATAAGGTGAGCGGAGCGAACACATTAACTCTCAACTCTTCACTCTCCACTCTCAACTTTTAAAGCGTCGGCTCGCCGCGAAAATATATTCGATTTTTATTGCTTTTTTTATAACAATATGATATAATCAATATGTATATCTAATTTTACGGAGGAAAACACTGTGAAAAAGAGCTGCGGCAATATACGCTCTTACAAGGAAAAATACCTGTCTGCGTTCCTCATCGGCTTTGTCACATTGCTTCTGACTACTCTGCCCATGATTTTCACAGAGCGCGGATATTTCATATATTTCGGCGATTACAACGCCCAGCAGATACCATTCTACAGCCTTGCTAACGACGCTGTGCGCAGCGGCAGCTTCGGCTGGAACTGGTTCACCGATTTAGGCTCCGATTTCATGACGTCCTATTCGTTCTACCTTTTCGGAAGTCCCTTTTTCTGGCTCAGCACCATACTTCCGAGAGGACTGGTCATCTACTCAATGCCGTTCCTGCTGGCTATGAAGCACGGCTTCGCTTCGCTGACAGCATACATTTATATACGCCGATTCGTCCGCGGCAAGAACGCCGCTCTAACGGGAGCTCTGCTCTACGCCTTTTCGGGCTTTCAGGTGTATAACATCTTCTTCAATCATTTTCAGGACGTTACCGCATTCTTCCCTCTCATGCTCATTGCTATGGAGGAGAACATAAACTGCCGACGCAAAGGCGTTTTTGCGCTTTCCGTGGCGCTCATGGCTTGCGTGAACTACTACTTCTTCGCAGGTCAGGCGGTATTTCTGGTACTTTACTATCTGTTCCGAATGAGATGCAAGGATTTCCACACCTCATGGAAGCAGTTCTTCGGACTTGTTTTTGAAGCAGTCATCGGCTCCCTTATGGCGGCGTTTATACTGCTCCCGTCGGCTATGGCGCTCATGGGAAACTACAGGATAAGCGAACACGCCTACGGTGCGGACATGGTGGCATACTACGACAAAACTCTTGTCCCGAGGATAATCCAGACATTCTTTATGCCGTCGGATCCCCCTGCGTACCCGAATCTGCTCATTTCGGACTACGAAAAATGGGCTTCTATCGGCGGCTATCTGCCAATGTTCTCAATGGTGGGAGTTCTCTCCTTTATGCGAATGCACAAAAAGCACTGGGCGGCAAGGCTGCTCATCTGCTGCGGCATATTCGCACTTATCCCCGTTCTCAACAGTCTTTTCCAGGCGGCGAACTCATACTACTACGCCCGCTGGTTCTATATGCCGATACTTATCATGGCTATGATGACTGCCCATACCCTTGACGACGAGAACTGCGACTGCAAGTTCGGACTGCGCTTCTGTGCCGTCATGGTTGCAGCACTGGCAGTCATGGGAGCTTTCCCCGCAAAGCCTGAGGACGGCAAAAAGGCAAAGCTCTTCACAATGGCAGACGACGTGCTTTACTTCTACCTGACCATTGGTGTTGCGGTAGTTTTCCTCATATGCACATTCTTCATACTCCGCCGCAAGCAAAGCGGTACTCTCAGCACAAGATTCATGGTTGTAGTCACTGCTGCCGCCTCTGTTATCTGCATACTGACTACCTCCCTTTACGGAGCAAATACTATCGGCGATTCACGGGAGTATATAAGCTCCGCTATCGAGGGCGGCGACAATGTATACGAAAAGGTCACAGAGGACAATTTCTTCCGTATCGACATTTCCGAAAACTGCGACAACTATCCCATGATATGGGGACTGCCCTCAATGAGAGCCTTCCAGAGCGTTGTCTCAACCTCTATCATGGATTTCTACAGCTTCATCGGCATACAGCGCGATGTAGCCTCACGTGCGGAGCTGAGCAACTATCCTCTCCGCGGACTTTTCTCCGTTAAGTACTACTACAAGGAAAAGACCAAGGGGTGCAGCTATGAGGAGCTCCTGTCCGCAAGCATGAAAAGCTCAGCCGAGCCTGAGCCTTCGTCCAAAACTTCGGCTAACGCCGACGAGGACACCAGCAAAGTCATTATTCCCGACGAGCTGCCAAGCTTCAAGTATATCGGCGAGAACGAACACTTCGAGATATACGAGAACGAGCTATATATCCCCATGGGCTTCGGCTATGACAAGTTCGTCAGGAAGTCCGACGCCGACAACAAATCGAAGCTCCAGCGCCAGAACGTGCTTATGAAAGCTCTTGTGCTCAGCGACGAACAGGCGGAGAAATACAGCGATATCCTAACAGAATACGAAATGCCTGCTTCTTCGGCTCTGTCGCGGAATACGTACACTGTATTCTGCAAGGAAAAGCGTATGTGCTGCTCAAAGAGCTTCAGATTTGACTCTCACGGCTTTACCTCAGTCATCGACCTGAGCAAGCCTCAGCTGGTATTTTTCAGCGTTCCCTACAGCGAGGGCTGGACAGCAGAGGTAAACGGCGCTCCTGCCGATGTTGAGCGTGTTGACGAGGGCTTTATGGCTGTAAGAGCCGATACAGGAGAAAACACTATCGTTTTCCGCTACAAAACGCCATATCTCCGCACAGGTATCATAATAAGCCTTTGCTCGGCGGCTGTGCTTGTTATATACGTCCTCATATTCAGGCGCAAGCGCGGCGGACTCAGCAACATGAAGCATTACTACGACTACACATCATGTGAAAAGATACAGGCGGCGCAGCAATACTGCGACAGCCTATTCAAAAAGGAGAGAAAATAATGCATTTACAGGAAAAAACACTCACAAGCGACGTAAGATACGAAGGACCTATCTTCACTATAACTCACGACACCGCGGAGCTTGAAAACGGCAAGACCGCAGTCCGCGATGTTCTCCACCACCACGGCGGAGTATGCGTTATCCCCATAACCGAGAACAACGAGATCTTCCTCGTCAAGCAGTTCCGCTACCCATTCCAAACAGTAACAAGGGAAGTTCCCGCAGGCAAGCTTGAAAAAGGCGAGGACCACGCAGTATGCGGCAGGCGTGAGCTTCTTGAGGAAACAGGCTATACCTGCTCCGAGTACGTGTATCTGGGAGAAATGCTCCCAACTCCTGCCTACAACAGCGAGGTTACTTATATGTACCTTGCAAAGGGACTTACATTCAGCAGTCAGAACCTCGATCCAGACGAGTTCCTCGACGTTGAACGCATCCCCCTTGCAGAAGCCGTAAAGCAGGTAATGGACGGCACTATCCGCGACGGCAAGACTCAGGTGACTATCCTGAAAGCCGCACGTATCTTAGGGATATAACAGGGGTATAAAAAAAGACCTGCCTTTTCGGCAGGTCACGGTAAGTTTTCTGTTTTATTCCTCAGCCTCATCGGAATTGCTCTCTGCTTCCTCAGCTTCCATAACAGCAAGCTGTCTCTCATAAGCATCGAGGATAGTCTCCTCAAAGAGCTTTCTTGCAGAGGGTGAAATTGGGTGAACGATATCGCGGAAAACTCCGTTTTCGTCCTTGCGGCTGGGCATTGCCACGAAAAGTCTTTCGTCACCCTGTACGACCTTGATATCATGTACAGCCAGCATATCGTCGATAGTCAGGGATACTACCGCACGGAGCCTGCCCTCGGACATGATCTTTCTGATCTTTACATCTGTAATTTCCATAAGCTATTCTCCTTGTTTGTATTTTTATTTCTGTACAATAAAAATGTCGGCATTGAGCGTCAATAAAGTTTACTGTTATAACAGTAAACTCAAACAGTAAGTAAACCTATAAACTATTATAACTTGTTTTTCGTAAAAATGCAAGCTATTTTGCAAAATAAAGGCGAAAATATTATTATTATTTCGTGTATATGCGGTGAAAACTGCATATTCTATCCTCAGCGTTGATAATCGGCAGCTTTACGCTACCGTCAGTATATCATTTATCTAAGAAAGGTGATCATTTTGGATATCAATATCTTAAACGGCAAAAAGCACATTCACTTCATCGGCATAGGCGGCTCGGGTATGTACCCCCTCGCACAGATACTACACTCACAGGGCTACTACCTTACAGGCTCTGACAACAACGAGACAGAAACTCTCGACGCAGTAAGAAAAATGGGTATCCCCGTATTCATCGGTCAGAGAGCCGAGAACATCGAGGGCGCAGACCTTATCGTACACACCGCCGCTATCATGGCTGACAACCCCGAGCTTGTTGCCGCAAGAGCAAGCGGAGTCCCCGTGCTGGAACGTGCAGACCTCCTCGGTATCGTAACGAGCTGGTACAGCAACGCTATCTGCGTTTCTGGTACTCACGGCAAGACCTCCACAACATCGATGATCACGCAGATACTCTACACAGCAGGCGTTGACCTCTCCGCATATATCGGCGGAAAGCTCCCCTGCATAGGCGGAAGCGGAATTGCAGGCAAGAGCGATATCATGGTCTGCGAGTCCTGCGAATTCGAGGATCACTTCCTTAAATTCTTCCCCGATATATCCGTTATACTCAACATCGACGCCGATCACCTTGACTACTTCGGAACACTTGAAAATATCATCAAGTCCTTCCATAAATTCAACGAGAACACCTCAAAGTGCATTATCGTAAACGGCTCTGACGCCAACTCCATGAAGTCTCTGGAGGGTATAAGCGGCAAGGAGATAATCACCTTTGGCAAGGACAGCTCCTGCGACTATTATCCCGAGAACGTAAAGCACGAGAACGGGCTCCTCACCACCTACGACGCTATGTACAAGGGCGAAAAGCTGGGAACTGTAACTCTCCACGTTGCAGGAATACACAATGTCCTCAACTCCCTTGCAGCAGTTGCTGCCGCTCGCTATGTGGGCGTGGATTTCAAGTTCATACAGAAAGGTCTCGAGGACTTCCGCGGAGCTAAGCGCCGCTTTGAGAAGCTTGGCTTTGAAAAGGGCATAACCGTAGTTGACGACTACGCTCACCACCCAACTGAGCTTGAAGCTACTCTCAATGCGGCTATGGAGATGAACTTCAACCACGTATGGGCAGTTTTCCAGCCATTTACATTCTCCCGTACCAAACTCCTGCTGGACGACTTCGCAAGAGTATTACAGATACCCGACCACGCTGTTCTCACCGATATCATGGGCAGCCGTGAAAAGAACACCTACGGTATCTTCACACGCCACCTTGCAGAAAAGATACCGAACTGCATATGGTTCCCGCAGGACGAGTCCGCAGAGTGGACGGACGAGCGTAAGTATGCAAACTTCCAGCAGATATGCGACTATGTCTGCGAACACGCACAGGAGGGCGACCTCGTTATCACTCTCGGCTGCGGAGACGCCTACAAGATAGCAAAAATGATACTGAAAAAACTTTCGGAGGAGAAATAATATGCTGAAAGATAAGGAAATAGCGGTTTTCAACTATATAAAATCCCGTCTCAGCGACGGAATGTCCCCCTCTGTAAGAGAAATAATGGACGCTATGGGCTTCAAGTCCACGTCCACCGCACACCGCTACATAGAGACTCTCGTCCGCGAGGGACTCATTGAGAAAACAGGCAACCTCAACCGCACCCTGCGCCTGCCCAACAGCGGCACTACCTCTGTTCCCGTTATGGGCACAGTTACCGCTGGTCAGCCTATCACAGCCGTTGAGGACATCACAGGCTATATCGGATTTGAAGCTCCCGGTGTTGATCCGCAGGAGCTCTTTGCCCTGAAAATACGCGGCGAGAGCATGATAGACGCAGGTATCCTCGACGGGGATATAGTCATCGTAAAGCGCGTGAACTACGCTGAAAACGGCGATATCGTAGTTGCATTCATCGACCATGAGGAAGCTACCGTAAAGCGCTTCTTCAAGGAAAAGGGACACTACCGCCTACAGCCCGAGAATCCAACTATGGAACCCATTATCGTGGACGAAGTAGAAGTTCTCGGCAAGGTAATCGGCTTGAAGCGCTACTATTGAGCAGCGTGACGCTGCACCCTTGCCAAGTTGTCGCTCGTAAACTCGCTTACTTTTATCATAAACGATAATCGTACATCGCTTACAGCACATATGAACGGGATTCCAAAGGGACTTTGTTCCTTTGGCGGAGTCCAGAGGCAGTAGGGGCTGATGCCCACATCAGCCCGTAATTTATTAGCGGGGCGATGTAGGCATCGCTCCCTACACACTACTTTCTACTCACTACTCACTAATTACTAACAACTAAGCACTAAAAATAAATATTTTTCAAAAAAACACTTCCCTTTTTGCGAAAAATAGTGTATAATGTAAGTTGGTTCAAAATATACCACAGAAAGGACGATGCAAATGCTTAATGAAGTAAAAGTTATCATCTGCGGTAAGGAGTACAAAATAAAGACCGCAGAAGCTCCTAACTACGTTTTTGCTCTCGCAAGAGCACTTGAAACCAAGATAAACGAGATCACCGCAGCAAGCGGCTCTTCGCCGTATGCTGCTTCAATAATGGTGTCGCTGGCTCTCCTCGACGACCTCAACAAGGCTAACCAGCGCCTTGACAATATCCGCGACCAGACTAAGGAGTACGTTGACGAGGCTGGCAGAACACGTATCGAGCGCGACGCTGCACAGAAGGAGATAGAGGTACTCAAGTCCAAGATAATCCAGCTTGAGAATATGGTCAAGCTCAAGCAGCTCAGCGACAGCATTTAATGAAGCCTACCGAGATACTGGCTCCTGCAGGCAGCATGGAGACTCTCCGTGCGGCTCTGAGAGCAGGCGCAAATGCCGTATATATCGGCGGAAAGCGCTTCTCGGCGCGAAGCAGCGCCACAAACTTCTCACTTGACGAGATAGAGGAGGCTGCAAGGCTGTGCCACAAATACGGCGCAAAGCTGGACTTAGCCGTGAATACGGTCATTTCCGACGGCGAAGCTGCTGATTTCTGCGAATATATAAAGGCTGCCGCAAAATGCGGAGTTGACGCCTTTATCGTACAGGACTGGGGCTGTGCGGCTCTGATACGCCGCTGTGTTCCCGACGCGGTGCTCCACTGCTCTACTCAGATGTCGGTGCATACAGCCGCAGGCGCGGCAATGCTCAAAAAGCTGGGCTATGCAAGAGTTGTTCCTGCCAGAGAGCTTGACAGGAATACTATTTCCCGTATCTGCGATTTAGGCATAGAGACTGAGATATTCGTTCACGGAGCTCTGTGTATGTCCGTTTCGGGACAGTGCTATATGTCGGCGATGATAGGTTCGCGCTCCGCTAACCGCGGCGGCTGCGGACAAGCTTGCAGACTGCCCTTTTCCGCTGTCGGAAACAGGGACAAGGCTGCACTTTCGCTGAAAGACCTGTCGCTTCTCCCCTATGCCCGTGAGCTTGCGGACATGGGCGTGGACTCATTCAAGATAGAGGGACGCATGAAGCGCCCCGAGTATGTGGCTTCCGCAGTACATGAGCTGAAAGCGGCTCTTGACGGAGAAGCTCCCGATATGAAGCTCCTGCGCGGCGTATTCTCCCGCGGCGGCTTCACAGACGGCTATTTTACAGGCAAACGGCAGGATATGTTCGGAGTCCGCGAAAAGGACGACGTTATCTCCGCCCATGAGCTTATCCCCAAGATACACGAGCTCTACCGCTTCGAGGGCAAGGCTTATACAGCCGATTTCCACGCTGTCATAAAAGAGGGACAGCCCGTGGTGATAACTGCTGTATGCGGCGATGTTTCGGCTTCTGCACAGGGAGATGTCCCCGAAAAGGCGCTGAATCGCCCTACTGACTGTGATACTCTAACGAAACAGCTCTCAAAGCTGGGCGACACGGTATTCAGCTTCGGTAAGCTTACTGCCGATATTGACGAGGGACTTATAGTCCCCGCAGGCAAGCTCAACGAGCTGCGCAGGACTGTCACTGAAAAGCTGACAGAGCTTATCATAGAAAAGAATACTCCAAAATATACTATTTCCGATTTCAAGCCATTTCTGACGGCTATAGCTCCCTCTGAAAGGACTAAACTGCCGTTAAGGACATACTGCCGCACACCAGAGCAGGTATCGGCAGCGGCTGAGCTGTCGGAGTACGTAATAGTTCCCGAGAACATCATCAGCGAGGAAATGCTCGGCGGCGTGGATAGTTGCAAGATAATCGCTGCTCCGCCCCGTTTCATAACCGACGAGGACGTGCTCAGGAAAAGACTCGAACAGCTGAAGGCTATGGGCATAGACAGGCTCTACTGCCACACTCCCGACTGTATAGCTATGGGAAAGGAGCTTGGCTTTAAGCTCCATGGCAGCTTTACTCTGAATGCGTTCAACTCCTATAGCGTGAAAATACTGAGTATCCTCGGACTTGAGGACTGCGTATTCTCAGTGGAGGCTACTCTGGAGCAGATAGCGGATATCGTCCCGAATATGCCGCTGGGAGCTGTAGTCTACGGCAGGCTCCCCCTTATGCTGACGAGAAACTGTCCCATAAAAAATGAAGTGGGCTGCGGTAAATGCACAAAAAAGCTCATTGACCGCACAGGCAGGGAGCTCCCCGTAGTCTGTACAAGGGATTACGCCGAGGTGCTCAATGCGGACAGGCTATGCATGACGGACAGACTTGACGAAATACGCAATATATCCTTCGGCGTGGTCTATCTCTCGGACGAGACCGCCGAGGAGGTGCGCTCCGCGCTCAGCGGACGCAAGCCGCAGGGAAACATCACCCGCGGACTTTACTACAGAGGTATACAATAATGAAACTTACCTTTAAAAAGCTTGATCCGAGGGCGGTCATCCCCTCTCGGGCTACAAGCGGCAGCGCAGGTCTTGACCTTTGCGCCTGCCTTGACGCTCCCGTGACTATCGAAGCAGGAGAGATAAAAATGATCCCCCTCGGTATCACTGCCGAGCCTGACCGTGAGGACATCGCGCTGCTCATCTATCCGCGCTCGGGACTTTCGTCGAAATACGGCGTCTCCCTTGCAAACTGCGTGGGCGTGGTGGACAGCGACTACCGCGGAGCATGGTTCGTGCCCCTGATAAATCACGGCAAGGAGCCATTTACCGTTGAGCACGGTATGCGTATAGCTCAGCTTATCCCTACAAGTATCTTAATGCCCGAGATCGAGGTCAGCGACCAACTCTCTGAAACAGAGCGCGGTGCAGGCGGCTTCGGTTCGTCAGGCATTTGAAATATGAATAACAAAAGATTGGAGATATTATTATGAAAAAGACACTCTACTTTTTGCTTCTTCTCATCTGCGCCTGCGTTCTCGGCGGAGTTCTCGGCAATGTAGCCTCAGGCTCTTTCGCATGGCTGGGCTATTCCAGAAGCTTTGCTCTGAACCTTGACAAGTTCATCGACACCGATATCCTTGTGCTTACATTCGGTATCTCAATGAGCATAAGCGTTGCACAGGTAATTTTCATCGCTATAGCTATCTATGCTTACATAAAGACTGCTCCTAAGGTGATCTCAGGTTAATAACCGCTGTTTATCGTCCTTTTCGACAGTTTTTTATCACCTTGCCGCGTCTAAGTTACCGTATTACACTAAAAACGCGGATATGGGAAATTTCTTGTGATTTTTTCTTGTACATATTTCCCGATAGTGATATAATTATCTTATGTGCCCTTGCAGATACGCATACCAAAGCTCTGCTCCCTGCGTATCGGGCAGTTATATCACATAAACTGTGATATAACTCACTTTGAATGTAATTTATAGAAATATAGCAAAATTTAAGGAGCTGCAAAATGTTTACTAAAGATATTGGCATTGACCTCGGTACTGCTAATACCCTTGTATATATGAGGGGAAAGGGTATAATAATAAGAGAGCCCTCAGTAGTTGCCGTAAATACCAGAACGGATAAATGCCGCTACGTCGGTAAGGAAGCCAAGGACGTCATCGGACGCACCCCAGGCTCTATCGTTGCCGTAAGACCGCTTAAAGACGGCGTTATCGCCGATTTTGACATTGCCACCACCATGCTTCAGGAATTTATAAGAAAGGCTCTCAAGGGCACTTTCTTCACAAAGGCAAATGTCATCATATGTATCCCCTCGGGCGTTACTGCCGTTGAGAGACGTGCTGTCCGCGAATCCTGCAAAAAAGCAGGCGCCAACAACGTCCTCATCATCGAGGAGCCTATGGCTGCCGCTATCGGCGCAGGTCTCCCCACCAACGAGCCCGCAGGCAGCATGATAGTTGATATCGGCGGCGGCACCAGTGAGGTTGCCGTTATATCTATGGGCGGTATCGTTGCTTCACGTTCAGTCAGATGTGCAGGCGATGAGTTCGACGCGGCTATCATCAACTATATCAAGAAGAAGTACAACCTCCTCATCGGCGAGCGTACTGCCGAGAATATCAAGCTTGATATCGGCTCTGCTTTCCCAAGCGAAAAGGAGGAATCTCAGGAGATAAAGGGAAGAAATCTTCTCAACGGTCTCCCCGAGAATATAACCGTTACCTCTGCGGAGATACGCGACGCTCTCGTTGAGCCCCTTTCAAGAGTCATCGACGCAATAAAGTCAACTCTTGAGGAAACTCCCCCTGAGCTTTCCGCAGACATCATCGACCACGGCATCACCCTTGCAGGCGGCGGCGCTCTGCTCCGCGGTCTTGACAAGCTCATAAACCGCGAGACAGGTATGCCTGTGTATATCGCGGAGTACCCGCTGGACTGCGTTGCCGAGGGTACTGGCAAGATACTGGAAAATATCAGCGATTATCAGGACGCTCTCACTGAAAACGTCAAGTACTATTAAGGAGAAGCTCCATGCGTGATTTTTTGAAAAGCACCAGATTCAAGGTCATGGTCGGTTTTCTCGCCTTTCTTGTGGGCATGATGGTTTATGCCGTCACAAGAGGCGGCTATTCCGTTTCGGGAGCTTCCTTCATCAACACAGTGACCAAGCCGTTCCGCGCAGCTTCAAACAGCATAAGCCGTAAAATGGAGCACACCGTGGATAAGCTCACCAACGCGGATAAGTATATCGAGGAAAACGAAAGGCTCAAAAAGCAGATAGGCGAGCTCAATGCTCAGCTCACCGAATACGACGCTATAAAGGCAGAAGTCGAGGAGCTCCGCAAGTTCGTTTCCATAAAAGAGGAGCATGAGGACTATATGCTTTCTCAGCCCTGCAAGGTGCTGGGCTATGTGACCAACGATCCCTTCAAGTCCTTTACTATCGACAAGGGCTCGGCAGACGGTATCCTCGTAAACTGCCCCGTTGTAACCTCAGAGGGACTTGTGGGTATCACCGTTGAAGTGTCAAAGCACGTTTCCACTGTAAGAACCATACTCTCCCCTGACCTTTCCGTAGCCGCTGTGGCTTCATCTTCCAATGCCGACCAGGGCATTATCGAGGGCAATGTGCTCTCCTCCGAAAACGGTCAGACCAAGCTTATTCACGTTCCCAAGAAGAACAAGCTCAAGCGCGGCGACCTTATGATAACCGCAGGAAACAGCGGTCTCTTCCCAAAGGATTACCCCATAGGCACTATCTTAGAGATAGGCTTCGACTCCAACGGGCTTTCCGTTTGTGCCGATATACAGCCATGTGTGGACGTAAACCGTCTTACCTCTGTCATCGTTATAACCGATTTCAGCGGCAAGAAGGAGGACGAAGAGAATGAAGATTAGAACTACCCGTGAGCAGCATATCCTGCGCTTCAAGACCACTCTGCGCTGGGTACTGTACTACCTGCTCATTTTCGTAAGCTTCATCATCATGACCTCGGGCACTCTTTACAAGCCCATGATACTTGTTCCCCTCAGTATCGGCATTGCCATAAACAACAATATGTACGGCTCAGCCGTTACGGGAGCTGTATGCGGCTTTCTTACCGATATCTGCTGCGGCAAGCTTTTCGGCTACAACGCCGTTGTGCTCACTTTCTTCTGTATATTGGCAAATCTGCTCTTTGAGCTCTATCTCAAGGACCGTTTCATAAACTACATGATAATCACCACCGTGGTATCATACATACAGTGCTGGCTGGACTATAAATTCTACTACCAGATATGGGAGTACGAAAACGTGGGACGTATCTTCGTTAAGGTCTCGCTGAGAGTCTGGATATACACTGTAATATCGGCGGTCTTTGTGTATCTTGTGCTGAAACTCGTGAACCGCTTCCTCATGCCGAGGGAACACCTCACTATCGAAGAAGCGATAAATACCAATATTCAGTCAGAAAACAGAAGATAATATCCGAGACCGCACCCTAAAAGTGCGGTCATAATCATACGGGAGACCGTAAAGGAGGCAGACTTTTTGAAAGGATTTGCAGAAAACCTGAAATCTATCATAATCATACTGCTGGTAGTGCTCCTTGCTCTGCTGAGCTCGCTGAGACTTATGAAGATACAGGTAGTCGGCGATAAGGATATAGGCACTCCCCAGCTCTATGAGCCTGGTACTCTCACATACAAAAAGGGTATCAAGGCTACCCGCGGAGAGATAATCGACTACGACGGAAATGTCATAGTCACCAACGATTCACGCACAGACCTTGTGCTTCAAATGGCGTTCTTCCCTACTGACCTGCAGGAGGGCAACAAGGCTCTTCTCGGTATCTACAGAGAGCTTGAAAAGCACGGCTACAAGTTCAAGGAAAGCATACCCGTATCCTTTACAAAGCCATATATATTCATGTCAAGTGACACCGAGGAGCTCATTTCCGACCTTAACCTCAACGTGTACGCTACTGCTGAAAACTGCATAGACAAACTTATCTCCGACTATGAGATAGACGAGAAGTACACTGACGAGGAAAAACGTATCATCGCAGGTATGCGCTATCAGATGATAGACAAGGACTTCTCATACAGCAACGACCTGCTCCTTGCAGAGGGAGTTGACGAGCAGACCGTCATCGACATGAAGGAGCTGGGCAACTTCTACCGCGGCATCGAGGCTGTTGACGCCTCCGAAAGAAAGATAGTCCGCGGCGATATACTCCCCCATGAGATAGGCACGGTAGGTCCTATCTACGCCGAGGAGTACGACGAGTTGAAATCCAAGGGCTACAGCTACAACGATATCCTCGGAAAGAGCGGTATCGAAGCCGCTATGGAGACTCCCCTCCGCGGCATAAACGGCGAGGAGCAGATAGCCGTCAAGGACGGCGTTGTCCGCGATGTAAAAACTATAACCGAGGCTACCTCGGGCGAAACTGTTAAGCTCACAGTAAACGGCGCTTACCAGATAAAGCTCCAGAATATACTGGATAACTTCCTTAACAACACATTCCCTGCAATAAATCCGAATCCAAGCGTGCTGAAAGGTAACTGCGGCGCTATTTGCGTTCTTGACGCAAAGACAGGCGCTGTAAAGGGCATGGCTACAGCTCCCACATACAACCTCAAGGACTATGTTGAAAACTACGAGTACTTCCTCGAAGCAAAGGATACTCCCCTTGTGAACCGTTGCAGCTACGGCCTTTACAGACCGGGTTCAACATTCAAGACCATTACCGCTACGGCAGGTCTAAACGAGGGTGTTGTAACAGGCGGTACTCCGCTGGTCTGCAACATGGGCTATGACTTCTACGGCACACATTACTCCTGTACGGGACTTCACGGCAATATCACCGTAAGACGCGCTATCGAGGTATCATGTAACTCCTATTTCTACGAGCTTTCCCGTATGCTGGGTATCGACAAGATAACCGAATACGCCAAGATGTACGGTCTGGGCTCTCATACAGGCATTGAAACAGGCGACGCAGAGGGCTATCTCTGTAACCCCGAGACTTTCAAGGAGCACGGTCAGGAATGGTACGTCGGATACGTTATACAGGCAGGTATCGGTAACCAGGACTGCGGTATGTCTCCTCTGCAAATGGCTGTAGTTGCCAATACTATCGGCAACCGCGGCGTGAGATACCAGCCATACCTCGTTGACAGCTATTACAGCTACGGCTCGGGAAATCTTATCAAAAAGACCGAACCCGTTATCGCAAACAAGATAGAGATAAAGACTCCCGACCTTTACGATTATATCGTAGGCGGTATGATAGACGCTTCACACAGTATGCCTGCGAGATATTCTATCAGCGATTTAGGCTTCGATGTGGCTATCAAAACAGGTACTCCTCAGACAGGACGAAACCTCAACGAGCAGAACTCATTCTTCATAGGATTTGCTCCCGCAAATAACCCCGAGATTGCATTTGCAGGCGTTATCGAAAGCGGTGAGTACGCAAAATATATGATAAGAGACCTTATCCTCGCTTATCAGGAGTGCTACGGACTGAACGGCGTAAAGCCCACCAAGCAGAAGCTCCCCGAGGAATGGCGTCCAGTGCTTACCACAACCTCTACAACAACTACCACTACAACCACTACTACAGTTACTACCGTAACTATGGCAGAGGACGTGACTGCGGCATATACCGAGCCCCAGACCGAGGCTCCATATGAGCAGCCGTGGACTCCTCCGACAGAACCGTGGACAGCTCCCG
Source organism: Ruminococcus flavefaciens MA2007 (assembly GCF_000621845.1). Taxonomy (GTDB): domain Bacteria; phylum Bacillota; class Clostridia; order Oscillospirales; family Ruminococcaceae; genus Ruminococcus; species Ruminococcus flavefaciens_E. Next base: position 128,418 of record NZ_KK211354.1, on the reverse strand, counting down.
TAACCATACCTACAGAGCCTGCAACTCCGCCCTTTGATCCAAATGCATATGCTACAGAGGGACATCAGGAGCCTATGACAAACTGACAAAAAGCCGATGTGATTATCACATCGGCTTTTTTATTTGTAGGGGCGCCCTTTGGGCGCCCTCAAGCAGCAATATAATTTAACGGGTGGCGGAACGCCGCTCCTACGCTAAAAACTAATCACTGAAAAAAATGTATATTTTCCGTATGACTGTCAATAATATGGTCGGAGGTGTTAGTGTGAAGAAAAACGAACTGACCGACAAGCATTACGGAAAAGGCTCAAAGGGCTTCTATGCTGCCCTCGGCATAAGCGCCGTCATGGTAGCTGCCGCCTGCCTTTTCGCTCATAAGCAGGGCGACGCGATACCCGATATCAAGCCCTCTGCAAACAAAACTCCCATAGTGGCGGAAACTCCCGTGGGAAAGCGCGTGACCGACATACCAAAGGCTACTTCCCCTGCCTACAGCATAACCTCGGCAATTGTAACTGCTCCGCCAGTTAAGGAGACTATCCCTGCCGCAGAGATAACTGTTGACGCACCCTTTGAAGTAGCGGAAAGCTTTCTTGACCACGGACAGCCTGCGGCGGCAATTCCCAAGGGAATGGACAACGCCTGTGCTCCCCTGAATGATATCACTAATGTTATAGAGCCTTTCAGCGGCGGTGAACTTGTGAAAAACGCCACAACAGGCACATGGCAGACTCACAACGGCGCTGATATCGCGGCAGAGGTCGGCACTGACGTCATGGCTGTTGAAAAGGGCGAGATATCCTCTGTAACCAACGATCCCCTGTGGGGCGTGACTGTAGTCCTTGACCACAAGAACGGCTTCATCACCAAATACTGCGGTCTCGGAGCCGACCTCGCCGTACAGCAGGGGGATACCGTAGAACGCGGAGCTGTCATCGGAGCCGTAGGCGAAACTGCGGATATAGAAAGCGCAGAAGCTCCTCATCTTCATATAGAAATGACGCATAACGGAGCCTTCGTCGATCCTATGACTGTTTTCAAATGATATATCCTGACAACACTTCCCAGTAACTGCGGAAGTGTTTTTTTCGTTAAAGAAAAATTAACCTTAGTTTTCAGCCGCGATCGTTGCTATTTTCTAAAAAATATGATATAAGCGGCAAGCCGCCGCAGCCTTTTTCGCGTTAAAGAAAAAATTAACCGTAGTTTTTAGCCGCGATTGTTGCTATTTTCTAAAAAATATGATATAATATAGTATATATCTTTTTTTCGACGATCCTAATTTTTTTGTAAAGGAGACTTAAAATGGCTATTACAGAAGCAGTTGAAAATTACCTCGAAACTATACTTATCCTCTCACAGAAGCAGCCCGACGTTCATGCGATAGATATCTGCTCATATCTGGGCTATTCACGCCCTACTGTATCTATCATACTTAAAAAGATGAAGGACGAGGGACTTGTTACTGTTGACGATGACAACCATATAAGACTTACCGACGCAGGCAGACACGTTGCCGAGCGTATCTACGACAGACATAACGTTCTCACCGAGCTTTTCATTCTTCTCGGCGTAAGCCGCGATGTCGCTTCCGAGGACGCCTGCAAGGTGGAGCACGACATTTCCGACGAGACCTTCGCTATGCTAAAATCGCATTACAGAAAGCTCCTTGAAAAATCAGACAAAAATAAATAAGTCAGCTACGGAGAGAACTAATGGGCAAATATGAAGAATTCAGGGAAAAATATCCCTCTTTTGTATATAAGGCGTATCATGTCAATGAGACAAAAAACACTGTGGAGATAGGCTACGAGTTTTCCATTACAGGTCTGGCTGAATTCAGACCGAGCTGGAGCTTCCGCAAGCCTGAGAACTTCTCGGTAAAGGGCGACCTCACCTTTGAGAGACTTGCCTTTTCACTGGGTATGGCTGAGGCTGTAAGCTACTGGAAGGCTACCTGCTCGCCTGAGTTCTACGCAGAATGCGGCGAGCTCAACGAGGAGCAGAAGCTCTGGTGGAAGAAGCTGTGGTTCATGGGACTGGGCGAGCTGTTCTTCGTAAACGGCATATCCGCCGATCCTGACAGCTTCGTAAATATCATAGCTACGGGAAAATATGACAGCTCCCTCACAGAAACAGCCCGTGAGCCAAGAGGCTGTCTTGTGCCTATAGGCGGCGGAAAGGACTCCGCTCTTACGCTGGAGACTCTGGTGAAGTCGGGCATGAAATGCCTGTGCTACTCCATAAACAAGCGCCGCTCTATCACAGAGACAGTCAGAAAAGCAGGTCTCGATGACGAAGCTCTCATCATATCTCAGCGCCACTTTGACCGCTCACTGGTAGACCTCAACAATCAGGGCTTTATCAACGGTCATACGCCTTTTTCGGCTATAGTTGCATTTTCCGCAGAGATAACTGCTTATCTCAACGAGCTGAAATACATCGTTCTCTCAAACGAGTCCAGCGCCAACGAGAGCACTGTTGTGGGACAGGACGTAAATCATCAGTACTCCAAGAGCTTCGAGTTTGAGCAGGACTTCCATAACTATGAGGAAAAGTACCTCCGCACGGGACAGTACTATTTCAGTTTCCTGCGTCCTCTTGCGGAATTCCAGATAGCAAAGATGTTCGTATCTCACCGCAAGTACCTCCCTGTTTTCAGAAGCTGTAATCTGGGCAGCAAGGTATCTCCCGATATCTGGTGCGGCGAGTGTCCCAAGTGCCTGTTCGTGTGCCTGATACTCTCCCCATTTCTCACTATGGAGGAGCTGATAAAGGTTTTCGGAAAGGATATGCTGAATGACAGCAATATGCTGGAATATTTCATCGAGCTCATAGGACAGTCCGAGCACAAGCCCTTTGAGTGCGTGGGCAGTATCGACGAGGTGAATCTGGCTGTATCCCTTGCTATACGCAAGCTTGAAGCAAACGGCGAGGAGCTTCCTCTGCTTTTCAAGGAATACAAGGACCGCGGACTTTACTGTCCCGAGACAATAGATTACCTCAATGTGGAATGCTGCGGCTCGTTCAACGAGCAGAATCTGCTCCCTGAGGAATTCAAGACCATACTCAGAAAAGAAATGGAGAACCTTTTATGACATCATTCGGCGAATATATCAAGAACTACACTGAAAACAAGACCGTCTGCATACTTGGCTTCGGAAGAGAGGGCAAGTCCACATATAAAATGCTGGAGAAGTACTGCTCGCCAAAGGCTGTAGCCATTGCAGACCTCAATGATATCGACCGCAAAGCCAACAATATCCCCGAAAATGTGGAGCTTATCTGCGGACAGGGATATCAGGACTGCCTTGACCGCTTCGATATGGTGTTCAAGAGCCCGGGAATCGTACTGGAAAAGCCTGTTTCTCAGCTGAAATGCAAGATAACCTGCGAAACTCAGGTTTTCTTTGAGTGCTTCCGCGAGCAGATAATCGGCATAACAGGCACCAAGGGCAAAAGCACAGTCACCTCTCTCATTTACCATGTGCTGAAGGAGAGCGGTCTGGACTGCCATATCGCAGGAAATATCGGTATCCCCGTTTTCGACATCGCCGAGGATATGAGAGAGGAAACTATCGTGGTCTGCGAGCTCTCCTGCCACCAGCTGGAATATATGACAGTTTCGCCGAAATATGCTGTTTTCCTCAACCTCTACGAGGAGCACCTCGACCACTACGGCACTATGGAGAACTACTACAACGCAAAAAAGAATATCTATCTCCACCAGCAGGAGAACGACGTTCTGCTCATAAATTCCGATATTGCGCCGACTGAGCCTATTTCATGGAACACCTACACTGTTTCCGATACGGACTGCGACGCCGATGTTTACGTTAAAAACGGCATGGTACACTGCGTTGAGCCATACGTTATCCCAACCGATAAGATAAAGCTCCTCGGCGTCCACAATCATTACAACATCGCTGTGGCTTACTATATGACCACACTGTTCATACGCGAGGAGGACTTCACAAAGGCTCTCTGCACGTTCTCTCCACTGGCTCACAGGCTTGAATACGTGGACACTGTCCGCGGTATACGCTGGTATGACGATTCTATCTCAACCGCTTGTGCTACGGCAATTTCAGCTATGCAGAGCGTTCCGAATGCAGGTACTATCCTTATCGGCGGCATGGACAGAGGTATCGACTACGCTCCACTTGTGGACTTCCTTGCGGAATTCGATATCCGCGTGATTTGCATGGAGACCTCGGGCAGGCGCGTTTACGATATGATACTCGCCCGTGACGACTTCAAGAACAAGGAGCGCGTTCACTACGCTGAGCACCTTGATGAAGCTGTAAAGCTGGCTGCGGAGATAACTCCAGATGGCATGAGCTGTGTAATGTCCCCTGCGGCGGCAAGCTACGGTATCTTCAAAAACTTCGAGGAGCGCGGCGACGCTTTCAAAGCGCTTGTTTCTGCTTTGTAGGGAACGCCGCCCTCGGCGTTCCGCAAAATACGATTTGTAGAGTCGGATATCATCCGCCCTTTGTTGTTAGAAAGAAAAAGATTCCATCTTTCAATATTTCCAACTATTACACATTAACCCGTTAAAGACTATTGATTTAGCAGTACATGGAAAGGCGGAAACATGAAATGTGTAGGGGAGCCCGCCCTCGGGCTCCCGACTATGATTATAAGTATATTACGGGAGGGCGAGGGCGCCCTCCCCTACAAATGTGTCACTTATCATTTCATTGTAACCCGTGGGACGTCGAGGACGCCGTCCCCTACAAGGCTTAGATAACTAATCACTATGTACTGACCACTAAAAACTTGCTGAATAGGCTTTTATTGCTAAATTTTATTGAAACTCTTGCAATTCACAGCAAGCTATGATATAATATTAACGATGGGGCCTTATGCCCCGTAAATGAATTCTCAGGAGGAATTATTTTTATGTTAACTTCAGCTACAGAAATGCTCCAGAAAGCAAGAGCAGGCAAATACGCAGTAGGTCAGTTCAATATCAACAACCTTGAGTGGACTAAGGCTATACTCCTTACAGCTCAGGAGTGCAATTCTCCTGTTATCCTCGGTGTTTCTGAGGGCGCAGGCAAGTATATGTGCGGTTTCGAGACTGTTGCAGCTATGGTTGCTGCTATGGACAAGTCTCTCGGTATCACAGTTCCTGTTGCACTTCACCTCGACCACGGCTCATATGAGGCTTGCTACAAGTGCATCAAGGCTGGTTTCACATCTATCATGTTCGACGGTTCACACTTCCCTATCGACGAGAACGTTGCTAAGACAACTGAGCTCGTAAACGCTGCTCACAATCTCGGTCTTTCTATCGAGGCTGAGGTAGGCGCTATCGGCGGTGAAGAGGACGGCGTTATCGGCAAGGGCGAGTGTGCTGATCCTGCTGAGTGCAAGCAGATCGCTGATCTCGGCGTTGACTTCCTCGCAGCTGGTATCGGTAATATCCACGGTGTATATCCTGCAAACTGGGAAGGTCTCAGCTTTGAGACTCTCGAGGCTATCAACAAGACTGTTGGCGAGATGCCTCTCGTTCTCCACGGCGGTACAGGTATCCCTGACGACATGATCACGAAGGCTATCTCTCTCGGCGTTGCTAAGATCAACGTAAATACTGAGTGCCAGCTCGTATTTGCTGAGGCTACAAGAGGCTATGTTGAGGCTGGTAAGGACAAGCAGGGCAAGGGCTTCGACCCAAGAAAGCTTCTCGCACCAGGCTTTGAGGCTATCAAGGCAAAGGTCAAGGAGAAGATGGAGCTCTTCGGAAGCGTAAACAAGGCTTAATTACAAGGGGAAATCACTATGGCATGGGGTAAATTTGAGCAGAATTATGTTTACAACTATGACATAAACGCTTGTCTCGACGCTGTTATGCGTACAGGCGCTCAGCGTAAGCTGAAAGTCAAAGCCGCAGACAGAAATGCCTACAAGGTAGTATTCAGCACAGGTATGTCGCTGACTACATGGGGCGAAAAGGTACACGTAGCACTGGGAGTTCTCCCTGACGGCAAAACGGGTATCAATATTGCAAGCGTTTCAAATCTTGGCACAGAAATTACTGCGAAGTCAAGAAACGAGAAAAATGTTCGTGAATTTATAAATACCCTGAATACATTTCTTCCCCCAAGATAAAAAATTGCCCGAGGCAAAGCAAAACGGTCATAAAGAAGCAATTCTTTATGACCGTTTTTTTAATAATAAAGAAAAGAGAATAAATAATAAATAGGAATTTAAGGTTCGCCTATCGGCGATAGCATTTAAATAAGTACGCGAAGCGTACACATTTTCTATTCTTTATTCTTTCTTATTTAAGAATTCGTGATAATATGATTTATCACGAATTCGCATAATTCCTCGGGCTTTTTATTTTGTCACAGAAGTCCTCAAGCTCTGAAATATGTGGCTCGAGGGCTTCTTTATATTCAATCGAACACAGACCGAGACTGCCGCAGCATTCTATTTCAAGATGTCCGTAGAAATGCTCGATAGTGCCGATGATACGCTGACATTCCCCAATGCTGGGACCTGTGCGCAACGCTATTGCGTAGCCCTTTTTGCTGCCGCTCAGACTGGCATGAGGCTCATGAGTATTGCACCACGGAGTGCACCTGTCGATAAAAGCTTTGAACTGCCCGGGGATATCCGCCCAATATGATGGCGAAACACAGACGATAACGTCAGCAGTCTCGAACTCCGCCATAATTCGGTCAATATCGTCGCTTTGAACACATCGGGCAGTAGCATGACAACTTCGACAGCCTTTGCAGAATCCGAAATCATAGTCGTCAATACATATGGACTTCGCAGAAAGACGCTCCGAAACGATACGTACTATCTCGGCAGTCGCGCCGTTTTTGACGGGACAGCAATTAATGACAAGTGCATTCATATCAATTCCTCCAATGTAAATAATAAGCCTAATTATAGCATAATTAAGGCTGCCTGTCAAGCTCTAAATCAGAGGATGACGGCGGAAATCATATGAGGTCTCGAAGCTGTCCCAGTCCTCGCGGCAGATGTTTATGTTTTCGCTTATCAGTTCCTCATATTCCGCGGTATCATGCGGAAATTCGGGTATCGGTAGCCGTGCAAGGTCTCCGGGGTTCATGTTCATGGTCGGGTTGAGAACTCGCGCAAATTCCGCCGCCGCCTTGCTGTTCAGCAGTCCGAGAAGCAGAATAAGCTGCCGCTCATCATGCGGAAAAGCGCTTGTGCCTGCCACGTTGAACATGAAGTTTTCGTTGAAATATCGCACAGAAAGTGCTCCGCTGGTTATCTGTGACCAGCTTACAGACGGGCGGAAATTGTAGGCGAGCCCCTGCGGACGGGAGCGGAGCTTTCCATTTTCGTCACGGAAATCCTTTATTTCCTCACCGTCGTTTTCCCAGTTGATGACGAATTCGCGGTTTCCATACCATTTTCGGTAGTCTCCGCCCTTATTCAGCAGGTACCATTTCTTATTCTGACTGCCCGTAAATGCAGTTTTTTCAGCTGACACTTCAAACCACCGCCGCAAGAATCGGTCATTATCTCCTGTTATTACTCCCTCACGTACAGGAACAAGTTCTCCGAGAGTAACATTATCAAAAGCTTGAAACATAGCCTTTCCCAGCCAGTATGCAACAGGTGCGGACGGGATATGAAGAAAGTCCTCGGCTGAGGCTTCAAAGCGGTAAGAACACTTTTCAACTTTCAAAGCCTCCTTAACTTTTTGAAGCTGGCAGTCCATACCTCCCTTAAAATCGGTAAGTCTCAGGTAGATACCATTCTCGCTGCTGTATCCCTGCTGCATGGTAAAGGAGCACAATGGAACTGTAGCGTCCTCAAAGGCGGAATACTCAAAATGTATCATTGTTTGCAGCGAACATTCACTATAGATACGTCGGCGGAGCTTTTCATAGGATTGAAGAAAAAGCCACGTAGTCGGCGTAAGAAAGCCAAGATAGCCGCTTTCTTCAATTATGTCCATACATCGAGCTATGAACACAGAAAACAGGTCGGCACTGTAATCCGCAAAGTGCTCCTGCACAAACTCCGATAATTCGGCATTCATGGCAGGCTTTCCGAGATACGGTGGATTCGTTACAATAATGGTGTATTTTTTCTTTAAAAGCTGGGCGATTCTTGCTGCTTTAGCTGAACTGCTGTCCAGTTCATCGCCGCTCAGAAGTGAACCTGCCGTGTCGCTTATTCCCGAAAAATCGTAAACCTGCGGCTTTGCAAAAGCGCCGTATTTTGCGGCTTTGAGCCGCAGGGCTGTCTCTGCCACTGCGCAGGCTCGTTCATCAAGCTCCAGACCGTAAAGGTTATGACGGAGTATTTTTTCAGCCGCAATATCGTCCGAATATCCGAGACTGCGGTAGAGCTCCATGAACATATCAAAGGCGCAGAGAAGCACATTTCCGCTGCCCATACAGGGGTCGATAAATGTAATATCCTCCGGCTCGGATTTGCCTTTATCCGCCTTAATATCCGTAAATTCGAGCTCTCCCCTATTAACATCAAAGCCGTGCTCGCGGAGATATCTTCCGAGGGTGTTCTGCACCATGTACCTCACCACCCACTCGGGTGTAAAAAGCTGTGTTGCCGCCGCAATTTTGTCCGAACTCAGTCTCTTGCTGCGCTTCAAGCCCACTGATATCTCGCTCCTGTAAGGCTCGTTGAAGTACTGGTGGAATTTGCCCAAAATATCGGGCTCGTCCCATATCTCCCGCGGCAGCTCTCGGAGCGCCCCTACTGTTCCGCCGACTGCTAAAAGCGTCGGCGGAACGGGCAGCTCGCTGTAAAGGCTGAAAATGCCGCCATATCTATCTGCGAGCTGCCTGCACTTTTCTACGAAAAGTGCGCAGGGGCGCTCCGAGGGCGCAGAACAGAGCTCGTCCAGAGCAGTTCTGTCCGCATAAGCCATTGCGCAAAGGCGCATAAAGCCGAAATAGGCAGTCGGCTCATCGCTATCCGCGAGCAGCAGCTGGCGCTGCTTGGCAGCGAATTTTTTCAGCATAGAATTGTCCATATTTCCCCTCACAATCTCTAAAGGCGGACATAAAGTCCGCCTTTGTAGATATTAAGTCCTTATCAAAGTGTTGCAAGCTTAGCGTACTGAGCCTTGAGTGCAGGATAGATCTCTCTGTAAAGCTGATAGTACTTCTCATACTCGGGAACGTTCTCAGCCTTTGGAGCCTGAACCTTGTCGGTCTTGATGATAGCTCCGCAAGCCTCGGATACGCTGCTGTAGATGCCTGCGCCAACGCTTGCGAGGATAGCCACGCCCAGTGCAGGACCTTCCTTTGAAGCAACTGTCTTAACATTGCAGTTGTAAAGGTCGGCAAGCATACTTCTCCAGAGCGGTGAAGAACCGCCGCCGCCGCAAGCCATCATGTCGCTTACGTTTACGTTCATCTCACGGAATACCTCAACGCAGTCACGGAGCGAATATGTAACGCCCTCCATAACAGCGCGGAGCATATCCTTTCTGGTGTGGATAGCTGAAAGTCCGAAGAACACGCCTCTTGCGTCAGGATCAAGATGTGGAGTTCTCTCGCCCATGAGGTATGGGAGATAAAGAAGTCTGTTTGCGCCTACAGGAACTGTCTCAGCCTGCTTGTCCATGAGGTAGTACTCGTCAACACCCATGAGCTTTGCAGTCTCCTTTTCTGTCATGCAGAAGTTATCTCTGAACCACTTCAGTGAGAGACCTGCGCCCTGTGTAACGCCCATAACGTGCCATGTATTTGGAACTGCCGCACAGCAGGTATGAACTCTGCCCTTCTTGTCGATCGATATATTTGAAGTATGAGCGAATACAACGCCCGATGTTCCGATAGTTGTGAAAGCCTTGCCGTCCTCGACAACGCCTGTACCGACAGCAGCTGCTGCGTTATCGCCTGCGCCGCCTACTACGATAGTGCCCTCGCAGAGACCGAGTGTCTCAGCCATTTTCTTTGTAAGTGTGCCTGTTACCTCGCAGCTCTCGTGGACCTTGCCCAGCCAGCTCTTGTCTATCTCGAATGCGCTGAGGAGCTCGTCAGACCACTTGCGGTTAGGAACGTCAAGAAGCTGCATACCTGAAGCGTCTGAAACCTCTGTAGCATACTCGCCTGTGAGGATAAGTCTGAGGTAGTCCTTAGGAAGCAGGATATGAGCTACCTTTGAGTAAACCTCGGGCTCGTTGTTCTTTACCCAGAGTATCTTAGCAGCTGTCCAGCCTGTAAGAGCAGGGTTTGCTGTAATTTCTACCAGCTTGTCTCTGCCTACGATACGGTTCATTTCCTCTACCTCGGCAGCTGTTCTCTGGTCGCACCAGATGATCGAACGGCGAAGTACATTATTGTCCTTGTCAAGCATTACCAGACCATGCATCTGTCCCGAGATACCGATACCCTTTACGTCCTCTTTCTTGACGCCGCTCTTAGCCATAACAGCCTTGATAGTCTCCACCATTGCGTTTGCCCAGTCAGCAGGCTCCTGCTCAGCATAGCCATTCTTTGGCTGATACATGGGGTATTCGATAGTCTTTGAAGCTATAACGCTGCCCTTTTCGTCAAAAAGAACTGTCTTTGTACCGCTTGTACCACAGTCCACACCTATTAAATATGCCATAATTTACAACTCCTTCTGAATATTTTAATAGCCGTATAAATACCGTATCTTCCGCCGCCCCGCCAAAGGCGGGGCGAAAAGGCATACCGATATTCTATGGCTAAATATGTGCAGGTTATCTTACCTGAATTGTTATTCTGTAATTTTATAATATCTTAAATCAGCAATTTTTGCAAGACGTTTTTTGCTCATTTTTTTACATACTGCGCTTCTTTTGCGGACTTGTGCATATACTTAAATGAAAGCGCCGTGAGCTGTCAGTATTCATATGACCGCCCACAGCGCTCTGTATTGTTTTAGTTAAGAAGGTCAACGGACAGACGTCTCGAATTTACGTTGTAGTAGTCCTCAAGCTCCGCAACATAATAGCGGAACACTACCTTATCCTCGGCAGTTACTACCTCCTCGGTAGCCTCTGCGTCCTCCTTATTCTTGTCCTCCTCGGGGACAACCATTTTTGAAGCCGAAAGAAGCATTACATCGCCGCTTTGGGATACGCCAAGGTCGGCAAGCTGAGCGTCTGTAAGGCTGTTCAGCATTACTGTGTGGCTCTTTGCAACATTGAAGTAGGTTATTCCTGTAGGCGGATCAACGTTAAGGTTGTTGTAAAGCTTGAGAGCCTTTGGCTTTATCTCGTTGAAATAGATCCTCTGTCCCGGCTCAGTGCCGTTCTTCTCAACAACAAGAGGAGAAGGATCAGCGATATAGTATCTTCCGTTTGGCTCCTTGCCTATGCCGAAGAAGTCAAGCTGCTCCTGATTGAGGTTGTCCAGCGGAACAGGATCAACGTCTGAGGCTGTAAGTCCCAATGCGAACTTACGGCTTGCTGAAAGATTTGTGAGCATGAGCTTGTTGTCGTAGGTATAGCCCAGTCTTTCGAGCTCTGCGTCGGTAACAGTTACCTCTATCTCATCGGATATGGAGTTGAGATGAGCGGTTATATCCTGTCTTGACTGAGTTTCCCACTTTATCTCCACCTTGCTCTGAACAGGACGCTCCATAAAGACAACGTGCTCCTGATTCTTGAGGGTAAATACTGCGAACTGGTTCTTTACATCGGCGTAATTAGGCTCAACATAGACAGCTGTACTGCCTTTTGAGGTATCGTCGGTATTCACTACCCTGTAGCGGTATGTACCCGACGGCGATACGCCTGTTTCAATTACCTGCTCCTTTACAGCGGCTACAAAGAACGATGTGAAAAGGAAGTAGCCAAGAGCTCCGAATATATAAAGGAGAAGAATGATAGTTGCAAGTGCGGTTTTTACACCCTCGCCTGCGCCCGAAAGGAGAAGTATGATGATTCCCACGACAATTATGGGAATTATCAGTCCCCACTCGCCGAAGTACAGCAATACCACGGGAAGCATGGCAGGCAGTATTATGAAGCTGGCTATTCGCGTCAGTATCTGATGCCGCGTATAGAGCATGATTATCAGTGCCGCAAGGGAAACTCCCGAAACTGCAAGGCAGGTGGAAACACGGTCATTGATGTGCATATCGTAGAATATCGAAAAATAGCAGAGCCTGCATACAAACAGCATATAGACTACGCTGAGCAGGGCAACTACTCGCTTTGTCCAGACATTTGCAAAAAATTTACTCATTGTTGCCTCCGAAATATGATCTATATAGAAGTGCGCATAATGGCACACAGTATATTATAGCATTTTCATTCCGATTTTACAAGGTTTTTTTGAAATTTTTTCCGAAAAAACTTCTGCTTTACAAAACTCCGCAAAAATTGTATAATAATATAGTACAGCAAGATTTGAAAGGATAGGAAAAATGGCAAGGAAATTCCCGAAGCTCAGCAAAATACAGGTTCTTTTTCTTATATTTACCATAGCGATAATGGTCACTATATTCTGTCTTTCGGCTCAGGACGCGGAAAAGTCCTCTGATACCAGCAGTTTTCTTACCAAAGTCGCCGTAAAGATACTCTACAGTGATTACGACAGCCAGCCTCCAGAGGTGCAGAAGGAGCTTTGGAGCAAGGCTTCGTTTATTGTGCGAAAGCTTGCCCATTTCAGCATTTATGCATCTTTGGGCTTCTGTGCGTCGGTAACGGCAGGAAAACGCAGGCTTTTTTCGGCAAAAAGCCTTGGCGTTATAGGTTTCGGCTTTATTTACGCCATGTCCGACGAGTTCCATCAGAATTTTGTCAAGGGACGCTCCTGCGAATTCCGTGATATGATGATAGATACTGGCGGAGTCACCGTCGGTATGTGCGTATCGCTGATTATTATTGGGATTATAGCGCTTTTTGTCCGCAAAATACGGAGAAGCAAGCAGTAAGCAGCAGAACTTAGTAGGGGACGGCGTCCTCGGCGTCCCTTTTCTGTAGGGGCGCACACTGTGCGCCCACTTGTTTTTACAGCAAAAAAATGTAGGGGCTGATGCCCACATCAGCCCGTCAAAAACATACAAAACTAACGGGGCGATGTAGGCATCGCCCCCTACAGACTGAAAACCCCGTAAGAAGCTGAGCTTCTTACGGGGTTTATTACTTGATTTACTGCATACCGCCTCTTACATAGAAGTTATCCTGAATAATAAGAGCGCAGCCGCCGAGGAAATTGTTCTTTCCGTCTAATCTGCTGAGTACCACTCTGTCAGCTATCTCCTCGCTCACAAGGCGTATCATCTCACGCTTGCAGTAGTCGAACTGCTTCTCGTTGAGCTTGAAGTTGTGCAGTACTATCTTCTTTGCAAAATGGCTGATAGCCAGATTGTTGATGAGAACTGTGTACTTGGCGATGATATCGTCAACTACGTTCTTAACAGCCTCCTCGCCTCTCATAAGAGCCATGAATACGTTATCTGTGTTGATAGCGTTCTTGTCGCCCTCTGTGAGCTCGTAGAGTACAGGTGTCTTGTCCTTGGAATAAATCTCGTAGAAAGCATTGAGCATAGCTGTTCTTGAAAGCTCAGCCTTTACGGAGCCGTTAGGATAGCCCTCATAGGACTTTCCGTTAGGACAAACGATGTATCTCTCGATAGTGGAGGTGTAGGATACATAATCGGCAGAAAGCTCGTTCTTGTTGATGATAGCAAGATTTACCTGATTGCCGTTATGGATAAATGCCTGATTGGTCTGATAGCCGTTGAGCGTTCTGAAATCATTGCTTGCAAGTGCCATAAGTCCTATAGCGTTTCCGCAGTGTATCTCAAAGTTGAGACCGCCCGACAGCTTATCTATGAAGTTTGTAAAGTCAAGAACTCCGTCCTTATAGAAAATCTTCAGTTTGCCCCACATGGAAGGCACAACGCCAACGCCGAGACCAAGTATCTTATCCTTGGTAAGTGCGCTGTTTTCAACCATTTCGTTGCTGGTCTTGATAATATAGTTGATGATGTCCTTGCTGGTAGTTCTGTCGTCGATGACCATGCTTGCCTTGTCAAGAACCTCGGAATTAAGGTTTGTAAGACCTATGCTTACTTCCTTTTCATCAACTGTTGCACCAAGGGCGAAACGGCTGTTTACGTTGATATCAATGAGGATTTTTCTTCTGCCTTTCTGGAGCTTTTCGGTGTTTACAGGAGCCTCGCCTATCTCAACGAGCACGCCCTCCTCTATCATTTCATTGGTGATGATAGTTACGGCAGCTCTTGTGATCTCGAGAGCGCTTGCCACATCAACACGGGATATGGGGCCTGATTCTCTGATAACTCTAAGAATCTGCATCCTGTTTCTTCTTTTCAGGTCGAGTTTACTGATTCCTCTTTTTTCCATACAACAACAACTCCATTTCTTCAAAAATTCAGTGTTTGGAACGAAGTCCACTATGTACAAACTGCATATCCCCGCAGGCCTTTTGAGCAGTAATTTTTATTATAACTGCCCGTATAATTTTTTCTTTTTATTGTAAAGTCAATCTCTTTTAACGTAATTATATTATAACACACTATTATTAAATTTCAAACATTTTAGGGCAAAATTTTATAAAATCAGCATTTTTGCCAAAGTACTTATAGTATTTTTGTTAAATATTCCGTAGCTTTAACTACAAGGGGTAAAGTGACAACAGAGAGTATAGTTCCTGACGTAAAAATCTCAGAAGCATACACTGAATTCCGTCCGTATCTTATGCTGAGGAGGGTACACATTGCCGCCGGAGGTGCTGCCGAAGCAATGAGAATGGTCATACGAACCTTTTCTTCTATGCCGCCCAAAATCACCAGCGGTACAGCTATTATAACGGGTATCACAAGGAGCTTTAACAAACATACGTAGTATATTCTGTAGTTTTTCAGCATTTTCGGGATATTCGTGCCTGCTATAGTGACTCCCGAAACTATCATAGCCATGGGAGTATTTATCTCCTTGATGAATCCGAGAGAATCAGCCAGTGCCGAGGGGAGCTTTATCTGCACAAAGAACGTGATAAGTCCGAGGAATATCGCTATAATTGTAGGTGAATAGAACACCTTTATCACCTGTTTGAAGTCCTTTTTTCCCGAAATGAGGATAACTCCGTGAGTCCATACAATGAGATTGAACACGGTTATAAAGGCAGTCAGGTAGAATACGCCCTCCTCGTGATAGATAGCGTCCACAAGAGGGATACCCATGAAGCCGCAGTTGGAATACACCGACGAAAAGCGCTCTATCTCCGTTTCCCTGCCCTGCTTTTTGCGGACAAAGCCATAGGAGAGCAGTATCACCGCGCCAAGTACTGCCGCCGATATAACAAAGGTCAGCAGCAGGTTCTTAACCAGCTCTGTGCGGTATTTCGTCTGATATGACATGAATATTACAACAGGATTGACTACCTGCAATACGAATTTGGACAGGTCTTTATTTGAAGCCTCGCTTATGAGTTTGGTTTTTGCGCAGATAACGCCTACTCCGATGAGAATGAGCATTATCACTGTTTTATATAGTATAGTTGACGCCATTATCTCTCCAGCTTTCTTATACAATATCGCTTCACGGTCACCTGAACAGTAACCAAATAATTTTACCATATATCGCGGTAATAGTCAATAAAAAATCCGAAGTTTTGACCTTATTGCCAATATAAAAAGCTTATACTTATTTATCGGTGGAAACCTTTCTGAAGAAAGGTTCTCCCCCGAGCCCCTTTCCAAAGACTTTTATCTGGTTTTTTCAAAGATAGGGCGCTCTATAAAAATAAAAAAACCTGCCAAATGCAGGTGCGCCCTATCTGTGAAAAAACAAAACGAAAGTTTTAGGGAGAGAGTTTGAGAGTGACTCCCCGCAGTGCGGGGAGATGTCACGCAGTGACAGAGGGGACGTCCTCCGTCAGAGGGCCCCTTTTTCAAAAGGGGTTCTCTCAATAATAAACATAAAATTTCTATATAAGCAATAATATCAATACATCGGATATTTATCAGCCGAGACTGTCGGCGCTCATGGGAGCTATTTTCCAGCCCTCGCCTTTTACTTTGACGACGCATACCGTTAACTTTTCGTACTTATAGTCGCCGTCCTCATCTTTGTGCTTTGTCCTGAACTTGACCTCTTTGCCCTTTGCGGCTTTTATATCAGCGTTCTCTGCGCCGTACTTCTCGGCGATACGCTCGAAATACTGCTCTGCTTTCCTGAGCTGAGACTTTGTCAGCTTCTTCTCGCGCATTATCTTGTCAAACTTAGGAGCAGACTCCTTACCCTCTAAGTCCTCTATCATGTCCTCTATCATATCGTTGTAGTCATCGACCTTGTCGTTGTACTTTTCCTTGTCTTTAAGAGCCTTTATAGCTTCGTCGGGCAAAGTCAGCGAATAAAAGGTCTTTCCGCCCTTTTTGCTTGAAGCCGCCTTGACATAGCTCCTGACAGCTCCCTTAGTACCCGAACCTGCCATATGTATTCCCAGTATCAAGCCGAGTACAAAGAATATCAGGAAAACGATCAAAACAAGCAGGCGCTTTGCGCTGTTATTTACGTTCTTTTCTGCTGCTGTGCAGTCACATTTCTTGAATAATGGTACTTTTTTTCCGCAATTTTTACAATATGGCATTATATGACCTCCGTAACGTAATACAATATACTTATTCTATCACACAAACAGCTTTTAGTCAATAAAAAAAGATCCGAAGCATTTCTGCTTCGGACCGTAATTATCAATCAAAGATATCTTCAAGACTGAAATCGTCGCTGTCACTGCTTGTGAAGCTTGAGCTAATGCCAAGTAAGCTGCGAAGAAGTCTTGATGAGGAAGAAATGCTGTCTGCATCAGCAGGAATTACCTTCCAGCCGTCGCCCTTTACCTTGACAACGCAGATAGTATCCTTTTCGTGCTGAACGTCGCCGTCCTCGTCCTTGTTCTTGGTCTTTATCTTGAGCTCATAGCCCTGTGTTACTGTGATATCGTCATCATCAGCGTCAAACATCTCACAGATACTCTCGAAATAGTCCTCAGCCTTGTTGAGCTGTGACTTCTTCATCTTTTCCTTGCGTGAGATCTTGTCAAACTTCGGAACTGTAGCCTTTCCGTCCAGATCGTCTATAAGATCCTCTATCCTGTCGTTGTAATCATCGACCATATCATCGAAATCGTCGTCTTCCTTAAGCTCCTTTATAGCAGACTTTGGAAGCATGAGTGAATAGAAGGTCTTGCCGCCCTTCTTGCTGTATGTATTGTTGATGTACTTCTTAGCTGTGCCATTTGCGCCGCCGCCCATTGAGCAGACTGCAAGGATAAGGCAAAGAAGAAGTGCAGCACAAGCGCCTGCTGCGATATATACAAGGCTCTTGTTCTTCTTTACGTTCTCGGGCAGCTTTTCATTGATGCTGTTTGTGATACCCTCTACCTTCTTAGCGATATCAGCACCGCTGAGCTGCTTGAAGCCGTTTCCTGCCTGCTTAGCTGCGCCCTCAGCCTTCTGCTGAGCCTCCTTTGCAGCATCTACAGCGTCGCTTCTTACCTCGTTTACGACCTCTGAAGCCTTTTCTTCGACCTTTTCAGCTGTTTCTTCAGCTTTTTCAACAGCCTTTGCTGCTTCTTCCTTAACTGTTTCAGCAGCCTGCGCTGCCTCCTCCTTAACTGTTTCAACAGCCTGTGCAGCGTCCTCCTTTACAGCCTCAGCAGCATTCTCAGCCTTTTCAGCTGTCTCGGCAGCCTTCTTTGCTGCTTCGCAGTCGCAGCTTCCGCCGTCAGGGATCTGCTTTCCGCAGAATTTACAAAATGCCATAAAAAAACCTCCATAACAAAAAATAATAGTACAGATAATATTTTAACACATATTTCCTTTTTGTGTCAAGCAAAACTATTGAATTCACCCTAAAGCCCATGTTTTTCAGCGGTTTGCATAAAAAACGCGGCAGTAAAGGTACTGCCGCTTGATACGGTTTATTTTGCTCTTACACCGGGGACTTCCGTAGCCTTATGGCAGGCTGGATCGCCCTGCTCCGCAAGACTTACCTGAAACTCAGTCATCGCCATTATGAGCGGCGAGCCGAAGCGCTCTCCCTTATAATCGCGTATAACCCGGTCATGAGCGCCGCTTCTTCTGAGAAGGTCAGCCACAAGGAGCTTTATATCGGCGCTTTCCTTGAAAACTGCGCCGTGGGTATCGTATATCCTTACGGCAGCTCTGCGGCATTCGGCGGCTCTTTCATCGTCGCCATCATCGTCGCAGACCCATGCGGCGTACATACAGCTTTTGAGAGCCTCCTCCCACTGGCTGTTCTTCTCGCAGGCGAGAGACTTCTTCATGAATCTTCCCGCAAGGTCGTCCCCTGCCTTATTGTAATTGGAGCTTTCAAGATACTCCTTTGTGAACTTCACGGGTATTTCTATTGATGAATTGCAGTATCCGCAGGCAGGGCACTTGCTCACCCAGTACTTTATTCCCGAGCGGACAGGCTCTCCGGGGCGCATATCAAGGTCGGGAGCCTCTGCAGGAGCCTCCTGCTCGACTATGACCTCATGGACAGATTTCTCGCCGCATACTGCGCACTTGAACTCTTTTTCCTCAGTTCTGAATATCATTGTCTACTCCTTATTTCTTCTTGATACGGAAGCTGCTGTTGTGGAGCTGTGAGGCGTCAAAGCCCTTAGGCTTGCGGTCCTCGCGCTTTTTATTATTAGGTCTGCGGTCTGACCTCTGCTGCTTCTTCTCCTCCTCGTCGTTAAGGCGCATTGTAAGGGAGATACGGTTTCTCTTGAGGTCAACGTCAAGAACTCTTACCTTGACTACCTCACCTACCTTTACGGCTTCGAGAGGGTGCTTGATGTATTTGCTGCAAATCTGCGAGATGTGGACAAGTCCGTCCTCGTGAACACCGATATCTACGAAACAGCCGAAATCTATGATGTTGCGGACAGTTCCCACAAGCTCCATACCGGGCTTTAAGTCCTTTATCTCCATAACGTCGCCGCTTCTGAGAAGAGGTGCTGGGAGCTCGTCACGGAGGTCGCGTCCCGGCTTTTTAAGCTCGCCGATGATGTCGGTGAGAGTTGGAACACCTATACCGAGGGACTTGCTTATGTTCTCTATGCCTATGCTGTTTGCCTTTTCTGTGATACCCTCAGCTCCGCTGCCAGCAATATCGGCAATGGTGAAGCCGCACTCGCTGAGAAGCGATGAAGCTGCCTCATAGCTCTCGGGGTGAACTGCTGTATTATCAAGTGGATTCTTGCCGTCACGAACTCTCAGGAAGCCTGCGCACTGCTCGAAAGCCTTCTTGCCCAGCTTAGGAACTTTGAGGAGCTCCTTACGGTCTGTGAATCTGCCGTTTTCCTCACGGTAGGTAACGATATTCTTTGCAACTGTGGCGTTTATGCCTGCGATATATGAAAGGAGCGAATGTGAAGCGGTATTCAGGTCAACTCCGACGGAGTTTACGCAGTCCTCGACTACGCCGCCGAGAGCCTCGCTCATTCTTGCCTGGGGCATATCGTGCTGATACTGACCGACACCGATAGCCTTCGGATCTATCTTTACAAGCTCAGCGAGAGGATCCTGCAAACGACGTGCAATGGAGATAGCTCCTCTGATAGATACGTCGTACTCGGGGAATTCCTCTGCGGCTACCTTTGAAGCGGAATATACGGAAGCTCCAGCCTCGCTGACTACCATGTAGCTTACGTCCTGCGGCACTTCCTTGACTATCTCAGCGGCAAATGTCTCGGTCTCGCGTGAAGCCGTACCGTTTCCGATAGAGATAACGTTTACGTTGTACTTCTGGATAAACTCCTTGACCTTTTTCTTAGCAGCCTCAACAGCTCCTGCCGAGCCTACAGGGTAGATGATAGCTGTGTCAAGCACCTTGCCTGTGCCGTCGATGACTGCGGTCTTGCAGCCGTGAGCATATCCCGGATCAAGTCCGAGGATAATGCTGCTCTTCAGCGGCGGCTGGAGAAGCATCTGACGGAGATTTGCTGCGAATACCTTTATGGAGTCCTCAGCAGCCTTAGCGCTCATCTCAGAGCGTATCTCACGCTCGATAGAGGGGAATATAAGTCTCTTGTAGCTGTCAGCCGCAGCAGCTCTCACAAGCTCTCCGCAGGCATTGTTAGCCTTGATGTACTTGCCGAAGATAACGTCTGTAGCCATAGTCTCATCGAGAGTAACGGATACCTTTAGGAAGCCCTCCTTCTCGCCTCTGTCAAGGGCAAGGACACGGTGATTTGCAACCTTCGGGATAGCCTCGGAGTACTCATAGTAGTTCATGTATACGCTCTCAGCCTCGGGATCCGAAGCCTTGGATACCAGCTCGCCCTTTTCTCCTGCAAGAGCACGGAGCTTCTTTCTGATATCAGCGTCATCGGAGATATCCTCTGCGATGATATCCATAGCGCCCTGCAATGCAGTCTGAGCGTCGATTATCTTCTTCTCCTCGTCGATGAAAGCCTCTGCCTCCTTTTCGGGCTCTGTGGAGTTCTCCTGAGCCATGAGCATTACTGCAAGGGGTTCGAGACCGTTCTCACGGGCAATGCTTGCACGGGTACGGCGCTTTGGCTTGAACGGACGGTAGATGTCCTCGACCTCGACAAGAGTAACAGCTGCGCTGATAGCAGCCTCTATCTCGGGAGTCATCTTCTCCTGCTCTGTGATAGCGGCAGTTACCTCCTCCTTGCGCTTTTCAAGGTTGCGGAGGTACATGAGCCTGTCATAGAGCTCACGGAGTATCTGGTCGTCGAGAGAGCCTGTAAGCTCCTTACGGTAACGGGCGATAAACGGGATAGTTTTATCGTCGTCGATAAGAGCTACGGTATTGTCTACCTGTTCCTGTTTGAGTCCGAATTCTTTTGCAAGTTCCTTGTTGATATCCATAGTATTTCCTTTCATTAAGCGGAGCATTTGCGGACAAAGCCTGCAAATCCGCTGTGTATATGATGATTATTCCTCGTTTTCGGCTGTTTCCTGCTCAGGCGCAGTCTCTGCCGCCTGTACAGGCTCCGCAGGCATTTCCACAGCTCGCTGGTCGTTCCAGCGGTCAAGCCACGAAAACAAGGTCTTTGCGATGTCTTTATATACATTTACGGAGTTCTTCTCCATGAGCACGTCATGGCGCATACCCTCGAAAAGTCGATGGGATATGCTCTCATAGCCCAGCTTTTCAAGCTTTTTCACGGAACGCATGAAGCGCTTCTCTGAAATCATAGCCGAATCGTCCTTGCCCGAAACAAATCTGATAGGCAGTGAGGGCTGAGTAACGTTCCAGCCCCGTCCCGACTCGGACTGTCTTAACAGCCATACAAGCTCGGTATAGCCGTTGAGGGTAGGCTTGAAATTGCACAGCGGATCCTCGTTGTATGCAAGAACAACATCTGCGTCGCTGCAGCGCCATGAATTTATGGGAGATTCATAGAATTTACCGAAGCTGTCGTCTATAGTATCAAATATCTTCTCGCTTCTGAAACGGCTGCCGGGGTGCTTTGAAGCCACAGAGCTGATAATTCTTGCCGCAGGCGAGAACGGGCAGTGGCATATAGTACCGAGAAGTACCAAGCCGTTGATATCGCCGTCATGCTCCTTCAAAAAGCACCTTGCGCCTGCTGCTCCAAGACCGCTTGCCGCCATAAATACGGGAACATTGGGATAAGCTGCTCTTATCCTTGCATTGAGCTGAGCGATATCGCTTACGAAGCCCTCGCCGCCCTTTCTGAACATATAGCCAAGGTCGTCGGGCTCTACGATGCTTTTTCCGTGACCGCGGTTGTCGTGGATAACGGTAATGAAGCCCTGCTCCGCAAGATAATCCATGAACGGATAATAGCGCTCCTTGTGCTCGTTCATGCCGTGGACTATCTGGACAATACCGTTTATATCTCCTGAGGGCACAGCCAGCACAGCCGAGATAACAAGCTCGTCAAAATCAGAAGCAAATTGAAATTCCTTCAGATCAGCATTAAGCATAAAGTTCCTCCTGTCAAAAAATCGGGGAAAAATAAATGTACGAATGTAATTATATCACATTTTGAAAAATAATGCAAATCAGCAGAAGCAAGCCCGATCTTAAGCCTGCTGACGTCACTTTCCGCAAAGTCTTTTCAGTTCGCAGGCAAGAGTGTTAGGTACTCCCCTTGCTCCGCGGACGGCTGCAACGCCGAAATCCTTCATTTTCGCAAGAGGCATATCGTCCTCACTGTAGCGGTGAACAAGCCGCAGCTTCACCGCCTTCTTGATACGATACTTTCCGTCGTCGTAATTGTACGGGATATTGACCTCAACAGCCTCGCACCTGTACATTACTGCCGATATCGGTGCAGCCATATAGATATACACCGTGTCGCCAGCTATCATATTTGAGGTCTGCTTCCATATTATAGTACCGTCGCGGCGGAAGTCCTGCTCCACATCGTACATGGCAGGCGCCGCAGGTATAAGCCAGTCCTTGGGCTCGGTGCGGAGCCTTTTGCCGCTGCCGCTCTGCCCTGCCAGCTCATAGCTCATATCAAGAAGTGACATTATCTGCTTTTCGTCAACAGTACCGTCAAGGAGCACAGTTATCCAGTTCTCCTTGTTCATATGATAGGCAGGAAAAATGCCTTTAATCCCAAGCAGAGAGCCTGTCATAAGGGGACTGCACTTGATGTCTATGATATCTGTCTTGCCCTGTCCGGATAGTCTGAACTTAGAAGCTTTAACGTCCATAATCACAGCAAACCACTTGTCATTGTCTCTGCGGCGCAGCACAGCACAGTCCGGCAGCCTGCTCCATAGGTATTCCGGCTCTGTGCCAAAGGTTTCAGCTGCGTACTTAAAGACCTTATCACGCATATCAAGTCTCTTCATGCAAGTCCTCCTTCTCCTGTCTGCGCATCTCGTCACGAAGATGTATGTAGCAGGCATTGCATATCTCGCAGTCCTTTTCCGCGCGGTGAGCTCCCGTAATGTTTATACCGTAATGAGCGGCTACCGAGGTCTGCTTGCGGTCGGGCATAAGGGGCAGCACTTTCCGTGCAAAGCGAAGCACGTCCACAAAGTCGTTTTCGAGGTAAATGCCGTGACACCTCAGCAGATTGTCATAGAGAAAATTGATATCGAAGTTGACATTGTAGCCCATGAGCATATCGTCCCCTGCAAACTCGTAAAAAGCCTTGATAGCTTCGGAAATATCGGGAGCCTCCGCCACCATTTCATTGGTTATGCCCGTAAGCTGGGTAATAAAGGCGCTTATTGCATTGCAGGGCTTGACAAATGTACTGAATACCGCCGACTTTTCGCCGTTTCTGTAGCGAACTGCCGCTATTTCGATTATCTCGCACTCCTCGGGCGAAAGTCCCGTAGTTTCGATATCCACTACGCAATAATCCTCGGGAAATGCTATCCTGCTCTTTCCCTTTCTGCGTTTTACGCTGCTCATGGCAGGCTCCTTTCATCTGATTCCATATTTCACTCATAATCCGTGCTTTTTTACGGAATATGAGCGTCAAAAGCCGAGACAAGCCCGAAAGCTCACTGCTTTCGGGCTGTTTTTTCCATATATGCGAAGCAAAGCTTCTTATACAGCCTGATATTGTCCCTGCCGCCAAAGAGGTCAGCAGCACTCAGTCCTGCAAATGACTCATTCCTTGCCGAAGAACTTATCTTCCAGCATGAGACACCAGCAGTGATACACAGGCAGGTGAAGTTCCTGTATCATATAGGTCTCAGCTGAGGGGACTTTTACAGCTACATCAGCTACCTCTGCAAGCTCGCCGCCCTTTTCTCCCGTAAGACCTATTACCTTTATGCCGAGAGCCCTTGCAACTACTGTTGCGGACATTACATTACGGCTGTTTCCCGAGGTGGAGATACCGAGGAAAACGTCGCCCTTTCTGCCGAAGCCGTAGAGCTGCTGTGCAAATACTCCCAGTCCGTCTACATCATTGATATAGGCGGTGGTCAGAGCTTCGTGAGCTACCAGCGGTATCGCCATAAGTCCGCGCTCAAGATTCTCAGCAAGGTTCTTTCCGCGGACAGGATCAACGCTTTTCAGCTTTTCCGCAAACTCGGCAGGAACAGTACGGGCTATCTTGAAGCGCTTCATGAGCTCTCCTGCGATATGCTCGCTGTCGGCGGCAGAACCGCCGTTTCCTGCTATCATAAGCTTTCCGTCGCGGAGATAGCACTCCTCCATGACAAGATAAGCCTTTATTATATCCTCCCTGCACTTTTCAAGCACAGGATATCTTTCTATCAAAAAATCAACGTGTTTTTCAAGCCTCGGCTCTAACATTAATATTCCCCTTTTCTTACTGCTTCAATATGAGCTTTACCGCTTCGGTCAGAGTTTCTGCGGTAATGTCCTGCCCGAAGCTTTCGTTTCCTATGAGCGCAGTCCTGCACCCTGCCGCCTTGCCTGCGAGTATATCGTTCTTGCCGTCGCCTATCATCCACGACTGTGAAAGGTCGATGTTGAAGTCCTCGGCGGCTTTGAGAAGCATTCCTGCCTTTGGCTTGCGGCATTCGCATTCGATTTTAAGCTCTGGCACCTCGCCCTCGTAGCCCTTATGGGGGTGATGAGGACAGAAGTATATGCCGTCAAGATAAGCTCCCTCGTGACCGAGAAGAGTCTCCATTTTGTTGTGTATTTCGGCAAGTTCATCAAATGTGACCTCGCCTCTTGCGATAACAGGCTGATTTGTGGCAACTATTGCAAGACAGCCCGAAGCATTTATGAGCTTCACAGCCTCCGCCGCACCGCTTACCAGTTCAAATTCGTCTGTATTACGCAGAAATCCCACATATTTATTCAGTGTGCCGTCCCTGTCGAGGAAAATGGCTCTCTGCTTGCTGCGGAGATTTTTCGCCTGAACCACGCCGTTTTTGAAGTCCGCGCACACAGCCGCATATCTGTCGGGAGTTCCCATATCCTTTACGTACTCGGGACTGTCATAGCAGAACATTTTTCCTGTGCCGCAAAGTGGCTTCAATATCTGACGGTCAAGGTCGACCTTGACAATTTTGCCGTCCTTTTCAGTACCTACGGAATCAGCGTCAATGCCGCTCATATCAAGAGCTTTCAGCGATATAACGTGAAGTCCTGCGTTTACTCTGTTCCTGTACCACTGAGGACGCTGGTCCTCCTTGGCAAGCCATTTCAGCGCTGTTCCGTCCCCGTCTGCAATGAGCAGACCGCTGTCATACGGGTGACTGTTGGGGTGGGTAAAGAGCGTGACAAGTCCGCCCTTTTTCCTGTGATAGTCCACAAAGCGGTTGAAGTCGATATCGAAAACCGCGTCCGCATTGAGAAGCAGGAAATCCTCGGTAAGCTTGTCACGGAGCTTGAAAAGAGCTCCTGCGTTGCCAAGTGGCTGTTCCTCCACGAAATACTCGATATTCACGCCGAGCCTGCTTCCGTCGCCGAAATACCCTATTATCTGCTCGGACATATGGGATACGGTCAGTATCAGGTCGGTGAAGCCCTGCTCCCTGAGACAGCATATCTCGCGCTCAAGCACGGGAACTCCGTCTATCTTTATCATCGGCTTTGGTATATCGGAGGCTACAGAGGATATCCTCGTGCCCTTTCCGCCTGCCATAATTACTGTTTTCATCTTACTCCTCTTCCTTTGGAACGTATATCTCGGGAGTATAGTGTATCACCTGTGTACCGCCGTTCTCGAACTCAAACGGTATGTACATCAGGTCCTTCATGGCGTGTCTTACGCTTTCCTGCTTTTCGGGCTGAACGTAGAATACAAGGAATCCGCCGCCGCCTGCTCCGAGGAGCTTTCCGCCGAGAGCTCCTGCGTCCATGCCCTTCTGGTAGAGAGCGTCTATGCTGTTGGTGCTTACTGCCGCGCCTACCTGTCTTTTCAGTCTCCATGTGTGGTCGAGGAGACGTCCGAACTCGTCAAGGTCGGTGGTTTTATCCGTAAGTACGCGCTCCGCCTCGTCCACAAGGCTGTACATTTCCTTGAGCTGAGCCTTCTTTTCAGCGGCGTCAAGCTTGTTTGCCTGCTGGACATCTGCGGAAAAACGGGTAAATCCCGTAAAGAACATCATAAGATTCTCGTTGAGCCTGCGCTTTCTCTCGGGGCTTATGATAACAGGAAGCACCTCAAAGCCGTCGTCGCTGAAATTAATGCGGTTGAAGCCGCCGTAGGAAGCCGCTATCTGGTCCTGCCAGCCGCCTGCCTCGTTGCAGAGGACTCTTTCAAGGTGGATAGCCTCCTCCGCAAGTCGCTTCTTATCGGCATACTTGCCTTTAAGAGCGTAGAATGCGTTCAGCAGACCTACTGCAAATGAGGAGCTTGTGCCAAGTCCCGAACGGGCAGGCAGGTCAGCCTCGTAGGTAAGCCTTATCTCGTGCATATCCAGCATTTTCATGGCATTGCGGATAAGTGGGTGCATTATATCTTCAACATTTTTCACACGCTCCGTCTTTGAATAGGAAAGCTCCGTGGTATAGTCGAAAAATCGGGGAAGATGTCTGACGTTCACATAGCAGTACTTGTCAAATGTGGTGGACAGCACTGCTCCGCCGTTTTCGTTGAAAAAGCTTTCCATGTCAGTTCCGCCGCCGAAAAACGACATACGGAACGGTGTTTTTGTAATTATCATGCCTGTTTTCTCCTTTATATAGAACATATCTGTGCCGCGGCGCAGATACTCACATAGATTTATTATATACATTATTTGGTACATTGTCAACCATAAGTACAGCAAAAAAGTCCCGAAACGGCTCCGTATACACCGTTTTCGGGACAATTATGCGATATTCAGTCCAATTCAGACTCTTTGCCTAAAAGCTTTTCAAATATGAACACGTACATGATACAGCCTATGCAGGCTCCGATAGTATTGTGGATTATATCGTCGGACTCGAAAAGCCCTCTTCCCGTGTAATACTGAGAAAACTCGATAAACAGCGAGAAAACAAAGCCTGCAACGGCGGCAGCCCTTATATTCCTAAACTTTTCGGACATTATTGGCAGCATGAAGCCAAGAGGCAGGAGCATTATGAGATTTCCGCCTATCTGCCCCGACCAGTAGGTATAATTTCCGCTTTGCAGCATAGTGCTCAGCTCCCACATAGGTCTGAGAACATGGCGGCGCATTCCCGACGTCCTGTCGATAAGAGTTATGCTGAGGACGCAGTACAGATAAAGCGCCAAAGTGAAAAGGCACATTCCCTTGATGACAAGCTCGCTGCGGCTGAGCCTCTTTATTCTGTTTTTTAGCCGTAACATCAATACTCAGCCCCCTGTCTGCGTGATCTATATTAATAGTATACCACATTTTATGAAAAAATGCAAGAAAAGCTTCCCTTTCAATTTGTTAATTATATGTAAACATATAGTGGTTCAGTATTGAAAATAATAAATTACTATGGTATAATTAGACAAAAAGATAATAACATTAACACAGCATTTTATCATTATATAATTATTTTTACCTATGACCTGCTTAAAAGGAGCTGAACGTATGAAAAAGCATGACAAAACTCCCATATCCTTTGCAAGACTCGCGCTGGCACTTGCCAACGACTATTGCAGTATTTATGTTATAAACGCTGAAGATGACAGCTATGTTGAATACTCCCCCAGCGGAGACGATAAGGAGCTGGTACAGGTATCCAGCGGAAAGAACTTCTATGAAGACCTTCCTCAGAACTGCCGTGAGCTCGTTTATAAGGAGGATCAGGAATATTTCCTTGAAACTTTCAAGAAAAGCAACGTACTGAAAGCTCTGGAAAACGGGCGCTCATTTTCGCTGACCTACCGCCTCGTCATTGACGGTGTGCCGCGATATTTCTTCCTGAAGACCATTCGCTCCGATGACAGGAGCATTGTCATAGGCGTCCGTGATATCGACGCCGAAAAGCGCAAGGAACTCGAGAACGAAAAGAACAGCCGTGCCTATGCGGAGATAGCTAAATCACTGGCAAGCCTTTTCGAGATAATCTACCATATCGACATCGAAACAGGCAGCTATACCGAATACAGCTCCAGCGAGGCATTTTCAAATCAGGGCTTCGGCAGAAGCGGAAACGACTTCTTTGAACGCGCAAAAGAGGATATGAAGCGTGTTATCCACCCTGATGACCGCGAAAATATCATAAATAAGCTGGAACGCAACGTTCTTTTAAAGGCTCTCCGCAAAAAAGGAACTGTTTCGCTTACCTATCAGCAGCTTGTTGACAATGAATACCACTACGTTAATCTCCTCGCCTTTATCCAGAAAGCTGACAAGGAGCATATCGTTGTGGGCGTCCGCAACATCGACGCCGAAAAGAGCCGCGAAGCTCAGAGCCAGACATTCAGCGATATAGCTCTTGCACTGGCAAAGCGCTATGAGGTCATCTATCTCGTAAATATCGTCACCAACGAGTACACTGAGTACAGTGCAAGCGAAAACTACAGGAAACTAAAGGTCGGCACTACAGGCAAGGACTTCTTTGCCGAATCGCAGATGAACATGAAGCGCGATATCTACGAGCCCGACCTCCATATGATGTCTACGGTCATGCAGAAGGAAAATCTGATGAAGGGCATCTCTACCTACGGCAAGGTGCCTGTAAACTACAGACTTATGCTCGACGGCAGACCGCAGTATGTTTCGCTGTATGCTGTTCGTCCTCAGGACGATTCCGACCATATAATCATCGCCGTTGCCAATATCGATGATGCTATGCAGAAGGAATTCGCATATCAGGATATGGCAAACAAGGATTCCCTTACAGGCGTAAAGAACAAACGCGCCTATGCTCAGGCTGAAGCAGAGCTTGACAACTATATCGCAAAGTTCACTCAGCCGCCTTTTTCCGTTGTGGTATGCGATATCAACGGTCTCAAAGAGGTCAACGACACCAAGGGACATAACGCAGGCGACGCCTTTATACGCAATGCCTGCTCCATTATATGCAATATCTTCAAGCACAGCCCTGTTTTCCGTATCGGCGGCGACGAATTTGCCATTATAATGAAGGGCAGCGACTACGACGAGCGTACACATCTGATGGAGGAGCTTAACAAAGTCCTCGAAGCAAACAAGCATAACGGAATGGTCATCCTTGCGGCAGGCATATCAGACTTCGATCCCGATTTAGATATGCGTGTACAGGACGTTTTTGAACGTGCAGACAATCTTATGTATGATAACAAGAAAATATGCAAAGCTTTAGGCAATAATAAATGATACTTTATCAGATTCCAAGCGAAAGGCGGTGAAGCTGTGAGAACGGTATTTTCAATAATATTTGCTGTGCTTATAATCGCACTGGGCATATGCTCCGTTATAGCACGGCGTTCCAAAAAGCCCATGGGAAAAGCTGTCGCCTTATTTGAAGCCTCGTTTATAGTACCCGTACTCGGAAACCTGCTCATAATCGGCTCAAATCAGCGAACTATCGCCATGGTAGGCTGTTATTTCTTCTTTCTCGGATTTGATATGGTAATGTTCTCGCTGATAAACTTCACCAACAAGTACTGTATGGGCGTTGGCGAAGGTCAGAAGCCGCCTAAGTTCATATATGCACTGCTTGCCTTTGACGCGGTGCAGATACTGCTGAACCCCCTTTTCGGTCATGTATTCAGGCTTGAAAAGATAATGGTTGATAATCTGGCTTATTACCGCTTTATCCCAAATACAGGACTTATCTTCCACCGTATCGTGGATTACGGCATATTAGCGGCAGTCCTGCTTATATTCATAGTTGCCATAAAGCGAACTCCCCGTATCTATTCCGAAAAATACCTTATAATCCTGCTCTCTATCATAGCAGAGGGCATATGGCAGACCTTCTACATACTGTCAAGACGTCCCGTAGATACCTCGATGATAGGCTTTGGCGTCTTAGGTCTGCTGATATTCTATTTTGCGCTGTATTACCGACCTCTGAGGCTTCTTGACCGTATGCTGTCCGATATAGTATCGGAAATGTCGGAATATCTTTACATTTTCGACAGCTCCGGCAGCTGCATATGGGCAAACGAACAGGGCTTCAAGCTGGTGGAATTAAGCGCAGAGCAGCTTGACGAGGTAACGGGCAAGCTGACGGAAATGTTCGGTTCACCTGCCGTCGACAGCTCCAATCAGCGCATCATAGGCAGCGGCAGCGACGCGAGATACTACACCCTCGAAGAGAGCCGCGCTGTGGATAATCAGAAGCTTTCGGGAACATACCTGCGAATACGCGACATCACCGAGGAGCAGCAGAGACTCAAGCGTGAGATGTACGACGCAACTCACGACCTTATGACGGGACTTTATACCCGTGAGTACCTCTATCAGCGCATTTTCGAGACAATGTCCGCAAATCCCGACACAGATTACTATATAGTATATGTCGATGTCAAGAATTTCAAGGTGGTAAACGATATTTTCGGCACTAAATTCGGCGACTATGCTATAATACATATCGCAGACTGGCTCCGTGAGAACATACCTAAAAGCGGCTGCTACGGACGACTTGCAGGCGATACCTTCGGCGTGTGCATACCCAAGGAGGAATTCGCCGCAGATGTCCTTGAAGACAAGCTGGCACATTTCACGATAAAGAGCAGACTTGCGGAATACGGCTATCATCTGCTGATACATCTCGGCGTTTACGACGTTGACAAAAACGACACCAATGATATCTCCCTCATGTTCGACAGAGCTCATCTGTCTCTGTCAAATATCCGCGACGAATACAAGACTCATATCGCCTACTATGACAATGAGATACGCGAAAAGCTTCTCTGGGATCAGGAGATATCCTCACAGGTCTACAATGCCATAAATACAGGACAGCTCCGCCCGTATTTACAGCCTATTGCCGACAAAACAGGCAAGATAGTAGGCGCGGAGGCTCTGGTAAGGTGGATACACCCGGAACGCGGATTCCTGTCCCCGGGTACGTTTATCCCGATCTTCGAGAAAAACGGCATGATAGTCGAGGTAGACAAGCATATGTGGCGCTGTACCTGCGAGATACTCTCACGCTGGCAGAAGGCAAACAGCGACCTCTTCATATCGGTGAATATCTCTCCCAAGGACTTCTACTTCGTGGACGTTGTGGGCGAGATAAAGAAGCTGGTGGAGGAATTCAGGCTGGAGCCCTCAAAGCTCCGCATCGAGATAACCGAGACAGTAATGATGAACGACGCCGAAAACAGAATGGCTCTCCTTGACGAGTTCAGGAAATCGGGCTTCATCGTGGAGATGGACGACTTCGGCAGCGGCTATTCATCGCTGAATATGCTCAAAGATATGCCTGTTGACGTTCTGAAGATAGATATGAAGTTCCTCGGCAAGACCAGCGACAAGGCAAAGGCTAAGACTATCGTCAAGAACATCATCAACCTCACCAAGGAACTGGGCATAGTCTCACTTACAGAGGGCGTTGAAACGGCGGAGCAGTACGAAGCTCTTGAGGAAATGGGCTGCAACCTGTTTCAGGGCTACTACTTCGCAAAACCGATGCCTGTCTATGAATTTGAGGAATTCATTGCATACCGCTCCAAACAGGAGCAAAGTTAATAAAATTGAGATACAGGCTGCTTCGGCAGCCTGTTTTTTTCGCCAAAATATCATAATTTTTATAAAAAACCTTGGATTTTAACAATTTATCTATTGCTTTTCATTTTATTATAGTGTATAATACTAATGTATGTCTTTGGATTAAACTCAGTTTTTGACATTTTTCGATATATCATAAATATTTCCAATAGAAATGGGGGGGAATATTCATATGAAAAATAAAAAAGATAAACGGACAATACAGAAAACTCTGGACGGACTTTCTCTCACTCAGAAGTACTCCAAGTTTCTCTTTGTCATTATCCTGCTATTCTATATAGCAGATTTTGTAGTCTGCCGAATGCTCTCCGTAGGCGGCAACCCTGAACCGATAATGCTGGCAGGACAGCCCATACCG
This sequence comes from Ruminococcus flavefaciens MA2007, assembly GCF_000621845.1. Classification (GTDB taxonomy): domain Bacteria; phylum Bacillota; class Clostridia; order Oscillospirales; family Ruminococcaceae; genus Ruminococcus; species Ruminococcus flavefaciens_E. Next base: position 96,569 of record NZ_KK211354.1, on the reverse strand, counting down.
CTCGGTGCAGTCACAGGTGCTGTTTCAAACCTCGGAAACATCTGTATAATCCTGCTTGTGGTGTTTTTTGGAGAAATAGGCTTCTATACAGCTCTTGGAATACTCCTGCTGCAATTCCCTCTTGTTTTCCAGTCTATATTCGTTCATCACAATCTCAGCAATATCCCTGGTGTTTTCGGCAATATCCTGACGATAATCGCAATTATTATCATATACATCAGAAATAACAAGGTAAACGAATACCAGACGCGAATGCGCGATCAGGCTGTAACGGACAGACTTACGGGACTTCCCAACAGATTCGCCTGTTCAGAGCTTCTGGACAAGCTCATAAAGGAAGGCAAGAAATTTGCCCTCGTTCACATCGACCTCAACAGCTTTAAGGGCATAAACAGCACAATGGGCTATGAATCAGGCAATAAAGTCCTTATCGAGATAGCTCAGCGCTGGAAGAACATTGCCGATACGGGTTCATCGGGCACTCTCGACTTCGTAGCCCGTGTGAACGGCGACGAATATGTGCTCATTATCCGCGGTTATCACTCCAAAACGGGCATAATGAAGACTATCAAGCACTATGAAGCCGTTCTCGGAGACCGCCTTACCATTGACGGCTGTGACTTCTTCATAACAGCAAGCTTCGGCTATGCGGAGTACCCCTCCGACGCCAAGACTCCCGATTCGCTGTTCTCCTATGCAGATGCCGCACTGTCCGAGATAAAGGCTCGCAGGAGCAGCGTCCATATACTGCATTTTACGCCCGACCTGCTCAAGACCGAGCGTACTCTCGAGATTGAAGGCAAGATAAGAGACGCCCTGAAAAACGACACCCTGTTCTTCCATTTGCAGCCTCAGTTCGATATGGCTCATAAGCTCCGCGGCTTTGAGGCTCTGGCGCGTATCAAGGACGCCGACGGACAGATACTGTCCCCTGCGGAATTTATCCCCGTGGCTGAAAAGGTCGGTCTTATCGACAAGCTTGACTCCGCCGTTTTCAGAAAGGCTGCCATATTCTTCGGAGAGCTCCGCGCAAAGACAGGAACTCCCCTTATCCTCAGCGTCAACGCCTCTGTGAGACACCTGATGAAGAACGACTTCCTTGAAGAATTGAAGGAGCTTCTCAAAACAAGCGGTCTCCCCGCAGAGCAGCTGGAAATAGAAATAACCGAATCCATTATGATAGATTCGGCTGAAAAAGCTCTCCAGTGCATAAACGATATAAGAGCTATGGGCATAAAGCTTGCTATCGACGATTTCGGCACAGGCTATTCGTCACTGAGCTATCTCATCAACTTCCCTGCTAATCTGCTCAAGATAGACAAGTCCTTTATCGACAAGATGAACAGCTCGGACAAGGCAAAGAAATACGTAGAGGCTATCATCTCTCTTGGCCATATCATGGGCTTTGATGTCATTTCAGAAGGAGTTGAAGAGCCGGAACAGCTCGAAACCCTCAAGGAGATCGGCTGCGACCTGATACAGGGCTATATCTGGGGACGTCCGATGCCTCAGGAGGACGCCGAGCAGCTTGTTCTTTCAGAATTAGAATAACAAATAATATCACAAACGCTCCCAAATGGGAGCGTTTTTATGTATACTATTAAAGAATTTACATTTTATCTCTTGAAAAAAATGAAAAAAACCTGTATAATAGATATGATCAATGATATCAGTTCATTTACATTTGACAGAAACGGAGGTAGCAATAATGAATAATGAGCGTGAGCTTGACTTTTATCGTCTGTATACTCAGCTTGCTTCTCTTACGCAGATAGTAAATCAGGAACCTGATATCCCACAGATAGAAAAGATATTGAACGAAATAGCAGCTATGTTCCGACTTTCAAAGGCTGTTACCCATTTTTACCGCAGCCCTGCTGACGAAAAGCTGGGAAAGGGCGAAGAAATGTGCAGCTACGATACGGGAAAAGACGGCAAGCCTATACATACAGTGCGCTTTGTAACAAGACTTATGGCAATAACCTCCATGACCATATATATGGCCGAGGACGAGGAGCCCCTCTCAAATGAGGAGCTGTTCATGGCTGACCTTACCATGAGGACTGCCCTCGCCTTTATAAGCCGCAACCGTTTGCAGGTTATTGCCGAGGAGCTTGCATTCTTCGACGATATGGGCTTCCGCAATATCCGCAGCTTTTTCAAATATCTGGCATGGAAGTGTCAGCCCGGCGCTTTTGACGGCAAGGCTGCCATAAACTATAATCTCAGGCATTTCGCCCTGATAAACGAGGAATACGGCAGAACAGGCGGAGATATGATGCTCCGCAATCACTACAGACACATAGAGGAGCTTATCGGCGAAAGCGGTATCGTTTCACGTCTCGGCGGAGATGCCTTTGTCTGTATTTGTGACCAGACCGACCTGCCCGACCTTCTCGATTACCTTAACGAAGCAATAGTAGTCGTCAGTGAAAACGGCAATACCGCCCGTGTTTCAAGCTATGCAGGAGTTTTCGTAATTCCCGACGGCTATACGGTATCTGTCCCCAATGATATCATGGGCAAGATAATGCACGCCTATCAGATAGCAAGAAACGGCGTTCAGGGCAATATCATATTCTTCTCGGATATGCTCATGTCCGACAGAGAACGCTCAAGGCGCATACAGAATATGTTCCCGGAGGCTCTGAAAAACGAAGAATTCCACGTTTTCTATCAGCCAAAGGTGAATATCCTCACAGGCGAGATATGCGGCGCAGAGGCGCTCTGCCGCTGGTTCCATGACGGCAGGATAGTTTCGCCTATGGAGTTTATCCCCGTTCTCGAAGAGACCAGCGAAATATGCAAGCTGGATTTCTATATGCTGGACAAGGTATGCAGCCATATCCGCCAATGGCTGGACGCAGGCAAAAATGTGGTCCGCATATCCGTGAACCTTTCAAGACGGCATATGACCAATCCCGAGCTTCTCCAGACTATCATAGATATCATAGACAGTCACCATGTTCCTCATCAGTTCATAGAGATAGAGCTCACCGAGACCACCACCGACGTGGAGTTCAAGGACCTCCGCCGCGTAGTTGACGGACTTCACCAGCAGAATATATACACCTCTGTGGACGATTTCGGCATGGGCTATTCGTCACTTAACCTCATCAGAGTCGTTCCGTGGAACGTCCTCAAGGTGGACAGGATTTTCCTGCCGCTGGACGGCGAGGCAAAGGACAGCACCAGAAGCGTCATGTTCAAGCACGTTATGGCTATGGCAAAGGAAATAGGTCTTGAATGTATCGTAGAGGGCGTTGAGACTCCTGCACAACTGGAGCTCCTCCGTCAGAACGACTGCGAGCTTGCACAGGGCTATCTCTTTGACAAACCGCTTCCGCTGGAGGAATTTGAAAAAAGGCTGGATAAAAAACGTTATCCTATATAAAACATATATCAACACAGACGGAATAATACATCCGATCAGCCTCCTTTTTTCCAAAGGAAAGGATATATACATATGTATACAAAAGAAAACTATGAAAAAGACATCGGATTCATTGAAAAAATGGATCATCTGGTATCGCGCAGGATAGAATTCATCGCCTATTTCTTTGCACTTGCAGCTTGTCTGGCTGCACATATACTGTATTTCTTCCTTTTCCTGAATGCAGGCGTCAAGAATATGGCAATATTCAATGTTTTCAGCGTATTATTCTATGCTTTGACTATCATACTGGTCAAAAAGGTAAAAGACAAGCTTCTCCTCGCATATGCAGCTCTTGCGGAAATAATAATCCACGCATCCCTTGCAACGATATGCGTTGGCTGGGTGCCTGATTTCGGTATGTTTCTGCTTATGATAATCCCCATAGCCTTTCTTATGCCGAATAAGAACAAAAAAGCTCCCTTTGTGGTAATGTTCACCTCGATACTGCTGTATGGAGTACTGAAATATATCTACCGTGGCCCTAATTATACGGTTTATAACATCGATGATACTGCATTTGCTTCTGTTTTTTACTTTATAAATATATTTATAGGCTCATTTGTACTGGTATATTCTACGACTATATATACCTTCATGAACCGATATACCGAATGCAAGCTGAGAGTACAGAACGAACAGCTTCGCATTATGGCTTCTGTCGATCCCCTGACAAAGCTCAGCAACCGCCGCGCAATGCACAGGAATCTCACGGAAATATGCGAAAAAAGCAGGGAAACAGGCAGAAACTACGTGCTCGGTATCGGAGATATCGACAATTTCAAGCAAGTCAATGATACCTACGGTCATGATTTCGGAGACTGCGTGCTCTCCACCGTAGCCGAGGTCATATCGGATAATCTCCCTGACAGCGGCTGTGCCGCAAGGTGGGGCGGAGAGGAATTCCTCTTTGTTATCCCCGATGAGGAGCTTGAAAAGGGGCGCCTTTTCTCCGATAAGATAGTGACCTTGATAAGTCAGCAGCAGTTTGCCAAGGACGATACTATGTTTTCCGTAACAATGACGATAGGTATCTGCGAGGGAACTCCCGACGATATCATCGACAAGGTCATAAGCCAAGCCGATAAACGCCTTTATAAAGGCAAGCGCAACGGCAAGAACCACACTGAATATACAGATTGAAAAAGCTCCCGAAACGGGAGCTTTTCTGCTGTTCACATCACGAACGGACATATTCCTCAAAAGGCATTGCTTCGCCTGTTGTCGTCGAAGTATACGCATAATATGACAATATTATAGATGCGTCCACTGCGTTGATAAGCCCGTTTCCGTCGGTGTCTGCGGCTTTTAGCTGCTGAGCAGTCAATCCGCCCTCCTGCTTTGTTGAGACCTTAGCATAATATGACAGCACCTCGGAAGCGTCAACTGCATTTATATAGCCGTCGCTGTTCACATCTCCAAGCTTGTACGTAACAGGCTCAGGCGCCTTTCCCAGCGATTTAAAGGTATAGCCGTACTTCTTGGCATAATCCTCAGCCGTTGAACCGTCATAGCCCTTGATGACTCCGCTGTAATCCTTGTAATTATTGCCGAATGTGGTGGCTCTGTCGAATATAACAGCATTGGGATTCAGGATAACGACCTCTTCAAGAGCGGCGCAGTTGGTAAATGCCTGCATACCGATATCCTCGACCGACGCAGGGATAGTCACAGAGGCAAGTGAGGAACAGCCCGAAAAGGCATTATATCCTATCTGCGTCACCGTTTCGGGGATAGTCAGCTTTTTCAGTGCAGTATGTCCCCAGAACGAATTGCTGACTATATTCGTGACAGTATCGGGAATAACTGCTTCTTCAATATCTGCCGTAAAAATAAGCATATCGTTGACTATTACGTAATCGTTCTTTTTGACCTCGTTATTAAGCCATGCCGTACCGCCAAAAGCCAGTGAGCCGATATTATTTACCGACGAGGGTATCTTTACATCGGCAAGCGACCTACACATGGCAAATGCCGAAGAACCGATATTTGTCACAGAATCGGGGATATCTATCGCTTTCAGCGCCATACAGCTGTTGAAAGAATAGGTCTCGATATTTGTGACCGTGTCTGACAAGGTAACAGATACAAGATTCTTGCATTCGCTGAAGCACTGAGCTCCCACATTGGTTATGCCCTTTCCGATGACTACCTTTTTAATTTTGTCTTTCATGTCCGCCCACGGCAGAGTATGACCGGAACTGAGCCCGTACATGGCTCCCGTACCGCTTATAGTCATTGTACCGTCGCTGTCAAGAGCCCATGTCGCACTTTTTCCGCAGGTGCCGCTTGAATCTGTCTCTGCTGCTGAAACTTCGATAGCTGAAATGCCACCGTATACAGGCAATGCACCGCTCATGCCCAGAAGCAATGAAGCTGCGGCAGCAAATGATAAAGCTCTGTTCATTCTCATGATAACGCCCCCCTAAAATCAGTATTTTCATTATAATAACACACATTTAAGAAAATAGCAATATCCGCAGTAAAAAAACTGCATAAACAAACTATATTATTAATGTGGAGATTTAAAACATTACACAAAAATATAAAAACAATATTTCTTTTTTCAGATAAATATTATATAATATATATCGGTATCAAAACCATAAATAATATAGGACGGTGGAAAATACGATGAAGAAAAATGCTAAAAGATTTCTGGCTTCACTTACAGCCGCAGCAGCTATCAGCTCTGTATGCTGTACTCCCCTTGCAGATATGGGAATAAAGCTCCCCATAAGTGCAATAGAAGCAAGTGCTGCCGAAACTCTCGTAAACGGCGACTATCAGTACTACACAGACGATAACGGTGCTGTTATAAAGAAATACACCGGTACTGCCGCTGAACTGATAATCCCCGAAGAACTTGACGGAAACAAGGTCTATGCTATCGAAAGCTACGCTTTCCAGAGAAACGCAAACATAGCTTCTGTTACTATGCCGACAGGTCTGAAAAAAATAAGCAACAATGCTTTTTACGGCTGCAGCGCCCTCAAAAGTGTTAAATTCAACGAAGGTCTGACATTTTTAGGCAGCTATTCCTTCTCGGGAACCGGTCTTACAGAGGTATCTCTCCCCTCGACACTTGAGGACGCTACATACCCTTTCAGTAACTGCCAGATAACCAAGGCTGTATTCGCTGAGGGAACTGTAAAAGTACCAAGCTTTATATTTGACAACTGCCCCAAGCTGGCAGAGGTAAACCTCCCGAAAACTGTTGAGAAGATAGGCAGCTATGCATTCAAGAACTGCTCATCTCTCAAAGAATTCGATTTCCATGAGGGACTCACATTCTTAGGAAACTACGCTTTCTCGGGCACCTCTCTCACAGAGGTATCCCTCCCCTCAACACTGGAGGACGCTACATACCCATTCAACAACTGCAAGATAACCAAGGCAACCTTTGCTGAGGGAACTGTAAAAGTACCAAGCTTTATATTTGACAACTGCCCCAAGCTGGCAGAGGTAAACCTCCCGAAAACTGTCGAGAAGATAGGCAGCTATGCATTCAAGAACTGCTCATCTATCACTGAGTTCAATTTCCATGAGGGACTCACATTCCTTGGAAACTATGCTTTCTCGGGCACCTCTCTCACAGAGGTATCTCTCCCATCGACACTGGATGACGCTACATACCCATTCAACAACTGCAAGATAACCAAGGCAACCTTTGCTGAAGGAACTGTAAAAATACCAAGCTTTATATTTAACAACTGCACTAAGCTCACAGAGGTAAACCTCCCGAAAACTGTTGAGAAGATAGGCAGCTATGCATTCAAGAACTGCTCATCTCTCAAAGAATTCGATTTCCATGAGGGAATCACATTCTTAGGAAACTATGCTTTCTCAGGCACAGCCATTACAGAGGTCACCCTGCCTTCAACGCTTACTGACGCTACATACCCGTTTGAAAGCACCAGCAATATCCAGAAAGCTACCTTTGCAGAGGGCACAACAACTATACCAAGCTGGATATTCCACGACTGCCAAAAGCTCACTGAGGTAAATCTGCCCAAGACAGTTACCAAGATAAACAGCTATGCTTTCCAGAACTGTTCAGCACTGGAGAAGATAACTCTCCATGAGGGCATAACTACTATAAGCAGCAACGCTTTCTCAGGCACAGGCATCAAGGAACTGACTCTCCCCTCTACATTCAAGAGCGGCAGCTATGCTTTCACAAAAAGCAAGCTGGAAAAGGTCATCTTCACAGAGGGCGCAGCTACTGTTCCTACTCAGTGCTTCAACGGCAGCAATATGCTCAGGGAAGTTGTTCTTCCAAATACTATAAAGACTATCAACAGCTATTCCTTTGAGGGCTGTTCAAACCTTAAATCCATTGAGCTGCCCGAAGCTCTGGAAAGGATCGACAGCTCCGCATTCAAAAATACAGGTCTTACAAGCATTGTAATCCCCGACAGCGTAAAGAACCTTTCAAGCAATGTATTCAGCAACTGCAAGAACCTTAAAACAGCCGTTGTGGGCTCAGGTCTGTCAAATATCGGCTCCAGCGCATTCTTAAACTGCACAGCTCTGGAAAAGGTAACACTGAAATCCGCAAAGCTCAAGGCTTCTTCATACGCATTCTCAAACTGCCGCAAGCTCTCAGAGGTAGACTATTCAAATACTGCTTTCACATTTGACAGAACTGCATTTTCAAAGTGCTATTCTCTTAAAGATATGAATCTCATATACCTTGAGCGTCCTGTTTCAACAATGACTATCAATACAGAGAATGCAGCTGTAGACGGCATTGTAAATTTCACCGTTGATTTCTCAGCTCTTGAAGGACGCTTCAACGAGGACAGCAGCTTTACTCTTTTACTTACAGTTCCTCAGGGTATAATCGTACTGCCTGATACATTCCAAACAGACGCAGGAGCAGTATCCGCAGAGGATGTTTCGGCACTAAAAATACCTTTCAATACATCATCCGGCAAGCTCACCTTCTCCGCTAAGGCTGCTCAGGCAGGTACATTCGATATCGACGCAGACCTTAGCTTCATGGAGAACAAGAACGAGAGAATCGAGCCTATCCACTCCGTAAGATTCACAGCTGACGTTCTCAGCCTTTCAGCACCGAGCACCACAAACAGCTTAAAGATAAATGTAAGCGGTACAGGTCCAAAGGGCAAGGAGATAGGCGTATATGTAGGCGATAAGCTCATTGGCAGCCCTGTTGCTGACGCAAAGACAGGCAAATACTCACTGGCTGTAGAGCTCCCCGATGGCGCAGACGGCTCAAAGTACGTGCTCAAGGCTAAATACGGCGATACAGTAACATCTGACTTCGAGGTATTATACTCAAAGGATGCACCTGCTGTCGGCAGCATAAAGCTTGGCATAAACGGAAAGGCAGCAGAGAATGATATTACAGACGTATTCACAAAGTGCACATCGCCTGTAATGTATTATGTTCCGAGCAAGGCACTCGATCTCACAGCTGAGATAAGTAACAGCGCATTTGTTGAAAAGGTATTCTTCACAAGCACAAAGCTTGACAAGGTCGCAAAGCTTGAAGCTACATACGACGAAAAGTCAGGCTTATGGACAGCAAAGGGCTATTTCGACGGCAATAAGAACTATGTCCCCGGTACTCTTAATGTTGTTGTAGTTACAAAGTCAGAATACAACGCATTACAGGCTGCAAAGCTTGATATCGACTATACAAAGGGCTACTTCTCGCGTCCTGGCAATATAAGATTCCTGGTTGATCCGTCGGGCATCGTATACGAGGGAGCTCCTTCAAACGCTGTTGAGGGCGCTGAAATGACAGTTTACTACATGGGCGAGGACGGCAAGGCTGTTGTATGGGACGGCAAGGACTACGACCAGCAGAATCCTCTCCTCACAGATGAATTTGGCGCTTTCGCATGGGACGTTCCCGAGGGCGAATGGAAGATAGTATGCAAGGCAAAGGGCTTTGAGCCTGTGGAGAGCGAATGGACAGAGGTTCCTCCCGTTCAGAAGGGCATAAACTTCGCACTTGTAAGCAATGAAGCTCCAAAGGTAACAGACCTCTCCTTTGACGGAACAAATATCAACCTTAAATTCAGCAAGTATATGCTCCCCGATACTGTAAATCTCAGCACAATATCCCTTGATTCAGGCAATGAGCTCACACTGTCTCCTGCATTCCACACTTCATCAGAGGAAATTACAGATACATTCATCATAAGCGGCGACTTTACTGAAACAACTGATGTAAACGTTGAAGTAAGCAGTGCCTGCTCAAGCTACGCAAACGCTTCTGCTGAGGAATTCAAGAAGACCTTGCGCATACACGAGCCTGTAACTACAACCACTACACAGACCACCACAACAACTACAACTACTACAACAAGCACAACTACCAAGCCTGTTTCAACCACTACAACCACAAAGCCAGTTTCAACAACCACAAC
>NZ_KK211354.1:0-86377 GCF_000621845.1 Ruminococcus flavefaciens MA2007 | reverse complement strand
ACAAAGCCAGTTTCAACAACCACAACTACAAAACCTGTTTCAACAACCACAACTACTAAGCCAACTTCAACAACCACAACCACAAAACCTGTTTCAACTACTACAACCGTTACAACAACTGCTCCTGTAACTACCACAACAAAGCCTGTTGAGCCTAAGCAGTCTCTCGGCGATTACAACAACGACGGCGCTGTAAATGCAGTTGACGCTTCTTACATCCTTACCGTTTACGCTGAGAACTCCATAAATCACACAACCGCAACTGCTGAGCAGTTAGCTGTGGGAGACGTCAACAAGGACGGCAAATTAGACGCAGTAGACGCTTCATATGTACTTTCATACTACGCATACTGGTCAACTAAGGAAAAAATAAGCTTAGAGGAATATCTCAAAAATAATCTTTAATATCTTAACACAAGCATGACCGCCTTCGGGCGGTCATTGTTTTTCTTAGTCATTGACTTTATTCACGGAATATGATACAATATATGTGATTTATTTTGCTTTATTTAAAGCTTATGACAGTTTATCTCGTCAAATTCTCCATTTAAACCAGAAAGATATGATAAGGAGAAGATATTATGGGAATGATGGATTTTCTAAAAGTCAGCAACGGAATCGCAAACAATATCCATTTCGTCAACAGGATCCTCGGTGAGGGTACATATTCAGGGCACGTTGATTCTTCAAGGAAACCCAACGGTCACGGAGTTTTCATAAACAGCCTTGACATAGAATATGAGGGCGAATGGGCTAAGGGCAGGCTCTGCGGCTTCGGCAAGAAATATGCCAAGGGCTACTATGACCTTGTACAGGGCGGCGACGATGATGATGCAAGCAAATCCCTTGTTTACGCAGGCAGCTTCTGGAACGACAGATTCCACGGCAAAGGCAAGGAATACAGTCAGACAGGCAAGATAATCTACGACGGCGACTGGCTTGAGGGCTGGAAGTGCGGCGAGGGTATCGAGTACTACGAAAACGGCAGAGAAAAGTTCAGAGGTACATGGAACAGAAGCCGATACCACGGAAAAGGCGTATTCACCTGCAAAAACGGCAGTATCATAGAGGGCGAATGGATAGACGGCAGGCTCGAGGGCGAAGCTACCCTTACTGACAGAGATAACTGCGTATACAAGCGGATCTATAAAGAGGGCGACATGATAAGCGAAAAGCTTGTCAGCGGAACTCCGAAGCCTTCTCCCGACGCATCAAGAACTATTAAATTCGATACGGGCATATATAAGGGCGAGGTCAGCTTTACGGGCAAAATGCACGGCAAGGGCGTGTTCACCTACACCAACGGCAACAAGTACGAGGGACGCTTCAAGGACGGCGTAAAGCACGGCAGCGGCGTCTTCACATGGGCTAACGGCGACGTTTACGAGGGCGAATTTGAAAACGACCTGCGCAACGGCTACGGAGTCTATACCAGCCAGAACGGCAACAAGTACGACGGCGAATGGAAGGACAACCTTAAAAACGGTCACGGCATATTCTATTACAGCAGCGGAGACCGCTTCGAGGGAGAGTTCTTAAACAGCCTTAAACACGGACACGGCGTATTCCACTCAAAAAACGGCAATGTTTTCGAGGGCGAATGGCTCAATGATATGCGCTGCGGCGTAGGCATCGTAACTCTTGCAAGCGGCAAAAAAATGCGCCAGAAATGGGAAAACGAAAGGCTCATAAACGAGGAAATGCTCTGATATTCACAAAATCAATAAAAAATCAAGACCGCCCTTTGTGGCGGTCTTAACTATGAAAACATGGAGATAGAAAATGAAAAACAACGACTTTACAAGCGGCGCGATACTTTCAAAGCTGCTTAAATTCATGCTGCCTGTTCTGCTGGCTATGTTTTTGCAGGCTATGTACGGCGCTGTGGACCTGCTGGTGGTGGGACAGTTTGCAGAAAAGACCGATGTTTCGGCAGTATCAACGGGCTCACAGATAATAATGACTCTCACCAATATACTGGTGAGCTTTTCTATGGGCATAACCGTCGCCGTCGGACAGAGGATAGGTCAGAAACGCCCTGATGAAGCCGCTCAGACTATAGGCACAGGTCTTATCATCTTCGGTATCATCGGACTTGTATTAACGGTGATAAGCGTTGTCGGCGGCTCGGGACTTGCGTGGATAATGCAGGCTCCAAAGGAAGCCTTCGATGTTACAGCAAACTACATAAGGATATGCGGCGGCGGCTTCCTCGTTATCACAGCTTATAATCTGCTGGGCAGCATATTCCGAGGTCTCGGAGACTCGAAAACACCGCTGTTAGCTGTAGGTATCGCCTGCGTATTCAATATCATCGGCGACCTTGTTTTCGTGGCTGGCTTTGGTATGGGCGCTTCGGGAGCAGCTCTCGCCACTGTCATGGCTCAGCTCATCAGCGTTGTGATATCATTTATAATGATACGCCGCTCAAAGCTTCCGTTTGAGTTCGGCAAAAAGCACCTGAAACTGAAAAAGAATTACGCCTCAATAATAATCCGCATAGGAACGCCTATCGGCTTGCAGGATTTCCTTGTGGGACTGTCATTCCTCATAATACTTGCTATCGTGAATCGTCTCGGTGTTACCGCTTCCGCAGGCATCGGTGTTGCGGAAAAGGTATGCGTATTCATAATGCTGGTACCGCTGGCATTCATGCAGTCCATGACCGCCTTTGTAGCACAGAACTACGGCGCAGGACAGCTCCATAGAGCACAGAAGGCTCTCAAAACAGGTATAATAGTCTCATTTGCCTTCGGCTTTGCGATGTTCCTGCTCACATTCTTCCACGGGGACCTTCTGGCAGGTATCTTCTCCCCCGAAGCTGATACAGTAAAAGCCGCGTGGGACTACCTTAAAGCCTACGCTATCGACTGTCTGAGCACCTGCTTCCTGTTCTGCTTCATAGGCTACTACAACGGCATTGAAAAGACCAAATTCGTAATGCTTCAAGGCATCTGCGGAGCCTTTCTCGTAAGGATACCAGTTGCTTTCCTTATGCAGAGGATAGGCGGCGGCTCCATGTTCCTCATCGGAATGTCAATTCCCTGCTCAACAGTTTTACAGATAATCATGTGCTTTGCAGCGTATTTTTATTTCAACAAAAAGCAGAATGCTCCCACAGAAAACGTGATATAACATAAAAAAGGCAGATACTTCCGCGAAGTATCTGCCTTTTTCACTATTATGATTAGTTTTCTTCAATTTTTAAATAAGCAGCAATGTTTTTAGGCTAAAAAGGCTGTTTGCATAAGCTGCCGGACATGATCCAAGCTGCGTATATTACTTATAAGACTGCAAATAATATCCAAAGCAGACAACTGCAAATCCACGTAAAAAAGGAGATTTCACTTTTTATGAAAGCAACAGGTATTGTCAGACGGATAGACGACCTCGGACGTGTCGTTATCCCTAAGGAAATACGCAGAACTATGCGGATAAGAGAGGGTGACCCACTCGAAATATACACAAACAGCGAGGGCGAAGTCATTTTCAAGAAGTATTCCGCCGTCAGCGAAATGAGCGAGAATGCAGGCTATGTAGCGGATATCATGCATAAAATAGCAGGCTGTCCCGTCATCATCTTCGATAAAGACCACGTAGTAGCCTCGGCAGGCGTTCCGCGGAAGGAGTTCTCCGAGCGCCGCGTCACAGGACAGCTTGAGGAGCTCATGGAAAGCCGCGGACAGTTCTTCTGCCCCGACGGCAGCACCAACAGCTTCTTCCCTGCCGAGGGCGTGGACAGAACTGCCATAGCCGCTCTGCCTATCATCACGGCAGGCGATGTTTCGGGAGCTGTCGCCTTTCTCACCAGTGAGAAGTGCACCGAAGTGACCGACCTGCAAAAGAGCCTGATAAACGCCGCCGCCCAGTTCCTTGCGCGGCAGATAGAGGGGTAAATAAGCCTTTAGCCATAGGCTTTAGAGCTAATAATTATGTAGGGGCGCACAGTGTGCGCCCGTCTTATCTCCCCATATACAGCCAAAAAAGGCACTCAAATGAGTGCCTTTTCAACTATTTATTATGCCTCGTACTTCGGCTCGCAGGTGAGATTTATGCCGAGTCTCTTTGCGATACGCTCGTCAACTGCCGAAAGGATAACCGTTGAATGAACTTCACAGCCGCGGAGCTTTGATATCTGCTCCATAGCCTTTTTAGCGTTCTCATCGGTGTTTGCGCAGATAGACAGCGCGATAAGAGTCTCATCGGTGTGCATTCTCGGGTTGTTGTTGCCGAGGTGGTTTACCTTCAGCGCCATAATAGGCTCGATAACGTGTGGCGACATGAGCAGTATCTCGTCGTCGATATCAGCGAAGTGCTTCAGCGCATTGAGGAGAAGTGCCGATACTGCGCCGAGAAGATTCGATGTACGTCCTGTAAGGATAGTTCCGTCGGGAAGCTCCATAGCAGCGGCAGGTCCGTCTGTAGCCTTTTCCTTTTCAAGAGCCGCAGATACTACCTTTCTGTCCTCAACGGTAACGCTTGCCTGCTTCATGAGAAGCTCCAGCTTCATTACCTCGTCTTCGGAGATAAGACCTTTACGGTACTCGCACATTCCTGTATAATAGCGGCGGATTATCTCCTGCTTTGCAGCCTCACAGACAGCCTCGTCGTCGATAATGCAGTTGCCTGCCATATTAACGCCCATATCCGTAGGCGACTTGTAAGGAGACTCGCCGAGTATAGTCTCGAACATAGCGTTGAGTACGGGGAATATCTCAACATCGCGGTTGTAGTTTACGGTAGTCTTTCCGTAGGCTTCAAGGTGGAAAGGATCTATCATGTTAACATCGTTGAGGTCTGAGGTTGCAGCCTCATAAGCGATATTAACGGGGTGACGGAGAGGAAGGTTCCATATGGGGAAGGTCTCGAACTTGGCATAGCCTGCATTGAGTCCTCTCTTGTGCTCATGGTAGAGCTGAGAGAGACAGGTAGCCATTTTACCGCTTCCCGGTCCGGGAGCTGTAATGACAACGAGCTTGCGTGAGGTCTCGATATAGTCGTTCTTGCCGTAGCCCTCATCGCTGATGATGTATTTAAGGTTGGAAGGATAGCCCTTTATGCTGTAATGGTGATAAACCTTTACGCCGAGAGCTTCAAGGCGCTTCTGGAAAGCGTCGGCAGTTGGCTGATTGTCGTATCTTGTAAGAACAACACTGCTGACATAGAGTCCTATCTTGGTGAAAACATTGAAAAGACGGATAACATCAACATCGTATGTAATACCAAGGTCGCCTCTTACCTTGTTCTTCTCGATATCGTCGGAGTTGATAACAATAACTATCTCAGCCTCGTCCTTGAGCTGTAATAACATCTGGAGCTTGCTGTCAGGCTTGAAGCCGGGAAGCACTCTTGAAGCGTGAAAATCATCAAAGAGCTTTCCGCCGAACTCCAGATAAAGCTTATCGCCGAACTCTGCGATACGATGTCTGATATGCTCAGACTGCATTTTAAGGTATTTTTCGTTGTCAAAACCGATTTTGAAACTCATTTTTCTCTTCCTCCCGCAAACATTATAATAATTTATTATATACCAAAGCCCGACAAATTTCAAGTACCGCGCCGAAAAAAATTCTGTTGTTCATTTCCGCAAGTATTGTGCAAATTAATGCGTAAAAAACTGAGAATGTATCATTGTAGGGGCTGATGCCTACATCATCCCGTCAAAATAAAACAAAGGCAACGGGGCGATGCAGGCATCGCCCCCTACAAATAGGAATTCGGGGTTATTTCGTTTGGCGCGGACTGCCAAAGACAGCCCCTGCAATCTTAGCTCTTAGTTCTTAGTTCTGCTAACGGCTAAGGGCTAAAGGCTCGGGCGGATAATATCCGCCCCTACAGGCGTTCTCCCCACTTGACAACAACAAAAATATATGCTATGATGTAAAAGCAAAAACCATGAACGAATAAAACCTGTGCAATGCCCGATACAGAGAGTTTCCGTCTGGTGCGAGGAAACGACGGCGCATAGTGACCTACATTCGGGAGTTGCCGCATTGAACCTAAAGTAGGTGCGGACGGGTATGCCCGTTACAGCTTTTCGAGTTCCGATTATCGGATAAATCAGGGTGGTACCGCGAGTAGCTTCGCCCCTGAGCAGTTTTTCTGCTCGGGGGCTTTTATATTTCCGTATTATAAATAAGTAAGGGAGCAAACTATGAAAAGAGCCATTGCATATCTCAGTATTTCTGCGGCAGTATTCCTTATATCACTGTTTTTCATGTACATAGGCTTCATAAGCCCTGCAAAAAACGGTGCGGACTCCCCTTTCATACGCATGACAGTATGCACTCTGCTGTGCATTATAGTCATCGGCTTTTCCACAAGATATATTCATTTGATAACCGGACTTGCAGGACTTGACAGCGCACATCTGAACTTAGGCTTCACTATCGCTATTCTCCTTGCCATATTTACGGAGTACGTCAGCTTCGGCAATTCTACACTTGAACCCTACTATACAGCCCTTGCCGACAGATACAAGGACGGCTTGGGAGAATATTTCTACACCTATTGTAAATATGTATTCATGGGCGGACAGGCTCTCATAGCAGTCCGCACCTTTATACACTCGGCTTTGCTTGGTCTAATCAAGACCATAATCAAGCACTGTGACTGATTTCGAAAGGAGTTTTTATGACCGATAAGATAATCATCAAAGGCGCAAGAGCCAATAACCTTAAAAATATAGACTTGGAACTCCCCCGTGACCGACTTATCGTCATGACAGGACTTTCGGGCTCGGGCAAGTCCTCACTTGCCTTTGATACCATTTACGCCGACGGTCAGCGCCGCTACGTGGAAAGCCTTTCCTCATATGCGAGAATGTTCCTCGGACAAATGGAAAAGCCCGATGTGGACAGCATTGAGGGACTTTCCCCTGCTATCTCCATTGACCAGAAAACTACCTCCAAGAACCCGCGTTCAACTGTGGGTACTGTTACCGAGATATACGACTATCTCCGTCTGCTTTACGCAAGGATAGGCGTTCCACACTGTCCTGTCTGCGGCAGGGAAATTTCCCAGCAGACCATTGACCAAATGGTGGATACCCTTATGGAGCTCCCCGTGGGTACGAAGCTACAGCTCCTCGCTCCTATCGTCAGAAACCGCAAGGGACAGTATTCAAAGGAGCTTGAAAGTGCAAGAAAATCGGGCTTTGTCCGTGCAAGAGTTGACGGTATCATGTATGAACTCAGCGAGGATATCAAGCTTGACAAGAACAAGAAGCACAATATCGAGATAATCGTTGACCGTATCGTTATAAAAGAGGGCATCGAGTCCCGAATCACCGACAGCCTTGAAACTGTTTTCAACCTCACGGGCGGTCTTGCCATTGCGGACGTCATCGACGGCGAAGAGATACTTTTCTCCCAGAATTACGCCTGTCCCGAGCATAATATCAGCATAGGCGAGCTTGAACCCGTCATGTTCTCATTCAACAATCCTGTGGGAGCTTGTCCCAAGTGTACAGGTCTGGGCGTGTTCAGACACATCGATCCCGACCTCATTATCCCCAATAAAGACCTTTCTATCGAGGAGGGCGCTATCAACGCCTCGGGCTGGAACAGCCTTGACGAGACATCTATCGCTACCATGTATTACCGCGCTATCTCAAAGAAGTACGGCGTGTCTATAGACGTTCCCGTCAAGAAGCTGAAAAAGGAACAGCTTGACCTCTTCCTCTACGGCACAGGCGACGAAACACTGGAGCTGAAACGTCCTGCTTCTCTCGGCGGCGGAACCTACAACTCGCCATTTGAGGGCGTTGTCAACAACCTTGAGCGCCGCTACAAGGAGACCTCAAGCGAATGGTCGAAAAATGAGATAGAGGAGTATATGAGCGAGGTGGAGTGCCCCGTCTGCAAGGGTAAAAGGCTCCGCGACGAGTACCTTGCAGTAACTGTGGGCGGCAAGAACATCAGTGAGCTCACTGATTTTTCCGTCAAGGACGGTCTCGGCTTCTTCAACGGTCTGAAGCTCTCGGAGCATGACAGCTACGTTGGCGAGCGCATAATCAAGGAGATAAAGGAGCGTCTGGGCTTCCTTAAAAGCGTGGGACTTGAATATCTCACCCTTTCACGTTCATCGGGAACTCTCTCGGGCGGCGAAAGCCAGCGAATCCGCCTTGCTACACAGATAGGCTCATCACTGGTTGGTGTGCTCTATATCCTTGACGAGCCAAGTATCGGACTTCATCAGCGCGACAATGACAAGCTCATAGCTACGCTGAAACGTCTCCGCGACCTTGGAAATACCCTCATAGTCGTTGAGCACGACGACGATACAATGCTTGCCGCTGATTACATCGTGGACATTGGTCCCGGGGCAGGCATACACGGCGGCGAGGTTGTCTTTGCAGGAACTGTGGATAAGCTCCTGAAATGCAAGACCTCAATAACAGGTCAGTACCTCAGCGGCAGAAAGAAAATAGATATCCCGAAAAAGCGCAGGAGCGGCAACGGAAAGTTCCTTACCGTCCGCGGAGCTGCCGAGCATAATCTGCAAAATATCGACGTTTCAATACCTCTCGGCGAGCTCGTATGCGTTACGGGAGTTTCGGGCTCGGGCAAGTCCTCACTTGTGAACGAGATAATCTACAAGTATCTTGCCGCAAAGCTGAACCGCGCCAAGACAAGATGCGGTCAGTTCCGCGAAATGGAGGGACTTGAACATCTGGACAAGGTCATCTGCATAGACCAGTCCCCTATCGGACGCACTCCCCGCTCTAATCCTGCCACATATACAGGCGTTTTCAGCGATATACGCGACCTTTTCTCAAAAACTCCCGACGCCAAGGCTCACGGCTATACAAGCGGACGATTCTCCTTCAATGTCAAGGGCGGACGCTGTGAAGCCTGCGAGGGCGACGGCATAATCAAGATAGAAATGCACTTCCTGCCCGATATATATGTGCCCTGCGAGGTCTGCAAGGGCAAACGCTATAACCGCGAGACTCTCGATATCCACTACAAGGGCAAGTCCATTTACGATGTACTGGAAATGACCGTGGACGAGGGCGTGGAATTCTTCGAGCATATCCCGAAAATAGCCAAAAAGCTGAAAACCTTGCAGGAAGTAGGTCTTGGCTACATCAAGATAGGTCAGCCTGCTACGACGCTGTCGGGCGGCGAGGCTCAGCGAGTTAAGCTGTCAACGGAGCTTTCAAAGCGCTCCACAGGCAATACCATTTATATACTGGACGAGCCCACAACAGGTCTCCACACAGCTGACGTCCACAAGCTCATAGACGTTCTGCAAAGGCTGACAGACCAGGGAAATACTGTCCTCGTCATTGAGCACAACCTCAACGTCATCAAAGTCGCAGACCACATCATCGACCTCGGTCCCGAGGGCGGCGACGGCGGCGGCACTATCGTGGCGCAGGGTACTCCCGAGGAAGTGGCTCAGTGCGAGAAGTCCTATACGGGACAGTATCTGAAAAGCTATCTGAAGTAAAGGCGGTGAAATATGAAAACATATACCATAATCGGCGGAGTCAACGGCGTTGGCAAGAGCAGCTTCACTGGCGTTCTCGTCCGCAAGACCGATGACCTCGGTATCATAATAGATACCGACAAGCTCAATGCAGAGTTTGACGGTGACCGCATACAGGGCGGCAAAAAAGCCATAGCTCTTATGGAGGACTGCCTTGAAAAAGGACTAAGCTTTACGCAGGAAACCACTCTTTCTGGCGTAAGAACGCTGAAAACCATACGCCGTGCAATAGAGCTTGATTATCATATCAGGCTGTACTATATCGGCGTTAATTCCTGCGAGGAAAGCCTGCTACGCATCGCTAACAGAGTACGCAAGGGCGGTCACGATATCCCGTCCGAGGACGTACAGCGCAGATACGAAAAGCGTTTCAGCGACCTTTCCGCTGTGCTCCCCTATTGCAGTGAAGCTGAATTCTGGGATAACGAAAACGGCTTTGTCAATGTAGGCGAATACAAAAACGGCAGTCTCGTAATATACGGCAATGAACCGCCGCAATGGCTCACAGAGCTGAAAAAGCTTATCAATAATAATGAATTATAATATAAAGGAGAAATAAATCATGACTACTTTTGAAGAACTCAAGCGCAGAGGTCTCCTCGCGCAGCTCACAGACGAAAAGGAAATAGAGGAGCTTGTCAACGCAGGCAAGGCTACCTTCTACATTGGCTTTGATCCTACAGCCGAATCCCTCCACGTTGGTCACTTCATGGCTCTCTGCCTTATGAAGAGACTCCAGATGGCTGGCAACAAGCCTATCGTCCTCATCGGCGGCGGTACTGCCATGATAGGCGATCCTTCGGGAAAAACCGATATGAGAAAAATGATGACTCCCGAGACTATCCAGCACAACGTTGACTGCTTCAAGAAGCAGATGAGCCGCTTCATCGACTTCTCTGAGGACAAGGCTATCATCGTAAACAACGCCGACTGGCTCATGAAGCTGAACTACATAGAGCTTCTCCGCGATGTCGGAGCTCATTTCAGCGTAAACCGTATGCTCTCACATGAGTGCTACAAGCAGCGTATGGAGCGCGGTCTTACATTCCTCGAATTCAACTACATGATAATGCAGAGCTACGACTTCCTTGAGCTCTTCCAGAAATACGGCTGCAATATGCAGTTCGGCGGCGACGATCAGTGGGCAAATATGCTTGGCGGTACAGAGCTTATCAGAAGAAAGCTTGGCAAGGACGCTTACGCTATGACTATCACTCTCCTTCTCAACTCCGAGGGCAAGAAAATGGGCAAGACCGAAAAGGGCGCAGTATGGCTCGATCCTGCGAAGACAACTCCTTACGAGTTCTTCCAGTACTGGAGAAACGTTGATGACGCTGACGTTATCAAGTGCCTGAAGATGCTCACATTCGTTCCTGTTGAGCAGATAGAGGAAATGGAAAAGACTATGGAGGGCGCTCAGTTCAACGCTGCTAAGGAGCTTCTCGCATACGAGCTCACAAAGCTTGTACACGGCGAGGAAGAGGCTGAAAAGGCTAAGGCAGCTGCAAAGGCTCTCTTCGGCGGCAGCGGTAACAATGAGAATATGCCTGTAGCTGAAATAGACTCCGCTGACCTTACAGACGGTGCTATCGGACTTCTCACACTTCTCGTAAAGGCTGAGCTTGCTCCGTCAGTATCAGAAGCAAGACGTCTTGTACAGCAGGGCGGCATCACAGTCAACGACGAAAAGAAGTCTGATCCCAAGGAAATGATAGTCCTCGACGGAGAGACAATCGTCCGCAAAGGCAAGAAAGCTTTCAAAAAAATTGTTATAAAATAAGTGCTTTTTACGACAAGTATAAATTAATCAAAAAAAATAATTATTTATATGATTTTCTTTGAATAAGCTATTGACAAATCAAAAAAAACAACGTATAATATAGGAAAATCTTAGTTTTCTTCATCATGATAAAGGGGGGCTTTTTTATGACAGGAAACAGAAAACGGGGTTTTACCTTGATCGAGCTTATAGTTGTTATCGCTATCATCGGCGTGCTTGCAGCTATACTCGTTCCGTCTCTCATCGGATACGTTAAAAAGTCAAAGCGCAGATCCGACATCTCAGCAGCACATACTATCTACACCGGTGTAATGGCTGTTCTTGCCGACAACGAGGATGCTCAGGAATCCTTTGTCAAAAACAACGACAACAAAGGACAGGTTACTATCCCAAACGGCGGCACAGGCGAGGTCTATGACCTTTATGTGGTCTGCTCAAAGGATGGTGCTAAGAACACAGGCAGCCATCAGCCGTTATGGTCAAACGGAAGTGCTGATTCTCAGCTGTTTGAGGACGCTATCAATAACTTCCTCGGAACTGAGAGAACTCCTGTAAAGTACACCCAATCCGATAAGGGCAAGGAACTCAACCGCTGGTTCATCTGTGCTAAGAACAACAGCTACGAATCAGTTGAGATCTGGGTAGGCGACGGCAGCAATGATACTCCTATGTTCAGATTGTGGCCCGATACTCAGCCCGACTACAATTAAAACAGCGAGCCCTGCTTTTGCAGGGCTCAGTTTTTTGCGTACTGACAGTAAAAAAACTCCTCAGATGAGGAGCTTTTTCATTCATAATTATAAAAAGCCATAAAGTTATCGGAGCTGTAGCCGCAGTCCGCAAAGCGCTTCTTAGCGTTCTCGGCTGAAACAACGCCGCGGATAAGTCCTGCAAGCTTTGAATATGTATGCTTCTCGGTGTCCTTTAGCTCCGAAACATCGCGGCTTATGGACATCATATTGAAGTTCATCTTCAGGTCTGCAAGACCGTCAGCTGCAATATATTCTCCGAACTGAGAGCGGATATAGTAATAATCCACGCCGTCACTGCTGCATATGAGCATTACCTGCGACGGTATGTAGGAATCGCAGCCCGAATAGGCTCCGCCCTCGAAATCGCTTATCTTGTGTTTTTCCTTGAAAACCTTTATTCTGGTGATATTATCGGGATAATTTGTCTGTTCGCAGTAATTCACCAGATACTTTTCACCAAGCCCGTTGCTGAGCTCATAGGTATACGTTGGATAATCCTGTAAACCGCAGCTGTACAGCAACAGAAGCATAAACGGCATTATCAGCAGCAATGCCTTTCTGAGCTTCAATCGTGATCCCCCCTGTTACACAGTAAAAGCAGACTTTTCCGAAGTCTTGCCCGACATTCCCCTTATACAGCCGAACTTACCACAGACAAAGCGTACTGAAATCGTTTATCGTAGTCAACATTGTAAACAAAACATACAGCGACATTACCGCAACAAGTCCTATTCCGTACTTTATCAGCAGGATAAGCACCATATTCATGGGCTTTACGCCGCCTACGGACTTTATTCGGGCACTTTCTGCGCCGTTGCTCTTCAGTCTTTTCACTGACCGCATGGCGAACCTGAAATACAGCCAGTTTGCAAAAAGGCACGACAGAGCCCTTATTCCCATATCTGCGATCATAAAGACCTCGTTCATGGTCTTTAAAAAATCCTGCTTGTCAGCAATAAAGCTCGCTATATCCTTTGGGTACTCCTCGATATACATAAGGAGATTTGCAGGAAGATTGAAAATTATGCCCAGTGTTGCGGCAAGTATAGCCCAGCCCCACATCTTTCTGTTTGCGAAGAACAGTGACGGGAATATCAGGCTGAACAGATTGAATGACGGTCTTGCACCGCTCTCCTGCATCTGCTTGAACTTGGGCACATAGTATATAGTGCTCGGACCAACGAAGTCCGAAACGTCCTTCATGGTAACTCCGCCCATGTCCTCGTTGGGATCATAGCCGAGATACTTTATAGGATCGAAAAGCTCCTCGCGGCTGTATGCAGCAAAGGGATCGCGCGGCTGCTCACCGTTCTCCCCTGCTTTCTCAAAGGGATCGCTGGTAGCCTCGGCAAGGGCGCTGCCGCAGCGCTGACAGGTCTCGTCCGCAGCCCTGTTGGGGAATCTGCATACGGGACATATCTTGTACAGCTTCTCGTCATGCTTGCTGCGCTTCCATTTGTCGCCTGTTCCGTGCAAGGCTGCATTGGCGCATTTATTCTCTGTTTTATAGCATTCCCTGTGGTGCGGAGTACCGCAGTCGGGACACACAACTATATCATCATCAGCAGTAAAGCTTTTACTGCATACGGGACATATCTCTCCGATATAATCCATTTCTCAGCCCCCTTTTTAAATGGTTACAAATCTTAAAGTATATTATACCACTTTTATGCAATAAAAATCAAGTATTTTTATGTTTAATTTTAGAATTGCTCTCTTTATACATATAATGATATTGTATAATGTGTGCCACATATAATCTTAGTTCTTAGCTCTAAAGCTAACTGCTGAGGGCTCGGGCGGATAATATCCGCCCCTACTTAGCTCTACTATCTAAATTATTGAAAAAAATTCAAAAATACTATGGTAATTTATTCTCAACTGTGATATAATAGACTATATATGCAGAACTGTACAAGGTTCATGCACCAGTTTTATGATTGGAGTACAAGCCATATGATATACAAAAGGTCAGAGCTTGGCAAGGGAATAGGCTTCACGTCCATGGTGGACAGCAAATTCAAATCCTGCGTCCTTGCGGTATACTTTCTGACAGAGTCGGACGAAAAGACCGCCGCTCTCAATAATCTCGGCACAGGAGTGCTGGCAGTATCAAACAGCAGATACCCGACCTATGCAGCCATGAGCGAAAAGCTCTCGGAGCTTTACGGTGCTTCTGTAGGCTCTATAGCCAAGAAAAAGGGCGACGCACAGATACTCGGTCTCAGCGCTTCGTGGCTGGACGACAAATACGCTATCGACGGCGAGGATATCAGCGGAGAAATGGTATCTATCGTTCACGACTGCCTTTTCGCTCCCAATGTAAGGGACGGAGCATATGACAGCGAATCCTTTGCAATGGTCAAAAAGGACCTTCTTGACAATATAAACGCGGAATTCAACCAGAAGCGCGGCTACGCCATAACAAGAGCCGTCCAGACAGCCTACCGCGGCGAGCCTGCTGCAATTATGGAATACGGCTCAAAGGAGGCTGTGCTCTCCTCAACTGCCGAGGAAGCCTTTGCAGCATATCAGGAGCTGCTGAAAACCGCAAAAATCGAGATATATCTTGTATCCCCCGACGAGGATAACAAGTTCGCGGATATGTTCCGCGAGAGCTTCGCTGAGATTGAAAGAGCTCCCAAAGATGTCAGCATTCGCAGCCACAGTCCCCTCAAAGCCGAGGTGGAGACTGTTTCCGAGGAATACGACGTCAACCAGTGCAAGGCTGTGCTGAACTTCAAGACCGATTCCGACGACAGATACGCTCTGAAAATGGTCAGCATAATCTTGGGCGAACTGCCATTCTCAAAGCTTTTCCTCAACGTCCGCGAGAAGCTGAGCCTGTGCTACTACTGCACAAGCCGCTCTATCTCCATAAAGGGAGCGTTCTTCGTTGACTGCGGCGTGGAGAGAAAGAACATCGAAAAGGCCAAGACTGAGATACTTGCTCAGCTTGAAGAGATAAAGAAGGGCAATATCTCCGATATGGAGATACAGGGCTCCCTTATGGCTCTGGATAACGCAGTTTCGCAGGTGGGCGACACTCCCACATCGTACATCACATGGTATGCGGACTGCTTCTTTGAGAACGACTACTACACCCCCGAGGAGCACTTCAACAGATTCCGCGGCGTGACCAAGGAAAGAATGGTCGAAGCCGCAAAATCGCTGAAGCTTGACAGTATCTACCTCATGCTCAACAAGGAGGTGCAGGAATGATGAAAAAGGAAATTCTCACCAGCGCCCGTACAGGCGACAGCTGTATCCACGTAAAGCACTCCAGCGGACTTGATATCTATATCTGCGAAATGAACGGATTCAGCGGCGTTGAAGCCCTCTTCGGAACAAAATACGGCTCGGTGAACACTATGTTCAAGACTGCCGCAGACAACGATTATACCGTTGTTCCCGAGGGTATCGCCCATTTTCTGGAGCACAAGCTCTTCGAGAACGAGGACTGCGGAGTTTTTGAGCTCTACGCCAAAACAGGAGCTTCGGGCAACGCCTATACTTCATTCGACAAGACCTGCTATCTTTTCAACTGCTCCCGAAATTACGAGGAGAATCTGAAAATACTGCTGGATTTTGTCCAGAAGCCATACTTCACCAAGGAAAACGTGGACAAGGAAATGGGTATCATCGGTCAGGAGATAAAAATGACCAACGATAACCCCGAATGGCGCGTGTTCTTCAATATGCTGAGAGCTATGTACCACGCCCACCCCGTTAAAATAGACATCGCAGGCACTGTGGAAAGTATCGCAAAGATAGACGCTGACCTCCTTTACAAGTGCTACGATACATTCTATAACCTCAATAACATGGTGCTTTCCATTGCAGGAAACATCAGTGCGGACAAGGTGCTTGAGATATGCGACGAATACCTTAAACCCTGCACGGACAAGGGACTGGAATCAGTATTTCCGCCCGAGCCCGATGAGATAGTCGAAGCTGAAACGCGGGAAAAACAGCCCGTAGGCGCTTCTATCTTCAATCTTGGATACAAATGCGCTCCGAGAAGCGGCATTGACCGTCTCAAAGCAGTTTCAGCGGCTTCTATAGTATCGTCCCTGCTCACCGATCCTGCACTGCCTATGTGCGAGCGGCTCCTCAAGGACGAGGTGATAAACTCCACCTTCAACTGCGAGGTATTCTACGGTGACGGCTACTTCACCCTGATATTCTCGGGCGAAGCCGAAAAGCCCGAGCTTATCCGCGAGGCTGTATTCGCCGAGATAGACCGCCTTATTGCCGAGGGCGTAAACGAAAAGGACTTCCAGCGCGTAAAGAAGTCCGCCTACGGCGTAATGGTCCGCGAGCTCAACAACGTCGAGGCTGTTGCAAGCCTTATGCTCAACGCCTATATGGAGAACGTCTCACCTTATGACTCTATCAGCATAATGTCGGAGCTCACCTGCGGCGATGTTATTGATTTTATGCGCAGTCAGCTGCGCCGTGACAGATGTGTTCTGTCAGTAATAGAAACGGAGGATTGACCAAATGTCCACAGAAACACTATTAGAACCACACGAAATACAATTTCCCGAACTTGGCTGGAAATTCAATATTGATCCTACCGCATTCTCGGTATTCGGCTTTGATATCCAGTGGTACGGAATAATCATCACACTCGGACTTATCCTTGCACTTATCTACGCTCTTCCAAGAATGAAGCGCTTCGGACTTGACTCCGACAGAACTGTTGACGCCATTATCGGCGGAGTTATCGGCGGTATCATCGGTGCGCGCATATACTACGTGCTCATGCGCTGGGACGAATACAAGGGCGACTTGAAAGCTATCATCAACACCCGTCAGGGCGGTCTCGCCATTTACGGCGGTATCATAGGAGCCCTGCTTATCGGTCTTACCATATGCAAGATACGCAAGATCAAAATGCTCCCCATGCTTGATATCACGGCACTTGGTTTCCTTATCGGGCAAGGCATCGGACGCTGGGGCAACTTCTTCAATCAGGAGGCATTCGGTACGAATACCGACTTCTTCCTCGGCATGACAGGCGGTACTATCCAGCGCACTATCAGCGACGGTATGCAAATGGGCGGCGATATGTACAACAACGGTCTGGAAATGCTCTGGGAAAAGCCCGTTCACCCCTGCTTCTTCTACGAATCAGTATGGTGTCTGCTGGGCTTCGTGATACTCTCATTCTGGTCAAAGCGCAGAAAGTACGACGGACAGATATTCCTCATGTACCTTGCATGGTACGGCGCAGAGCGCTTCGTAGTTGAGGGACTCCGCACAGACAGCCTTATGCTGGGCAATATCCGTATCTCGCAGGCTCTTTCCGCAGTTATCTTCGTAGCCTCAGTGATACTCCAGATAGTGCTCTTCTCCAAGAAAAAGCGCGATCCCGAGAGCATGGTGCTCTATGCAAATACCGAGGAATCACACCACCTCATCGAGGAATCACGCCGCAAGAAAATGGGTATCTCCCACGAGGACGCAAAGATAGACGGCATTGACGACGACGAGCTGGATATACTTAACGATGACGACGATGATTTCGACGAGTCAGAGCTGGACTTTGACGATGATGACGACGACTTCGACGACGATGATGACGAAGCTCCTGCAAAGCCTGCGGAGGCTTCTGAAAATAAAGATGATGACACAGAGGACGAAAAGTCCGATGAAAACAAGGAGGATAAATAACAATGGGACAGATAATCGACGGAAAAGCAGTTTCAGCAGCAGTAAAGGCTGAAGTTGCAGAGGAAACAGCCAAGCTCAGGGAAGAAAAGGGACTTAAAGTTGGTCTTGCGGTAGTTATCGTAGGCAACAACCCTGCTTCAAGAGTTTACGTAAACAACAAGAAAAAAGCTTGCGAAGCTGTAGGCTTCCAGTCATTCGAGTACGCTCTCGACGAGAACACCACTCAGGAGCAGCTCCTCGACCTTGTAAACGTACTTAACCGCGACGACAGAGTAAACGGTATTCTTGTACAGCTCCCTCTGCCGAAGCACATCGACGAAAAGGCTGTTATCAACGCTATCTCACCTGATAAGGACGTTGACGCTTTCCACCCTATCAACGTGGGAAAGATAATGATAGGCGAGTATTCATTCCTGCCATGTACTCCCGCAGGCGTTATGCGCCTTATCGAGAGCACAGGCACAGATATCACAGGCAAGCAGTGCGTAGTTATCGGCAGAAGCAATATCGTCGGCAAGCCTCAGGCTATGCTGCTTCTCCAGAAGAACGGCACAGTTACTATCTGCCACTCCAAGACCAAGAACCTCAAGGAGGTATGCCTCGGCGCTGATATCCTCGTAGTTGCTATCGGACGCGCTAACTTCGTTACAGGCGACATGATTAAGGAAGGCGCTGTAGTTATCGACGTTGGCATGAACCGTCTTGACAACGGCAAGCTCTGCGGCGACGTTGAGTTCGAGTCCGCTGAGAAGAAGGCTTCCTTCATCACTCCCGTACCCGGCGGCGTAGGTCCTATGACTATCGCAATGCTTATGAAGAACACCCTCACAGCTGCAAAACAGCAGGCAGGTATTGAGTGAGTAGTGAGTAGTAAGTAGAGAGTAGTAATTAGTAGGGGGCGATGCCCACATCGCCCCGTTTAGGAACGGCATTTCGCCGTTCCTTTTTCTTTTTTTGATGTTATTCAGGACTTGATATTGATTTTTCCTATTACTAATGCTATAATTATACTTGTATTGCATTATTACGACAAAATGAAAGGACATATTCACATGAATGATACGAAAAAAGTCTCCGAGCGAGGCGGATTTGGTTCAAAAATAGGCTTCATACTTGCCGCGGCAGGCTCTGCGGTAGGTCTGGGCAATATCTGGAGATTCCCCTATCTTGCCGCAAAATACGGCGGCGGCTTCTTCCTGCTGGTATATCTCATATTTGCATTGACTTTCGGCTTCACCCTTATGCTAACCGAAATTGCTATCGGCAGGCGCACAGGCAAAAGCGTTATCGGCGCATACAAGACAGTGGACAAGCGCTTCTCATTCCTCGGAGTCCTCGCCGCTGTTATCCCTGCGCTGATACTCCCCTATTACTGCGTTATAGGCGGCTGGGTACTGAAATATATGACAGTATTCCTCACAAACGGCGGCAAGGCTGCTGCCGAAGCCGAATACATAGGCTCCTCACCTGACGTTAAGCTCACATTCTTCGAGCATTTCATCGGTCAGCTGGGACAGCCTGCTGTTTTCTTCATAATATTTGTGCTTCTGACCTCAATAGCCGTATTCATAGGCGTTGAAAAGGGCATAGAGCTTGTGAGCAAATTCCTCATGCCCGTACTTCTGCTGCTCATAGTTGGTATCGCAATATACACCCTAACTCTTGACGGCGCAGGAGAGGGACTCAGATACTATCTGCTCCCCAATTTTGAGGGATTCACACTGCCAAAGCTACTGCAAACAATTGCGGCAGCCTGCGGACAGCTGTTCTACTCGATGTCAATAGCAATGGGCATCATGATAACCTACGGCTCATACATGAGAAAAGAGGACTCCCTTGAAAGCTCAGTCCGTCAGATAGAGATATTCGATACCGCCGTTGCTTTCCTTGCAGGACTTATCATCGTACCTGCGGTATTCGTATTCTCAGGCGGAGACAGCTCCGCCCTCAACGCAGGTCCCGGACTTATGTTCATAACTCTGCCAAAGGTATTTTCAGAAATGCCGGCAGGCGGTATCATCGGATCAGCCTTCTTCATTCTCGTTGCACTTGCTGCGCTCACCTCGTCCATTTCCCTTATGGAAACAGTAGTTGCCGTAGTTATGGAGAAATTCAGGCTCAGCCGTGTAAAGAGCTGCTGTATCGTAATAGTATTCACCCTTATCATGGGTATGCTCTCTGTAATGGGCTACAGCATATGGGCTGACGTAAAGGTCTTTGGTATGCAGATACTTGATTTCTTCGACTTTATCACCAACAACCTTATGATGCCTGTGCTTGCATTCCTCACCTGCATACTTGTGGGATATACGGTCAAGACCAGATATATCGAGGAGGAGGTCATGTTCGGCGAAAAGCGCTTCCGCTCAAAGCTCCTCTACAGCGTAATGATAAAGGCAGTATGCCCGATATGCATGATAATGATACTTATTACGCCATTTGTAACAGATATTTAAGATATATTCCCGTAAGGAACGCCGAGAACGGCGTTCCTTTTTTGTAGGGGCGACGTCCCGTCGCCCGCCCCAAACACATCGAATATCCACACGGGCGCCGAAACGGCGCCCCTACAAATAGATATTCGGGGTTATTTCGTTAGGCGCGGACTGCCAAAGGCAGCCCCTACATTCTTAGTTCTCAGCTCTTAGTTCTGCTAATCACTAATCACTAATAACTAATCGCTAAAAAGCGGCTGTTTACTGCAAATTGCTACATTATTCCAAAGGTATTGACATTTATATATCAAACGTGTAAAATAGTAATGTATGAGTTTTTATAACGCTATTTTCCGCAGATAATACATACTATGACATTCTGCGTTTTGATAATAAATGAATTAATTAAAGGGTGGTATATTTGGTTTTCAGCAGCTTGGAATTTATTTTCATATTCCTGCCTGTTTTTTTGATTGCCTATTCGGCGTCTGAGAAAAAATACAGAAACATCGTTTTAGTCGTATCGAGCATAATTGCAGGCTACGCCGTTTTCGGCGTACTGCACCTGACGAGCGTTCTCAACATTGCGCTCTACTTGGCGGCTGTGTTCTGGCTTTTGTTCGAGTCCTGCACAGCTCCCGAAAAGCGGTACCGATGTGACGTAATAATCGTGGCAAGCGCCGTTGCAGGCTATGTCCTGTTCCACGACCACGGACTTTTCAAGCCCGTACCCGTACTGATATTCCTGCTGACAACGGGATTTCTCCTTGCACACGCCTACTCCTCCACAAGGATAGAGTATCAGAACCTTGTGATATTCACAGGAAGCGTCCTGTTCTACAGCTTCGGCGTAAAAAAGCCCGTGTATATCCTGCTTTTCCTGCTGACGGTGCTTCTGAACTTCATCGTAGCGCAGTTCATCGAGAACAGCCGCTACGTTAAGAAGCTCTGGCTGTTCTTTGGCATAGTTTTCAACTTCTGGTGGCTTATCTTCTTCAAATACTGGACTTTCGGCACGGAAAATATCAACAATATCTTCCACCAGAGCCTGACGCTGAAAAATATAATCCTGCCTATCGGTATCAGCTTCTACACATTCCAGAACGTATCCTACATAATCGACATATACCGCGGCAAGGCTAAAGCCGAAAAGAACCTCGTCAACTACGGCGCATACATCACTATGTTCCCTCAGCTCATCGCAGGTCCTATCGTTACCTTTGACCACGTCGCAAAGGAACTGAAAAGCCGTACCCACACCATTGCACAGGTCGAGGACGGTCTCAAGACCTTTACTATCGGTCTGGGCTACAAGGTGCTTATCGCCAATCAGATAGGCGGTCTGTGGAGCGATATCTCCATGATAGGCTATGAGAGCATATCATCAAGGCTTGCATGGCTGGGTATATTTGCTTACTCATTCCAGCTCTACTTCGACTTCTGCGGCTATTCACTCATGGCGATAGGTCTGGGCAGGGTAATGGGCTTCGAGCTTCCAAAGAATTTCGACCACCCTTATATGTCGCTGACTATGACCGAATTCTGGCGCCGCTGGCATATGACTCTTGGCTCATGGTTCAAGGACTACATCTATATCCCTCTCGGCGGAAACCGCAAGGGCGAGGGACGAATGGTGTTCAATATGCTTGTTGTTTGGCTGTTCACAGGTCTGTGGCACGGCGCAAGCTGGAACTTCGTACTGTGGGGACTGGTGCTCTTCATCATTATCATGACGGAAAAATTCTGGACAGGCAAGACTCTGAACAGGATAAAGCCCCTCGGTCACTTGTATATGCTGGTGATAATCCCCGTAACATGGCTGTTATTCGCAATTACGGACTTCCATGAGCTGGGAATATACTTCAAAAGGCTTATCCCGTTCCTGCCTCAGAAGACTTTCGCCATTATGGACAAGGACTACGCATTTTACTGGACGAAATACTGGAAATACTTCGCAGCGGCTCTCCTGTTCTCCACAAGGATACCCGAGGCTGTCTACAAGAAGATAAAGCATTCCATTTTAACAGCAATACTGCTGATTCTGGTATTCTGTGCGGCTGTATACTGTATGTACAGAGGCATGGACGATCCATTCATGTATTTCAGATTCTAAGGAGAGAAAAAATTGAGCAAGTTTAAACAATGCATATACACGGTGATACTTCTGCTCACCTGTCTGGTGGCTTCACCGTACATATATAAGCAGATTTGGAAGGACAGCGAATTGGTCACGCCAAAGGCTGCCGCAAAGGAGCCCTCTGCTGCTGCACCTGCGGCTGAGACAACTACCACAGCTTCTCAGGAGAGCACAACAGAGGCTCAGCCCACATCAGAGGGCGAAACAACTGCTCCTGCCACACAGGAACAGCCTGCAGAGCCTACTACTTCTCCCGTAAACTGGGTGCAGAGCGGTCCCGAGTACTTCGATGACGCACTGTTTATCGGCGATTCACGTACAGTAGGCATCTCGAACTACGGTACCCTTAAAAATGCGGATTACTTCTGCGATATCGGTCTTTCGGCGTATAAGATAGATAACTCCTATGTAAACGGCAAGACCATCTGGGAGTTCCTCAGCGGCAAGAAATACGGCAAAATTTACGTAATGCTTGGAATCAACGAGGTAGGCAACGACTTTGAATACACTGTTGCGGCTTACAGAAAGCTTGTGGACGGCATTCGTCAGGCACAGCCCGACGCCCTTATATACTTACAGGGAAATCTCCACGTTACCACAGCAGGTCAGACTCAGTATATAACCAACGAGCGCATCGATATCCTCAACAGCAGGATACAGGAGCTCGCCGACAACAAAAAGACCTTCTATATATGCGTAAACGGAGTCTTTGACGACGAAAACGGCGCACTTACAGCTGATTACGCCAGCGACGGCGTTCACGTTCTTGCAAAATACTACGCAACATGGTGCGACTGGCTCTGTCAGAATACCGTTGCACCTGCTGCTCCTGCAGCAACAGAAGCAGCAAAGACAGAAACTACAGAGGCTTCAACTTATACATCTGAGCCTGCTGTAACAACACGTCCTCAGAACGAAAGCTTTTCAAACCAGTAATATCCATATCGAAAGGAGTACACCATGGCAGAACTAAAAGTAGGATACAAGGGCAGAACTGTATATAATTCCACATTTACCATTCTCGAATTCCTCGGCGGCGGCGGACAGGGCAATGTCTACAGAGTCGAGTGCGGCGGCAAGGAAATGGCGCTGAAATGGTATCACAAGTCCACTATCGACAAAATGAAGAACCCGCAGGAATTCTACGAAAACCTCAAGGCTAACATAAAAAAAGGCGCTCCCACAAGCGCATTCCTCTGGCCTGAGGAGCTCTCCAACTGGATAGACGGCAGCTTCGGCTACATCATGCCACTCCGTCCAAAGGGCTATGAGGAGCTTACGCGCTTTCTGCTGTGGGATCCCAAGACACGCCGCATGAAGGCAAGCTTCGCAAATATTACTGCTCGCTGCAACGCAGCTATCAATATCATCGAGGGCTTCCGCGCTCTCCACAACGACGGCTACAGCTATCAGGACCTGAATAACGGAAACTTCTTCATAAATCCGCAGAACGGCGACGTTCTCATATGCGACAACGACAATGTTTCCGAGCGCGGCGTAAACTTCGGTATCGCAGGCAAACAGCGCTATATGGCTCCCGAGGTAGTTCTCGGCGGAGCTCCCGACAAGCGCTCTGACCGCTTCTCGCTGGCTGTTATCCTGTTCCGTATGCTGTTCATCGAGCACCCTCTGGAGGGCAAGTATTCTACTCCCCCGTGTATGACTCCAGAGCTTGAGAAGAAATTCTACGGCAGCGATCCTGTTTTCGTTCTCGATCCCGAGGACGACAGAAATGCCGCAAACAATCAGCTCAACACAAATACTCTCCGTTTCTGGAAGATATACCCAGACTATATCCGTGATCTGTTCATTCAGTCCTTCGGAAAGGGCTCAGTTAAGCCCCCATATGACCGCGTTATCGAGCTCACATGGCTTGACGCTTTCGTAAGGCTCAGAAGCGAGACTGTCCCCTGCCCTCACTGCGGCAAGGAAACATTCATCGCGCCGAAATACTCCGTGAATTGTATGTACTGCGGCGGTCAGCTCACCTGCACAGAGAGCATAAAGTTCAAGCGCTTCGAGCTGCCCTCATTCGGCGGAGCTAAGCTCTACGAGGGCATGACAGGCGATACCGACGGCGACTTCCACAAGGTCATCGGCGAGGTAGTACGCAACAAGAAAGATCCAAGCAAGCACGCTCTGCGCAATCTCACCAACGATACATGGAGCGTAAAGCTCCCCGACAATACGGTAAAGACCGTTGAGCCGCAGGGCATAATGCCTATAAACAAGGGCTTCGTCCTCACTATCGGCAGAAGCGAGGGCACTGTAGAATGACAAAGAACCCGAAACAGTTATACTGTTTCGGGTTCTTTTGTAGGGGACGCCGCCCTCGGCGTCCCGTCAATTACGTTGCAAATAACATGAAATCATTGTAGGGGCTGGCGTCCCCGACAGCCCGTTAGTTCCGTTGCAATTGTGGGACGCCGTCCCCTACAAATGGTTATTCCGAATCCTTGGAACGGCGTTTCTTACATAGGCATTTTACTATACCTATAATAATCAGCACAGGAGCTATAATTATCAGCAGAAGTCCTGCCTTTTCAATGATATTGAGCTCCCCGAACAGCCTGTCTGTCAGGAATATCGCAGTGGGAGCGTCCGCACCGCCGATAATGCCTATTCCCTCAGGCTCGGGAGCTGTAAGAATGCTGACCAGCAGGAATATAGTCCGGATATTAGCCAGTATACCTGCCAAAAGCAGTATTGCTCCCGAAATTATATACGCCTTGCCGCTTTTCTTTTTCATGGCTTCACCCCTGATAATCGCATGGGCGGATAATATCCGCCCCTACAATACTATTCTTCGTCCTCGTCTTCTTCGTCATCATCGTCGGTGGGAAGCACCTCGATAATGACCTTTTCAACGTTCTGCTCGTTTACCTCGGCGGCAGTTATGCGGAAGATACCGCTCTCGGCGGTCTCGCCTGCCTCGGGGATATGCTCCATGACATCTGTCACCCAGCCGCCTACGGAGGTATAATCCGTGGTTATCATGTCCTCGTCAAGGTCAAGCATTTCCAGCATATCGCTTATGCTCATATCGCCTGCGACCTCGTATTTATCGGGAGCAAGCATCATTATATTGGTCTCTATCTCATCGTCCTCGTCGTATATCTCGCCGACGAGCTCCTCGATGATATCCTCAAGGGTAACGATACCCTTGGTGCCGCCATACTGGTCGATAACTACTGCAAGGTGTACCTTTGAGCGCTGCATATCGCGCATAGCCTCGCTTATGAGCTTGGTATCGGCAATGTGAGGGACTTCCTGTATAATGGAGTTCACATCGTTTCCGCCCTCAACAAGCATTTTGAAGAACGCCTTGTTTGTGATGATACCCACAATATTGTCAAGGCTCTTCTCATAAACTGGCAGACGGGAGTACATCTCGCTGCTGAATATCTCCTTTATCTCGTCGATAGTAGAGCCAAGCTCCACGCCTATGACCTTGACACGGGGGATAAGTATCTCGTTTATGGTTATCT
Source organism: Ruminococcus flavefaciens MA2007 (assembly GCF_000621845.1). Classification (GTDB taxonomy): domain Bacteria; phylum Bacillota; class Clostridia; order Oscillospirales; family Ruminococcaceae; genus Ruminococcus; species Ruminococcus flavefaciens_E. The sequence goes on along the minus strand of NZ_KK211354.1, from coordinate 60,611 downwards.
CGTCAAATTCAAGAGCGCTCTTTACCAGCTCGCTCTCCTGCTCCTCGATAACGCCCTGCTCCTCTATCTCGTCTATCATGTATTTCAGCTCGTCCTCGGTAACGCTGGGAGCTTCATCGCCTTTGGCAATAGCTGACGAGAGCTTGTTCAGCAGCCACACAAAGGGCTTGAACACCATAACAAGGAACGAAAGGGGCGTCGCAAATGCCAACGCCAGTTTTTCAGCATTTTTCTTGGCGTAGGACTTTGGGAGCACCTCGCAGAAGATAAGCACAAGCACGGTTATCACAATAGTGGACACCGCTGCGCCTTTGCTGCCCATTATACTTATAAATATGATAGTGCTAACAGACGATGTGGCGATATTGACGATATTGTTGCCGATAAGGACTGCCGTCAGCACCTCGTCGAAGCGGTTTGCAAGCTTCAGGGCTTTTTTTGCTTTTTTGCTGCCCTGAGCCTCATAATTCTTCAGGCGAAGCTTGTTCACGCTGGAAAAGGCGGTCTCTGTGCTTGAAAATATCGCGGAAAATATCATCATCGCAACTACAAGAACTATCTTCCATATATCTGAACTGTCCATAGTTTTCCTTTCCTTAATAATATATAATATTTTTATTATATCATAAAAAAACAGAAAAAGCAACATTCGCGGCTAAAAAACTAATGTTTATAATAACTTTAACGTGAAAAAGGCGGCGTGGGCTCCGCGCTTATATCATATATATCAGAATAATGCAAGTAATTTGGGTAATTAGTGAACTGTTATTTATGCTGATACTATGAACGGGATTCCAAAGGGACTGTGTTCCTTTGGTCAGGTCAAGAGTGACTCCCTACAGTGTAGGGAGGTGTCCGAAGGACAGAGGGTGCCGGACACGATTAGTGTCGCCTTGCAAGTAAAGGCGTCTCTTAAATGGGACGTCGAGGACGCCGTCCCATACAATCTAATAGCTAACGGCTAAGGACAATTGGCTGTTTTTTCACATTCAAACCCGAATTGTGATAGAAATTACACATAAAATTCTCAAAAACATTACATTTGCCGCAAATTAATATCACAAAGGGCTAATATAATATAATCACAGGCTGAGGGAGAACCTCAGAAAAATAATTGAAAAGGAACGTGAATAATATGAGTGAGTATAACTACAATTACAATAACCAGCAGAGCCCAAATAACAACGGTGAGAATTATAACGGCTTCAGTACCGACAGCGCTGAGGCTCCCAAAAAGAAAAAGCACACAGGTCTGAAGGTAACTGCCTTTATCATGGCTATGGCTTTAGTATCAGGCGGCTCAATCGGTGCTTACCGCTACTTCGCAGGCGAGAACTTCTCAGGTGATTCAGTCATCGAGGAACTTGAAGACGACGCAAAGTCCACCACAAAGGAAGCTACTAAAGAACTCCTCGCTTCAAAGGCAGTAAGCCTTATCAAGCCTCAGGAGATCGGCGGAAACGCTCTCTCAAATGAAGAGATAGTTGAAAAGGTACTCCCCTCTGTAGTAGGTATCGAATCAACATTCACCACTGAGCAGACCATAAGCAGCGGTCTCGACGGCTTTGAGGACTTCTTTGATTTCGGTTTCGGCTTCGGAAACGGTTTCGGCAACGGCTTCGGCGGCAACAACAGAAGCAGTGAGCCTGTAACAAGAGAATACAAGGGCACAGGTACAGGTGTTATAATCTCAGAAAACGGATATATCGTCACAAACGCTCATGTTATCTACGACGGCGAATACGGCGGAGAAAAAGCAGACAGCGTTTCAGTAGTTCTCGATGACGACAAGACATATGACGCTGAGATAATCGGTTATGATACAGACTGCGACCTTGCAGTTCTGAAAATAGACGCAACAGGTCTTACAGCCGCTGAATTCGGCAACAGCGACGAGCTCAGACTTGGCGAATCAGTTATCGCTATCGGCAATCCTCTCGGCTTTGAGCTCATGGACACCGTTACAGGCGGTATGATATCAGGTCTTAACAGAAACATCACTATCAACGACAAGGCTATGAACCTTATCCAGACCGATGCCGCTATCAATTCAGGAAACTCAGGCGGTCCACTTATCAACAAGTATGGTCAGGTAATCGGTATCAACTCCTCTAAGATGTCATCTTCATACTCATCATCGGGAGCTTCTATCGAGGGTATCGGCTTTGCTATCCCCTCAAATCTTACTTCTTCTATCATTGACGACCTTATGAAGTTCGGCTATGTAACAGGCAAGCCGCAGCTGGGTATCAGCGCTCAGACTGTATCCGAGACTGACGCAAAGATGTACGACTGGCCGACAGGTATCTATGTTTATGCCGTAAACAAGGGCAGTGCCGCTGAAAAGGCAGGTCTCCGCAAGGGCGATATCATCACTGAGGTCGACGGCGAAAAGGTTGCTTCAAACGAGGAGCTCATTGCTCAGCTCAACAAGCACTCCGCAGGCGAAGAGATCGAGATAACCTTTGTAAGAGACGACGAGAACAAGACCGTCAAGGTAACTCTCGATGAAAAGGTAGTCGAGCAGTCAAAGGACGATGAGTCTGAAAAGAGCAAGTCCAAGAATAACAGCAAGAACGAGGAAAAGTCCGAGGAAGAGGACGAAGACGAGGCTGACGAAAAGGACAGCGAGGACGAAAAGAAGTCCGAGAAGAAGAGCAAGTCCGACAAGGCTGAAAAAGCCGAAAATTCTGAAAAGTCCGATGAAGCTGAGGACGAGGAAAAATAAGCGCTTATCATTACTCCTTCATAATAAAATAACAGCAAAAAAGCTCCCTGTATAGGGAGCTTTGCTGTTATATACAATAAATCACCATATATTTCGGGGCGATGTAGGCATCGCCCCCTACAAATGATACTTCTTAATAAAACATATGGGCGGCAATAAATGCCGCCCATTTTGCTTATTTTCTGAATGCTGCGATAGACTGCTCTATCTTAGCCATTTTCTCCTCAGCCTTTGCAAGCTTAGCCTTTTCAGCGTCAATGAGCTGAGCAGGAGCCTTTGCGATAAAGCCATGATTATTGAGCTTTCCGCTGAGGAAGTCTATATCCTTCTGAACCTTTGCCTTTTCCTTTTCGAGACGTGCTATCTCCTTCTCCTTGTCAACCAGCTCGTCCATAGGAATAAAGATACGTGCTGAATCTGTAACTGCGTTTGCAGAATCGGGGATATCGAACTTGTCGCCTGTCTCAACTGCGGAAGCGGAAGCAAGCTTCTCGAAGAATACTGCACAGGAGTTGAAGAGCTCCTTGTCGGCAGTCTCGATGAAGAGCTTAGCCTTTACCGACGGCGGTACGTTCATTTCTGTACGTGTATTTCTTACAGCCTTGATAGCTGAGATTATCTTCTCGAACGCCTTCTCCTCGGCTGTAAAGTCGATAGAAGCATCGTAAGTCGGGTAAGTTTCGAGGATTATCATGGACTTCTCGTTGTTGAGGACCTGCCATATCTCCTCGGTGATGAACGGCATGAACGGGTGGAGGAGCTTCAGCATCCCCTGCATAGCCCATACAAGAACTGCCTGAGCCTTTGCCATTGTCTCGCCGCCTGCCTGTATACGTGGCTTTGTGAGCTCGATGTACCAGTCGCAGAATACGTCCCAGATAAAGTCGTATATCTTCTGTGAAGCAACGCCAAGCTCGTACTTGTCCAGGTTCTCGCCTACTTCCTTTGCAAGCTGATTGAACTTGTTTACAAGCCACTTGTCCTCTAATTCAAGCTCTGTTGGAAGTCCCTTGAACTCAAAGTCCTCGGGGAGGTTCATCATGATGAAACGTGAAGCGTTCCAGAGCTTGTTTGCGAAGTTACGGGCAGCCTTTACCTTGTCGTCGATATAACGCATATCGTTTCCGGGTGAGTTGCCTGTTGCAAGCATGAATCTGAGAGCGTCAGCGCCGTACTCGTTGATAACTTCAAGAGGATCGATACCGTTGCCCAGCGACTTGGACATCTTGCGTCCCTGTGCGTCACGTACAAGACCGTGGATAAGAACTGTATCAAAAGGTACCTTGCCCATGTTCTCCAGACCGCTGAACATCATTCTGATTACCCAGAAGAAGATGATATCATAGCCTGTTACGAGAGTATTTGTTGGGTAGAAGTACTTGAGGTCCTCTGTGTTCTCGGGCCAGCCCAGTGTGGAGAAAGGCCAGAGCGCAGAGCTGAACCATGTATCGAGAGTATCGGGATCCTGTCTCATAGGCTTGCCGCACTTAGGACAAACCGCACTGCTCTCCTTTGTAACTACCATTTCGCCGCACTCGTCGCAGTAGAATGCAGGTATCTGATGTCCCCACCATATCTGACGGGAGATACACCAGTCCTTGATGTTTTCGAGCCAGTGGAAGTATATCTTGTCAAAACGCTCGGGAACGAACTTTGTATCGCCGTTCTTTACAGCCTTTATAGCCGGCTCTGCAAGGGGCTTCATCTTAACGAACCACTGAGTTGATACCTTTGGCTCAACAGTTGTTCCGCAGCGGTAGCAGGTACCTACATTATGGCTGTACTCCTCTATCTTAACGAGAGCGCCTTCCTTTTCGAGGTCCTCAACTATCTTCTTTCTTGCCTCGTAGCGGTCCATGCCTGCGTATGCAGGATAATCGTCAACGATAGTAGCGTCGTCGTTCATTACATTGATAACGGGCAGCTTGTGGCGGAGACCTACCTCGAAGTCGTTAGGATCGTGAGCAGGAGTTATCTTAACTACGCCTGTACCGAAGTCCATTTCAACATAATCGTCAGCAACGATAGGTATCTCTCTGTGAACGATAGGCAGTATAACTGTCTTGCCAACGAGGTCTGTGTAGCGCTCGTCCTTTGGATTTACTGCAACAGCTGTATCACCGAGGAGAGTCTCGGGACGTGTGGTAGCAAGCTCCAGATAGCCGTCGCTGTCCTTTATCTTATAGCGGAGGTGCCAGAAATGACCAGCCTGATCCTCATATGTTACCTCAGCGTCGGAAAGTGATGTGCGGCACTTGGGGCACCAGTTGATTATACGCTCGCCTCTGTAAATGAGACCTTTTTCATAGTACTTGATGAAAACTTCCTTAACTGCCTTTGAGCAGCCCTCGTCCATGGTGAAGCGCTCTCTTGACCAGTCGCATGAGGAGCCCAGCTTCTTGAGCTGCTCAACGATACGTCCGCCGTACTGCTTCTTCCACTCCCATGCACGCTTCATGAAGCCCTCTCTGCCGAGGTCCTCCTTTGTAACGCCTTCCTTGCGCATAGCCTCAACTATCTTAGCCTCTGTAGCGATAGCAGCGTGGTCTGTACCGGGAAGCCACAGTGCACTGTAGCCGCTCATTCTCTTCCAGCGGATAAGGATATCCTGTAATGTTTCATCGAGGGCGTGTCCCATATGGAGCTGTCCTGTGATGTTCGGAGGAGGGATAACTATAGTGTAGGGCGTTTTCTTGGGATCAGCCTCTGCACGGAAACAGCCCTTGTCGTTCCATGCGGCGTAGATACGGTCCTCAAAATCCTTTGGATCGTAAGCCTTTGCAAGTTCCTTTGCCATTCAAATCTTCCTTTCGATCAATTCATAATTCATAATGCATAATTCATAATTAGCGGTATCGCCTAACGGCGATATATTTGAAACGTTTCACGGCAGTATAATTTAAATCCGTCAACGAAGCTGACCTCTTAAATTATGCATTAATAATTATGCATTATGAATTAAAATCGCCCTGAACCGTTAAGGTTCAGGGCGAACTAAGTCCGTGTTACCACCTGAATTCGGGAATATCTCCCGCTCTCTGCGAAGCCGCTCAGCTTCTTCCCCTGTAACGTGAGGATCACGCCGCATACTACTGAGCAAAGCCGTTGGCATGCGAAGCTCCGAAGCTACTTCCGCAAGCCCCTCATACTGCCTTTCACCGCGCGGCAGCTCTCTGAAAATCGGGTATCTCACGTACTCCTCTTCATCATCGCCTTTGAATACTTTTCTATTATACACGATTATATTGCGTTTGTCAAGACCGATTTAGCCGTTAGACTTTAGCTGTTAGAACTAAGAGCTAAGAACTAAGATTTTGTAGGGGCTGCCTTTGGCAGTCCGCATTTTACGCAACAAATATAAATAACATATTGTAGGGGACGACGTCCTCGGTGTCCCACAATTGCAATGAAACTGACGGGCTGTCGGGGACGCCAGCCCCTACATTCGGTCATTTGAAGTCGTTTTGTCAGGCGCGGACCGCCAAAGGCAGCCCCTACATTCTCCATTCTCAATTCAGCGACGTTCCCTACAAAAAAACGCAAATTTTCTCTTTTCCCCCTTGCAGTCCGCCAAAAACTGTGATATAATATATGTATCTATGTTTGAAAGGATTTGAAACTATGATAATACTTGACGAACTCAGAGTCGAAATGACGGGCTACCGCAAGGAAATGGCGGAGCTTGCCGACGTTCTGAATATAGAAGCCGCCAAGAAGCGCGTTGCGGAGCTTGGCGAGGAAACTGCAAAGGAGGGCTTCTGGGACGACCTCGAAAACTCCCAGAAAGTGCTGAAAGAGCAAAAAACTCTTGAAAAGAAGATAGAAAAGTACAATAAGCTCAACGAAAATCTCGAGGATATCATCACTCTTATTGAGCTTTCTATCGAAGCTGACGACGAGAGCGACATTGACGAGATAAAGAAGGAGTCCGACGCCTTCAAAACCAAGCTGGAGGACGAAAAGCTGGCTACTCTCCTCACAGGCGAGTATGACAACTCCAACGCTATCCTCACATTCCATGCAGGCGCAGGCGGAACAGAGGCTCAGGACTGGGCAGAAATGCTCTACCGTATGTACAACCGCTGGGCTGAGCGCCACGATTTCAAGGTGGAACTTCTCGACTACCTCGACGGCGACGAAGCAGGTATGAAGTCCGCTTCTATCCTTATTGAGGGTGAAAATGCTTACGGCTATATGAAGTCCGAGTCGGGCGTTCACAGACTTGTGCGTATATCGCCATTTGACGCTTCGGGGAGACGTCACACATCTTTTGCGGCTCTCGAAGTTATGCCCGAGATCGACGATTCTATCGAAGTTGATATCCGTCCCGAGGACATCGAAATGGAGGTTTACCGTTCCAGCGGTGCAGGCGGTCAGAAGGTAAACAAGACCAGCTCCGCTGTACGTCTTATCCATAAGCCCACAGGTATCGTTGTTTCCTGTCAGACTCAGCGAAGCCAGTACCAGAACAAGGACTACGCTATGAAGATGCTCCGTTCAAAGCTCATCGAGATAAAGGAGCGTGAGCACCTTGAAAAGATCGAGGATATCAAGGGAGTTCAGAACCAGATAGCATGGGGCTCACAGATACGTTCATATGTATTCATGCCCTACACCCTTGCAAAGGATCACCGCACAGGCTTTGAAAACGGCAATATTCAGGCAGTTATGGACGGTGATATCGACGGCTTCATCAATGCTTATCTGAAGTCTCTTTCACACGGAACACTGGAAAAGTAAGTTTAGAGTTGAAAGTGGAGAGTTGAGAGTTTTTATACGCTCAGCTCTCCTTTTTATAACATCGCCGCAGCGATACCTTAAACTCTCAACTCTGAACTCTCAATTCTCAACTAAAAAACACTATTCCAGAGCGGCGTTTCGCCGCTTTTCAGCATTTCAAGCATATCGCGGAGCTCTGCAAGCTCCGCCGTCATCTCGTCCTCTTCATTTTCGGCAAGGTGAACTATCCGCGAGCACAGTCGGTCTATCTCCACAAGCTTGTCATATTTCAGCAGTACCGAAGCCCATTCACGGAAATGCTCCCACTCGTCGTTGATTTCCCGAGCTTTTTCAGCAGCTCCCGATATATCGCCGTTTTCTTCAAGTCCGCATATAACGTCTATCTGTGACAGCATGGCGTCACAGCGGCGGTTCACCCACAAGCTCGAAAATATGCTGACTCCGATGAGAAGCAGCAGGATCGCTCCGCTTATTTTAACTCTTGTCATTTTTTCTCCCCCAAGGTCACTATCATCGGCGGAGTCCCCTGCTTATCCGCAATAAAGCAGCTCCCCGAGCTGTCGGCAGTCATGATAAAAACGTCATTTACAACCATTTTATTTGCGGAAAGCAGCATTTCCACCGCAGCTTTGCTCAGCTTCACGGACTCCATAGCCTGCGGTATGAACTTCCCGTCGGCAATTATCAGCACAGGCGGCTCGGAGCACTCCGCGGCTATCTTCATATCCTTTCTCGTGGGAGTATCCAGCGGCTGCTTCTTCATAACGGAAACGCTGCCTGTAGTCTCCACGATAGCGTACTGGACCTCGCCTATATCGAAGATATCCTTGCTTCTCAGCGCCATGAGCAGGTCATCTACGGAAAAGCGCAGCTCCCGCATGATATCGCGCTCAATACAGCCATTCCTGATGATTATCTTAGGACTTCCCGAGATAAGTCGCCGAAGCTCAGGCAGTCTGAGATTAATCCACGACACCATGACCTCAAAGCACACCAGCGACAAAATAGGCGTAACTCCGACGATTATGGGGATATTCACGTCCTCGATAGGCAGTGTTGCGATATTGGAAACAAGGATAGTGATGACCAGCTCCGAGGGCTGGAGCTCCCCAAGCTGCCGCTTACCCATAAGTCTCACGGCGAATATGACAAGTACGTACAGGATAACCGAACGAATCAGTATAACGCACATAAAAACAGCTCCTTTGCAGCTATTGTACCGCAAAAGGAGCTGTTTATTCTTTATTTAGTCAGCAAATCGCTTGTTGTATTCCTCATAAGCCTTTACGATTATCTCTGCGCAGAGTTCGTCCCCCAGCTGAGCGCTGTTGAGGCAAAGTGAATACTGGTCCTTGTCCTGCCATGTTTTGCCTGTATTGACATTGTAGAAGGTCTCGCGGCGCTTGTCAGCCTTTTTCATCACCGACTCCGCTTTTTTCTCCTCAACGCCGTAATCCTGTATGGCACGTTTTATGCGCGCCTCAGTGTCGGCGTAGATATAAACGCTGAAGCAGCCCTTATCCTCAAGGATATAATTTCCGCATCTGCCTACCAGCACGAAGCTGCTTTCCTGCTCCGCTATCTCGTTTATGATACGGCTCTCCATAATAAAGACTTTATCTGAAAGAGGAAGGTTTTCCTCCATAGTCCTTGCGGGATTTGCCGAAAGAAGCAGCGAATAGAGGAAGCTTGTGGGAACATTTTCCTCAGCATTTTCGAGATTTTTAACAGCAATACCGCATCTTTCAGCTGTCATTTTCAGTATCTGACGATTGTAGCAGTTGATACCAAGCTTTTCAGCTACAAGATTACCGATGACGCTTCCGCCGCTTCCGTACTGTCGTTCTATTGTAATGATAGGTTTTTTCATCGGTGTTACCTCCAAATAGATAAAATATTATTGAAACTTTGATAAAATAAGCACAATAGTATTATATCACATTTTGCACATATTTCAAGCATTCAAGCAATAACTATTGTCTAAAACTGATATTTCTATGTTTTCAACAATTTGCCGTCACCTGATTTGTGCATATTATTAGATAAAAAATCTCCCGTCGCGTGACACAACGGGAGATAATAAGTTTACTTTACTGCTTGAACTGTGCAGACTTTAATCAAACGCAGCCCTGAGCCTTCATTGCCTCAGCAACCTTGAGGAAGCCTGCAATGTTAGCGCCAGCCATGTAGTTGCCAGCCATGCCGTACTCCTTAGCAGCCTCATCGCAAGCCTTGAAGATAGACTTCATGATGCCGTGGAGCTTCTCGTCAACCTCTTCAAATGTCCAGCTGAGTCTCTCGCTGTTCTGGCTCATCTCAAGACCTGATGTAGCAACACCGCCAGCGTTTGCAGCCTTAGCAGGACCATAGAGGAGACCATTTGAGAGGTATGTCTCGATAGCCTCAGGAGTTGAAGGCATATTAGCGCCCTCAGATATAGCGTAGCCGCCGTTAGCAACGATTGCCTTAGCACCGTCACCGTTGATCTCGTTCTGTGTAGCGCAAGGAAGAGCGATGTCAAGCTTGATATCGCCAGCGTTGCACTTGAGTGTCCAAACGCTGCCCTCGTGGTACTCAGCATTCTTGTGTGAAGTTCTGCCGACATACTCCTTGATTCTTCCGCGCTCAACCTCCTTGATCTGCTTAACGAGATCAAGTTCGATTCCGTCCGGATCGTAGATATATCCGTTAGAGTCGGAAACTGTAACTACCTTAGCGCCGTACTGTGTAGCCTTCTCTGTAGCATAGATAGCAACGTTGCCTGAACCTGAGATAACAACTGTCTGGTCCTTGAAGCTCTTGCCGTTAGCCTGGAGCATCTCGTTTGTGAAGTAGCAGAGACCGTAGCCTGTAGCCTCTGTTCTTGCGAGTGAACCGCCGTATGTTAAGCCCTTACCTGTGAGAACGCCAACGAACTCGTTGCGGATTCTCTTGTACTGACCGAACATGAAGCCGATCTCTCTTGCGCCTGTTCCGATATCACCAGCAGGAACGTCGCAGTCAGCGCCGATGTGCTTGCAGAGCTCTGTCATGAAGCTCTGGCAGAAACGCATGATCTCTCCGTCGCTCTTGCCCTTAGGATCGAAGTCGGAACCGCCCTTGCCGCCGCCCATAGGCAGTGTTGTAAGGCTGTTCTTGAATACCTGCTCAAAGCCGAGGAACTTGATGATTCCGAGGTATACTGATGGGTGAAGTCTGATACCGCCCTTGTAAGGTCCGATAGCAGAGTTGAACTGGATTCTGAAGCCTCTGTTTACCTGTACCTTGCCGTTGTCGTCAACCCAAGGAACACGGAATATGATCTGTCTCTCAGGCTCTACGATTCTATCGAAAACGCCTGCGTCGATAAGGTCCTGTCTCTTCTCAGCAACGGGCTGGAGAGTCTCAAGAACCTCTGTAACTGCCTGGATAAACTCAGGCTCGCCTGGATTTCTCTTCTTAACTGTTTCTAAAAGATCGATAAGATACTGATTTTTTAACGCCATTGTTAAAAAACCTCCTTTTCAAAATTCTGCGACTAACGCAGTTCACGAATAATTATAGCACTCTGAACCGCATTTTGCAATACCTTAAAGCGGTGAAATTTATTTTTTTCTTGTTTTTGTCCCTACTGCACAAAACGCTCACCTTTTTTTATTGATTTCTTACAATATTTTTGTATAAGCCTACAGTTCCGCTCTGTATTTTTTGTAAGATATGGTTTACATAGGCTTCGACAGGCTTCGGCAAGCAGGATTTATTTTTTTATATTTTGCTGTTTTTATATTGATTTTTTATGCGTTTTATTGTATAATATCTATATTGGATATTTTTCCGATGTAAAGAGAGAAAGACAGCAAGGAGGGAAACGATATGCTCAGAGCCATATGTTCCCGAAAAGAGCTCACCGCCAACAGCTATTACGACTGCGTAAAGGATATAATCGGCTGTCAGCAGGTACAGGAGCTCAGGTCTATCACCCACCATATATCAACGACTCGCTTCCAGCACTGCGTGAATGTCTCGTACTATTCCTACATGGTATGCAGAAAATTCAATCTGAACGCCCGTTCAGCCGCAAGAGCAGGACTTCTCCATGACCTTTTCTATTATGACAGAAAGCAGTACAACTCGGAGAAGACGAAAGGTCAGGCTTCACACAGCGAGAACCACGCCATGCTCGCCTGCGCCAACGCCGCAGAGATAACAAAAATATCCAAGCTTGAACGTGATATGATAGAGAAGCATATGTGGCCCGTGACCAGACCAATGCCTAAATACAAGGAAACATATATCATAACAATCATTGACAAATACTGTGCCGTCCTCGAATTCTGCGTACCAAAAGTCCAGCGCATAGTTCACAGGAAACCACAGTAATATATATAATGGAGGTATCCTACAATGAAGATCGAAACCAAATGCCTGCACGCAGGCTACACCCCAAAGAATACTGAGCCCAGAGTCGTACCTATAGTACAGAGTACTACATACGTTTACGATTCAACAGACGACGTTGCGGCAGTATTCGATGATCCCACCAAAAGCCTTATCTATTCGCGCTTTGAGAACCCAACAGTTATGGCTGTTGAGGACAAGATAGCCGCTCTCGAGGGCGGTATCGGTGCAATGTGTACCTCCAGCGGTCAGGCAGCTTCACTGCTCTCCCTGCTCAACATCTTAAAGGCAGGCGACAGCTTCATCTCAGCTGCTACTATCTACGGCGGTACTATAAACCTTTTCGCTTACACACTGAAAAAACTTGGCATTGAATGTATTTTCGTTGACGCAGACGCTTCTGAATCTGAGATAAGAGCTGCATTCAAGCCCAACACAAAGGCAGTTTTCGGCGAAACTCTCGCAAACCCTGCCCTCACAGTATTTGATATTGAGAAATTCGCCAAGATAGCTCACGAAAACGGCGTTCCTCTCATCATCGACAACACCTTCCCAACACCTATCCTTTGCAGACCCATCGAGTTCGGAGCTGATATCGTTATCCACTCCACAACAAAGTACATGGACGGTCATGCAGTTCAGGGCGGCGGCGTTATCGTTGATTCGGGAAACTTTGACTGGACAAACGGCAAGTTCCCTGAGTTCACAGAGCCTGACGAGAGCTATCACGGAACTATCTATACAAAGACCTACGGCAAGGCTGCATACATCATCAAGGCAAGAATGCAGCTCATGAGAGACTTCGGCTGCTATCCTTCGGCACAGTCTGCATTCTACCTCAATCTCGGTCTTGAGACTCTCCATATCCGTATGAAGGAATACTGCATAAACGCTATGAAGGTAGCCGAATACCTCGAAGCAAACAAGCACGTTGAGTCAGTAAACTACCCCGGACTCGCAAGCAATAAGTACCACGAGCTGGCTAAGAAGTACCTCCCTGACGGTACAAGCGGCGTTATCTCCTTTATTATCAAGGGCGGCAGAAACGAAGCTGTCAAGTTCATGGATTCCCTCAAGCTTGCTTCAAACGAGGTCCACGTTGCTGATATCCGTACCTGCGTGCTCCACCCTGCAAGCGCTACTCACCGTCAGCTCACTGACGAGCAGCTCGTTGCAGCAGGCATAAACGGCGGTCTTGTAAGACTCTCAGTTGGACTTGAAAACGTTGAGGATATCCTCGACGACCTCAGACAGGCATTTGCAGCTCTCGACTAAGCACTTAATCTCAGCACTATTCTTTGCAATTATCCCTAAAATACATTCAACTTGCCATGAAAAGAGGTAATTAATATGAGAACTATCATCGTATATTCATCACAGACAGGCTTTACTAAAAAATACGCAGAATGGCTGGCAGAAAAGCTGGGCGCCGAGATAATGACAATAAAGGACGCCCGCAAAAAGGACGATAAGTATTTCGACAGCTATGACGCCATAATCTACGGCGGCTGGGTAGCTGTTGAAAAGATACACAAGGCAGACTGGTTCACCAGCAGGATAGAAAAATGGCAGAGCAAAAGGCTCGCTATGTTCTGCGTAGGAGCAAGTCCTGCGAAATATTCGGGAGTGGACAGTCTTCTCAAAAAGTCACTTACCGACGAGCAGAAAAAATACGTAAAGGTATTCTACTGCGAGGGCGGACTGGATTACGATAAAATGCCCCTCGGTTCAAAAATGCTCATGAAGACCTTTGCCGCAATGCTCAACGGCAAAAAGGAGAAAACTCCTGATGATATCGCAATGGCAGAGCACATTTCAAAGTCCGGCGATTATACCGATAAGAAGTTCATCGAGCCGATAGCGGCCTATATCACACATTAACAGCGAGGGCGTGACGAAAGTCACGCCCTTAATTAATAAAATTGTAGGGGCTGATGCCAACATCAGCCCGTCAATAAAACATCACTAACGTGGCGATGCAGGCATCGTCCCATACACTTGAAACTAAAAGGCGTAAAGGTTTTACCTTTACGCCTTTTTCTCAGTCTTTTCTGAAAACCTCTTTGAGCACCATTGCTCCGCCTGCCGCTGTCATGCCGAACATTACTATAAATGTAAAAGCGCTGGAGCGTATCCAGTGGAGATGTGTGGTCATCATCACGCTGAGCAGAACGATTATGATCCCGAGAGAAAGCACTACCCAGCCGAATATCTTCTTTTCCATAAGGAACAGCATACCAATTCCAATGATTATCGGCAGCATTATCAGTCCGTTGGGAAGTCCGAAGCCGCCTATCCTGAAAAACGAGCCGCTGTAGCCCCACGAGCTTGTGACCTCGATATTCTGGAATATCATGAAAAGTCCGCCGCCCAGCAGAAGAAGTCCTACAAAGAACGACAAAAGCCTGTTTCCCTCGCTCTTGTTTGCAGCACGGGCGCTGTCACGAGCCTCAAGGAGCTCCTTGTACATTTTGTCAAGCTCTTTGTCTTTGTTGTTTTTTGGCATAATACCGCCCCCCTATTATCAATATTACGAATTTATTATACATTAAAGTACGGAAATTGTCAAGTACAGCGCGGCTTTTTTATCAATTTGAAAATTCCCTCTTGACAAAACCGAAAACATGGTATATAATAAATTGAAAATGATTATCAAATTCAAATATGAGGTGTTATTCATATGTTAAAGTTCAGCAAAGCCCTTTCACTTACAGTATCCGCAGTTCTGGCTGCTTCCGTATTCGCAGGCTGTTCAAGCACAAGCGCTGCCAAAAAAGACGGCAAGCTCAGCATAGTCTGCACTACCTTCTCGGAGTACGACTGGACTAAGAATATTATAGGCGACACTGACAGCGCTGAGGTGACTTATCTTCTCGGCAGCGGCGTTGACCTCCACAACTATCAGCCCACGGCACAGGATATACTCACTATCTCAGACTGTGACCTGCTCATGTATGTAGGCGGCGAGTCAGAGGGCTGGGTTACAGATACACTTCAGGACGCAAAAAACAAGGATATGAAGGTGCTCAGACTTTTTGACGTCCTCGGACAGAGCATAAAGGAAGAGGAGCTCAAGGAGGGCATGGAGCCCGAGGAAGAGGAAGAAGAGGGCGAAGAGGAGGAAGGTCCCGAGTACGACGAGCACGTTTGGCTGTCTGTAAAGAATGCAGAGGTCATCTGCGACGCCATATGCGATTCTATCTGCGAAAAGGACGCCGATAACGCGGACAAGTACCGTGCAAACCTCGAAGCCTACAAGACAGAGCTTAAAAAGCTTGACGAGGGCTTCACAGAAATGGCTGACAGCGCCAAGACCAAGACCGTGCTTTTCGGCGACAGATTCCCATTCCGCTATCTGGTGGACGACTACAATATCGACTACTACGCAGCATTCGTGGGCTGCTCAGCAGAAACTGCCGCAAGCTTCGAGACTATCGCCAAGCTTGCTGAAAAGGTGGACGAGCTTGACCTCGACACCGTATTCATCATCGAAAACTCCGATGATTCCATTGCCAAGTCCATAATCTCAAACTCAAAGAAAAAGGACATAGCTATTGAAAAGCTCAATTCGCTCCAGTCCGTAACAAAGAACGACATAAACGGCGGAGCAAGCTATATTTCCCTTATGAATGAAAATCTTGAAACATTGAAGAGGGTGCTTGACTAATGAGCGCATTGCTTAAATGCAATAACGTTTCCCTCGGCTATGAGGGCGACGTTATCGCAAAAAATCTGAACTTTACCGTCAGCAGCGGCGATTACCTCTGTATAGTCGGTGAGAACGGCTCGGGAAAGAGTACGCTTATAAAGGCTCTTCTCGGACTGAAGCCTCCCGTCAGCGGCAATATCGAGCTCTGCGGCGGCATGGGCAAAAATGAGATAGGATATCTTCCGCAGCAGACTATGGTGCAGAGAGACTTCCCCGCCTCAGTGCGTGAGATAGTTCTCTCAGGCTGTATGAACCGCTGCGGACTTCGTCCGTTTTACAGCAAAGAGGAAAAAAAGCTGGCTCACGACATGATGAGGAGACTTGAGATAGAGCCCCTCACCAAGCGCTGCTACAGAGAGCTGTCGGGCGGTCAGCAGCAGCGAGTGCTCCTTGCAAGAGCCCTCTGCGCCGCAAGAAAGATGATACTCCTTGACGAGCCCGTAACAGGTCTCGATCCAAAGGCTACCAACGAGATGTACGAGCTTATCGACAGTCTCAACAAAAAGGACAGCATAACCGTCATAATGGTATCCCACGATATGAACGCCGCTGTGAGATATGCTTCCCATATTCTGCATATCGGCGGCAAACAGCTGTTCTTCGGCACCAAAGAGGACTACATGAACAGCAAGATAGGACAGGCTTTCCTTTCTGTTATGGGAGGTGAGGACGATGAGTGAGATGTTTTCAACGCTGGGCAGATACTTTGAAATGCCCACAGTCCGCTATGCTCTTATAGTAGGACTCCTCATAGCGCTCTGCTCCTCGCTTTTAGGCGTAACACTGGTAATGAAGCGCTTTTCATTCATCGGCGACGGACTCTCCCACGTAGCATTCGGCGCTATGGCTGTAGCTACTATCACGGGTGTCACCAACAATATGCTAATAATCATGCCCGTCACTGTATGCTCGGCAGTGCTCCTGCTGAGAACGGGCAGCAATACCAAGATAAAGGGCGACGCCGCCATTGCCATGATATCCGTGGGAGCCCTCGCTCTTGGCTATATGCTCATGAATATCGCCTCTCAGAGCGGCAGCGGCAGAACATCGGGCAACGTTACCGCCGATGTGTGCAGTACGCTGTTCGGCTCAACGGCTATACTGACACTGTCAATTGCCGATGTATGGATATGCGTGGGAATGTCGGTCATAGTTATTGCCGTGTTCCTCATATTCTACAATAAGATATTCGCCGTCACCTTTGACGAGAGCTTCGCAAAGGCTACGGGTATACGCTCAGACCTTTACAATCTGCTCATCGCAGTTGTCATAGCCATGATAATCGTCATTGCTATGAACTTCGTAGGCTCTTTGCTGATATCGGCACTGATAATCTTCCCCGCCCTGTCGGCAATGCGCGTGTTCAAGAGTTTCCGCAGCGTTATAATCTGCTCGGTTATAATCTCACTGCTCTGCGCGTTCTTCGGCATAATAATCTCAATACTTGCAGGAACTCCCGTAGGCTCGACCATAGTTTCGGCAGATATCATCGTTTTTTTCATATTCTGTCTTACATCATTCATACTAAGGAGAGGAAAATAAATGAAAAAGCTTGCAGTTGTTTTATGCCTGTGTGCAGCCCTTTTCTCAGGCTGCGGCAACACTCAGAAAAGCGCGGAAAGCTCCGCGGATAACGCAAAAAGCTCCTCTGCCGACGGCATAGACCTTGACCTGACAAAAATGAGCAGCACTATGGTCTACAGCACCGTATACAGCATGATAACGACTCCCGATGACTATATGGGCAAAAAAATCAAGGTAACAGGCAATTTCAACGCCTATCACAACGAAAACACGGATAAAACATACTTCTCCGTTATTATCGCAGACGCCACAGCCTGCTGTCAGCAGGGACTTGAATTCGACCTTGGAAAGGACTATAAATATCCCGACGATTATCCGTTTGAAAATGCGCTTATCACCGTTACAGGCACTTTCACAACATATAAAGAGGATAATTATACATACTGCCAGCTCAAAAATGCTTCCTATAAGCTCGAATGAGCAAAAAGCACAAAACACTTCTGCTTTTATGCGCGGAAGTGTTTTTCTTTACCATAAATACCCCCATGTCTTGACAAGAGACTTCAAAATGTGCTATCATTAAATTTATACAGTTTAAATGTATTTCAGTATATTATCAAAGAGGAGGTTGCGCTATGGAAACCATTAATGAGATCGCAGCACGTATCCGTGAGCTGCGCGAGGTGTGCGACTACACACAGGAAAAGCTTGCACAGGAGCTTGGTCTTACTGCCGAGCAGTACGCAGGCTATGAACAGAACGGTGACTTTCCTATCAGCGTCATCTATGAGATTGCAAACAAATTCGGAGTCGATTTCAATGAGCTCGTCACAGGCGAACCCAGCCGTATCGACACTTATCAGGTTGTCCGCCGCGGCAAGGGCAGAAGCATAAGCCGTTTCCCAGGTTATCGCTTCAAGGATCTCGCTTTCCGCTATGCCGATAAGGTTATGCAGCCGCTTCTTGTTACACTTGAACCGTCGGACGAGCCCGCAAAGCTCGTAAGCCACTCGGGACAGGAGTTCAACCTTGTTCTCAAGGGAACTGTCGCTGTAGTATTCGAGGATCAGGAGATCATCCTCCACGAGGGCGATTCGATATACTTCAACCCGACCTATCTCCACGGACAGCGCTGCGTGGGCGACAGCAAAGCAAGATTTCTCACTATGATCGCTGAATAAAAGCCGCTTTTGGGCAAATAAAAAGGAGTTCTTATAATCATGCTTTTAGACCGATATCTCCCCCGTATCGAATTTGATTCATACGAGGATTTCAAGGAAAATTACCGTGTAAACGTTCCCGAAGACTTCAACTTCGGCTGGGACATCGTTGACGAATGGGCAAAGCAGGAGCCCGAGAAAAAGGCTCTTGTATGGCTCAGTCACGATAAGCAGGAGAGGACGTTCACTTTTACCGATATTTCCAAGCTTTCAAACAAGACCTGCAACTATTTCCGCAGCCTTGGACTGAAAAAGGGCGATGTAGTACTTCTTATACTCCGCCGCCGCTGGGAGTACTGGGTAATAGCTACCGCTCTCCACAAAATGGGCGTTATCCTTATCCCAGGAAACCTGCTCTTTACTACACATGATATCGCTTACCGCGGCAATATGGCAGGTATCTCTGCTATCATCGCCTGCGATGACGAATACATACGCGGTCAGATAGACGGAGCTGCTCCTCAGATAGAGACTCTCCGCAAGAAGATAGCCGTTGCAGAGCCACGCGAGGGCTGGGACTTCTTCGAGGACGAGATAGAGAAGTATCCCGATACCTTTGAGCGTCCTACAGGCGCCGAGGCTACAAAGGCTACAGATACCATGCTGATATACTTCACATCAGGCTCAACAGGTATGCCTAAAATGGTATGTCACAACTTTGCACATCCGCTTGGTCACATCGTTACCGCTAAATACTGGCATCAGGTACAGGAGAACAAGCTCCATATGTCAATATCTGACTCAGGCTGGGCTAAGTTCGGCTGGGGCAAGATATACGGACAGTGGATATGCGGTGCTATACAGTTCGCATACGACTTCACAGGCAGATTCAACGCAAAGGATATACTGGAAGTTATCAGCCACTACAAGCTGACAACATTCTGTGCACCGCCTACAATGTACAGATTCATGCTTCAGGAGGATATGACAAAGTACGACCTCTCCTCCATTCAGAACTTCTGCAACGCAGGCGAGCCCCTCAATCCCGAGGTATTCAACCGTATTTACGAGCTCACAGGCAAGAAGATGCGCGAGGGCTTCGGTCAGACAGAGGGCACCGTTCTTATCGCAAACTTCCCGTGGATAGATCCTAAGCCAGGCTCAACAGGAAAGCCTTCACCGCTCTACAATATCCACCTGCTACGTCCCGACGGTACAGAGTGCGACGACGGTGAAGAGGGCAGCATCATGGTATGCGGCATAGACAAGGAACGTCCTACAGGTCTGTTCTGCGGATACTACAAGAACCCTGAGCTCACCGAGGCTGTTCTCGGCGGTGAGAACTACGACACAGGCGACGTTGCATGGCGCGATTCCAAGGGATATTACTGGTTCGTGGGAAGAAACGACGACGTTATCAAGTGCTCGGGCTACCGTATCGGACCATTCGAGGTAGAGAGCGCACTTCTCACCCACCCTGCCGTAGTCGAGTCCGCTATCACAGGCGCTCCCGATCCTATCAGAGGTCAGGTAGTAAAGGCTACAGTCGTTCTGGCAGAGGGCTATACTCCGTCACCCGAGCTCACAAAGGAGCTTCAGGACCACGTTAAGCATGAGACTGCTCCATATAAGTATCCTCGTGTTATCGAGTACGTAAAGGAACTGCCTAAGACACTGGGCGGCAAGATAAAGCGTGCACAGATCCGTCATCAGGACGAGGAAAACTCAGCAAAGTAAATCAGAAACCTACATCAGCCATAAAGTCGCGACTTTATGGCTGTTTCTGGATAAAAAGTGATCAGTTACTGTCTGCTGCCGCAGCTATGTACTGATCACTAACAGCTAATAACTGAAAAAATATTACGCAGGCTTAATAATTTTTTGCAATTACCCCGCTTTTATAAAATACTGTGCGTAAACTATTATTACATTGGGGGTGGCACATATGAATTCTGATGCGCATCAAATCATATCCCAGGTCTATAAGGCTAAAAAAGACAGCCACGCGGCAGATGAGCTCATCGAAGCTTATATGCCATTTATCAAGTCCGAAACAGCCAAATTTCTAAACCGTCCGCCCGACAAAAGCGACGATGAGCTTAGTATAGCCATGTTCGCTTTTTACGAATCTATCCGAAACTACTCAAAGCTCCGCGGTTCATTCCTTAAATTTGCAGCCCTGCAAATAAAGAACCGCCTGATAGATAACTATAGAAAAGAAAAACGAAACAAGGGACAAATATCGCTGGACGTTTCCGACGATGACAAACAGGACCTGAAAGATACAATACGCGACGAACACGATAAGTACCAAGAAAACGAACTAAGAGAAGCAACACAGCAGGAAATAGCAGAGCTTTCAGCTCAGATGCAGGACTTCGGCGTTTCAATGACCGACGTTGCGGAGAATTCTCCGAGACAGCGCCGTACTCTTGAAATATGCCAGAAGGCTGTTCAGTACGCAAGAAATAATCCCGAAATACTGGAGGACTTCCTCAGAACTAAGCGAGTTCCGCTGGCTAAGCTGGCAGAGGGCGCAAAGGTAGAGAGAAAGTCCCTTGAAAGACACAGACGTTATCTTGTGGCAGTGCTTCTCATTTGCACCAACGGCTATGAGATAATGCGAGGTCACATAATGCAGGTACTCAAAGGTGGTGAAAACAAATGAAATATATGGTAATGGAATGTCACGAGAGCTATGCAGTTCTCATGGACGAGGAATCACGCTTCGTACAGGCGGCAAATCTCCGCTATAAAGTAGGACAGACTGTCACCGATCCCGTTCTGATGAACGCCGAGGAGCTTAACCGCGGCAGGATCAGTATGCATATTTCTAAATTTGTTGCAGCCGCAGCCTGCCTGACAATAGCAGTCTCCGCAGGAGCCTTCTACTACTCAAGCAACTACAAGACTCACTCCACTGTACTCATCTCATCTGAGGCTAATGTGCGCATGGAGCTCAACAAAAAGGGCAAGGTGCTCAATATCAGCACTGAGAATGCAGACAGTGACGAGATAATCAAGAATTACGACGGCAAGGGCAAGGATATGCTCGACGCCGCAAACGATATCATTGATATCGAAAAGGACAAGGGCATCATAGAGAGCGGCGATACCGTCGATATCTATATCAAAGCCGAGACTCCTTCCGAATATAATTCATACAAATCCGACCTTATCACAGGTATCCCCGACGTTAAGGTAAAGGTACGGGAGCTTGACGGCAATAAGCCTCACGAAAAGACTCCTCCCGAGCCGCCTAAGGCTGATCCTGCAAAGGATAACAAAAAGCCAGATCCGCCGAAGCCTGCTGATAAGAATACAGCTCCTAAGCCTGATGACAAGGCAGAGCCGCCAAAGCCTGCGGAAGTAACTCCGCCGACACCGGCAGCTCCACCTGCGGCAAACAATAATAACAGCAGCAGCAATAATACAGCTCCGCAGGTAAAACAGCCCGATGCACCACCTGCACCTCCTGTTTCACCTGAAGCTCCGGAGCCTCCGAAGCCTGCTGATAAGAATACAGCTCCTAAGCCGGACGATAAGGCAGAGCCGCCAAAGCCCGATGAGGGCGCAGGTCCTCCTGCACCAGCGGCACCTGAGATAAGAATACAGCTTGAAAAGGAAGTATTAGACACTATCAGACTTTCGGAGATAAATCCATACATAGCTCTTACTCCGCTCCCCGAGCCGCCTGCTCCGCAAGCTCCTTCTCACGAAGCACCAGCTCCTGAAGCTCCGACTCCCGAGACGGATAAGAATACAGGACCTGCCCGGGAAGCACTGCCCGAAGCAGAAAAAATTATAACCCCTCCACTTCCGCTTCCCCTTCCCTAACCTAAAAATAGGAAACATGAGATCCTTCATAAAACCGTCCGACCTCACATTCCTCTTTATCGGTCGATCAGACGGGAAAAAGAGCACTGCCAAGCACGGCAGTGTTCTTTTTTTATCCCGTTTTTTTGCCATATATCCAATAAAAAACAAACACAAAAAATTTTTTTGGAAATTTTTTCAGAATACCCCGCTTTTTTATTTCATGCTCCGTAAGCTATTAACATAAGGCGAATAAATAAAAAATTCGCACTAAGTCAAATGCTCCCACGGGAGTAAAATAAATGGACTTATCTGTCCGTAAAAAAGGAGTAATTACAATGAGAAGCAAAAAGATCTTTGCTGCACTCGCTGCAATGTCAATGATGGCATCAGCAGGAAGCTTCAACGCTTTCGCAGCAGAAACAACAGAAGAAGCAGTAACAACAGTTGCAGCAGCAACTGAGGAAGTAACAGAAGCAGCTGAGGCTGAGAAGCCTGAGGCTCCTGTACTCGAAGACGGCGAAAAGCCAGAGCCTCCTGTAGCTCCCGCTGAGCTTGAGGACGGCGAGAAGCCAGAGCCACCGGCACCTCCTGTAATCGTTGACGTAACTGATCTTATCGAGCAGATCCGCTCATTCATCGAAGCAAACAACATTGAGATCCTCAACGATACGATCATCGAGAACTGGGACCTCATCGAGAAGGTTGACGTACACTTCCATGAGAACGAGAAGCCCACTGCTCCTGTAGTTGAAGGCGAAGCTCCTGAGGCTCCTGAGGCTGTAACAGAGGCTGAGGCTGCTGAGGAAGACGCTAAGAAGCCTGCAAAGCCACTCAGACCTGTTCACCTCGAGCTCACAGATCTCTTCATGCAGTTCAAGGATTCTATTGATATAAGCAAGATCGACTTCATCGAGGACGATGTTAAGGAGAAGATCATGAATGCTAAGGACGTTCACGCTGACGTTCACTTCAAGCACGATAAGCCAGAAGCTCCAGCAGCTCCTGTTGCTCCGGTAATCGATGAGAACGCTGAGAAGCCAGAGCCACCGGCACCTCCAGTAATCGACGAGAACGCTGAGAAGCCAGAGCCTCCTAAGCCTGTTGAGGACGGCGAGAAGCCAGTTCCTCCTACACCTCCAACACCTCCTGCAGAGCTTGAAAAGCCAGAGCCTCCTAAGCCACCGGTTGCTCCTAAGCACGAGCACCTTGGTCCTAAGGAGAGAGAAGCTCTCAAGGCTGCTGAAGCTGCTGCAGTTGAGGCAACAACAGAGGCTGCTACAGAGGCAGCTGCAACTGAGGAATAATCAGTATTTACTGACTGTTCAGCATAAAACTTAACTTGTCTTTGCCTGAAAAGGTATTCCCCAAAAAGACAGGTCACTTCGATCCAATCCCAATCCCCTTTATCCTCTTTTACCCTTGTATCTGCACGCTCGGTAAAAGTGCGGATAACCAAGATGTAAAGAAAGCGCCGCAAAGCACATTTTTGCGGCGCTCTTTTTTTGCCATATCTTGCTGTTTTTTTCCTCTATTATTGATTTCCTGCACGAAATATGCTATAAGCGCAGAGGCTGCACGCCTGTTTTCGCGGCATAAAAATGATAATACGGGAATTTTTCTCCGCGAATCTTGATATTCATAGGATTGTATGCTATAATAACAGTATAATTTCCGCGTATGACGCATTTAGGAGGATAACCATGAAGGTAAGATTTCACCTGCCCGA
Organism: Ruminococcus flavefaciens MA2007; assembly: GCF_000621845.1. Lineage (GTDB taxonomy): Bacteria > Bacillota > Clostridia > Oscillospirales > Ruminococcaceae > Ruminococcus > Ruminococcus flavefaciens_E. The sequence goes on along the minus strand of NZ_KK211354.1, from coordinate 36,828 downwards.
TTTCGCAAGAATGTTCAAATTCAATGTTGTATTTCTCACTATGCTCGAAAACAGCCCCGAGCTCTTCCGCGAGGGCGTCGAGATAGCTTCGATATACGGCGTGTTCCCGCCCTCATTATGGAACGGAGGACGTGTAGTACACGGTATGTGCCAGAAGGACTTCGTTAAGGGCGTTACCAACTACTTCAACAAGAAAGGCATACCGCTCCGCTTTACCTTCACCAATCCCATGATAGAGAAAAAGCACCTCAGCGACGAATTCTGCAACATGGTAATGCATATCGCAGACAACGGCATGAACGAGTGCATAGTCATGTCCCCTATCCTTGAGGACTACATAAGAAAGACCTATCCCAACTACAAGCTGACAAGCTCTACCTGCAAGCGTATCACCGAGCCCGAAGCTCTCTACAGCGAGGTCTGTAAGGACTATCACATCGTAGTTCTTGACTATGACCTCAATAACAAATTTGATATTCTCGAAAAGATACCCGATAAGAGCAAGTGCGAGATACTGGTGAATGCCTGCTGTAATCCGGGCTGTGCAAACCGCTCTCTCCACTATGAGATGATAGGACTTGAACAGATAGCCTACGCAAATCACGTAAGGAAGTACCCCAACGTACCCTTTGATTCTGCGAAGTTTGCCGCTTCTCACCCCGAGGCAAAGGCTATATTCGAGTGCAACTGCGAGCACAGGAGCCTTTTCGACGTAAAGGGACTCAGCAACCACATCACGCCCGACGATATCTGGAACAAGTACGTGCCTATGGGCTTCAATCAGTTCAAGATAGAGGGACGCACCTTTGATATGTTCAATCTTATGGAGCACTACCTCTACTACATGGTAAAGCCCGAATGCATCGACAAGGCTCGTCTTATATTCCTGCGCAATCTAAGCCTCAACGGAGCTATCATAGTTCCCGATCAGGCTATATAATGAACTGATAATGCGGCTGGAAGAAATACGCTATTCCCTCTGGCAGATAATCTCGGAGTGCAAAAAAACGCTTTTCGGCTACAGGATAACAGTAATGCTCATAAACAAGGACAGCGTAAAGGTCGGCGATACGGTCTATATTGACACCGACAAGGAAAGCGTACACAGCTATACCGAGGACACTCCTGCGGTGGTGTACAAGCTGGCATGGAGCAACTGGGTGGGGAATTATTACACCAAGGTCAAAGAAATAGCGGCTGACAAGACCATATACAATTCCGATCTCAAAGAGCCGCCGGACACCGTATGGGTTCGGATATGGCTCAAAACCAAAGGAGAAATAAAGGAAAGCGACATCGTTTATGCTTCGCCTGATATAATAAACTAAAAAAAGCTCCGCAATTGCGGAGCTTTTCTCGTCTGTGCATATTATCTGAGTATTCTTCTGAGTTCGGAAAAATCCGCCTCATTGTTCTTCTGCTGAGCCACGTCAACAAGCTTCATGGAAACAGCCTTGTACATACTCCTGTCGGTATCGTTTTCCATACATTCAAGGTGCTTTCTAACCATACCGATGTCGTTGCGCTCCACGGGACCTGAGAGAGCCTCTACAGGACCTAACGCAAGGATACGCTTGATATTGTTCATGATAAGAGGCTGAAAAGCCTTCAGCGCCTCTGTCTGCGAGAAGCCGCACTTCTCCATAAGAGCGAGACTCTCTGCCGCAAGTGCGCAGACCAGATTGCTCGAAATCGAGCAGGCTGCGTTGTACTGAGCCTTATTCTCGCTGGAGATGACCTTGGTGCCGTTGCCCATTTTGCGCAGAAGCTCGTCCCAAACGCCGATGAACTCGTCACTGCCCTCGATACAGAAAAACGCCTTGCCCAGCTCCTTGAATGAGTCATACTTGCTGGTAATCGGGAAAAGCGGGTGTATAGAGAAGCCGCTTGCACCGAATCTTGCGATATCGGGGAACGCCTCAGCTACGGACATAGCTCCGCTGCAGTGGCAAATCTGCTTACCGCCGATACCCACAGCCTTGACCTGATCGTACACTTCTTTGATAGCGCTGTCGGGGACAGTTAAAAAAATCACGTCGCTGTCGCCCACAAGTTCCGCCATATTGTCATATGCGCGGCTCTTGGTAAATCTTGATGCTTCAGTTGCAGACTGAAGCGCTTTGCTGTAGTATCCCGTGATAAAGATACCGTTCTCAGCAAAGTACCTGCCGAGGGAAAAACCTACTTTCCCTGCACCTATAAATCCAATTTTCATTTTAATATCCTCCTGTAACCCTCTAATTTGGTTACCTTTTCTACATTATATCACAGCTTTTTGGAATTTACAAGCATTTTTAGAACATTTTTTGCACTATTTTGATATAAAATATCGAGAATGACATTTTTTATTCATAAAAACGGCATTTTCAAAATCAACTTCATCATTTTTTGACCTTGCAGGTGTACAAAATGAAGTTGTTTTGTGTATTTAGACATTGGTCAATATTAACAATACAGAAACACAGAATTGCGTTTTCCGTAAAAATATGATATCATAGTCACAGTTTGCTTTTCTTCTGCGAGTATACATTACAGAGCGTGACAAATGCATTTGAAAGCTTATACTACGGAGGGATAAAATGACCGACCAGCAGGCAAGGGAGCTTCTGAAAAGCTCTCCGCAAAAAGCTCACAGGCTTATTTTCGACGAATACTACAACTACGTCTACACAATAGTTTTCAATCGCCTGAGAAGCTATGCTTCACGGGAGGATATTGACGAATGCGTCAGCGATGTTTTCAGCGACGTATTCCTGCACTACAGCACAGATAACGGCTACAGCGGCGATATCAAGGGATTTATAGCGGCTATAGCACGTAACAGGTCTGTTGATATGTTCCGTAAGCTTCGTGTAAGGTCGGTGAATACAGTCCCTGTTGACGGCGAGGAAGCCTTGCAGCTGCCCTCTGCCGATAAAGTTGACGAGCTTGCCGAGAAAGCCGAGACCTGCCGCGCTCTCCTTGACGCGGTAAAGGCTCTCGGAGAGCCCGACAGCTCCATAATAATGCAGAAATACTATTACGGAAGGAATTCCGCAGATATCGCCGATAAAGTAGGCCTGAAGCCCGAAGCAGTAAGGAAAAGGCTCAGCCGTGCAATGGATAAGCTGAGAAGGATACTTACGGATATCGGCGAGGGAAGGTGATGTCATGGAAGAGAAAAACATATTTGATATTCTCGAAAACACCGAGCAGAGCGTCATTGACAGGCTTTCTGAGGAATTTCCGCCCGATGACGCAGAAGAAAAAGAGAAGGTGTTCAGAATGAGTCAGGAAAAATTCAATAAAGCAAACAATACATCAAAATTCACGGAGACCGACGAACAGACCGTCAGCGGCGTTGAGGTCGTCCGCAAGCGTCCCCTGTGGAAAAAGTGCCTGAGCATGGCGGCTGCCGCAGCTATACTCATAGGCGGCGCAGCAGGCGGATTCAAGGCATATAAGCATTTCGCAAATACGCCCACTATATCCGATAAGGAGAATATTACAGAGGAGCCTACTACCGAGCAGACAACCACGGAACAGCCGACCACTGAGCCGCTTAACAACAGCTGTCCGTTCGATTTTGCGGCTCATGAATTCAGCAGACCTGATCCCGACAGCAAAACAGCTATCTTTGTCAACTTTGGCAAATCTGAAGAAGAAGGCGGCGACGGCAGAACGGGATTCAGCTTACAGGGCGGCAATGTTATCCCCCTTGAAAAGCGTCAGGAGCTTGCCGACTTCTTCAACAGCTTAGAATGGGAAGAAACCGATGTACATAACAGGCGCCCCGAGTTCCTGAATACCTATGAACGATTCTGTTTCTACAGCTTATCTGACGATGATTTCATTATACTTAATTTTGACGACGACCAGAGTACTATGACGCTTACAAGCTGCAAGATAAGGCTTGAAAGCGATAACACAGACGAAAACTATGATCCGTCAGATACTTTTGCTATGAACAGAATGATACAATACGTTGCTGTCGATGACACTATAGACATCAATGAAATTACAAAGTGCTACAAGATAGACTATGACTTCATCAAAAACAATATAAAAGAGATACTCGGCGATGACTTCCGCAAGCCTGAGCTTGACAAATGGGGCTTTTTCGGTAAGGAATGGAGCATTGGAACTGACGAAAGCAGTGAGCCCAAGTCTCTTACAGACGGGGGTACACAGGCTGTTTACGATATACTTGTAAATTACAGCTGGGAACTTGAATCCCAAGACAACAAAAAGATCTCCGAAGAAGAAGAAAGAGAACTGTTCAGGAATACTCCGCCTCCGGAAAGCAGCAATTACGCAGTTCTCAATGGCAGTATGTATGGATACAACTATATAATCAGCCTTGAAGTGCAAGCCGACAAAACAGTTGCAAAATATCACACCTGTTTAAGTAATATCAATGAAAACAGTTATACAGAGGAAATATTTACTTACACCTGCAAGGATACCGATATAGTAAACAGAATAAAGGAATACCTTGCCTACGCAAACAGAGAAGTTCCTCTTGACCTTTCTGTCATTGACCGCATTAACTGGCTGTGTTCAAGCATCGATACCAAGCAGTTTGACATCACAAATGATAAAATGCAGAAGCTGAAAGAATGCCTCGGCAGATACGAATGGAAAATGACAGATAATTTCAGCTACTTCGGATTCGATATAGGCATAACAGGCACAACAGACGGCAATGAGGACAGCATAACAGAACTTCGTATTGGCAAGGATTGGGACGAAAAGACGATGATATGCTTTGCAAATGTTCAATATGAATACAATGAAGGAAGATTAGCCGCAGATAAGCAGACCAAGAGCATATTTGACTGCCTGAACAGGCTTTACGTCTGCGATGACGAAAACGCATACAGCGAGATTGAAAAAATATTAAGTGAATAACTCACCTGCCGCCCTCCCCTCGGAGGGCGGCTTTCCTGTGCCTTGACAAAAGCCGTATTCAGCGATATACTATACTTTGAACCCATTTAAGGATTATTTAATAATTCCCGTGCTATTATAGAATCACAGAAAGCGAGGGATAAGTTATGTATTTCAGAATACTTAAAAAAGACCTGAAACGTAAAAAGGCCATGAATATCATACTCCTGTTGTTCGTGATACTTGCCACCATGTTCGCGGCAAGCAGCGTAAACAACATCACCACCGTGCTGAACGGTCTCGATTATTACTTCGAGAAAGCAGATCTAAGCGACCATTTCATCATAACTCTGGCTGATAACGGCGACGAGATAGAGGATTTCCTTTCGGGAGTTCAAAATGTCAAGGACTTCCGCCGTGAGGACCAGCTTTTCTTCAACGATACCGCTCTTACAAAGAACGGTAAAAAACTTGCAGACATCGGAAGCACCGCTCTGCTTCTTCCCATTGATAACGGAAAGCTCAATTACTTCGACAAGGACAACGAGATATTGAAAAAAGTCCCCGAGGGCTACGCTTACTTTACTGGCAGCCTGGTCAAAAATGCAAACCTTGAATACGGCGAGAAATTCCAGCTCAATCTCGGCGATACCGAGATAACCCTGAAATATGCAGGACTTGCAAAGGACGCATTCATGGGCTCGGAAATGTTCAATAGTCCCCGTCTTATAGTCAATAATGCGGACTACGATACCCTCATAGCCGACGAAAAGGTAAGAGAAAACAACAGAAGCAGCATTTTCTACGTAAGCGGATATAACTCAAAAACTCTCGAATCAGACCTTTCGGATATCCAGAATGTCACCTTCAGCAAGGGCATATCCATTGTAAGAACAAGCTACATAATGTATATCATCGTAGCAGGACTTCTTCTCATAGTCGGCGTATGTCTCATACTTGTATCATTTGTAGTGCTGAGATTCACTATCAGCTTTACCGTCAACGAGGAATTCTGCGAGATAGGCGTTATGAAGGCTCTGGGACTGAAAAACAGCTCAGTCCGCGGTCTTTACCTTGTGAAATACTTCGGTATCTCAATAATAGGCGCATTTATCGGACTTCTTCTCAGCATTCCCTTCGGAAATGCTCTTATCAGGTCTGTAAGCGACTATATGGTGCTTGGAAACGACCATACCGTACTGATAAGCATAGCTTGCAGTATCTTTGTAGTTCTCATCATCATGCTTTTCTGCTGGAGATGTACCCGCAGGATAAAGAAGCTCTCCCCTATCGACGCTGTAAGAAGCGGTCAGACAGGCGAACGCTTCAAGAAAAAGGGACTCATGCACCTTGGAAAGAGCAAGCTGGGCGCTACAGGTTTCCTTGCATTCAATGACATATTCAGCAGTCCTAAGCAGTTCTGCGTAATGACAGTTATTTTCACAGTATGCCTGCTTCTGATAATGAGCCTTGCCAATACAGCCAATACCCTTTCAAGCGGAAAGCTCCTGCCACTTATGTGTACACAGGAAAGCGACGCCTACATCACCGATACCGACATTTTAGCAAAGGTAATGACAGGCGAAAAAGCCTACAAGGAAGTATGCGAAGATATAGAAAAGAAGCTTGCGGACAACGGTATTCCCGGCAAGGTATCATCTGAGGCTCTGTTCACCCCGTCCCTTGAAGCAAACGGGAAAAAGGCTTCGCCAATATTCATGTACAACAAGAATACAAAGGCTTCCAATTACACCTATTCAGATGGCTATGCTCCCAAATACGCAAACGAGATAGCCCTTACCACACAGGTAGCGGAAAAGCTTGACGTAGGCATAGGCGACAAGGTAAAGATCACATTCAACGGCAAGACCGATGACTACATCGTCTCAGCCCTTTTCCAGAGCATGGTGCAGATGGGCGAAACAGGTCGTTTTCACGAAAGCTTTGAGTTGCCAGACGAATTGATCAGTCAGGTACTGGGCTTCCAGATAGACTTTGACGATTCACCCGACCAAAAAACAGTAGAAAGCCGCATAGAAAAGATGAAGGACATCTTCGGCACAAAATACATCGACGACACAGACGGCTTCGTAATGACCGTCATAGGCAAGAACGTAAAGGATACCATTAACGGCGTAAAGCTCATGGTGATAATTATCACAGCCATAATCATTATACTGATATCCGTGCTTATGGAGCGCTCCTTTATCTCAAAGGAAAAGCCCGAGATAGCACTCATGAAGGCTATGGGCTTCAAGTCACGCTCCGTAGTGGCACAGCACACCCTGCGCTTTGCAATAGTTGCGGCAGTGTCTTCTGTGATATCAATCGCACTGTGCTCACCTGTCACAAAGCTCTGCATAAACCCCATATTCGGCATTATGGGAGCTATAAACGGCGTAGACTATAACATAAGACCTGTTGAGGTATGCGTTATCTACCCTGCAATAATCATTGCAGTGGCAGTTGCAGGCGCTTACTTCACAGCGCTCTACATGAGATCAATAAAGGCTTCGGATACAGCCGATATATAAAAGGAGATATGAGTTATGAATAATACAGCGATACTTGAGGTAAAAGACCTCTGTAAGACATACATCATAAACAAAAGACAGAACAACGTTCTCCGCAACGTGAATTTCAAGGTCAACGAGGGCGAAATGGTAGCAATCATGGGACCTTCGGGCTCAGGCAAGTCCACTCTGCTGTACACCGTTTCGGGAATGGACAAGATGACCGCAGGCGATGTGAAGTTCTGCGGCAGGGAGCTCTCAAAGCTCAAGGAAAACGACCTTGCGAAAATGCGTCTTGACGATATGGGCTTCATATTCCAGCAGATGTACATGATGAAGAATCTGTCCGTACTGGACAATATCATACTCCCTGCGGTAAAGTCCGACAAGGTAAAGGAGTCACGCAGTGAGACCATGAAGCGCGGACAGGACCTCATGCGCAAGCTTGGCATCATCGACATCTCCGACAACGACATCAACGAGGTATCCGGCGGACAGCTCCAGCGTGCCTGCATTTGCAGAAGCATGATAAACAAGCCCCGTATGATATTTGCCGACGAGCCCACAGGAGCTCTCAACCGCAACTCCTCAGACGAGGTAATGGAGGAGCTCACAAAGCTCAACAATGAGGGCACAACAGTTATGCTGGTAACTCATGATGCAAAAGTAGCCGCAAAGTGCTCCCGTGTGCTCTTTATAGTTGACGGAAACATAAATGGAGAGTATAATATTAACAGAAAGCTTCCCCTCCGTGACCGTGAGCGCGGACTGAATAACTGGCTTCTGGAAATGGGTTGGTAATATGACTGATATACTTATCGTTGAGGATAACGCTGAGCTCTGCGGACTCCTCTGCGATTTTCTCCGAGCTGAGAATTATACCGTAAGCACTGCCGAAACTGCGGAAAAAGCCTTGTCCCTGTATGAAAAATACGGGGCAAGGCTTGTCCTGCTTGATATAAACTTACCGGGACTTGACGGATTTGCGGTGTGCAAAAAGATACGCGAGCAGGATAATATCCCTATCATTATCCTCACCGCAAGAGTTGACAAGGAAGACAAGCTCAACGGCATACTCCTCGGCGCTGACGACTACATCGAAAAGCCCTATGACATTGATATCCTTATTGCCAAAATAAAGGGCATATTCAGGCGCAGGCTGGCTCTTGACGTTATCACAGAGGGCGATATCACACTGAATACAGCTGACCAGACCGTTCTAAAGAACGGCGAGCCTTTGGCTATGACAGCCAAGGAGTTCGAGCTTCTCCGTCTGCTCATCGAAAACAAGGGACAGACGCTGGGCAAGGACTTCATTTTCAACAGGATATGGGGCTCTGACAGCGAATCAGAACAGCAGACTCTCACCGTGCATATCAAATGGCTGAGACAGAAAATAGAGGACGATCCCAAGGCTCCTGTAAGAATAATGACCGTATGGGGCAAGGGCTACCGCTGGGAGAGCTGATATGCAGAGATTCGACAAGCTTATCATCGGGATAATAGTGATAATGGCTGCTGCCATTGCCGCTGTGAACATCATAATGCTGAAAGCTCCGCAGCATACCCAGCCCCTTTATAAGGTCGAGCTGAACCGCATAGAGCAGGAACTGAAAAACGGTCAGACCGTCACTGCTGACAGCTACCCCAATATCATCGGCATATATGAATATGACGGCAGCGAGGACTTCTACAGCAGCGATAACGAATACGTTATACGCAGCGTCAATGGCAATACATACCGTATAGAATACACGGACAAGGCTGTGGTAAAAAACTCCACTCTGCCTGTTACAGTAAACTCCTGCATGGGCGGGCTTTGCCTTTTCATGCTGGCAGTTCTCCTGTATATCCGCAAGAATATCGTCAAGCCCTTCGGAAAGGTCAGCGACCTGCCCTATGAACTGGCAAAGGGTACGTTAACTACTCCCATAAAGGAAAACAAGGGCAAATATTTCGGAAAGCTCACATGGGGACTTGATATGCTTCGTCAGGAGCTTGAACAGTCCAGACAGCGTGACCTTGACCGTGCAAAAAAGGAAAAGACCTTACTTCTTTCCCTTTCCCACGATATAAAAACTCCCCTTTCCGCAGTAAAGCTCTACTCAAAGGCGCTGTCAAAGGGGCTCTATCCCGACGCCGAAAAACAGCGTGAAGCCGCCGAGAGCATAAACTCCAAGGCTGACGAGATAGAGGGCTATGTTGCCGAGATGATAGGCGAGCTCAACAGCGATGTTCTCACCTTTGACTTCAACAATACCGAGTTCTACCTTGCAGACGTTATCAGCAGGATATCCGACTACTACAGGGACAAGCTGTCGGTGCTGAAGATAGACTTCACCGTTGCAGAGTTCGGGAACTGCCTTATTTCTGGAGATCCCGACCGTCTGGAGGAGGTGCTACAGAACATCATCGAAAATGCCATAAAGTACGGCGACGGCGGAAATATCTACATTGACTTCTCCGACGAGGAAAACTGCCGCCTTATCACTGTTTCCAACAGCGGCTGCACCCTTGCGGATACTGAGCTGAACCACATCTTTGACAGCTTCTGGCGCGGCTCAAATACGGGCTCTCAGCCGGGCAGCGGTCTTGGTCTTTACATCTGCCGACAGCTTATGAACGGCATGGGCGGCGATATCTTCGCGCAAATTGACGGCGGTCTTATGAAGGTGACTGTTGTGTGCTCAAAGCCGCAATGACAGCCGTTTGTGTATAAAAAAGCAGTAAAGGCGCTCATCGAGCGCCTTTTTCGCATTTACAGACAAAAAGGAACGCCGAGGACGGCGTTCCCTGCTTAGGTCTTGATTCTTAGTTCTGAAAGCTGATTAGCTGCGGCTTGCGCGTTCACGCTGCATCATGCGTCTCTGTCGCTCCTGCTCGGCAAGCTGAGCCTGTCTCTCCTCTGAGCGTCTTATCTGCTCGCTGTAATAAACTTCGTCGGACTCTTTTTTCTTCTTCGTAATAACAAAAACAAGTGCTGTGATAACAATACAAACTGCGATGAGAGCGACTATAAAGGTAGCTGACATAGGTATCCCTCCTTTACTGAAAATATTTTTCAAAATTAACGCTAATTTAATTTTATCACAAGTAAGCCCATGGTTCAAGCCGTAAATATACCGAATTTCGACATATTCTCTTGGCTGTTTTGCACAAAGGAAAGTAAGGATATATGCCGCTTTGTCACGGGCAGATAATATCCGCCACTACAGAAACAAAAAAGGCGCAATCTGTGCGCTTCCCTTAATGGAAAAAGCGGGCTGCCGAGCCGTAATCTTGCGTTACGTATTCGGTAGCCCACGAAACTGCCCGAGGGGGCTCCCCTCCTCGCGCCTTTTTATTATTTTCGTTTTCTCTCGGGATACAATGCGTAATAGCGTTCCTTGTCCTCGTACATCCGCTCGTCGGCAGTTCTCATTGCCTTGCGTATATCGCCCTCTCCGCCGTCGAAATAGTATCCCAGCGCAAAGCTGATATTCTTAGGATCCTCTGAATCCCTGCGAAGCTTCTCGACACGTTTTTTCAGCTCGGCTTCATCTATCTCACAGTCGATTATCATGAACTCGTCGCCGCCTGCACGGTATATCTCGCCGTCGTAGAACACATCGTTAAGTATCTCCGCGGCGCCTTTAAGAAGCCTGTCCCCTGCGCCGTGACCTTCCTTGTCGTTTTTCTGCTTCAAGCCGTTAAGGTCGGCAAAGATAACGCCGAAGGTCTCGGGCTTTTTGTCGCTGCTCCTGATGAACCAGTCAACCCTGTGATTCATGGCATTGCGGTTCATTACGCCTGTAAGCATATCCACCGTACCCATTATCCTCAGCTGATTCATGAGCTGATAGTTGGCTATCTCAGAGGCTATGAGATGTGTGGTGAGCTCCAGTACCTCCTTTATTCTCATGGCGTTATCCGTATCAAAATTGACCGCCCAGATATATCCGAGTATCTCGTCGTTATACTCCAGCGGGAACAGCACAAGACTGTCGACAGCAGCCTTCATGAGAGAAGCGTGCCACAGCGGATTACGTGCTTTGAGCACCTCCATGTCGCTTTCATTCTTTATGATAAGACAGGTGCTTCCTGCAATGGAGCTCTGCCATGTATCGACAACATCAAAGAAATCATCAAAATCATTTTTGATATGTGCCTCCATAGGAATAATATCAAGGTCAGGCACTATACTCTGACAAAGCACCTCGCATTTTCGCTCCTTATAGTCCGTCAGCAGGATACAGCAGCGGTCAGCCTTGCATATCTCACGTATATCGGCAAGCACCTCGTCCATAGACTTCTTGAAGTCCTTTGTGCCCTTGAGCTTGAAGCTGGTTTTAAGCACCGCTGACGAGATATCCGCCGAAAGATTGGACATTCTCTCGCTGTTCTTTTCCAGTGTGAACTCCTGAGTATAGGTGCAGTAGTCCTTATTGGGCTCAGATGAAGCAAGGGGCATCATATACATATCTATCCAGAAGCTGTATCTCTCGGGGTGTATGTAGGTATGGAAGGGCTTCTTCATTATGGCGCACTGATAACAGGCAGCCTCAAAATTCAAGTCCTTCGGGATATAATTCTCATAGGGCGAATCGGGAATGAACTTATTTTTGAGCATCTGATTTGAAGAAACATTCTCAGGATTTTCTATAGAATCCACATACGCCTTATTTCCTGCAACAAGGCGGATATTGCCATAGCTGCCGTCAGAGAATTTTTCCACGGATATAACACACGTCATCGGTTCGATGTTATTAACAAATTCCTGAAAATCCATAATTTCTCCTTTCAGCCTGAAAAGGCGGTTTTATCTTCAATTAATATTATATCACATATTTTTTTATATGTCCAGTTAAATTTATGTGAATAACGTCAAGAGCTCCGACTGTGCGGAGCTCTTTTGTATATTATTTTCTCTTGCGTTCGGGGAATTTCCTGTAATATCTGTCCTTGTCGGCGTACATTCTCTCGTCGGCAGTTCGCATTGCATAGCGGATATCTCCGCCATTTGCCTCGTAATAGCCGCCTACGGCAAAGCTGATATTATTTGTATCCTCAGAGTCTTTGCGGAGCTTTTCCATGCGCTTTTCAAGCTCCTCCTCGGGAACGTTCACGGCGATTATCATGTATTCGTCGCCGCCTGCGCGGTATATGTCACTGTCGTAGAAAAGCTCTCTCAGAACTGCGGCTGCGTTTTTAAGCAGCTTATCGCCTGCGATATGTCCGCCGCTGTCGTTTACCTGTTTAAGTCCGTTAAGGTCGGCAAAAACTATGCCGTAGTTCTCAGGAGTAGGCTCTGCTCCCGAAATATAGCGGTCAATGCGGTTATTCATGGCATTGCGGTTATATATGCCCGTAAGCAGGTCTACGGAGCTCATTACCTCAAGGCGGTTAAGAAGCTGATAGTTTGACAGCTCAGAGGCTATGAAATAGGTGGTAAGGGAAAGAGTCTCCTTGATACGGAGAGTGTTCTCGGTATTGAAGTTCACAGCCCATATATAGCCCAGCGTCTCGTTATTATAATTCAGCGGGAACAGCACAAGGCTCTGCAAATTGGCAGCCTTCAGTGAGTCATACCAGCGCGGATTCCGCTCTCTGAGCACCTCCATGTCCTTTTCGTTCTCCAGTATCAGGCAATTGCTGCCTGCAATAGTCTCGTTCCATGTGCTTACAAGCTCGAAATCAGGCTTAGTCTCCTCAGAAACTACAGCGGTATCCTTTGATTTGTCAATTACCACCTTGGCAAGCAATGAACAGCTCTTAGCCTTGAAATCCGTTTGCAGGAGACTGCACCTGTTTGCGCCGCAAAGCTCGCAGATATCACATATTATCTCATGGAGAGTCTTTTTGAAATCCGTGCTTCCGCGGAGCTTTATGCAGGTCTCAAGAACTGCCGACGAAGCCGAAGCCGAAACATTGGACATCATCTCGGAATTTGCCTCCATGGTTATCTGCATGGAGTATGAGCAGTAGCCCTTATTGGGATCGTCGGACTCAATAGGCAGGATATACTGATTCAGCCAGCAGAAGAACCTCTCAGGCTTTAAATAGGTGTGTATAGGAGTCTTTAAAATAGCGCTCTTGTACACCGCCTGCTCGAAATTAAGATCCTTTGGGATATATTTTTCATAGGGTGAATCAGGTATGAATTTATTGTTGAGCATATGAGCCGAAGCTCCGTTTGCAGGGTTTTCGATAGAGTCTATATAAGGCTTGTTTCCTGCAACTATGCGTATATTTCCGTAGCCGCCGTCGGGCAGCTTTTCAATGGACAATATACAGGTAGTAAGTACAAAACCATCAACTATTTCCTGATAATTCATATGAGCGCCTCCAATGCTGAGGATAGTATTTCTCTTATATTTCATATTATATCACATATTTTATCAAATGTCCAGTGAATAATATGTTAATAATGTAGAATCTTATCTGTCCAGCACTCCCCTGCCGATATTCTTGAAAAGCTTCATCATCTCATTGGTGAGACTATGGTCATAGGGCTGGAGAACTATCTCTTCCCTGCCCAGCCATTCCGCGTATTTCAGCTCGTTTTCGTCCATATGTATGGCGCTCTCGCCCTCTGCCTCGCAGAAAAAGCCTGCAAGGATATTTGCCGCTATGCCCCACGGCTGAGACTTGTAATAGCGGATACTCTTCACCTTTATGCCTGTCTCCTCCATTACCTCACGGGAAACAGTAGCTTCAAGGGACTCACCTATCTCCGTAAAGCCTGCCACAAGGGCATTGTGGGCAAATCCCGTCCTGTAGCGGGTTATGAGGAGCTTATCACCGCTGACCACGCCAACTATCACCGCAGGATCTATCCTCGGGTAGACCTTTTTGCCGCATTTCGGGCACAGCATGGCTCTCTCGTTTTCGTCCCGAACATTCTCACCGCCGCAGTGTCCGCAGAATCGGCTGCTCAGATACCACTCGGCAAGGTGATGAGCCGTGAAGCCTGCGAAAAGATACTTCTGCGGCACAGGATCGGTGCTGCGTATCTTTCTTATACTGCCAAAGCTGTACTTTTCGGGGAGCTCAGGGGCAGTTTCCTCGCCTGTAAGCAGCAGGAAGAAGCCCTCTCCCTCCACTTCAAACAGGTATATGAGCTTGTCTGCGTATTTCTCGGACAGCTCACAGACCTGCGGAAATGCAATGGTATTATTTTCAGCTGCACAAGCCATTTCGCCTGCTCTGTAGACTATAACGCGGTCAGAAGCCGCTGGAGCTCTGTGCAGGGCAAATTCGTTTCTGAATATGTTTTCTCCGATATCCTGTATCATATTGTACCTCTTTTCCTGTTGTATCTTAATATTTTATCATATAACACATCAGAAATCAATGTATAAATATTAAGTTTCCTCAAACCGCACTTCTCGTTAAATATATGCTTCAATATATAAAGAATTTTCATTCTTTTCTGTGCAAAACTTCAAAATCTTCTTGAAGTATGTAAAAAAATATGTTATAATGTATTTAATAATAGGGGTATCCATATCGTAAATGGAGAGATAGTTATGACTAATGAGAGAACTTTTGAATTCTATAAATTGTTTGAAGAGCTTATACGCTCTATGACTCGGGGAAGCACCTACGACGAGGCCGAAATACTTGCAAACGTCGAAAAGCTTGCAGTTTTTTTCAGGCTCACAAAGGCTACCTCTGAGTTTTATCGCACTGTCGCTGACGAAAAAGCAGGCAGGGGCGAAATAAAGGTCGGCTATGACAACGGAAAGCACGGCGAGCTGTTCATGAGTAAGCGCGTTGTCACAAAGTCAATGGCTGTGGTAAAATGCAATGCCTACAGGGCTCCCGACGAGGTGCCTATGGACGATGTAGAAAAGGACAAGCTCAATATCGCCATGAACTCTGTTCTCAGCTTTATAAGCCGTCACAGACTCGAGGGCGTAGTCGAGAAATTCGTTTTCTTCGACGATACGGGCTATCCGAATGTCCGCTCGTTCCTGCGCTATCTTGAAATACTCAAAAAGGAAAACGCTCTTGCAGGCTGTACTGCGGTGTATTTCAATCTGCGCCACCTCACCCTTATCAACCGCGATATCGGCAGAGGCGCAGCAGATATCGCTATACACAACTATTTCAATATGATAAAGGATATTATCGGCGAAAAGGGTATCCTTTGCAGAGTAGGCGGAGATAATTTCGTGGGAGTTTTCGACGATTCCCTCCTCAATGACGTTCTCGGCATGCTCAACGGAACTCCTGTTATCTACGAGCCCAACAGCGGCAAGCGTATAATGCTCTCAGCAAATACAGGCGTTTTCCGCATGACTCAGGACTTTACCTTTGACGCTCCAGGCGACGTTATGGACAGGATCCTTCCCGCATTGCAGGCTGCAAAAATGGGCGGCAAGGACAACATTGTATTCTACGACAACTCCATGGAAGTCAGCAGAGAAAAGCGTATGGAGATACAGAAGCTGTTCCCCAAGGCACTGGAAAACAAAGAGTTCAAGGTATTCTATCAGCCGAAAATAGACATAACAACAGGAAAGCTTGTAGGCGCAGAGGCTCTCTGCCGCTGGATAAGAGACGGCAGGATAGTTCCGCCTATGGAGTTCATACCTGTTCTAGAGCAGAATACGGACATATGCCAGCTTGACTTCTATATGCTGGACAGCGTATGCGCTGATATCCGCCGCTGGCTTGACGAGGGCGGCAATGTGGTCCGCATATCGGTAAATCTCTCCCGTAAGCACATGATGGACGTTGACTTATTGGAGCACATAATGAATATCGTGGACAAGCACAATGTTCCCCATGAATACATCGAGATAGAGCTTACCGAGACTACCACAGACGTTGAGTTTCGCGACCTCAAGCGCGTCGTTAGCGGACTTCAGCAGCAGGGTATCTATACTTCTGTTGATGACTTCGGTATGGGCTATTCGTCCCTTAACCTTCTCCGCGAGATACCGTGGAACGTGCTTAAAGTTGACAGGTGCTTCCTGCCCGTAGACAGCGACGACAGCACCAGCAGCAGAACTGTCATGTTCAAGTATGTTGTGGCTATGGCAAAGGAGCTCGGTCTTGAATGTATCGCAGAGGGCGTTGAAACGCAGAATCAGGTCAAGATACTCAGGGACAATAACTGTCTGTATGCTCAGGGATTCCTGTTCGACAAGCCCCTGCCCCTTGCAGACTTTGAAAAGCGGCTTAAAAGCGGCGACTACGATGTAGAGGCTTGAATATAGAAAAAAGCGGAGCTTATCGCTCCGCTTTTCTTATGCCTGTATATGCATACTTTTTGCTTTTTATCACGAGATACACTATGCAGACTATCATCATTATAAAGCAAAGTATCTGGTTCAGCGACACTACCTTGCCGATATGGGACTCTCTTGTGAAATCAAGAAGCCCCTTTGCTGCCGCAGAAGCTATGAAAACCATATAGACTACCGCTCTGCTGCCCTTTGCGAACATTATAACACCTGCCGCAAATATCAGGAAGAACACCACTGTTTCGGAAAGCTGTACGGGAAATACTCTGCCTGTTTCCGTTACCTTGCCTGTGTACTCGATAGAAAAAGGTCCGCTGTAAGGTCTGCCGTGACAGCAGCCTGCAAAGAGGCAGCCTAACTTCGACACGCTGTACATCAGAGGAAGAGCAAGGGTGCAGTTTTCAAACATTACCCTTGACTGCTCTTTGTCGCCGACTATAAGTGCAAGCGTCAGGACACTGCCGTACATACCGACAAGTCCGCCGATAGAGGATAAGCCGAAGGACTTTCCGCCCGATGAGACATAAGTCAGCAAAAATCCGAAGAAAAAGCTCATAAACGGCGATAAAAGCGCCACAAAGCCTGCTATTTTCTTGTCTATGCCGCGCTTTCTGTTCATGATGTACTGCATTGCTATCCCAATAGCGCAGGCAAGAACTATCATGACCACATAGGGCGGTATCAGCTTATAGGTCGTATCAATGTGTATTGTCATGGCTTTTCAGCTCCTTATATCAGCCGGGTATATTGTGACAGCAGGATTCGCAGTCCTGTATGAACTGATTGCAGACTATGGCAATTATTATCATCGCCGCTATGGTAAGGATAATAGCTATCGCCGCAAGGACTATATAAACTATGCAGAGTACCTTGCCGAACTGATTCTGGGGATATTTTACCCTGACGATTATCATAAGCACCAGTGCGGCTATGAAGAACAGTCCGCCTACAAGTATCGTTCCCAAAATGGACATAGGGAATCCCAGCGCCATGAGTCCCACGGAGACATAACACAGGATATTGGCGGTATTGTCATTCTGCTGACGCTGAACATAGGGCATGGGCATATTGAAATTGTTGATATTCTGCGAAGCAGCGTCGTTTATATCTACATCTCCGTACTGCGCCCAATACACTATGTAGCTGTACTCCTTCATATTTACAGGACGGTACCAGCGTTCCTCCTTGCTTCTTCTGAAGCCGCGCTTCATAAGGGTATCGTCGTCAATGTCGTAAGGCGCAAAGAGCACGGGTTCACCTTTATAGCTTTCAAATGTGCAGTTTCTCACCTCAAAAAAATGTACCAGCATGCATATCACTCCCCTAAATTTTTTCCTTGATACTATTATATGACATTTTCCGGCTAATTTCAAGATGACATTTATCACTTTTTCAATGACATTTGTCACTGAAATGAAAAACAGACAGCCATTGAGCTGTCTGTCCTTCAAGGGATCTTTTATGATAAATTAGGAAAGCTTGCTGATGATGTGGAGCAGATATCTCTGTATCTCAAGAGCGTCTGCTGTTGTCATGCCGTTGCCTCTTTCGCTTACATCTGCGTTTACAGCGCCCTGCTCTGTAAGGTGGTGCTCGTCAGAGCCGTTGATATCGAACTTGTTGGGGTTCGCAAGAGCCTGCATGATGAGAACTACGTCAGACATATCAACTGCGCCGTCGCAGTTTGCGTCGCCCTCAAGATTTACCTTTGTATCAGGCTTGACTGTTGAAGTCGTTGTAGTCTCGGAAGTAGTTAATGTTGAAGAAGTAGTTGTTGTTGAAGAAGTAGTTGTTGTACTTGTTGTTGTGGTTGTTGAAGTAGTTGTGGTCGTGGAGGTTGTTGTAGTTGTAGTTGTAGTTGTTACATCGGGCTGTGTGCTCTCTGTCTTGTCTGTGATAGAAAGCAGATATGTAAGAGGTGAATTCCAGTAGATAGTGATCTCGTTTGTGGAATAGCTCTCGGAGTTGTCAACGTAACGCTTTGCGTTAGGCTGGTCCTGACAGTAAGCCTTGGCAGCGCTGTCCTCTAAGCTCTGGTCAACACCGCCGACCAGCATACCCTTCATAGCCTTGCCTGCCGCCATTGAAGGACGGTGGTGAGGATGCTCGGGAGATACTGTGCCATAGCCTGTGAAGAAGCAGGTAGCAACAGGGTTTGTACCGAGGAGGTAGTCCAGCTGTGCGTTTGCAGCGTCTGTGTAGCTCTTTTCGCCTGAGAGCTGACTTGCAAGTGCAAGGATAATGCCCTTGTTAGCGATAGTCATATTGCTGCCCCAGTCGTACTTTGTGATAGCCACGCCGTATGGTGAGGACTTAGATGTGCTGAGAAGTGACTTAGCCTGTGATGTTACAGCGTCAGCAGCCTTCTGATATGCAGAGGAGCTCTTGTCTGCGTTCTTCATGGTGAGGATAGCGATATTGCCGTAGTCACCTACAACAGACCAGTCAAGACCTGTCTTTACTGTGCCCATAGCGCTGAGGTACTTCTCATTGCCTGTAGCGCGGTACATCTGAGCAGCTGCCCAGTAGCGCTCGTCGGAATCGTCCTTGGTAAAGTCAGCATAGTCGCCTGTAACGATGTCCTCGGGATTTACGAGAACATAGCCCTTGTTCTTTTCGAGCCATGCCCATGACTTCTCGGCAGCGTCCATGCACTTCTTTGCGAAGTCCTTGTCGAACTTCTCATAGAACTCGGCTGCAAGTGCCATTGAAGCACAGAAATCAGCTGTAGCTGTTGAGCTTACGGGAGTTACGAATAACTCGCCTGTCTCCTTTGTAGGAGCTACATATCCCGGGAAGGTCTTGCAGGATACCTTGTGGTATGCGCCGCCGTCTGGAGCCTGCATCTTCATCATCCACTCAAGCTCGAAACGAGCCTCGTCAAGGATATCGGGAGTTCCGTTTCCGCTCTCGGGGATACCGATGTTGTCGCCGTAGAGCTCGGGAGCTGTGTCATATGCGTAGATAAGGTCTGCAACAGCCTTTGCAGCAGGAACTACATATCTGCCGTAGTCGCCTGCGTCGTGCCAGCCGCCGCTTACGTCTATCTTATTGCTTGTGCCGTAAACTGTAGCCATTGAGGTGTGGCAGGGCTCGTGACCGAAGTCCTTGTCCTCTACCTTGACGCCGCAGCGCTGTAAATAGAGCATTCTTACGCTGTCGTCTATAAGATTTGAGTAGACCTTGTCGCCTATCTCGAATGTGTATGAATTATCAAGTCCCTCGCAGGTGATGTAGTACTTGCCTGCTTCCTTTACGGAGCTGAAATCGCCTGTCCAGTTTGTCTCGTCTGCGCTGGAGTTTGCAGTCTTGTTTTCGAGCTTGCCTGTGAAAACAGCCTGCTTTGTGTCGGCGTTAACTACCTTGAATTCGGTCTGGTTAGTAACGTCGCGGAATACTGCGACCTTGCGGCTGTCAGGTCTGTAGCCTACCTGATTGAGATTGATTGACGGAGCATAGGGACGGCTTGAAGCGTAGTCAACCTGACTGTCGTCAACAAGCTCCAATGATACGTTGTCGATGTAGATAGTATGCTCGGGGAGCTCGCCCTCGTGCTTCTTCTGGATACCGCAGTTGAATACCAGCTTAGCCATGATATCTGTTTCGTCTTCCATGGTGAACTCGTAATCAATGGTCTGGGGCTTGGAGGTGAGCTGAAGTCCCTTCCATGTGTAGGCTCTGTAGTCGCCGCCGTTCATCTGGATCATTCCCTCTACATAGCGGTCAACAGAGCTTGAGATATCGTACTTCAGACGGTAAACGCCGTTCTTGTACAGGGGTACGATGTCATAGAACACCTGTACAGCATAGTTTACCTCGCCCACATTTGATACTGTAAGGGCAAGCTGTCCGTCCTTTGTGCCGAGAGAGCACTTTCCGCCGCTCTCCTTGTAGGTTCCCCAGCCTGAAACGCCCGACTCGAATGTGGAGTTGCTGATAAGATTCTTCGCAGCCATTACAGGTGCGCTGACAGCAGGTGCTGATGCTGCCATTAGGGTGCAGGCTGCAAGAACAGCTGCACAGCGCTTGATAGAATTTTTCTTCATGATATGATTCCCTCTCATTTTGTGTTGGCGCCGAATAACATAATGTGCTCAGAATAAATACCCTCACAGTGCAGATACGGCATTCATATGCCGCTGTCGGAACATCATTCAATGCGATACTATGCGATTCGGCTAAGTGTTTAGGTTTTTACAACTATATTTTATCAGAACATATCAAAGTATGCAATAACATTTTGCACTTGTTATATAACATTTTATGCAAATATGGGCGGCAGTCCTTAGGCTAAGTATCTCATATCATGCAAAAAGCCGAAAGCAGACTGCTCTGCTTTCGGCTGATGTAACATTTTATCTGTATTTTAGCTCGGGATTCGTATCATAATACTGCTTCTTATTGCTGTACATTCCCTCGTCGGCAAGCCTCATGGCTTTCAGTATATCCTCGCCTGTACTGCCGAAGCTGACGCCTATGGCAAAGTGCAGATCTTTGACCGACGCCGACTGCTGACGGAGCTTTTCGATACGGCTGTTTACCTCCTCCTCGGCGGTACCCGATACTATCACCATGAACTCGTCGCCGCCTGCGCGGTAGACCTCGCTGTCGAAGAAAACTCCCTTTAACATGGCTGCTGCCGCTCTCAGGAGATTGTCTCCCTCGCTGTGTCCCTGTTCGTCGTTTACGCGCTTCAGACCGTTAAGGTCGGCAAATACCACGGCAAAAGGAGCTTTCAGCGTCTCCTTGCCTGCGACTATTCGGTCAATACGGTTATTCATGGTATTGCGGTTCTTTATGCCCGTAAGCATATCTATGGAGCTGAGAACTTCAAGCTTATTTACAAGCTGGAAGTTGGATATCTCAGCCGCTACGAAAAATGTGGTAAGCTCAAGAGTTTCCTTTATTTTTACAGTGTCCTCGACCTTGAAGTTTATCGCCCACATATAGCCCAGCAGCTCGCCGCCGTGACTTAATGGGAACAGCACGACGCTTTTTGCGCCTGCTCCTTTGAGGGAATCATGCCAGACAGGATTCACGCCTTTGAGCCATTCCATGTCACGCTCGTCCTTTACGATTATGCAGGTGCTTCCGCTGAGAGTTTTCTGCCATGTTTCGGTTATGCCATAAAAGCTGTTGTCAAGGTAGTGCTCCATAGGAAGCATTCCGCTGCCCTCTCTTATGTTTTCGCAGAGTACCGAGCAGCTGCGCTTTTCGCTGTCGGTCAGCAGGATACAGCAGTGGTCAGAGCCGCATATCTCGCCGATAT
Source organism: Ruminococcus flavefaciens MA2007 (assembly GCF_000621845.1). GTDB lineage: Bacteria > Bacillota > Clostridia > Oscillospirales > Ruminococcaceae > Ruminococcus > Ruminococcus flavefaciens_E. The sequence continues at coordinate 14,944 of NZ_KK211354.1, read as the reverse complement.
CCTTGATGACGTCCTTAAAGGTATCCTTTATATTCGCTGAGCTTCTGAGCTTTATACAGGTCTTCAGCACGTTTGCGGCGTTTTCAGCCGAAACATCTGACATTTTGTCTGCGTTTACAAGAGGAGCAGCTTCGTATGTGTATATGCAGTAGCCCACGTTCTCCTTGTCGGAGCTGAGCGGCAGAAGAAACATATTCAGCCACAAACCCATCTGATAAAGACTTACATAAGTGTGCAGAGGCTCGCCCTTGACAGCGCACCTGTAGCAGAAATCCTCAAAGTTCATATCCTTCGGGAAACACATCTCATAGGGAGTATCAGGCACAAAGTCGTGATGTGTTATAAGCCTTACTTCGTCGCAGTGCGCCTTGTTTCCTGCAACTATACGGATATTGCCATAGGTCGAATCCGATAGCTTTTCAACAGAAATGATACAGCTCTTAGCCTTATAGTCCTTCAATAATGCTTCAAAATCCAAAACAATATCCCCCTTTGCCAAATCTTCTGTTATATTATAACATATTTATCAAGCTTCTGTCAATATAATTTATTCATTATACACTCTTGAGTATTCTCTGAAAAATCGGCAAATTTTTCGGGCAAATCAGCTATATCGGCACATTTATCAGCTATACAGGCTCTTATATTAACAGAATTTTTACATTTACGGTCAGAACTGTCAGCTCAGCAGTCAAAACAGCTTCTCAATAAATCATGGGATAATGTCGAAAAATTAATATATATTGACGATTGACGAACATATTATAATTTGATATAATGATATTTGGAATTTCGGATGTTCTATCCGTGTTATGGAGGTATGAGAAATGAAGACTAATTTTCTGAAAGCACTGACTGTTCTTCCCCTTGCTGCTGTTCTTGTAAGCTGCGGAAGAGCCGCTATCGATCCTAACGACTATCTCGAAGTCAAGTACGACGGTCTCGACACAGTCGCAAGAGCAAACGCAACTGTTGACTATAAGCAGATGGTCATGGACAATCTCAAGGCATTCGGCATCAAGGACGAGGACGACGACCACGATATCGACAGAGCTGTTTCAAAGCTCAAAAAGTACCTCGGCGGTGAGCTGGACAAGACATCTCAGCTCTCAAACGGCGATACTATCATCTTTGAGTGGGACGATGACAAGGTCGAGAAGCTTGAAAAGAAGTACAAGATAAAGCTCAAGGTCACCGACAAGGAAATAAAGGTCACTGACCTCGAAGAAGCAAAGGAATTCAACCCATTCGACTACATAACCCTTGAATATACAGGCGTTGGTCCCGACGCATACGCTAAGGTAAAGGTAGACAGCAACCTGCCTGTAAGCTATGATTACTTCAAGGTAACTCCTTCATCAGGTCTCAGCAACGGAGACAAGGTAACTGTTACTTTCGGCAGCAGCAAGAGCGACGAGGAATACATCAAGGAGGACTGCTTCAGACAGGGCTATCTGCCGACTTTATTTGAAAAGGAATTCAAGGTAGAGGGCGTTCAGTCCTATGTCAAGAAGATAGACGAGGTAGAAAAGGCTTCTTACGACAGAATGGATAAGTACGCTCGCAAGGAATTCGACAAGCTTGCTGATTCATGGGAGAAGAAAAAGCTCAAGGACATCGAGCTTATCGGCGTTAATTTATACACTCCAAAGGACGAAACCGCTTACTGGGGCAAGAATGCTCTGTGCTTCGTATATAAGGTAACTACAAACAAGCCCGAGGGCTTCAAGGACGACAAGGAAGAGGAAAAGACAACCGAGGCTCCTACAGAGGCAGCAACTGAGGCTAAGACCGAGGCTGAAACAACTACAGCTAAGGCTGAGGAAGCAACCAAGGCTGAGGACGAAAAGACAACAACTACTACCGCAAAGGACGACAAAAAGTCAGAAACTACTACAACTACAGCCAAGGCTGACGATAAAAAGGACGACAAGAAGTCTGACAAGGACAGCTACACATATTACTACTTCACATCGTTCGTAAACGTTCTCACTCCTGACACAAACAAGGATAAGGAGTACCCTGCAAGCAACGTTCAGAAGCCCGAATACATAAACTTCTTCGGAGTTTCAGGCGACGCATTCGTTAAAGGCAACGTTCTCTTCGAGGGCTTTGAGACTCTCGACGACCTCAACAAGGCTATGGAGACAAAGTACCCCAAGAGCAAGTGCGAGACAAACATCAAAAAATAACCTTTAAAAGCTCCGCCTATACGGAGCTTTTTTTGTTCAAAATGCAGAACTTAGCTTTTTCTCGGCATTATTATTGACAGTCCATTCAAGGATATGATAGAATTGATTTGGATAAACTAACATCACGGATAAAGGTGAGATAATGTCAACATTAAAAGATGCTAAGATAGGTCAGACCGTCAAGGTCGTAAAGCTGGGAGGCGACGGCGCTCTCCGTCAGCACTTTCTGGATATGGGTATTATCCCCGAAACAGAGATAACCCTTGTGAAATACGCTCCTATGGGCGATCCTGTGGAGCTGAGGCTCCACGGCTATGAGCTTACCCTGCGCCTTGCCGACGCAGAGCAGATAGAGGTAACTCCCGTGGACAACAAAAACGATATCAGCTCCAAGAAAAGCGAAAAGAAAAAGATAGCCCACCCCGGACTGGGTGAGGGCGGAAAGTTCCATGCCAAGGGCGACGGTGATCCCCTGCCAGAGGACACGAAGCTGAAATTCGCTCTGGTAGGCAATCAGAACTGCGGAAAGACCACCCTGTTCAACAGGCTCACAGGCTCAAAACAGCACGTCGGAAACTTCCCCGGAGTTACCGTGGACAGAAAGGACGGCGCCATAAAGGAGCACCCTGACACCGTAATAACCGACCTGCCTGGTATCTACTCCATGTCGCCCTACACCAGCGAGGAGATAGTTTCGAGAAATTTCGTCCTCGAAGAAAAGCCCCACGCCATAATCAATATCGTTGATGTTACAAATATCGAGCGAAACCTCTACCTCACCATGCAGCTCATAGAAATGAATATCCCTATGGTCGTTGCACTTAACATGATGGACGAGCTCTCCTCAAACGGCGGCGGTATCGACGTAAACCGCATGGAGCACCTCCTCGGTGTGCCTGTTGTTCCTATATCAGCCGCTAAAAACGAAGGTATCGAGGAGCTTGTGGAACACGCCGTTCATGTTGCAAAGTATCAGGAGCGCCCATTGGAGACAGACTTCTGCGGCAAGAGCAAAAACGGCGGCGCAGTTCACCGCTGTATCCACGGCATATGTCACCTTATCGAGGACCACGTTGAGACCGCAGGACTGCCTATACGCTTTGCTGCCTGCAAGGTCATCGAAAACGACAGCCTTATCATTTCTCAGCTTGCTCTGGACAAGAACGAGGAGGAAATGATAGACCACATCGTTATGCAGCTCGAAAAGGAGCGCGGACTGGACAGAAGCGCAGCTATTGCCGATATGAGGTTCTCGTTCATACAGAAGCTTGTCGAAGAAGCCGTCACAAAGCCTACGGAAAGTAAGGAACATATCCGCAGCCGCAGGATAGACAGTGTTCTCACGGGAAAATACACGGCCATACCTGCTTTTGTTGGTATCATGGCTCTGGTTTTCTGGCTGACCTTCAACGTCATCGGCGCATGGATGCAGGGGCTCATGGAAACGGGCATAGACAAGCTCACCGAGATAACGGACAAAGCTCTGATACACGCCCACGTAAACGACACTATCCACAGCCTTATCATAGACGGCATATTCGCAGGTGTGGGAAGCGTTCTCAGCTTCCTGCCCATAATCGTTACCCTGTTCTTCTTCCTGTCAATGCTGGAGGACAGCGGCTACATCGCAAGAGTGGCGTTCTTCATGGACAAGCTCCTGCGTAAGATAGGTCTTTCGGGACGAAGCATAGTGCCTATGCTCATAGGCTTCGGCTGTTCTGTTCCTGCGGTAATGGCTACAAGAACTCTCCCCAGCGAGAGAGACAGAAAGATGACCATACTGCTCACACCCTTTATGAGCTGTACTGCAAAGCTGCCTATATATGCATTCTTCGTAAACGCATTCTTCCCGAAAAAAGGCGGTCTCATCATGGTTGGACTGTACCTCCTCGGTATAATCATCGGCATACTTGCAGCCTATTTCTACAAGACGTTCCTGTTCAGAGGCGAGGCAGTCCCCTTTGTTATGGAGCTCCCCAATTACCGTCTCCCCGGAGCAAGAAACGTGGCTCAGCTCCTGTGGGAAAAGGCTAAGGACTTCCTACAGAGAGCCTTTACGGTGATACTTATCGCAACTATCTGTGTATGGTTCCTGCAAAACTTCGACCTGAAGCTGAACATCGTCAGCGACGCCGAGAACAGCATACTCGCTAAGATAGCAAGCCTGTTTGCCCCTGTTATGAAGCCTGTAGGTCTTGGCGACTGGCGCATTATCGTTTCGCTGGTAAGCGGCTTCATGGCTAAGGAAAGCGTTGTGTCAACTCTTGAGATACTCTACAGCAGCGGCGTATCAGCTTCAATGTCGTCACTGTCGGCAGCTTCCCTGCTGGTATTCTCACTGCTGTATACTCCCTGTGTGGCGGCAATTGCAGCAGTCAAGAGAGAGCTTGGCAAGAAATGGGCAGTAACAGTAGTCGTATGGCAGTGCGTTGTGGCATGGGCTGCCGCACTGATAGTCAGACTTATCTGCATGGCGTTAGGAGTGGTTTGATGAATACTATCGATATTATCCTTATTGCAGCTATAGCAGCCGCTTTTATCGCTGCTGTGGCTGTGTGCATACGAAACAAGAAGCAGGGCAAGGGCTGCGGAGGCTGCTGCGGTGACTGCTCTGCCTGCTTTAAGAACAGCAAATGAAAACAGGCATATTATTAACGGCAGCGCTTCTTGCGGCTGTAGTTTCGGGCTGCTCGGACAATAACAGCTCCGAGGTCATACCTGCCGAGGCAACAACAATTGTGACAACTGTTGTTACAACAACTGCCGAAACCACAGCAGCTACCACAACAGAAGCGGTCACAGAGCCCACTACCGTCTCGAAGTCTCTGCTGAAAGCTCCCGAGGATATAGCTCTCCGCGATGTGGACGGAAATGGACAGAATTATGAGTTCACCTATGACGGCAGGAGCTTCTCGGCGCTCTATGAGCCTGATAACTGGCATATCACAGATTCGTACCTTATTGATGACGAAGCCGACCTTGTCATCATATGTCAGGCACTTATCGCAGTGAACCCCGTTCACAGCGCAGATATGGCAGGCTGGCGGACTGCCGAGGATATGGCGTATGAGTGGAAAAATCACAATCAGGCATATTACCTGCTGCCTGACAGCTCCGACTGGAAAAGCAGTGCCAAGGACGTTGACCTTGACTCAAAGGACGAGGGCAAAAGCGCATACGACCTGTTTATGGACAAGATAAGAGAATAAGCTGCGCATTAGCGCAAGTTTAGAGTTGAGAATTTTGAGTTAAGAGTTATAACGCTTCCTGTAGCGGCATTATTTTGAAATCATGAGCGAAGCGAACACATAAACTCTCAACTCTCCACTCTAAACTCTAAACTAAAAAAGGAATACAGAAGCAAAGCTTCTGTATTCCTTTTTTTCATCTCTGTTCCATGAGCTGTTCAAAGGTAATGCCGTATTTATAGGCTATCTCATGGGCGTAGCTCTTTCCGTCGGGAGCCTTATAGCTTATCTTGTAGGAACGCTTGCCGCCCTCGTTTTCCATGACTACGCTGACCGCCTTGCACATCGCGCCCTCAGCCTTGTTGAATTTATCCGTATCCTCAGCAAGCTCATGCATATGAGTATTGAAGAATGTCCTCGCTCCTATGCAGCAAAGATACCGCAGAACGTCCTCGGCGATATACACCGACTCGGTATGACTGGTAGTGGCAAAGGACTCGTTGAACAGCAGCAGGCTGCTGCCTGTTGCCTTTTTGCATATCTCGTTGAAGCGCTCCGCCTCCTCGCCGAGACGTCCAAGAGACACAGTGCGCTCCTCCTCAACGGGGAAATGAGTGTATATGCCGTCGCACAGCCGAACCCGCGCAGAAGAAGCAGGCACGAAAACTCCGCTCTGATACAGCAGGAACGCCAGTCCAACGCCCTGAGTGAATATGGTCTTTCCGCCGCGGTTTGGACCTGTAAGTATATTCACCGTCTTCTCACGGGTAAATTCAAGGTCGTTGCAGACTATCTCCTCTTCAACAGTGCCCTTTCCATGACATATAGCCAGCTTTACATTGTAGAAATCCCTGAACACCGTGTCGCCGTCGGAGGACTCGCCAATACAGCAGGGCACTCCCGAGGCTGTAAGCTGCTTTTCAAGCTCGATAAAGCGGAGATAGAACAGCAGCTCGTCCGCAAGGTCTGCAAGGACGTATCCGCTCACATCAACATACTTGTGAAGAACACGCCTTAGCTTTGCGGTAGTCGAGGGCAGCATACGCTCTATGATGCTATTGAGATTGTTCATAAGAGGATTGGCGGAGGGCTGCCTTGCGACGCCGCGGTATTTCCTCTCATATTTATTGAGACTTTCAGCCATATTGTCATCGGGTATTTCCATTGAAAAAGCCATAAGGTCCTCGTCATTGAGCTGGTCTTTCCTGTGATACTTCAAAAAGCGCTTCAGCATACTCTGCTCCTCGAACCAGAATTTGTTAAGAGCGATTATGCCTGTCTCCATAGGATAGAAGTTCTCATCAAGATTTACGCCGATAGTTATGCTCCTGACGTAACGAATGTCATCGCTGATTATTTCTATATCCTTTAAAAGCTCGCCGAAGCCGCTGTTGCCGCAGATATCCTTTATATATGCAGCAAAACGCTTCATGCCCTCCGATACGAACTCACGCCCCTCTATGGCATTATTGAGCTCGATAACGGAGCTTATGTAGTTTTCGAGATATTTCAGCTTTGAGAGCAGTTCCCAGATAGTAGAGCCCTTTTCTATGCGCTTCTGACCGTCCTTGGTAAAAAAGCGCATACCATCGAATATATCGTAGAGCTTCTCGCAGAGCTCGGGAGACTCTCGCAGCTCCGTGTAGACTGCCCTGCGGTAGCTGATTATCTTCTCATCAATGGGCATATCAAGCAGTATATCCTTTATTACCTTCCGCTCGCCGGAGTTTCTGGAAATGCTCTCAACGAGGAAGTCCACAGACAGGTCGTTTTCCGTATCGCTGCTGAGTCTTGAATAGCTGCCGTCCTTATGGGGAGCAAGCAGGCTGAACTCTCTCAGCTCGTTTGTATTCTGCTCGGACATTGGTCTCTCCTTTCTTTTTTTGTACGCAGCATGATATCATTAACATTGATTATAGCACAGTTTTCAGAAAATAGCAATAAGCACAGTCAAACTCTTCGCCTTACTGCTATATCTGTTTTTAATAAAAAAGCTATTGAAACCAAAGCATTAATGTGATATAATTATATAAAGCATATGATTCTTTTACAAGTAATTTAACTTTATTACATATTGTTGCCTTCTGCGGCAAAAAACTCAAATCACACACCGAAAAGAGGTGGTCAGCACTATGACTATTTCAGGTTATTTATCAGAACACTGGGGACTTATAATTATTCTCATCGGAATTGCCATAACAATACATTCGGACGTTCATCTGGAACGCAGGATAATCTGTAAAATAGCCTTTACCAATGCTCTGATTTTCCTGTATTCGGTCACTTGCTATGTGGAAACATACCTTGGAAATCAAACCGAATATTCCATATTAAGACCGATACTGTGCGCTGTAAATTACAGTCTTATCGTATTTATACTTGTAAGCGCCATAATGATAATGTATCCAACGCAGAAGAGGTATCTCCTTTTTCCTGCGTTTCTAAACGCCGTGCTGTGCTTCATATCTATCCCTACGGGTATAGTTTTCACCATATCAAAGGATAACCACTTCGGACGCGGAACTCTGGGATATCTTTCATACTTCATTGCGGCTCTGTATATGCTGTACCTCATATACAGCCTTTTCAGAAGCACAAGAGCCGAGAAAGAGGATTACAACCTTATGGTATTCCTCTCCATAACGTCGGTGCTGTGTCTGGTAATGCCGTTATTCGTCGAGAACTCCAGCCACTGGTTCAATATCACCATTGCGACTGATGTGCTTCTGTACTATGTATTTCTCCTACAGCAGTTCACCAAGCGCGATCCCCTGACAAAACTGCTGAACCGACAGAGCTATTATTCGGATATCGAGAAGTATATGAACGAGATATCCGCAGTTGTGGCTATGGATATGGACGGTCTCAAAGAAGTCAACGACACCCACGGTCATGTGGCAGGCGATACGGCTCTGAAAACTCTTGCGGACTGCTTCCATAAAGCCGCTAAGCATGAACAGCGCGTATACCGTATCGGCGGTGACGAGTACGTTATCATCTGCATGAGCACTCCCGAAAAAGAGGTAAATGAGCTTATAACACGCATGAGGGAAAATGTGGCAAAGACGGAGTATTCCTGCTCCATAGGCTACGCAATGAAAACTGATAACTGCTCCATAGACGAGCTGTATCAGAAAGCCGACAAAATGCTGTATGCTGAAAAAGAACAGTATTACATAAAGTCGGGAAAAAGAAGATAGGATACGGCGTGACAGCTTTCCACTGTCACGCCTTTTTTCATAAAAAGGACATATATTTCAGCAATTTTATACTTGTATATGGTTCCTATTTATGATACAATTATAACGACATCAAATCGTTTCTTAATAATTCTATTAACTAATCATCTATCAGGGAGGTAAACAATGGACAACTTTAACTTTTACAGTCCTACCGAGTTCGTTTTCGGAAAGGACAGAGAATCAGAATGCGGTGAATACGTTAAGAAATACGGCGGAAGCAAGGTGCTTATCCACTACGGCGGCGGTTCTGCCGAAAGGTCGGGACTTCTCGGCAGAGTAAGAGAATCACTGAACAAAAACGGCATAAGCTTCGTTGAACTGGGCGGCGTTAAGCCGAATCCAAGAGATACTCTGGTATACAAGGGCATTGACCTATGCCGCAGCGAGGGCGTGGACTTCATACTTGCTGTAGGCGGCGGCTCGTCTATCGACTCCGCAAAGGCTATCGCCGCAGGCGTCCCCTACGACGGTGATTTCTGGGACTTCTACAGCGGCAAGAGCATCGAAAAGGCTCTGCCTATCGGCGTTGTTCTCACTATCGCAGCCGCAGGCAGCGAGGGCTCGGGCGACTCCGTTATCACAAAGGAGGACGGTATGCTGAAAAGAGGGGCAGGCTCAGACGTGCTCAGGTCAAAATTCTCTATACTGAACCCTGCTCTCACACAGACTCTGCCTGCATATCAGACAGCCTGCGGAGCTACCGATATCATGGCTCACGTTTTTGAAAGATACTTCACAAATACTACAGAGGTCGAGATAACAGACCGTCTCTGCGAGGCTGTACTCATAACAATGGTCAAGGAAACTCCCCGTGTTATCGCAGATCCTGACAATTACGATGCAAGAGCCAATATCATGTGGGCAGGAATGGTGGCTCACAATGGCTTAGTAGGCGTGGGACGCTCTCAGGACTGGAACAGCCACGGCATAGAGCATGAGCTTTCGGCGCTCTACGACTGCGCTCACGGTGCAGGACTGGCAGTTATCATGCCATCATGGATGGAGTTCGTTTACAAGCACAACGTTATGCGCTTCTGCCAGATGGCAACAAGAGTTTTCGGCTGTCAGATGAATTTCGAGAACCCCGAGTCTACCGCTCTTGAGGGCATACGCCGTTTCAGAAGCTTCCTCCACAGTATAGGTATGCCTATAAACTTCGCAGAGCTGGGCGCTAAGGAAGAGGATATCCCTGCTCTTGTGGAGAAGTTCGGTATCGGCAGACGCAGAACAGGCGGTTTTGTGGCACTTTCCGCAGATGATATCACTGAAATATACAAAATAGCCGCAAAGGCAAGCCTCTGAGGTGAATACTATGAAGATACTGTTCATAGGCGGCACAGGCACTATCAGCATGGCGATAACAAGGCTTCTTGCCAAACAGGGACATGAGCTTTATCTGCTTAACCGCGGAAACAGGAACGAACACCTGCCGGATAATGTAAAAACTATCATAGCGGATATCTCCGACGAGGAGGATACTGCAAAAAAGCTGGAAGGTATGTCCTTTGACTGCGTTGGCGAGTTCATCGGCTTCGTTCCCTCACAGCTGGAGCGCGACTACCGATTATTCAAGGATAAGACAAAGCAGTTCATATATATCAGCTCCGCTTCTGCATATCAGAAGCCGCCTAAAGGCTATGTTATCACAGAGGAGACTCCCCTTGAGAATCCCTACTGGGAATACTCACGGAACAAAAAAGCCTGCGAGGAATACCTCATGGAGCGATATAAAGAGGACGGCTTTCCTGTGACTATCGTCCGTCCCAGTCATACCTACGACGAGCGAAGCGTACCTTTAGGAGTTCACGGCAAAGGCGGAAGCTGGCAGGTGGTAAAGCGTATAAAGGAGGGCAAGCCCGTCATTATCCACGGCGACGGAAGTTCCCTTTGGACTATCACCCACAACAGCGACTTCGCAAAGGCTTACGTGGGACTTATCGGCAATTCCAAGGCTATCGGCGAAACTTTCCACATAACCTCCGACGAAAGCGTCAGCTGGAACGAGATATACAAGGCTATCGCAGACGCTCTCGGCGTTGAGCTGAAGCCGTATTATGTTTCGTCACAGACTCTTGCGGATATGAGCGATTACGACTTTCTCGGAAGTCTAATCGGCGACAAGGCTAATTCCGTAGTGTTCGACAATTCCAAGGTCAAGTCCCTTGTGCCCGATTTCAAGGCGGAGGTCTCCGCAAGGGAGGGCATACGCCGCACTGTGGAGCATATTCTCGCCCACCCCGAATACCAGAACGACGACGAGGAGTTTGATATTTGGTGCGACAAGGTTATAACTGCTTTAGAGAATATGAAAGAAAACTTCAGATAATAATCAAGGCTGCATAACTCACTGTTATACAGCCTTTCTCATTATTCCCACTCTTCATTCTTGTGCTTTGGCTTGCGCTTATAGCGCTTTTTGTCGCTTTCCACCACCTTTGTGGCAGGATCGACGCCATTCCAGCTGCCGCGCTTTGCGGAGTCTATCTTCTTCTGCTCCTTTTTGCTCATTTTATCATAAGGCACGAATTTATCCATAATATCCCTCCGTTCATACCGATATCACGAACAGCTGCTCGGTGCCGCCGTATACTGACTCAAAATCGCCCATACAGACGAAGCCATACTTCTCGTACAGTCCACTTTCGCCGCTCATGATATATACCTTGGCGTATCCGATACTTTTTGCGTATTCAAGGGCTTTTCCTATCATTTTCTCCGAAATTCTCTTTCCTCTGTGAGCTTCGTCCACAAAAACAAAGCCTATCAGCGGAGTATAAGGATATTTCGGGTGCAGCCCGTCCTTTTCCGTAAGTGTGCAGAAGCCCACAGGCTCACCGCCCTCAAAGGCTGCGAAAACACGCTCCCAGTCCCTGAACTCGTTTTCACCCATGAGCCTTGCAAGCTCTTTTCCTGCTCTCCATGAGCAGTTTTCGGCAAATGCCGCAACTGTATCCCATTTTTCGTATGTACTTGTAAGTGTTATTATTTCCATTTTTCTCCTTTTGGAACGCCGTTCCATGTACGTTTTACAGTCCGAATGCCGTTTTTACCCATTGGTAAAGCTCCTCTATCGTTTTTGTTCCGTCGTTTACCATACAGGGTATACCCGTTTTTTCACATTCGGCTTTGACATGCTGCGCAAAGAGTATATCCCTTTGCATCCAGTTATCAAAGGCTTTCTCCTTGTCGGAACATTCCGCCAGCACATACTTTACCCATTCCCTCTGCCTGTAATGTGATATCTGAAACTCGGGCGAGGGTATAATGGCGATATAGTTTTCTGCTCCGTATGCTTTCATGACCTGCGGAGTATATGCAGCTCCCTCAGTAATGATAAGCTCTGCGGATATCTGATCTATTTTGTCAAAGACAAAGGGAGCTGTCTCGCCGTATATCCTGAACTCCTCCTCGCACTGGATATGGGGCTCTCTCAGCCAGTTGCCGTCTGCCGATAAGCCGCTGATACCTGCACAGGCAGCCTTTCCCTGCGCTGCCGCCGCTGCGATAAGCTCCCCAAGATGATCGTCGACCTTGAAGTAATATGCGCCGTATTCTTTTGAGATAAGCTCAGCAGCAGTACTCTTTCCGCTGCACGGTGAACCGCCTATAAATAAGATTTTTTTGCTCATGTTATCCCTTTCCGACAGATAATATCCGTCTAAAGCCTGCAACAAAAAAGCGCTCCCGCAGAACGCAGGAGCGCAGAATATCTACCGTTAATATATGCTCAGAAAGCTGTTATACGGCTGTGCAGGCAAACTCCATGCTTAGTGTTATCTTGTTGTGATTTGATGTAAATATTGTGTTTTTCATTGAGTTCACCTTCCTTTCAGTTGATATGAGCATATTATACATGGTATTTTACGATTTGTCAAGCACTTTTTTCAGCGCCCGACACCTCGTCAATGTAGAAATCCGTCAGGCTGTCGGGGGACTCCAGATAAAGCTGGAGTTTTTCAGCACCCTCGGGGATAGTGTATGCAGGATTTTCAAGAGTCAGCCATTCGCCGTTTTTAGCAGTTGCAAGAGCTACCTCGTCGTATTTCTCGCCGTCAAGATTGTACTGCATGGTCATCTTCATGGTGACGTCGCTGCCGCTCTTCTGCATTACCTTAGCCTTGAAGCTGTATGCCTCCCCTGCCTTGTAGGTATCGCTGCTGAGCATTATCGCCGCGCCGTTCCAGTTGTCCGTTCTGCCACTGACGAAAAGGCTCTGTGCACCGTCGGAAGCGTTCTCCTTGTCAACAGTGACAAGCGAGCCGCCTCTGGGTATCCAGCCCTGTGCGCCCTCCTCGAAGCTGATATCGAAGAAGCCCACTGCCTCGGGAGTTCCTGTTTCAACAGCTCCCTCAAGCTTTTTTATAGCGTCGTTGTCAACAGTTACCTCTATGTCTGTAGCCTCGGCGTAAGTGCCGCCTGCATTGAGTTCATTCTTGTAGACTGTCGCCTTGCCGCTGGACTGATAGCCCTCGATAGTAAGAGCTACTTCATACATTTTACCAAGCTCCAGACCGCACTTTTTCCACGCATCGAAGTGCTTGGACACTGAGATAGTACCTTCTATCTTCTTGCCCTCGCCCTGTGGCTTGGACTGTCTTACGCTCCAGTACTGGTCGAAGGTCTGTGTGCCGTCGATAGAGGGCTGTTCGTATCTGGTGGTCTTGTAGATATCGTATGTGCCGCCGTCAACTGTCACTGTACCCAGCGATACGGGAGCTCCGGGCGGTCTCCATGAGCCCCATGATTCAACGATGTAGAACTCGATAAGAGGATCTCTTGTCCAGCCGTAAACGCACATATAGGAGTTGCCTACAGGCTCGTATTCCACGCCGTAATCAACGGAGATATTACCAAGCTGGTCGTAGGTCTGTGTGCAGTCGTACTTCTTTCCGCGGCGGAAAAGAGCATTGTTGATGTTGCTCCACTCGCAGGAGAATGTACCGCCCTTTGCGTCAACAGTAAATGTGGTGTCTCCCTCGTCCTTCCACAGCTCATAGTCATAGCCGTCGGCAGTACCCGTGATATTCTCGGTAAACACCTGCGGCTCGGCGCTCGGTGCGGCGGAGCTGTCAGCCTCGGGCTTGCTGCTGTCGCTGCAAGCCGCCGTGAAACTCATCATGCATACCATAGCCGTAACTGCGGAAAGCTTTTTAAGAATGTTTTTCAGCATATTTTCTCTCCTTTACTAAAATAAAGCTGTTTTACCTGTTAATTATACCATTCAGATGACATTTTGTCTAATCTATTATTGCTCTTATTACTCTTTTGAAAAAACAATGCTGTAGGTCAGTTTTTCATATAAACAAATGGTTTTCCTTGACATTCCGTCATTTCAATGATATAATAAAAGCCTGATATATGGACATTTCACAAGACAAAAAGGAGAAATCAAATGAAGGAACAAAGTGTCAAGAAGAAAAAGAAACTGCCAAAGGTGCTGCTGGTGATCGTTCTGCTTATCGGAGCTCTCGTTGGCTTTATCGCGTTCAATGCTTCAAAAAACATGGAAGTAATGAACAGAACTCTCGATTCGGGTATGAAAACTCTCTCGGAACACGCCGAAGTCACACCTGTTGACGCAGGCGAGTTTTCGCAGATAAAGATGTATGGGCTAATGAAGTTCAACGTTTCACAGTATGACGTCAAGGATATCGGAAATCTCTCCGTAATGACCGTAAATATGGGCTTTATGCAGATGGTATCCTACGTTATCACGCCTTATGACAAGAATATGCCGCTTATGTCAATGGATTTCATGTATATCCTCGGAAACCGCAAATCCTACGTGGAATTCTACGACCTTGTCTCCGAAAAGGATTCCGCCGAATACGATGACGTTTTAAGCGCAATAAAGGAATTTGAAAACAAGTACAGCAGCTTTGAGGACATAGCCACCGATCCTGTATGGTACGACGAACTGATGACAGTTGCGCTCCACAAGGCAGGCAAGCGTGCTGACGACGAAAAGATAGAGGAAATGTTCTGCGACGCTATAAGCTGCTACATGGAAAAGGCTAACGAGCTTAATGAGCTTTCCGACGAGGAAAAGGCTGTAAAGCTTGAGATCACTCAGAAATATTCCGACGATCTCGTTGAAAAGGGCGGAGTTTCTACCAACGTGTTCAAAAAACAGCTCGGTGAGGAGAAAACCAAGGAGTTTTTCGATAAAGTATTCTTCGGAACAGAAAAACACAGATAAAAAACAGGCGCGATAAGAATTTATCGCGCCCTTTTTGTTGGCGCTTTAGCGAAACTAAACCCCCAGTTCTACTGGGGGAATAAAAATGCTTTAGCAAAAGCTTAAAAATAACCTCCAAGTATG
>NZ_JHXF01000001.1 GCF_000621845.1 Ruminococcus flavefaciens MA2007 | reverse complement strand
GAAAGAAGTCATCGGGCGAGAATAAAAAAGTCCTTTCATAAATAACCGCAATGCTAATATAGAAGCTTATATTTATTTATCGGGGGAAACCTTTCTGAGGAAAGGTTCTCCCCCGAACCCCTTTCCAAAGACTTTTATCTGGTTTTTTCGCAGATAGGGCGCTTCATAAATAAAAAAATCCTGCAAAATGCAGGAGCGCCCTATCTGTGAAAAAACAAAACGAAAGTTTTAGGGAGAGAGTTTGAGAGAAGCCCTTTTTTCAAAAGGGGTTCTCTCAATAATAAGCATAAATCTTCTTTATAAGTATCACGGTTACTCCCAAAAGGCACTTTTTTCAACGCGAACAGGTTGAATTTCAGAAAATTAATTTTTAATTTCGTTTATTTGCATAAATCAGATATCTTCAATTTGTTGAACTTCCATAACAAAAGCCCCTCGTTGAGGGGCTTTGTTTTTTCGGCGCCCGTTCACGATTGTCCGATGTTTTAATGTGGGCGGCGGAACGCCGCCCCTACAGGCTAACGGTTAAAGGCTAAGGGCTCGGGCGCACACTGTGCGCCCCTACAGCGCAGAGCCTGCGCCCATACCGGCTAAGATATCTTAAATTTTCACATTTTGGGTATTGTAAATCTATGCAAACTATGTTATAATTACTTAGATAGCGGTCATTCGTGCCGCATTTTTTCAAAAAGGAGTGATGACTCATGGTAGGCTTTGAAAATCATATCGGACAGATCACTATTTCGGAAAATTATCTCACCGAACTCGTTAAACACGCTGTTTCTGACTGCTTCGGTGTCGCAGACGTCAGCAACGTCAGCACTTTCCGTTCCGCTGTTTCTGCTCTTACCGCAGGCAAGGCTTTCAGAAAAAATAAGGGCGTTCGTCTGCGCACCGACAAGGACGGCGGTCTTATCATCGACCTGCATATCAAAGTGACCTACGGTACCAACATCACTGCTGCCGTAAACAGCATTACCCATAAGGTCAGCTTCACTGTGGAGGAAGCTGCAGGTATAAACGTACATAAGGTCAACGTTTATGTTGACGACCTGAACTCCTAAGCGTTCAGGCATATAGAATTGGAGGACTTTTACTGTGATACACGGTTCTTTACTCAGAGATGCCATTATCTCCGCTGCCGTTACTATCGGCAACCGCAAGCGCGAGGTCGATGAGCTGAATGTATACCCCGTTCCCGACGGCGATACAGGTACCAATATGTCAATGACTATCGGCAATTCCGTTGCCGAGCTCAAGCGTCTTGACGATAAGGCTCCAGTATCCGAGGTCGCTTCAACGGCAGCTTCTGCATTTCTGAGAGGCGCAAGAGGAAACTCGGGCGTAATACTTTCACTTATTTTCAGAGGCTTTTCCAAGGGACTTGCAGGCTGCACCGAGGCAAGCTGCGAGAACTTCGCAGACGCTTTGCAGTTCGGCGTCGAAGCCGCTTACAAGGCTGTTATGAAGCCTGTTGAGGGTACTATCCTCACTGTAGTCAAAGCGGCGGCTGCAAAGGCTAAGGAGATCGCTATAGAAACAAACGACGAGGTAACTTTCTGGAAAGAGGTCTGCGACGCTTCGGAGGCTACTCTTGCTAAAACTACAGAAATGCTGCCGCAGCTCAAAAAGGCAGGCGTTGTTGACGCAGGCGGAAAAGGTCTGTGTATCATATTCAGAGCTATGACCGATGTCTTCGACGGTGGCAAGATAGCTGAGTCCGCAGAAGCTCCTGCTGCTCAGGAGGGCTCGTCCGATTCCTTCAGAACTGCTGTCAGCGAGTATGACGATGATATCAGGTTTACATACTGCACAGAGTTCATGCTGGAAAAGGAAGAAAACTGCCCCGACGTGTTCAAGCTCCGCGCTTATCTGGAAACTATCGGCGACTGCGTTGTTGTTGTCAATGACGAGAAGATAATCAAGGTACACGTTCACACCGATAACCCCGGTAAGGCTATCACAAAGGGACTGGAGTTCGGTCACTTCATCAACGATCCCCGTCCGAAGATAGAGAATATGCGTATCCAGCACGAAAACAAGGTCAAGGACGCTAAGGCTGCCAAGGAGGGACTTACTCCCGCAGAGCCTGAAAAGGAGTTCGGCTTCGTTGCTGTTGCCGCAGGTCACGGTCTGGAGGCTATGTTCACAGACTTGGGCGCTGATGTTGTTGTAAAGGGCGGTCAGACCATGAACCCCTCTACCGATGATATTCTCCGCGCTATTATGAAAACTCCTGCGAATACAGTATTCGTGCTTCCCAATAACAAGAACATCATCATGGCGGCTGAGCAGGCTGTAAAGCTCACCGACAGAAAGGTCTGCGTGCTTCAGACAAGAACTATTCCGCAGGGTATCGCGGCTATGCTGGCTTTCGATGACAGCAGCAGCCTCTCCGAGAACCGTATCGCTATGACCAAGGCTTTCGAGAAGGTCTCAACAGGTCTTATCACCTTTGCGGCAAGAAACTCCGAGTTTGAAGGCCATCAGATAAAAGAGGGTGAGATACTTGCTCTCGATAACGGCAAGCTCTCGTTCACAGAGCGCGACATAAACAAGGCTACCTACAAGCTGGTCAAGAAGCTGGCTAAGGGCGATGTAAGCTATGTTACCCTTATCCACGGCACTGATGTGCCCGAGGAGGACGCCGAGGAGCTCCAGAAGTTCATTCAGTCCAAGCTCAGCGACAAGATAGAGGTAATGCTGGTAAACGGCGGTCAGCCTGTGTACTACTATATCATTTCTGTTGAGTAAGTATTGACAAGACGGATATAACGTGGTATAATGTATATAACCACGAATGAAAGTATGAAGCATTAGTTCATGCAAAAAAAGAAAATCCCGAGAGTTGCCGCTCTCGGGATTTTTTTGTGCTTTGTCGGGCTTACTTCCTGTCAAGCCACTTGCAAATGTAGTAACCAACTACACTTGCTGCGACAGAAATTACGAATGAAAGTATGTAGAAAAGCATTAGCTCACCTCCTTCCTGACGGAAGAAGCCGACACCTTATTATACCATATTTTCTCAAAAGCGACAAGACGTGCTGCAAGAATAAGCTAAATGCAAAACCTGCGGACTGCCGAAGGCAGCCCCTACAAAACGGATATTTCAAAAATTTCGGGCGCACACTGTGCGCCCCTGCATATCTATCCGATTATATCCTTGCTGAAAAGGCGCATTACGTCCATTTTCAGCGCTTTATTCTGCGGCTTTTCAAGGAGCGGATCGTCGGTGAGGAGCTCCCTTGCGCAGTTCTGGGCGCGGTTCATAAGCTCCATGTTGCAGGCGATATCAGCTATTTTCAGCGGTGGAAGTCCGTGCTGTGCGCTGCCGAAGAAGTCTCCCGGACCGCGCATTTTCAGGTCCTCCTCGCTTATCTTAAAGCCGTCTGTAGTCGAGGACATTATCTTCATTCGCTTCACGCAGTCCTCGGCAGTATTGTCGGTGATGAGTATGCAGCTGCTCTCAAAGCTGCCTCTGCCTACTCGTCCGCGGAGCTGATGAAGCTGGGACAGTCCGAAGCGCTCGGCGTTTTCAATGACCATGACTGCCGCATTTGGCACGTCGACTCCCACTTCCACAACGGTGGTGCAGATAAGCACCTGTATCTCGCCGTCGCGGAATTTCTCCATGACCTTGTCCTTTTCGGCGGCTCTCATCTTTCCGTGGAGCAGAGCCGTGGTATAGCCCTTTAAGTCACCCTTTGCGGCGTTCTCGGCGTAGGTCTTGACCGCGAAAAGCTCGCTTTCGCTCTCCTCTATCATGGGGCAGACCACATACGCCTGACGTCCCTCGTCAAGGCGCTCCCGTACAAAGCCGAATGCACGGCTGCGGAGCTTGCCCGTGACCGCATAGGTCTTTACGGGCTTTCTGCCCTTGGGGAGCTGAGTTATTGCCGATATATCAAGGTCTCCGTAGATGATAAGAGCGAGGGTGCGCGGTATGGGAGTTGCGGACATAACAAGCTTGTGGGGAGCGTCGCCCTTTTCAGCAAGTGCTGCTCGCTGTGCAACGCCGAAGCGGTGCTGCTCGTCGGTGATGACAAGTCCGAGCGCCCTGTACTCCACGTCCTTCTGGATAATGGCGTGAGTGCCCACGATAACGTCGATATTTCCTGCGGCTATGTCCTCGCGGACAGCCGCTTTTTTCTTTGCGGTCATTGAGCCAGTCAGCAGGCAGACCTTGACGCCGAAGGGTTCAAGGAAGTCGCTGAGGGTTCGGTAATGCTGTGCCGCAAGTATCTCCGTGGGAGCCATAAGTGCGGACTGTATGCCGTTTTTTGCCGTAAAATAGCAGGCTGCCGCTGCAACAGCGGTCTTGCCGCTGCCCACGTCGCCCTGCAAAAGTCGGTTCATGGGGACGTCACGGCAGAGGTCGGATACTATCTCGTCAACTGCCTTTTTCTGGTCGTCGGTGAGTTCAAAGGGCAGTCCCTCGGTGAAGTCCTTAACGTTCACGGCGGAGTCCATTTTGTAGGCGGTATTATTGCGGCTTCGGGACTTCATCACGGACATACCAAGCTGGAGCTTCAGAAGCTCGTCAAAGGCAAGCCTGCGACGCGCAGTCTCCGCGGCAAGCTCGCTCTCGGGGAAGTGGATATTCTCCAGCGACCACATGAGGGGGGCAAGGTCGTATTTCCGCAGTATATCGTCGGATAAGGTCTCAAAGGGCTCACTGCGCATTATTTCAAGAGCCTGCCGCATATTGGTGCGGACCATGGTCACGGAAAGTCCCTGAGTAAGATGGTATATGGGCTGTATCAGCACCTGCTCGGACGCCTTGATGTATATGGGGGAGCTTATCTCCTTGCGGAGGAAATTGCCCGACACCTTGCCGTACATATAGTAGGTCTCGCCCTCTTTCAGCGCCTGAAAGTAGTAGACGTTGTTGTAGACCACAATAAGGATATCGTCTGTACCGTCGGAGGCGGCGGCTTTGCAGATGACAAGTCCGCCCTTTATGCGCTGTGGAGGCATTTTTCTGAATATGGTAAGCTTTAATACGTTGTAGTCCCCGAGGACTGCCTGCGCTACGGGTACGTGTGTGCGGAAGTCAAGATAGTCCCGTGGGATATGATATATGAGCTCATAGGGCGTAGTTACGCCAAGCTTGCGGTATTTCTCGCCGCGTGCCTTTCCCACGCCCTTTAAGTATTCTATTTCGGTGAAAAGTGTTGTCGGCATAAAAATTCCTCGTTATTTCAAGAATACAAATTCAAATCGTGTGCCCTTGTCAGGCTCGGAATACACCAGTATATCGCCGCCGTGTCCGCGGACTATCTTCTGTGATATGGACATTCCCAGTCCCGAGCTGTACATGGTAGTATCGCTGGACTTGGACGAAAAGCGCTCGAAAAGCTTGGGGATATCCTCCTGCGGTATGCCCCTGCCGTTGTCTGTAAGGATCATTTTCACCATGACGGGATCGGCAGTGACCTCGGCGGATACCTCGGTACAGCCCGAGTGGTCGGCGGAGTTTTTCAGTATGTTCTCAACTGCCTCGCAGAGCCAGCTCTTGTCGCAGAGCATGGTGATATTCTCGGGGAGCTGTGTTCTTACGGTGATGTTCTTCTTGCGGAGCAGGGGCGATATGCGCTTTATGGCAAGCTGGCAAACTGCGGAGAGGTCGCTCTCCTGCATATCGTACTCCACTGCATTGGCTTCAAGCTTTGCGAACTTTATGGCTTCGATGACAAGGCGCTCCATACCGTCAAGGTTCAGCTGTATCTCGTCGGAGAGCTTCTCGCGGCGCTCCTCGGACAGGTCGTCAAGCTCCGTCAGCATATCCGTGTTGAGACGGACTACCGCAAGGGAGGTCTTTATCTGGTGAGAAAGGTCGGTGAGGAAAACGCGGAGATAGCGCTGCTCGCTGCTGAGGCTGAATTTGGTGTTGTTCAGTCTGTCCACCAGCATTTCCACGGCGTCGGATATCCTGTGGACTGAGCCCAAATCCTCGCCGTAAAGAGTTATGACTGCGTTTTCGGAATCGTCGGCGGCTTTCACACATTCATTGCGAAGCTTCTCCAAGTCGCGGTATATCGCCATGAGCTCGCGGAGAGATATGAAGTACCATATCGCCGATATCAGGGCAAGAAGTCCGAATACGGGATAGAATATCACCCTGCGGACAGAGCCGTAGTTCTTCATCATACGAGGGGGGATACTCCTGTCGATACTGTACTTTTTCATTGCCTCCTCTCCTGCCGATATAGAATCGTCGTCGGGGAAGTCCGTGAATTTGCCGCCCCCTGCCACGGAAAGCCCGGAGCGTATCTGCTCATGCACTATGACGTCCGCGCACTTGCCCGATATGAAAAATGCGGCGCAAGCCGATACAGCCAGCAGAAAGAGGAATATCAGCAGCAGCTTTTTCGGGGCGCGGTTGTTTATGAATCGGTCTGTTCTGTCCATTTATAGCCCATTCCTCTCTTGGTGACTATGGTGCCGCAGTTGTGCGCCTTGCTGAGCTTTTCGCGGAGTCGGCTGATGTTCACCGAAAGGGTATTATCGTTGACAAATTCGCCCTTTGAGTCCCATAAATAGGCGAGTATCTGCTCCCTTGTGAGATATCGTCCGCGGTTTAGCATAAGGTAGCTTAGGAGCTTCTGCTCCAATGCGGTAAGCTCTATTTCGGGGACTTCGGGTATGCGGCGGAGATTTGCACGGATACGTGAAAAGAGCTCGCGCAGACGGAAAGGCTTGGTGATGTAGTCGTCGCCGCCGCTGTCAAGTCCGCGGACGATATCGGCTTCGTCGTCACAGGAGGTCAGGAATATAACGGGAGTTTCCATTGTTTTGCGGAGCTGCCTGCAAAGGTCTACGCCGCTGCCGTCGGGCAGGGTAACATCAAGGATAATGAGGTCTGCATCGGGAGCCGCGGCTTCTGCCGCAGCAACTGTACGCACAGCAATGACGCTGTAGCCCTCGGTCTCAAGGGAAAGCTTTATATTGGCGTTTAGTGTTTCGTCGTCCTCAACGAGCAGTATCTTGTTCATAGTCTCACCCCATTGGCTGTTTAAGTGTTGTTATAATTCTATCATATATTTTGCTAAAAATCAAGGCGGCAGAGTTATCAGTGATTAGTGGTCAGTGATTAGTGCATAGTGTAGGGGCGGATATTATCCGCCTGTTAAGTGACGCCCTCTCTTACAGGGCGTCACTCTCCCGAAAACAATTCACTGGATTGTTTTCGGGATTCACCCTTGCGGAGCGCTTTGTAACTGAGGGGCTTTGCCCCTCACCCCACCAGAGGCGCCGCCTCTGGACTCCGCCCAAGGAACACGTCCCTTGGGAATCCCGTTCATATTGTCGGCAAGTAATTTCACGTTCACACAATAATTACGCATTATGCATTATGAATTATGAATTAAAACAGCCGCCCGTGCGGGCGGCTGCTCTCTTAGCTTTTCAGTGCCTTTTCAAGCCATACATTCGCAAAATCAAGTGCTTCGTAAAGTCCGCACTCGCGCTCTGCATTCTTGACAAATGCCTTCAGGGGGTTGGGCTCGTTTGTGTCCATCTGAACTATCCTTACCTTTGAGGTGACCTGCTCGCCGTTTTCCTCTTTGGTCTCAAGGATAGTAATGTAAATTACATACGGATCCTGCATATATCCGTAGTATATATCCTTGCCGTTCCTTACCAGCGGATAGCCCTTATAAGTGTTGAATTTCTCGCTCATCATAATACCTCCTTATATTCCTGTCATGCTTGGGTAAAAGCGGCTTCGCTCTTACCATGTTGTGATGTAATCCTCTCCTGTGCTTATGCGCTTGATGTTCTCCTTGAGAGTGTCCACATAAGACTTTGTGCAGTAATACTTGCTCTTGCCGTCTATTACTATCAGCGAGCGCATGAATGTATCCTCATAGAAGTCGTACTTCATAGTCCTGCCCATCTGCTCGTCCTTGATAGTTACCGATACCTCGGGCTCGCCGCTCGGTACAGGTGCGTCAAGTGCAAATTCCTCGGCGTTGGCGCTTATGAGGAATGAATAGAACAGTCTGTAGCGCTCGGCATCGAACTCCTTGCCGTTATTTGTGACATTGAAGTCCTCGGACTTGGGGCTGTCAGGGAAATTATCCTTGTCCTTGGGTTCTATCCTGAACTCTGCACTCTCACCGCCGCCGTTTACACTGAGCTCGGTGATGTTCCATACGTATGACGCTATCATTATTCTTGAGCAAATATCGCTTGGAGTAACTGTCAGCCACTTTGCACTGCTCTCGTCAATAATGTATATTACCTTGCCGCCCTCGAGCATACCGTATGCGCATCTGCCGCCGTTCTCATCGGCAAATACCTTGCCGAGAAGCAGCACATGGCTCTTTCCGTCGTCACAGTCCATAGTGACCTTGCAGAAGGGCTTGTCAAGTCCTGCCTCTGCGATATCAGCCTCTGTACAATGCAGTGTGCGGATATCCGAAGCGTAAAGTCCGAACATTCCCGATATGATATCAGTTGCCTTTTCTACTGTGAGATAGCTGTCTGTCGGCTCTACGAGCTTGTGAGGCGATGAAGTGCCGCCTGCGTGGGCGTCGGTCTTGTCTCTGTCGTACTTGATGAGGATATCATAGTCGATGTCCTCACGCTCTATCCTTAGACTTTCTACATTCGGCATTTCCTCGTCTGAGGGCTTTGCAAGAATGGTCTTTTCTATAAAATCCTTGCTGCTGTTTTTGTAGTTTGCGACAGTTGAGGTGTTTACAGTGTAAACGTCCTTGCGTCCGTCATCTACCATTAAGTAGGTGATGTCGCTTGACGGAGCTGCATCGCCTATGAAGAACTTTACCTTTGTTCCCGATTCATAGGTCAGCTCTACCTCAGCCGACGGTGAAGCAAGTCCGTATTTTGCAAGGTCGGTGCAGCCCTCAGCCACAAGTGACTGAGCCTGCATACCGTTTGCGTTGTTTGCAAGTGTACCTACCATTGCGGTATTGACATCAAGGTCTGTATAGCCGTCAAGAGTATAGGTCGCTCCTGTATTTTTTTCCTTGTCGGGACCGCTCTTCATTATGACATTGAGCTCGCCGCTGCTGTTCTTTACAGCAACGCTCTTTACTACAGCGTCCTCGGTGCCGTCGCTGACAAGGACGGTGCCCTGTCCGGCTGCCTGTGTGGCAAGAAGCTCGGGAGCAGACGAAGAGCTGCCGCCTCTGTGTCTTTCTGTTTCGCTTGGGTTAAGCTTCATATAGGCGAATCCGCCGCCCAGCATAGCTGCAAGCACAGCGCTGAGCGCGATAATGCCCTTAGCTTGTTTTTTCATTTGTTTCTTCTCCTTAACAGTACAGTTATGCCGATCGCAGCGATGATGAATGGGATAACCCAGCATACTAATATCTGTATGAACTTTGCCTGATCGGTAGAAGGCGATATTGCCGAATACTGAAGCGACTTGTCAAGGATAACAGTGCTGTTTTCCTTGCCTGCTATCTGATTTATTGCGCTTATAACAACATTTGCGTTGTTATATGTGGTGTTCAGGCTGATATAGCGGCTGTCCAGCATATCAGGGCTTCCCAGTGCGAGAACGCTGCTGGTATAGACATTGAAGTCCTCTGAGGTCTGCTTCTGTGAGAGCATAACTGCTGATTTTTCGCCCTTTTCGCCTACCTCTGCATTCTTATCGGTAATGCTTACTGTGTATGCCTCGTCATAGGAGCTGATGATGCTCTTTACGATGTTGCCGTTGTTCTTGGTTATCTCTGTGAGTGTTCTTGTATAAGGTGACACGATCGGGAGCTTATCATTCGGAAGAGTTCCCACTGCCTCGCTGTCGCTTACTTTAAGTACGATAGCATAGGCTGCGCCGATATTATACTGGTCGTCACAGATTATCTCGTTCTCTACCTTGATGTTCCAGTCAGCAAGAAATGCTTCGATATTGGGGAGATTGGTCTTTGAAACATCGGGAACGTATATAAGGTTCCTGTCGTACTTTCCGCCGTTGTAGAGGAAGTCGCTGAGCTTCTTGATGATGTCCTCGGAGAAGTCTACCGACGGAGCGAAAATAACTGCCATGTCGTAGTCCTCGGGCTTTATATCGTCAAGAGCGATATCAACGTCTGTACAGTCATAGCCGTTCTTTGCAAGGAGCTCGTTCTCAAATGCGTTTACTGCGCTGCCGTAGCTCTGTGCGTCAAACATTGAAGCGCCGTTCATTGTCATTGCAAAGGCTGTTTTTACGGGGTGAGCGTCACATATGTTTGTGATAGCCGATGTGATAGTGCTCTCGCCTGTGAACTTGAACTTGTACTCGCCTGTGGTCTGAGCTGTATACTGGTCGGGAGCTATCATGTTCATAACGTCTGTGTTGCTGATAACGCTTACTCTGTCGCCTGATGATACGATAATGCTGCCGCGCTCGATATCGCCGTTGTAGAACTTCTTGTACTGGTTGATGATATCGGGATCGACGTCCATATCAACGTATCTTACGTCAATGCTGCCATTGCCCTGCTTTGCGTATACTGAATACTTGTCGAGAAGCTCGGGGATAAGCTCAAATGGAGTATCATAGCCTGTCTGTCCGCGCCAGTAGCTTGCAAGTGCGTCAAAATAGTCTCTCTTTGCGGTAACTGTTATGGTAACGTCCTTGTTGATATTCTTTACAGCCTCTATCGATTCGTCGCTGAGCTCGAATCTGTCGTCGGGAGTAAGGTCTATCTTCATGGGCGAACGCTTTCCGATAACGCTTACCATGATATTCATAACTACCACGATAGCTACGACCAGAGCGATGACGATATAGAACATTGAGCCGTATTTCAGCTTCTTTCTGAAGCCTGAGGCAGGTTTTTCCTCCTTCTCAGTCTCCTCCTCTATGGTCACAAGCTCATCGGGAGCGTATTTATTTGTCAGGTCTTTATCCTTGTCTAATTCTTTTTTACTCATTTGTATCAAAACCTTCCTTTCTGAAAATCAGCTCCAACGTCTCTTCTCAAGCACCTTAACGGTGAAGAAGTTGAAGAGGAAGGCTGTGCTGATAAAGAATACTACACTCGGGAGACTGAATACTCCTTTGGTAAATTCAATGTATCTCGAATAGAAGGCTATTGATGAAACTGCCTTGAATATCACTCTCTTTACTAAGTTGCCGTTCTCCATATCCGCTACCAGACTCTCGGAGAGGTAGATAACGAATATAGCCACAAGGCTGACAACTGCCGACGCCATCTGGTTCTCGGTAAGTGAGGAGATGAAAAGTCCTACTGCGATAAAGGCTGCGCCAAGGAAGAGCATTGCGAAATAGTTTCCGAGGAGCGTCTGCCATACCACGTCACCGAGATAGTTGATGATGAATGCGTATACGAATATGATAGACTCAGCAATAATGAACAGTGTAAGTGCTGCGAAATACTTGCCGAGAACTATGTCCCACAGACTTATGGGAGCTGTGAGAAGTCCCTGATCGGTCTTGTTCTTCTTTTCCTCGCTGAGCAGCTTCATGGTCAGCACAGGGATAAGGAACATTACGATATAAAACATTGAACTGAACATACTTGAAGTATCGGCAAATCCGCTGGCGATGACTCCGTTATAGAAGAATATGCCCGATACCAGCCAGAACACAGCAAGAAATACATATGCTACGCCCGACGTAAAGAATGCGCCCATTTCGCGCCTGTAAATAGCCAGCATTATTCCTCACCTCCGTTATTTTCTGCGCTGTCTGCGGCTGTATCTTCATCGCCGCTGTCAACGATAGACGATTCTTCTTCCTCATCGTCCTCCTGAACGGCTCTGAGCTTGCCGCTTGCAGTGGTCTTTATCTCGATCCTTGGCTTGGACTTGCCGCCCTTGTCGTCGGACTTGCTGAGTCCCTCGTCCATGGTGATCTTGAGGAAGATATCCTCGAGTGTGAGGTCTGAGAGCTGGAGCATGAGTATATTCCAGCCGTTATCAGCGCAGAGCTTGTTGAGTGCGCGGCGGATATCGGTCTTGCCGTCGGTCTCGATATCGTAATCGTAAATGCCTTTTTCGCGCTCCATATCTGCGCGGACGTACTTTACGCCGTCCATGGCTCTTATCTTTTCTGCGATAAGACGCTTGTCGTCTGCGGTATGTGTAGGACCTTCGATACGAAGCGTCATCTTGTGCTCGTTGGTGATGTTCTTTGCTATCTCGTCGGCAGTGCCGTCAGCGGCTACCATGCCTCTGTTGATGATGATTATCCTGTCGCAGACAGCCTGTATCTCGGGAAGAATATGGGAAGAAAGGATAACTGTGTGCTTCTTGCCCAGCTTCTTGATGAGTGATCTTATCTCGATTATCTGATTAGGATCGAGACCTACTGTAGGCTCGTCGAGAATGAGCACGGGCGGATTGTTGATGAGCGCCTGTGCAAGACCTACTCTCTGGCGGTAACCTTTTGAAAGGTTCTTGATTATTCTGCCTCTTACGTCCTCTATCTTGCAAAGGCTGCAAACGTCCTTGAGGTGTGCCTTTCGGGGCAGCTTGCACTTCTTCATATCGTATACGAAGCCGAGGTAAGCCTCAACTGTCATATCAACGTAAAGCGGCGGTATCTCGGGAAGATAACCGATGTTTGCCTTTGCCTTCTTGGGATCGTCAAGGATATTGACGCCGTCGATAAGCACATCGCCCGAGGTTGACGAGATGTATCCCGTCAGCATATTCATGGTCGTGGACTTTCCTGCACCGTTAGGTCCGAGGAAGCCGAGTATCTCACCCTTTTCGACCTTGAAGCTTATATCGTTTACGGCAAGCTTGTCGCCGTATCTCTTGGTAAGGTTCCTGACCTCTATCATTGGGTTTTACCCTCCTTATTATATGTGCGGCATATACTGCCGCGTATTCGCACCTTTACTATGTTAATACTTCTATGTGATAGCACAGTGAAAGCAGAGCGAATTTTTTACAATATATTCAGGGCGGAGACTATATCAGCTTTTATCTGCCCCTTCAGCTCGTCCAATGAGCCGAATTTCATCTCGGGACGGATAAAGCTTTTGAAGTTTACGTCTATGTTTTTTCCGTAAAGGTCGCCCTTATAGCCGATGATATGAGTCTCCGCAAGAGGTCTGCGGACACCCTCTATAGTAGGCTTTACGCCCACATTGGTCACAGAAGGAAATATCCTTCCGCCTATATTTGTGAATGTACCGTACACGCCGTACCTCGGCACAAGCTGTCCCTCGGCAAAATCCTGATTTATAGTCGGGAAGTCGATAGTTCTGCCGATGTGATTGCCGTCCGTGACCGCGGCGCTTATAAAGTACGCAGAGCCGAGAAGCTCGTTTGCGGCAGGGATATCGCCGCTGAGCAGAAGCTCCCTTATGCGGCTTGACGATACGACGCTGCCGCCGTATTCGACTGCCCCTACTACCTCTACCTCAAAGCCGAAGCGTTTTCCGAAGCGGATAAGCTCCTGCGCTCCGCAGGCTGCATTTTTGCCGAATTTAAAATCGTCGCCGCAGCACACATGAGCAGCACGCAGCTGTCTGCCGAGTATCTCCTCAGCAAATTCTTCGCCGCTGAGACCGCAAAGGTGCTCAAAGGGCGGACTTATGATATCGTCCACGCCTATCTGCTCATAAAGGAGTATCTCCTTTTCGGTCCTTGTGTAGATATAGCCCGATGAGCCGCCTGATTTTCTCAGGGCGCACTCAGGCTCAAAGGTGAACACCGCAGGCGAAAGTCCCTTTCCGCGCTGAGCAAGTGCTGCATCTATAACAGCTCTGTGCCCTAAGTGTACGCCGTCAAAAAGTCCCAAAGCAACGGCTGTTCTTTTATTGTCCATGCCGTCACCCTAAATTCTTTCCCACGCGGAGCTCGCCTGTCTCAAAGTTTGCGAATGCGGTGCCGATGAAGCCTCCGTCAAAGCCGTAGACTCCGTACTGCTCGGCGCCGCTGCGTATGTCCCGCAGCCTTGATATGTCGAGCTTTACGCCGTTTCTGTACATTCTTGTCTGAGCCTCGCCCAGTCTCAGCTTCGGCAGCTTTTCAAATACGCGCTCTATGGGAAGTATCAGCTCTTCGAGCCTGCCCTTGTCCCTTGCACGCTGTATCTCCTCAAAGCTGTGGCAGTCGTCAAGGAAGAATCCTCCCGACGACGTTCTGACCAGTGAGGTCATTATGCCGCCGCAGCCCAGCTTTTCGCCGATATCGCTGATTATAGTTCTTATATATGTGCCCTTGCCGCAGGCTATGGACAGTACTCCCTCACGGGATACGCTGTCGTAGCTTTCCAGCACAAGGCTGTCTACCTCTATCTCACGCGCCTGACGCTCTACCTCTATGCCCTGCCTTGCAAGGTCGTAAAGACGCTGTCCGTTTACCTGCACAGCCGAGTACATAGGCGGAAGCTGCATTATCTTTCCCGTGAAATCGGGGATAACAGCTTCTATGTCCTCACGGCTCACAGCCATATCCGAGCGCTCACGCACCTCGCCCCACACGTCCTGCGTATCGGAGACGGCTCCCAGTCGGAAGCCTGCGCGGTAGCTCTTGGTATTGTCGGGCATGATGTCACAGGCTTTGGTGGCATTGCCTACGAATACGGGAAGGACTCCCATAGCCATAGGATCAAGAGTGCCGCCGTGACCGAGGCGTTTCATTTGCAGTATGCCGCGGAGCTTCGCAACCACGTCGAATGATGTGAAGTCCTGAGGCTTGTTTACGCAGAGGATACCGTTCATCAGCCGAGCGCCCTTTCGACAGCCTCGATGAGCTGCTTCTTTGCCTCGTCAAGTGGTCCGTTTATGGTGCAGCCTGCTGCCTTTGCGTGACCGCCGCCGCCGATGGACTGGCATATAGTGGATACGTTGACATCGTTAGCCGAGCGGAATGAGCACTTGTATACTCCGTCCTCGCGCTCGCGCATGAGTATGCCGACTTCTGTTTCCTCCAGCTGGATAGTGAGAGGTGCAAAGCCCTCCAGCTCCTCCATGGAAACGTTCATTTCCTTCATCATATCCTGCGTTACCGCAGCGATAGCAAGCTTGCCGCCGAGACAGTACTCCATGAGCTCGTTGACCTTTGCTTCGAGCTTGAGTCTGCCCATTGACTTTACGTCGAACATATAGCGGTTTATCCTTGCGAAGTTGATATCGTAGCTGCGCATCATCTCTGCGGCTATCTCGTGAGCGCGTGGAGTGGTGCAGCCGTACTTGAAGCAGCCAGAATCGGTAGCAATGCCCGTATAAAGGCACATTGCGCAGTGTTTTGTTATCTTGACGCCCATGTACTGCGCAAGCTCGTAGATTATCTCGCAGGCAGCTGTAGCGTCGCCGCGGAGCAGTGTTCTCTCCGCGAAATTCTTGTTTGAGATGTGGTGGTCGATACAGAGCTGTACCTTGTCGCCGTAAATGTCCTTATAATCGCCCATAAGGGTGGTATCGGCGATGTCCACCGCTATAACGGTCTTTGGTTCAAAATCTTCCCCCGCTCCCTCATCTGTGAGGAAACTGTAGCGTGACGGAAAAACGTCGTGGCACACGACTCTGCTGCGGATACCGAGCTGTGCAAGGATATCCTTCAAGCCGAAGCCTGCGCCTATGCAATCGCCGTCGGGATTGCGGTGAGTCAATATAACTGCGTCCTCGCAGTTTCTGAGAAAGAGCTCAGCCTCACTGAAGCCTATATACATATGAAGCACTCCTTACAGTAGGTCATGGAGCTTTTTGCTTATCTCCGCACTTCTCTCTATTGAATTGTCGGCTATAAACGTTAGCTCAGGCGCTTTGCGCATTTTTAGTCTGTGAAAAAGCTCCCGCTTGACAAAGCCTGCGGCGCTTTTTAGTCCCTGAACGGACTCGTTTGCTCTTTCGATGCCCTCAAAGCTGGATACGTATATCTTACAGCTTGACATATCGCCCGAAAGGTCTGCACGGACGATGGTGAGCATCTTGTCTATTCTCGGATCCTTCAGCTCGCGGAGGATCGCCGTCATCTCACGCTTTATATCTTCAGCCATGCGGCTGTTCTTGAAATTAGGCATTTTGTTCCTTTCTGCGGTCAGAGTTTGACTGTAAAGCCTCCCCCTGTTGTTTCCTCATGCTTGTCTGGATCGGCAGCCTTTGCGGTCTTTTTGGAAGCCTTTTTGGCAGGCTTCTTTGCCGCAGTTTTCTTCTCGGCTGTCTTTTTGGTGTTTGTCTTCTTTTCTGTCTTTTCCTCGGGCTTTTCGGCAGCTGCCTCAGTCTCCTGAGCAGTCTCCTCAGCCTTTGGCTCTTCAGCATTTTCAGCTGACTCGCCCTCGTCTGCGCCTTCGTGCTCCGTAAAGAAGCCACCCCCGAAGATCTCCGCAGAAAAAGCCTCGTCCTCAGCCGTTAAGCTGTAGTCGGGGATATCGTCGTCCCCTTCCTCGCCGTAGTAGATATCGGCATAGTTGCCGTACTCGGGCTCAAGCTCCACGTCGCGGACGGGGCGCTCTATGCCCATTAAGTCGTCTGTATACGGCTCGGGCGCTTCTATAGCGCTGCACTGACCGAGAAGAATCTTCTTTACAGATTCAAAGAAGAAAATATCTATAGGTCCAAAGTCGTCCCATGCCAGTGCTTCATTGCAGTACTGCAGCATATCCGCAGTACTCATTCTGCTGTTATCCATTAGAAATTCCCCCTTATCATTATCGGAAATTTTCGTTCATCAGTCCTCTCGGTACTCCTCAACGATGTATGTCTCGAAGATATCACCTTCCTTGACATCGCTGAACTTTTCAAGGCTGATACCGCACTCGTAGCCCTCGGCCACTTCCTTTGCGTCGTCCTTGAAACGCTTGAGTCCTGCTATCTCGTCATCTGCGATGATGATACCGTCGCGGACAACTCTTACCTTGCTGCCTCTTGTTACCTTGCCGCTGAGTACGTAGCTTCCTGCTACCATACCAACGTTGGATATCTTGTATACCTGACGCACTTCAACACGTCCCTGCTCGACATCGCGGTACTTGGGAGCGAGCATACCCTTCATAGCTGTGGATATCTCCTCGATTGCGTCATAAATGATACGGTAGAGTCTGATATCTACGCCGTCACGGGCTGCATTCTCGGCTGCAACGGGATCAGGTCTTACGTTGAAGCCTACGATGATAGCGTTTGAAGCGCTTGCGAGCATTACGTCGCTCTCCTTAACGGCGCCGACTGCACCGTGGATAACTCTTACTCTTACCTCGTTGTTGGAGAGCTTTTCAAGGGACTGCTTTACAGCCTCGACCGAGCCCTGTACGTCAGCCTTTACTACGATAGGAAGCTCCTTTATCTCGCCCTCTGCTATCTGGCTGAAGAGGTTGTCAAGTGTTACCTTGCGGTATGCGTTGAACTGCTCCTGCTTCTGCTCGTGCTTTCTCTGCTCAACGAGCTCACGGGCAAGTCTCTCGTCCTCAACTGCGTTGAAGATATCGCCTGCGCTTGGAACTTCGGCAAGACCTGTTACCTCAACAGGTACGGAAGGTCCTGCTGCCTTTACAGTTCTGCCCTTGTGGTTGGTCATTACACGTACACGTCCTACAGCGGTGCCTGCGATGATAACGTCGCCCTGTCTGAGTGTACCGTTCTGTACGAGAAGTGTTGCGATAGGTCCTCTGCCCTTGTCGAGACGTGCTTCGATAACAGTACCCTTTGCAAGTCTGTCGGGATTAGCCTTGAGCTCCTTGACCTCTGCAACGAGAAGTACGTTTTCGAGAAGCTCGTCGATGCCCTCGCCTGTCTTTGCTGATACGGGTACGCAGATAACGTCGCCGCCCCAGTCCTCGCATACGAGGTCGTACTTTGTCAGCTCTTCCTTTACACGGTCAGGGTTTGCGCCCTCCTTATCCATTTTGTTGATAGCAACGATAATGGATACGCCTGCTGCCTTGGCATGGTTGATCGACTCAACTGTCTGGGGCATGATACCGTCGTCTGCGGCAACAACAAGGATAGCGATATCGGTGATATTCGCACCTCTTGCACGCATTGATGTGAATGCCTCATGTCCGGGGGTATCAAGGAATGTGATGTCCTGTCCGTTTACGTTTACCTGATAAGCACCGATATGCTGTGTGATTCCGCCTGCTTCGCCTGCTGCAACGTGAGCGTTTCTGATACGGTCAAGGATAGATGTCTTACCGTGGTCAACGTGTCCCATTACAACTACAACAGGGCAGCGGGGCTGGAGATTTGTATCGTCGTCATCGGTATCGTCGATAAGGCGCTCCTCGATAGTTACGATGACTTCCTTTTCAACCTTTGCGCCCATTTCGTCTGCAACGATAGCTGCGGTATCAAAGTCTATCTCCTGATTGATAGAAGCCATTACGCCCAGCTTCATCAGCTGCTTGATGACCTCTGTAGCTGTAGCCTTGAGTCGTGTTGCAAGCTCGCCTACAGTAATGCTGTCGGGGATAAGTACCTTGAGCTGCTGCTTTCTTGCTCTTTCAAGCTCCAGTCTCTTCAGCTTCTCAGCCTCGGACTCCTTCTTGGAGAACTGCTGACGTGTTCTCTGTGCGGACTTCTGGTTTATCTTCTGCTTCTTGGAAGAGTAGTTGTCGTTCTTGTGCTTGTTGGAGGCTGCCATCTGGTCGTATCTCTCGTTGTACTTGTCGAGGTCAACGTAGCTTCCTCTTGTATCGACAGTGCGGCGCTGAGTTGAGGTCTGAGCTGTCTCAGAGCTGAATGTAGCGTTGAACTTGGTTCTCTCGCCTCTGTCCTGCGCCTTTGCAGGCTCTGTCTTTTTCTTGTCCTTCTTCTTGTCGCTCTTCTTTTCGGGAGTTGGTGCAGGAGTCTTTGCTTCGGGCTTTGTCTCAGCCTTTGGAGCTTCCTTGACGGGAGCTGTTTCCTGCTTCTTCTCGGGCTCGGCAGCCTTTACAGGCTCTGCCTTTGGCTCGGGCTTTGCCTCAGCCTTTGGAGCTTCCTTGACAGGAGCTGTCTCCTGCTTCTTCTCGGGCTCTGCTTTCTTTGCAGGAGCCTCCTGCTTCGGCTCTTCCTTTTTCTCGTGAGCTGCTGCCTTTGCAGGCTTTTCTTCCTTCTTGGGAGCTGCCTTTTCCTTTTTCTCGGCAGGAGCTGCTGCTTTCTTCTCCTCGCTCTTGGGCTCGGACTTCTTTGCAGCAGGCTTCTTCTCAGCCTTGGGAGCTTCTTCCTTTACGGGACGTGGATCGTTCTTTGAGTTGAAGTAATCGTTCAGTGAATCTACCGAATAGCGGTTCTTCATGTAATGCTCAAGAACAGAGTTCATCTCCTCCTCTGTAAGTGAAGAGCCTGTTTTCTTTTTATTATCTCCCTTTTCAGTGAAAAAATCAATTAATTCCTGTGCAGGGACGTTGATATCCTTTGCTGCGTCGCTAAGCTTTATCTTTTTTGCCATAGGCTTTATTTACCTCCATTGTACTATGCCGTGCGTGTCACGGCGAAATTATGATCCGTATCTATATAAACGCATTACTGCGATATGTCGGATATTATCTTTTCAAAGCCGTCTGTAAAGCCCTTATCCGTCACTGCTATGACGGCGGTCTCCTTGCCGCAGAGCTTTCCAATATCGGATTTGCTTATGTCTGCTTCAAGGTGCTTCACCGAGTATTTCTCACAGTAGAAGCGGACCTCCTTGACGGTCTTTGGAGAAGCGTCAGAGGCTGTGAGCAGGCACTGAGCTGTGCCGTTCTTTGCGGCTTCAACCGAGCTGTCAAAGCCCTTTACGGTCTTTCCTGCTCTTATACAGATACCCAGCAGATTAATTATCCTGCGGCTGCTCTCCGAGCTCATTCATCATCACCTCGTAAACGCTGTCCTCTATCTTGCATGAGAATGACTTCTCAAAGCGTCTTGCCTTTCTGGCTTTGTCGAGACACTCGCGGCTGCGGCAGATATACGCTCCTCTGCCTGCTGCCTTGCCCTTGAAGTCAAGGCTTATATCGCCCTCGGGAGACTTTACCACGCGGATAAGCTCCATTTTAGGCTTCATCTCGTTACAGCCGAGACACATTCTCATGGGTATTTTCTTAGGCTTCATAATTATTCCTCGTTTGCAGGAGCTTCTTCCTCTGCTGCTGCCTCGGCTGTTTCCTCGGCAGGAGCTGTCTCCTCAGCCTCTTCCTCAACAGGAGGAGCTGCTTCAAATACGGGAGCTACAAAGTCGGGGCTCATCTCGGGAGCTTCTTCGCCTGTTATGTTGTCGAACTGGGGCTTGATGTCTATCTTGAAGCCTGTCAGCTTTGCTGCAAGCTTTGCGTTCTGTCCCTTGTTGCCGATAGCAAGTGAGAGCTGATTGTTGGGAACGATGACTGTGCAGGCTTTTTCCTCCATAGAGGTGATGACTGTCTTTAATACCTCGGCAGGAGCAAGCGCTCTTGCGATGAATTCCTCGGGGACTTCGCTCCATGGGATAATGTCTATCTTCTCGCCGCTGAGCTCGTTCACTACTGCGGTGATCCTTGAACGCTTAGGTCCGATACAAGCGCCTACTGCGTCTACGTTCTCGTCCTTTGACCATACGGCTATCTTGGTTCTTGAGCCTGCTTCACGGGATATGGACTTTACTTCAACTGTGCCGTCGTATATCTCGGGAACTTCCTGCTCAAAGAGCCTCTTTACGAGGTCCTTGTGTGTACGTGATATCTTTACTACAGGCTTCTTGTTCTTGCCGATGATGCCTGTGATGTATACCTTGACGGACTTGCCCTCTTCAAGGTTCTCGCCGGGTATCTGCTCGTTGCGGAAGAGATAGAGCTCTGTTCCGTCGTATACAACGGTAACTGTACCTCTGCCGGGCTCTACCTGTGATACCTTGGCAGTTATGCACTCGTGCTCCTTCTGCTCGAACTTGCTGAGCATCTGCTCGCGGTTTATCTCACGCAGGTCGCCCTTGATGGACTGCTTTGCGGAGAGGGCTGCCATTCTGCCAAGCTTGGAGATATCCAGCTCCTTCATGATAGTGCCGCCCACCATAGCGTTGGGATCCATAGTTCTTGCAACGTCGATGTTTACCTCGTTCTCGTCGATAGGCTCATCGTCGATGATGTCCTGTCTGATATACATCTCGAACTTCTTTGTCTTGGGATCGATCTCAACGGAAATTCTCTCCTCGCTGTGTGGGTAAGCTCTTCTTGCCGCCTTGAGCATAGCCGATTTAACCTTTTCGATGAGAAGCTCGGTCTCTACGCTGTTTTCTTCACCGAGAGCTTCAAGCGCTCTGAAAAAGTCCTTATTCATGTTCATGTCTGTAAATTCCTCCAATATATTTTATTTTGGTTTTAAGCAAATATTGTTATTTTTCAGAAATCCAGATAAAGCTTTACGAAAGCTATATCTGCCAGAGGGAACTTCTTTTCCTCTCCGCTTTCAAGTATGACGGTGACGCCCTCCTTGTCAGCCCCTGCAAGCTGTGCGACTATTTCCTTTTCGCCGTCAACAGCTCTGATGAAATGCACTCTTACGGTGTCGCCCTGACAGACCTCGAAGTGCTCCTCCTTGACAAGCTCGCGTTCCAGACCTGCCGAGCCTACTTCAAGCATATAGCTCTGAGCGATAAGATCCTTTTCGTCGAGAATATCGCTGATAGGAGCGTTGGCGCGTTCACAGTCCGCAATGGTTATGCCCTCGTCCTGATCGATGAACACGCGGAGATACCACATAGCGCCTTCCTTTTCGTAGCAGACGTCCCAGAGGTAGTAGCCCAGCTCGTCGGTAATGGGCTTGATAAGGTCGTATACCTTTTGTTCCGTACCGCCGAATTTTTTGAATTTCATAGGCAGTTTTTCCCGATATTTCGGGTTTCTCCTTTCTCTGTAATGTAATAGTCCCAATATAAATACTAAAGACCGGAAGGGTTCCGGTCTTTGGGTTTACTATCATCATAAAGTATTATACCACGGTTTTTCGCAAAAATCAAGTGTTTTTCGGAATTTTTTTCAAAAAAATCCCAAGTTTTTCAGCTTTTTCTCAGCATACGTATAACAAAGCGGTCAAGAAACTCCGAAAATGAACCGTATTCGGTGATATCACCGTGATCCTCACGCAGTATCTTTCCTGTCACGGAAGAAAAGCCTATGAACTCTCCGTCGCCTATGACCTCGCCGATTATGACCATGTCCTCGGGAACTAATTCACAGCCGACCTCAAAGCCGCCCACTCCTCTTATGACAGCAAGCTCATTGCAGATATCTGAATATCCCGAAAATCTCAGCCAGTCCTTTAATGCTTCGGGTATCTTTATGTCGTTTTCGGTCTCCCACGCCAATATCTCCTCCTCGGTATTCGGAGCAGAATACTCAAAATCGCAGGAATCTTCAAGCTCGCGGCTCAGTTCGGCTATTGCGGTTATTTTCTCGGTAAGGCTGTTATTCGGTATTTCGGGTATGAACATCGTGATTCTCCTTTCACTGAATTTATATTGATTATAGCAGTAAATATTCTTTGTGTCAAATCTCAGTTCCCGAAAAAACTGCCCCCGAAGTATGTGTCCCATACCCCAGAGGCGGTCATCGTATATATTAATTTATTAAATCCCTTTTTGTCCCTATATATAAAAGTGCTTATTTGCCGTAAACAGATCAGGCTCTGCTTAACTTAACAGAAGCAGCCTTTTCTACTAAAGCAGGCTTTACATCTGCCATCTTCAAAGCAGCTCTTTTATCTGCCATTTCCAGCGCAGCCTGTTCATTCTTTAAGCCTCTTACCATGTAATCCCTCGGAGGATCTACATGAGGTCTTGGCCAAACAATTATCGGGCCGATAACAATGATAATAATAATTACATGACGGCGCTCTTTACGGAACTTGTATCTGATTCCGTTTCCGCACCATTCACCCTCATTCTCTGCTAATGTCTTGAAAGAGGTGTTTTCCATTATATTCATGTATTCCTTGTCGTTCTGCAACGCTTTTATCACATCGGAGTCGCCCTGAAACTCTAACTTGTTCTTGATATTGACCTTTGCCGTTTCCATTGAAGCAGCAAGCTGTACCCCCTGAGCTGCTTTGGCTGTATTAACTTCCATCACATCAGAAAGCTGTACTCCCTGAAGTGTCTGCATTTTTGAAAGCTCTGCGTATTCTGCGCCTGCGGACATTGCACTTGTCATTGGTACTGCGCACATTGCGGCTGCTGCTAATGCTGTTATCATTCTTTTAAAATTGACCTTCATAATAATTTCTCCTTAATTTAAATTTAAAAAATACTGATTCGTAAAATAAAATTATGCCTGTGTGATATTGTCTGTTTTTGTTTGGATTTGTTTGGATTTTGTTTGGATAAAGATTTGTTTTAGGTGTCGCGCAACCCTATGCTTTTATTATACTCATTTTTTTGCGTTTGTATAGATGACATTTGTCACTTTCGCAGTGACATTTGTCACTAAAATAATGACATTTGTCACTTCTGTGTGCTAAAGCAAACAGGCGGCAAGTGCCGCCTGCTGTATGTTTATTTCCTTTGTTCCTCAGTCCCAGCTGTCTACCGTAAATCCCAGCTGCGGACAAGATATGGAGCCCGACTCATGTATCTTGAAATCAAGCCTGTAACTCTCATCGGGAGGTTCATTTATCAATTTCTCAGCATCGTCCGTGTAATACACATTATGCTCCAATGTAAATTCGCCCTTATAGCCGCCTACATCTATCGCGGTCAGAGAATCGGGGCATACATCGTTCCCCCATTTCTCACTGTAAAAGCTGTATTTAACCCCTTCGCAGAATGTAACAGTTTCTTTATCGCCGACATAGTCCGAAGCGACAAGGACAGTCGGGAACATATCATAGCTGTTTTTTATGATGTATACTTCGAGCTTTACATCACCGAACTGCTTTGATACCCTGTTATAACCCTTTATCTCATCGCCGAATTTATACCCTGCAAACAGCGAATCCTCAAGCATCTCATCTCTGTAAAAACTCAAGCTCGGATATACTGCCATGTCTTTCTTCTGACTGTTCATTCTCGCGCTGAACACTATTATTATTATCAGCCATATCAATATCATTCCGCCCACAGCACCCAGCAAAGTGACGATAATGAACTTAAAAGGCGACATCATGGGTTTTATATCTGCTTCTCTGCCCTCTGCAAGCCGCTTGTTTATCCTGCGTTTATATATCGCTTTATAAACCGCAAATGCAGCGGCTACTATAATCACAACAGCAGCTATCGGCAGAAAGAGACTTGCAATACTTATTCCTGCTGCCATATCTATCCCTCCTTATATACCTAAGAATTCCTTGAATATGTAGTAATACGTCCTTGTCACGTCAACCTTTGCGCCGTTTTTCATGGTCAGCAGGAATTTCTGCGACAGCGCGGGACGTATGCTCTTTATGTGCGATACGGACACTATCACCGAATTGCTCACGCGGATAAACTCCTTTGAGTCGAGTATCTCCTCGAGACGTTTCAGCGGCTCGGACAGCTTGTACTCGTCCTCTCCGCAGTATGCCACTATATCATGGGCAAAGCTCTCGATGTGGGATATATCCTTTGTTTCGAGCCTGTATATCTCCTCATTGCGCCGCGCTATAAGGTGCGACACGGTGACGTTGCTCTCGGAGAGTATCAGCTCCGCACTGTCGTCTATGTCTATGCCCTTTTTTATGAGCTCAGCCGCTATGGAATCGTAGTGTTCGTCGCTTACCAGCAATCTTATCTTCATTTGCTCACATCGCCTCCCTGTTCCTATTTTTTTATATTTTCCCCGCCGAAGGCGGGGAAAATATCCTCAAATGCCCTTAGCAAAAGAATATATGTAATCAGTGGTAATAGCTATTCCCTGTGATTTTATTATAATTGAGAAGCTGACAAAAATCAATACGCTATGCATACCTTGCACTCTCCGATTCACAGCTTGCACAGGGCTCTCCCTAAAACGAAATGTATAAGCCTCTGTCACGAATATATCAACTATAAGCAAATCTATAACACTTTATTACAATTTGTAGTAAAAAACTGCACTTTTATGACTGATGTTCATAATTTGTTCATCATCACCCCCTTGTCAAATTTTGCATTACATGGTATACTTAGAATGATATTTTATGCCCGAGGCAAGCACTGTCCAAGGGCAGAATGAGAAGGAGAAATGTTTTATGCAGTTTGGACACTTTGACCTTGAAAATAAGGAATATGTCATCACTAACCCAGCGACTCCCGCGCCATGGGCTAACTACCTCGGAGACCCCGAGTACGGCGCTATGATATCCAATAACGCAGCAGGCTACAGCTTCGTTAAGTCAGGCGCTAACGGACGTCTTTCACGCTTCCGCTTCAATTCGGATATGGCGCTCCCCGGACGTTACATCTATATAAGAGACAACGACACAGCCGATTACTGGTCGGCTTCATGGCAGCCTGTAGGCAAGCCCCTTGACAAGTACAAGAGCGAATGCCGCCACGGTACTGCTTATACTGTTATTTCAGCTGAATATGCTGATATCAAGTCCGAAACTACATACTACGTTCCCTACGGAAAGACATACGAAGTATGGAGAGCTAAGATAACAAACAACTCCTCAAAGGAGAGAAAGCTCTCTGTATTCGGCTTTATCGAGTTCACCAACGAGCCTAACTACGAGCAGGATCAGGTAAACCTCCAGTATACACTGTTCATCACTCGCACAAGCTTTGAGGGCGGCAACCGCATTATCCAGCACATGAACGAGAACACAGGCTTCGACGAGAACGGCTACAACGGTCAGGAGAGATTCTTCGGCATGGTAGGTCAGCCCGTTACAGGCTGCTGCGGAAGTCTCAGCGACTTCATCGGACCTTACAGAACTTTCTCGAATCCTATCGCTGTCGAGAACGGCAAGTGCAGCGGCGTTATGAACTATAACTCCAACTCCTGCGGCGCTCTCCAGAGCGATATCACTCTTGCTCCAGGCGAGACAAAGGAATTCATCTTCGTACTCGGCGAGCGCAAGGACCCCGAGGCTGCTGCTATCCTCGACGAATACAAGGCAGCAGGCAAGGTAGACGCTGAAGTTAAGCAGCTCAAGGACTACTGGCACGGTCAGCTCTCAAACTTCAAGGTAGAGACTCCGTCAGACGAGTTCAACAACATGATAAACGTATGGAACGCTTACCAGTGCTTCATCACATTCATCTGGTCAAGAGCAGCTTCATTCGTATACTGCGGTCTCAGAAACGGCTACGGCTACCGCGATACTGTACAGGATATTCAGGGTATCATTCACCTTGATCCCGAAATGGCAGCTGAGAAGATACGCTTCATGCTCTCCGCTCAGGTAAGCAACGGCGGCGGTCTCCCACTTGTTAAGTTCGACCACAACGCAGGTCACGAGACCTGTCCCGACGAGAACGACGAGCACAGCGTTTACGCTAAGGAAACAGGTCACCCCTCTTACCGTGCTGACGACGCTCTCTGGCTCTTCCCCACTATCGTAAAGTACCTCGGCGAGAGCGGCAACAAGGGCTTCCTCGACGAAGTTATCACATACGCAGAAGAGGGCGGCGGAAAGGCTACCGTTTACGAGCACCTCAAGAACGCTATCCGCTTCTCTATGGAGCGTCTCGGCAGTCACGATATGCCCGCAGGTCTCCACGCTGACTGGAACGACTGTCTCCGCCTCGGCGCACAGGGCGAGTCCACATTCGTGGCATTCCAGCTCTACTACGCTATGAACGTTATGCGCGACATGGCTAAGGACAAGAACGATACAGAATACATCGCATACCTCGACGGCGTTCAGAAGAAGCTGGGCGACGCTCTCGGAAAGTGCTGGGACGAGGACAGATTTATCCGCGGTATCCGCGACAACGGCGTTATCGTCGGTGCCAAGAAGGATCCCGAGGCTAATATGTGGCTCAATCCTCAGAGCTGGAGCGTAATCTCACGCTTTGCTTCCGACGAGCAGGCTGAAAAGGCTATGAACAGCGTTCACGATATACTCAATACACCTTACGGAGCAAAGCTCCTTGATCCTCCTTACAAGTATCACCACTTCAAGGGCGCTCTCATGCAGGTGTTCAACCTCGATACAAAGGAAAACGGCGGTATCTTCTCACAGTCACAGGGCTGGCTGATACTTGCAGAGGCTCTCCTCGGTCACGGTGACCGCGCATTCGAGTATTTCCTTGAAAGCTCAC
Source organism: Ruminococcus flavefaciens MA2007 (assembly GCF_000621845.1). GTDB lineage: Bacteria > Bacillota > Clostridia > Oscillospirales > Ruminococcaceae > Ruminococcus > Ruminococcus flavefaciens_E. The sequence continues at coordinate 352,706 of NZ_JHXF01000001.1, read as the reverse complement.
CTGCCGCTATGAACGACAAGGCTGAAATTCGCGTTATGGAGCCATATGTACACGGTCAGTTCACCGAGTCGAAGGCTTCTCCTTACGAGGGACGTTCACACGTTCACTGGCTCACAGGTACAGCTTCTACAGTAATGGTAGGCTGTGTTGAGGGTATCTGCGGTATGCGTCCCGACCTTAACGGACTTGCTATCGCTCCGTCTATCCCTGCTAAGTGGGACGGCTTCAAAATTGAGAAGAACTTCCGCGGCAAGAAGCTCAACATCACTATCGACAACTCCGCACACGTTCAGAGCGGCGTTAAGGAGCTCACTCTCAACGGCGAGAAGCTTGCAGGCAACTATGTTCCTGCTGATAAGCTTGCCGATGTTAATGAGATAAAGGTAGTTATGGGCTAACAGAACTAAGAACTAAGAGCTAAGAATTAAGGCACCGTAAAATTACGGTGCCTTTTCATTTTTATAGTATGATATGTAGGGGAGCCCGCCCTCGGGCTCCCGACATGGATTATACGCCTATCACGGGCTGTCGGGGACGCCAGCCCCTACATATGGTCATTTATAGCCGCTGCAAGACCTGCGGGCGGCGTTCCGCCGCCCCTACAGGCTAAGGGCTTTTTGTGCATATGCAACTATTCGAGGACCGCCCGATTGGTAAAAATCACGAAAACGACAAGTTCGCTTTGCAAGGTCTTGACAAGTACACTTGGCAGTGCTATAATACAATTACCAAGTATACTTGTCAAAAATCGTCAACAAAACTTTGCATGATATGGGAGGTAACATTTATGAATAAAGAAGAAATACTCGCTAAAAGCAGACAGGAAAACAAAAACCGCGATATCGCCGAACTGGAAAACGGAAAAAGCGCCGCCAAATTTGCAATTATAACTTCTGCGATCTTTTCGGGAGTGCTTTTCCTTCTTGAAGCGGTAATAACAGGTCATAACAATAACAGCTTATGGGCAATGCTCGCATTTATGAACTGCATGATGTGCGGTTACAAAGCATTCAGGCTGGGCAATGAAAAAATGCGTCCTGCCGCTATATTATGGGGATTTTGCACGATAATAGTTCTGATACTTGCCATTATTGACTTTACTGAAAAATCTGTTCTATAATGAGGTGATTTCATGAATAAAGAAGAAATTCTCGCTAAAAGCAGACTGGAAAACAAGAACCGCGACATCGCAGAGATAGACCATTTCAAAAGCGCTGCAAGATTCGCTCTGATAATCAGTATGGCTTTCACGGCATTATGGACTATGCTGTCCCTGATCGCTACACAGCGTGTTAATTATGGTATTATCGCTGTGGAATTCTGTATGTCGTTCTCAATGTGGCTTTACAGAGCAATAAAAAGCAAAAAAGCCTCGGATATTTTATTGGCAACAGTCTCGGGCTTAACCTTTCTTATCCCCGCTTTCATCGGAATATGCGAGCTTTTCAATATCAAACCGTAAGGCGGTGGTTCAATGATAGACGATTCACTTATACTCCGAAACCGCCTGAAAGAGATACGCAAGGAGCAAAGACTCTCGCAGGACGAGCTTGCAAAAATGGTGGGTGTTTCCCGTAATACCATAAGCTCCATAGAGACAGGACAGTTCAGCCCCACGGCTAAGCTGGCACTGATACTCTGCATTGCTCTTGATAAGAAGTTTGAGGATATTTTTTATTTTGACTGAATTATAAAAATACATTCAAAAGGCGTCCTTTCTTGCAGGACGCCTTGCTTCTTTTGGCTCCGTAAGCGCTGTACAATAAACACTCTTTATAAAAGTGAGCGCGTGAAACAAGCGACAACGTGGCAAGGGTGCAGCGTCACGCTGCAAAAAAGCTCCCGAAAATCGGGAGCTTTTTCATGTCATTTTTTCTTTGCTTCTTCGATGGCCTTGGAAGCTTCTTCAATAGCTGATTTCGCCTTTTCGGTGTCCTCTTTAAGCTTTGCCTCGGCTTCGTCTATCTTTGCCTTTACCTTTTCATATTCCTCGGAGTTAGCTATCTCGCTCTTTGCCTTTTCAAAGTCAGACTTCATATCGGAAAGTGCCTTTTCGTACTCGTCCTTCATTTCTTCCTTGGTCTTTTCAGCTTCGGCTTTCATTTCTTCCTTGGTCTTTTCAGCGTCAGCCTTTGCATTCTCAACTGCCTCGTCGAACTGAGCCTTTGCCTCGGAAGCCTTCTCCTTTGCAGCGTCTTCAAGCTGTTCCTTTTTGGACTTCTGATCAAGAAGCGGTATGGACTTGCCGTCCTCGTCGTAGAACACGATATTATCAATGTACAGGTCGGACTCGTTTGCTACGCCCCAGCGCATGATAAGGAAGTTTGCGTCCTCCATATCCTCGCTCCAGCACTGTCCGCTGTCGGCAAGAAGGAACTTGAATACCGCATGGACGTTGCCCGAGGTCTCGAAGTTGTACTCGCCGCCGCTGAATTCCTTGAAGTCGTACCACTTTTCCTGTGCGGTAACTGTACCGCCGCCGCCGCCGAGCCAGCCCGGAGCTCTTACTCCGTCAGCGTCGTCGGTCTTGAGGTGGTCGGCTGTAGCCTGAGCGTATACATCGAACTCAATGCTGCGGACCTTTGCTGCGCCCTCATTTCCGAGAAGCTTTGTTGCGCTGATGCCTATTTTCTGGACCTTTCCTTTGAGAGGAACGGTATTGTCATCGGTGAATTTCAGCATTTTATTGCCCATGAGCTCCACAACGGAAAGCTCGCCCTTTGCGCAGTCATCGTCATCGCCCTTTGCAAATGCAAAGTCGAAAACTCCGTCGTCAAAGGTAACTGTATTGGGATCTGTAGCCTCTACAGGCTTCGGAGGCTCTTCTTCTGTGACCTCTTCGGTAGTCGCTTCTGTGGGAGCTGCTGTAGTCTCTTTATTGCTGTCAGGCTTGCTGTCGGACTCCTTTTTCTCTCCGCAGCCTGCCGCGCAAGCCGCCAGAGCAAAAGCCATAGCGCCTGCGATAAAGCTTTTATAGTTCATAATGTCACTCCTTTTTATATCTTACGGAGCTCTCGCTCCTTTTTTGTTTACACCAACATTGTAGCACAAATGGTCATTCAAGTAAAGTCTTTTCTGTTAATTTTTATGATTTTCACGCGGTTTTCACGTAAGGACGCGCGTTGCGCGTCCGAGTCCTTAGCCTTTAGCCATTAGCTTGCAGAGACGAGTTCCACTCGCCCGAATAAATTTGCCGCATATCCCGACGGGCGCACACTGTGCGCCCCTACAAAAAAGGCGAACCATGCGGTTCGCCTTTAATTATGCATTATGCATTACGAATTATGCATTAGTTTCGCGGTTCTGGTAGATTATCTCCACGGTGTCGCGCATCATGTCAAATGGGCGCACCTTCGGCGATATCTTCACCGACACATAGGACTTTCCTGCTCCGTTAAAGGCTATCCTGCCCTTGTACGCCTGCTGGAGCGCTACTATCTGGTCAGGCACAAGGTACTCGGTATAGAAGTACATAGCGCCGTTTTTCTGGGATATCTCGGTGATTCCGAGGTGTGCTGCCTTGTTCCTCAGCAGCGACACGTCGATAAGTCCCACAACGGACTTCGGCGGCTCGCCGTAACGGTCTATGAGCTCGTCGATGAGGTCGGTCTTGTCGCTGTCCTCGTTGACTAGCATTATCTTGCGGTACATATCTATTCGCTGATTAAGGCTTGAAATATACTTTTCGGGGATATGCGCGTCTATCTGGATATCCACAAGGCACTCGGGAACCTTTTCGGGCTGTATGCCCTTTTCCTCGGCTATGGCTTCGGAGAGGAGCTGTAAGTACATATCGTATCCAACAGCTTCCATGTGTCCGTGCTGTCTGCCGCCCAGTATGCTTCCTGCGCCTCTAATCTCAAGGTCGCGGAGGGCTATCCTGAAGCCGCTGCCGAACTGGGTAAACTCCCTCATGGCGTTCAGTCGCTTGGTGGCTATCTCCGTCAGCACCTTATCGCGCTGATAGGTGAAATACGCATAGCCGCGGCGGTTTGAACGTCCCACACGTCCGCGGAGCTGATACAGCTGGGAAAGTCCGAAGCGGTCGGAATCTTCGATGATAAGGGTATTGACGTTGGGTACGTCAACGCCTGTTTCGATGATAGTGGTGCAGACAAGGATATCTATCTCGTGCTCAACAAGCTGCTCCCATATGTCGGACATCTCGTCCTCGCTCATCTGTCCGTGTGCAACTGCGATACGGGCTTCGGGCAGCATTTCCTGCAAACGCGAAGCACAGCCGCGGATAGTCTCCACGCGGTTGTGGATATAGTAGACCTGTCCGCCGCGGCGGAGCTCCCTGACGATAGCTTGGACTACCGTGCCCATGTTGTACTCGATAACGTAGGTCTGAACAGGGTATCTGTCCTGGGGAGGCTCCTCAATTACCGACATATCGCGTATGCCGCTCATAGCCATGTTAAGGGTTCTCGGGATAGGCGTTGCGGAGAGCATGAGAACGTCCACACCCGTAAAGCTCTCCTTGAACTTCTCCTTGTGGGCAACGCCGAAGCGCTGCTCCTCGTCGATTATGGCAAGTCCCAAGTCCTTGAAAACTACGGACTTCTGGATTATCTTGTGAGTACCGATGATAAGGTCGATACGCCCCTGTTTCAGCTTCTTGATTATCTCCTCCTGCTGTTTCGGGGAGCGGTAACGGCTGAGGAGCTCTATCTGCACGGGGAAGTGCTCGAAACGGCGGAGCGCCGTCTGGTAGTGCTGATAGGCGAGCACAGTTGTAGGCGCAAGGATAGCGCACTGCTTGCCCGAGAGGACGCACTTCATGGCGGCTCTGAGGGCTACCTCGGTCTTGCCGAAGCCTACGTCGCCGCAGAGCAGTCTCTCCATAGGACGGGGGCGCTCCATGTCAGCCTTTATCTCGGCGATAGATGTGAGCTGGTCGTCGGTCTCAACGTATGGGAAACGCTCCTCGAAATCGCGCTGTATCTCGTCGTCGGGATAGAATGCGAAGCCCACGCTCTTTTCGCGCTTTGCATAGAGGGCAATGAGCTCGTGAGCCATGTCCTTGACGGCGCGTTTTACGTTACTTCTGGTCTTCTGCCATTCGCCCGAGCTGAGCTTGTTCAGCTTCACGCCGCTGTCGTCCCTTGGACCGATGTATTTTGACACCATATCGAGCTGTGTTACGGGGATATAGAGCTTATCCGTGCCTGCGTACTGTATGGTGATGTAGTCCTTGGTGACGCCGTCCATTTCAAGCTTGCGGATACCGATGAATCGTCCGATGCCGTGTCCCGAATGAACTATGAGGTCGCCCTCGCTGATATCCGCAAGGGAGCGTATCTCCTCGGCTTTGTTCTTCTTTTTGCGGCGCTTTCTGCGGACTGCGTCCATAGAGCGTCCCTGCGTGATGAGAACTGTCTTGTTCTCGGGATACTCGAAGCCGCCGCCGAAGCTGCCCGACATGAGCACAACTCTGCCCTCGGCAGGCTCGATGTTATGCTCGGCAAGGTCGCAGGGTATGCCCTTTTCGGTGATATCCTGCTGTATGATAGGGAGCGTCTTGTCGCTGCCTGCCGCAAGTATCATGCGGTAGCCGCGGCGCTTGTATTCCTCAAGGTCTTCGATGAGCTGCTTCATCTCGCCGCTCCACGGTGCAGTCTGCATTGCCTCGAAGCTTACCAGTCTGCGGAAGTCGATACGCTCGCCGCCCTGCATGAAGCTGCTCATGTACAGGCAGACGCGCTTCTCGGCGCGGTGCTGTACCTCGGGGAGCTCCAGCACGTAGCCGTCAAGTCCCTTGCAGAGCTGACCGTCCTCCATGAGTATCTTTACGTCTTCATTGTGACGGGTGAGTATGCCTGCGGCGTTGTCCATAATGTCGGAATAATCGCTGAAAAGCACAGCTCCGTCGATATAGTCGAAAACCGTGGAGGGCTCGCCGTATACAAGTGGGTAATACTTGACGCTGTGAGCCAGTATCTCCCCTGCCCTCAGCCTGTGAACGTCTGCGCCCAGATGCTCGCGGACTGCGTCCATGCGCTTGCCGCGTACCTTTTTGCAGAGCTCCTCTATCTTGTCGGCAAGCTCCTCGTTGTCGTAGAGGACTTCTCCCGAGGGGTAAATCTCCACCTTGTCAAGGGAGTCCGTGCGGCGCTGGGTATCGGTCTCAAACTCGGATATGCTGTCTATCTCGTCGCCCCAGAGCTCGATACGGACAGGCTTGTCAGCCTGCACGGGGAAGATGTCAAGGATAGAGCCGCGAATTGAGAACTGGGAAGCTCCCTCCACCTTTTCGCAGCGCTGATATCCGCACTTTGCAAGTGTCACTGCAAGCTCTGTGAGGTTGACCTCCTGTCCCTGCGTAAGCTCGATACCTGCGGCAATGAGGACTCCCACAGGGATAACGGGCTGCATGACAGCCTCAATGCTCGCGCAGATAACGCTGCAACGACTTTTAGCCGCCTTTATGAGGGCGGCTATACGCATATGTTCGTATTCGTGGTTTGTGCTGTCAACGGGAGTGAAAACCAGTTCCTTTGACGGGAACAGCACTGCTTCCTCGCAGCCTGCCATCATGTTGATGTCGTCGCAGAGCTTTTTCGCTTCGGCTTCCGTGCCCGTTATTACAATGTCTATCTTTCCCCTGTCCCCGAGAGCGTAAATGAGCTGCGCCCTGTGTATATGGGAAAGACCTGTCACGGAGACAGGTGAGATGTTTTTGTCAACAGCCTCCCGCAGGCTCTTGAAGCCTGCAAGCTCGCTGAATATTTGTCTGAAAAGTTCCATTTGTTTCTCCGTTAGGAATTGTACTTGTTCATGGCTTCGTCGGTCTTGTCCTGAACCATGAGCTTTATGCACTCGCAGGCGTTTTTCGCGGACTCAGCCATTTTCTCCGAGTCCTCCTTGCCGAACTTGCCCAGAACCCACTTTGCAAGGTCATAGTCGGGGTGGGGCTTCTTGCCAACGCCCATTTTTATGCGCGGGAAGTCGTCCCTGCCCGTCAGCTCGCATATGCTGCGGAGACCGTTGTGTCCGCCGTGGCTGCCCTTGCGGCGTATGCGGAGCTTTCCGCAGTCCAGCGAGATATCGTCGCATACGACTATAAGGTGGTCAGCTTCTATCTTGTAGAACTCCAGCGCCTGCACGATAGCTTCGCCGCTGTTGTTCATGTAGGTGGTGGGCTTCAGCAGCAGGCAGCGCTTGCCCTCGATAGTGACCTCGGCAGTCTTGCCCTTGAATTTAAGGCGGTCTATCTTCTCGCCCAGCTGCTCCGCCAGCATATCCAGCACCATGAAGCCTGCATTGTGTCGGGTGTTCTCGTATTCAAGCCCCGGATTGCCAAGACCTGCTATTACATATTCTATTTTACCTCTTGCCGCATTAGAATTTGCGGAAATCCTGTCGAACACATCAAAAATACTCATTTATGTTATCTCCTGATTTATATAAATTCATTCAAAGTTGAGAATTGAGAGTTGAGAGTTGAAAGTTATGGAGTCGCCGTTGGCGACAATATTTAAATAACGTGAGCGAAGCGAACACATTAACTCTCAACTCTCCACTCTAAACTCTTAACTGCTTAAAAAATATAACTCTAAACATTAATCCAGACCGCTCAGCGACTCCACCAGCTCCAGCTTCATCAAGTCCGCAAAGGCTTTGCCTAATTTCATTACAGACGAGTCCTTCAGAAACTCGGGGACGTGGGCATCACAGCCGATTATAGCCTTGTTGCCTACCTTCTGCGCGATACGGAAAAAGCGCTCCGTCGGGTAGTGCTTGTTGTTCATCATGCCAAGCATATTTATCTCAACGGGGATATCCTTTGCTTTGAGATACTCGCAGAGCCGCGTATAATGCTCCTCGTATGCCTGCTTGCTGCCTGTGAAATCCAGCAGGTCGGGGTGCGCAAGATAGCGGTATCTTCCCGAATCCATACCCTCGATGATACGGTCAACGTACTCCCTGAGAAGTCCCTCGTCGCTCGTTGGCACGCCCATGTACTCGCCGCAGTTCTCTGGCTTGTTGAAGTGCTGTCCCATTATCATATAGTCCAGCGGATAGTCCGCAAGAAGCTTATCCTGCGCCTCTATGAGCTGCGGTATGAACTCCGCCTCAAAACCGATATAAATGCGGATATCGTCGGCGTACTCCTTTTTCAGCGCGGTAAGGGACGCAAAATAGCCGTCTACCTCCGCAGGAGTCATTCTTATATGTGAAACATATCCGTCCTCAAATACCCACGGGCAGTGGTCCGCAAAGCCAAGCACCTGAAAGCCGCCCTCGATAGCGCTTTCCACGAACTCCCTGTCTGTGCCTCTTGCGTGTCCGCAGCGTTCGGTATGGGTATGATAATTAGCAAGCATAAACAGCTCTCCTTTCAAAGTATGATTATACCACTTTCCGCGAAAAAATTCAAGTGTAATGCAGGACGGTTTATGTTGACATCTTTTCGGCGGTATATTATAATTGTTTTAGTTGAGAGTTGAGAGTTTAGAGTTGACAGTTGTGGTATCGCCTGCGGCGATATAATTTCAATAATGTGAGCGAAGCGAACTCATTAACTTTTAACTCTCAACTTTACAAAGCATTATGCGGACTGCCAAAGGCAGCCCCTGCAAATAAATACTCGGGAGGGATACAATGGACAAGATATTCTCCGTAAAACTGAATAAGGCTCGGTGCGCCGCGGATATCGGCGACGGCAGTGAGCGCGGCGAGTACGTCCCTCAGGACTACATTCTCCGCAGGCTGGGCAGACCGCACCGCGCTGTCAGTCTCATGTACTGCTACTATCCGCTGGACAAGGAGTTCCCTGCCCGTATCTCGGAAGTTCCCAACATGAGAAAGGCTCGTTTCCAGTGGGACTACCCATACGATGACTATTTCCCGTACCTTGGCGGTCCGGGCGGCAATACCGACAGCGAGCCCTTCACCTCAATGCGCGATATCCGCCGACACGGTCAGGACGTTATCCTTACCCTTACCATTGATCCCTTTGTCTCCGACGAGCACCTCGCCGCTATCGGCGATGACCTGCGCCCGTTCGGCAGACTCTTCCTGCGTATCAATCACGAAGCCACCGGAAACTGGTTCGAGTTCAACAAGCGTGCTACCTATCAGCAGGTAGCGGACTTCTACTGCCGCGCCATACACATCATAAAGGAGCACGCTCCCAATGTGCTGACTATCCTCTGCATCGGCGGAGTCGAGGACCTGAACGTCGAGGAAATGGTAAAGGAAAAGGAGTTCGCACAGGCTGTCCGCGAGACCGATATCTGGTCGGTGGATAAGTACATATCCCTCCACTGGGGATTCCCCTTTGATATAGCCGAAAGGGGCGGAAACTCTCATCAGCGCACCTCCGTAAAGGACATTTTCGAGATGATAAAGCGAAGCTACGAGCGCTTTATGTACCTCAACGGCGGCGTTCCCAAGCCCATGCTGGTGTCGGAGCTTAACTCCGACGGCGATGTGTCGGGAGCATACGGACAGGCTGAGGATATACAGCGATTCTACGACATGATAGAAGCCGAAAACGCCGACTGGCTGTCGGGAGTGACCTTTTATCAGTTCCGTGACCGCGGCAGGCTCGGTCTGGAGATACAGGACGTAAACCACCGCGATACAGGCGTTCCACAGCCCGTCATGGACGTTTACAGGGAGATAATACACCGTCCCCGTTTTATGCCGACTATGGTCAAGGGAGAAGAAATCACCCTGCCTGTGAAGCTGCGCTGGGGAAGCTCCGAAGACGCAGAGGGTATTGCCATACCCCTGCATTTCGACGGCGAGCCCCACTTCTGCGAGCTTCACTTCGAGGACGATTCAAACCTTATGATAGAAGTGAACGGACAGTGGTTCTACAAGTCTCCAGAGGCTAAGATAATAGACCTTATGCCTGCATTTTTCGGCAAAAGGATAAACGCTCCCACAGATATGGAGCTGAGGATATTTGCTCCTCCTGTCAGCGGCGAGAACGACCTGTCGCTCCCCGACGGGCTGTACAATTATTACTGTACGCTGGAGAAGCTGCCGAAAATACGCATAAGAACAGCTCCCACAGAGCCGCGTCCCGATTAATCAGTTTAAATAAAGGAGAAATAACATGAAAACATCAGTTGTAATAGTTTGCGCAGGAAACTCCACCAGAATGGGCGGAGTAAACAAGATACTGCTGCCGCTGGGCGAGCGAAAGGTAATAGGCGTTACCATGCAGGCTTTTCAGGCTTGCGAAAGCGTCAGCGAGATAGTCATAGTTGCCCGTGAGGACGATATCCCTGCTATCAAGGCTGAGGCAGAAGCCGCAGGAATCACCAAGCTCAAAGAGTGCACCACAGGCGGCTCTACCCGTCAGGAGAGCGTTATCAACGGAATCCGCAAAATATCAAAGGATACCGAGCTTGTTGCCGTCCACGACGGAGCACGTCCCCTTGTCAAGCCCGAACACATCGAAAAGGTCATCAAGGACGCTTCTGTTTTCGGCGGCGCTACACTGGGAGTTCCCGTAAAAGACACTATAAAGACCGTAGAGGGCGGTCTCATCACCGATACTCCGCCGAGGAAGTACCTCTATATCACTCAGACTCCGCAGATATTCAAGAGAAAGCTTTATTTCGAGGGAATTGATTTCGCCCTTGAGCACGGTCTGGACTTCACCGACGACTGCCAGCTCGTAGAAGCTATCGGCGGCAAGGTGGCTATGACCGTGGGAGATTATACCAATATCAAGATAACTACTCCCGAGGATATAGCTATCGCGGAAATCCTGCTTAAACAGAAATGAATTTGTAGGGGACGCCGAGGGAGGCGTCCCGTGAGTTACAATTATATCGACGGGCTGTCGAGGACGCCAGCCCCTACATTCTTAGTTCTAATATCTAACGGCTCGGGCGGATAATATCCGCCCCTACATTGGATTTAAGGTCATTTGGAGCAACATATAATTTGCGGGACGCCGAGGGCGGCGTCCCCTACAAGATTACAACTAAAAATTTTTCAAAGAAAAATTTTTATCCCTGCACAATTCCGTCTCTCCCATGTGTGTTATATGTGAAAGGAGGTCACAGCAATGAATACCGAAAATACAGCATTGTATGCTTTCAAAAAATACGGAAACACCGTTCTGCGCGCTGCTTTCGCTTTCAGCGGCAGCTACGCCGAGGCAGAGGACATCGTTCAGGACGTTTTTCTTTCACTTCACACTAATCCCCAAACCTTTAACGACGACGAACACCTAAAAGCGTGGCTTCTCCGTGCTGCCATAAATAAATGCAAGAATTTCCGCAGAAGCTTCCGCTTCAGCAGGACCTGCTCCATTGACGACCTTGAACATTCCGAAGCCATATGCGAAATGGATACAGGAAGCCGTGAGCTGAGACAGCAGATAGCGGCTCTGCCGAAAAAATACGGAGAGGTCATTTTCCTGCATTACTATGAGGGCTATTCCATTAAGGAGATAGCTTCTATGCTGAATAAAAACGAGAACACCGTGGGTTCGCTGCTCAGACGAGGACGGGAAAAACTAAAAGCAGAACTTGAGGAGGAGGGAGATCTATGTCAAGTAAAGATTATAAAAACGCTCTGAACGATATCCGTCTGAGCTCGGATTTCTGCGCAAAAATGGAGGAGAAGCTGTCAAAGGCAGAGTTTGACGACGACGGCTATCAGGAAGTGGAAAACCACGTGGAGGTCATTGAGAACAAGGGCTTCAAAAAGTATCTGGCAGCAGCGGCTGTTATCGCTGTTATCGGAACTGTGGGCGGCGGCGGTTATATGCGCCTGAAAGATAATTTCGGCTCTGACGAGCAGTACGGCGTGGACTCCGAGATAGAGGAAGCCACCTCTGAAACCACAAAAAGCGACAGTGTATTCGAGTTCCCCTTTGCTTCTATAGACCTTAAAGGCACTACCTTTATTTTGCAGGAAACAAACTACGGCAGCATACATTCAAAGGTGCCTGTTGTCGCTTCTTCTGATATGGCGGCTCAGCTCATAGAGATTTTTTCTCAGGTGAACTGGAACGAAAGCAAAAGTGTAACATATACTGTAAATATCCCCGATGATAAAGACGACGACGATAATTCCGAGGCAGATGAGATTTATACTGCTATCAATGCTTCTTTAAACGGCGAAAATATCACATTCAATTACGGATATAACGGCGATTATTACTATGTGCATATGTATGAAAGCGGTATGATAAATGTATCCATGAGCAGCGTAGACAACGGTCTCGAAAAAGAGTTCGGATACAACATGACGTCCGAGCAGTACCAAGCAATAAAGACGGTGATTTTCGGCAAAGAAGAACACATGGCTACGTTTGCAGGCATAAAGGCTGACCTCAGCGGCGCAAGATACGCCATAAACGGTCAGTCAGGAACTGTCACCGATGATCAGGCAAAATATCTTGCCAAATGCCTGAAGGAAATGTCAGATACCATGCTTTCCGAGGATCACAAAGAGAGACCTGCCAACGAAGAGCCTATTTCTCTCTTTATCAAGGACGACGCTTACGATTGCAGAGTAGACTTTTACTCCACCGGCGAAGCCTTCAATAAAAAGATGATAAACTCCACAAACGAGATAACAGAAAGAGCCTACAATTTCAATCCTATCGTTTACAGCGACATCAAAAACATACTCGCAGGTTTGGACGATATACCCTGTCCTGTGGATGTCGCAGATATGGACGGCACTTTGCTTAAATGCACTTTTGATAATAAGTGCAATGTTTATACCCTCGATAAAGAACAGATGAAGCAATTGCAGTCACTGCTGGAGAACTGTAAATGGAAGCCCGAGCTTTACACCAATGCTATAAATTCATCTGCATTTGCCGAAACGTCATTTTATAATAACAGCATTGTCCTGAAAAATAAGGAGCTGTTTTTGTTCATATACTCGGGCGGCTTGGCGATATACTCCGATAAAAACGGAACGCCGTCATCTATGCCTGATGTGTACCATATCGACGGCATTGACAAGCTTATCTCCGATACAAAGGCGATGAACAGCAAGATGACTTCGCTCAACACTAACGAGCTCATCAACAGGGAGCTTGATATCTGTCTCAGCGGAGATATAGCAGAAGTCAATCTACTCGGCACCGATTATCCTTATACAGAAAGCGGACGTAAAATACCAACGGCAAAACTCCGTGAAGTATTCGAGGGACTTGAATGGGAAGAAATGGAATTCAAGGAATATGCCGATGAAAGCGAGCTCTACGATGAGATCTATTCTCAATATGACGAAGACGGGGTTAATATAAAGCTCTACATGATAAATCAGAACTCGGTTTACAAAATGTTTGGTATCAACAATCCGGGCATCTACACCAATCAGGAGACAGGCCGCAGCTACCGCTGCACCGAGCCCGAAAAGATTTCCGAAAGGCTGGATAAGCTGTACGAAGAATATAAAAAATAACTCCTGCAAAAGCTTTGATACATGATATAGTAAAATAGAAAAACTCCGCTTCACAGCGGAGTTTTTTTATAATAGCGGATATTATACGCCCGTTAAGGGACGCCCTCTCTTGCGAAGCGCTTTGTAACTTCGGGGCGCTGCCCCAGGCTAACCGCCCCAGCCCCTCTGTCGCTTTGCGACATCTCCCCACACTGTGGGGAGTCACCCTGCAAGGCTTTCAGCCCTTGACCTGACCAAAGGAACACAGTCCCTTTGGAATCCCGCTCATACTCTCAGCAAGTAAATTCAAAACGGATATTTCTGCTTACTACTCACTATATACTGAAAAACGGCGCAATAATGCGCCGTTTTTTCTTATCTTATCTTAGAGCCTACAGGTATGCTGTCGTCTACGAAGATGACCTTTACTCCGTCTGGAGTATCTGCGGCGCATATCATTCCGTTGCTGTCAACGCCTCTCAGCTTTACAGGCTTGAGATTTGCTATGAGCTGGAGCTTTTTGCCGATAAGGTCCTCGGGCTGGTAATACTGAGCGATACCCGATACTACCTGTCGTCCGCCCATGCCGTCGTCAAGCTGTAAGCACAGGAGCTTGTCGGACTTCTTCACCTTTTCGCAGGCTACTACCTTTGCAACTCTTATCTCTACCTTTGCAAAGTCGTCAATGGTTATCTCGGGCTTCAGCTCGATAGGCTCGGCAGGCGCCTCGCCCTTTTCCTCTGATGAAAGCTTTGCCTTTGCTTCTTCCATGTTCTTGGTGAGGATAGCGTTGAGCTCCTCTATCTCCTTGTCAACGTCGATCCTCGGGAAGAGTATCTCGCCCTTGTGAACTGTAACGTTTGCAGGAAGTACGCCGAACTTGTCAAGCTTATCATACTCTACATCTGCTTCGGAAGCGCCTATCTGCTCCCATACCTTCGGCATTGTGGTAGGCATGAAAGGTGCAAGAAGTGCAGATGTAACACGGATAGCTTCAAGGAGATTGTAGAGAACAGCCGCAAGACGGGCTTTCTTTGTGTCGTCCTTGCCCAGCTTCCACGGCTCGGTCTCGTCAATGTACTTGTTTGCGCGGTCAACTACCTTGAATATTTCTTCAAGTACCTGCTTCAGCTTGGTCTCGTCGATATACTTGTCAGTCTCGGCAAGAAGTCCTGTGACTACTGACTTGAACTCGTCGTCCAAAGCATCGCTCTCGCGCTCTGTGGGGAGAGTTCCGCCGAAGTACTTGTCCACCATTGCAACGGTACGGGAAACAAGGTTTCCGAAGCCGTTGGCAAGGTCGGAGTTTATACGGTTTATCATTATCTCGTTGGAGAAAAGGCTGTCTGCGCCCAGAGCCATTTCGCGGAGGATATGATATCTGATAGAGTCACAGCCGTAGCGCTCGCCCAGTACGAAAGGATCAACAACGTTGCCCAGTGACTTGGACATCTTAACGCTTTCGCCGCCCTTGCTCTGCATGGTGATATAGCCGTGTACAGCAAGGTGCTTAGGCAGGGGCAGGTCAAGTGCCATGAGCATTGCAGGCCAGATGATAGCGTGGAAACGCATGATGTCCTTTGCTACCATGTGAACATCGGCAGGCCAGTACTTCTCATAGTCATTGTGTGCGGAGTTCTCATAGCCGAGAGCTGTGATATAGTTTGAAAGGGCGTCTATCCATACGTATACAACGTGCTTGTCGTCAAAGGTAACAGGTACGCCCCACTTGAATGTGGTTCTTGATACGCAGAGGTCCTCCAGACCGGGCTTGATGAAGTTGTTTACCAGCTCAACAGCTCTTGTCTTTGGACGGAGATAGTCAGTCTCGAGAAGAAGCTTCTCTATGCGCTCTGCAAAGGGAGACATCTTGAAGAAGTAAGCCTCCTCCTTAGCGTACTTTACAGGTCTGTGACATTCGGGACAGCAGCCGTTCTCGTCAAGCTGAGAGTCAGTCCAGAAGCTCTCACAGGGAGTACAGTACTTGCCCGAGTATTCGCCCTTGTAGATATAGCCCTTGTCGTAAAGTGCCTTGAATATCTTCTGAACGGCTTCTACGTGATAGTCGTCAGTGGTACGGATATATCTGTCGTATGAGATGTTCATATATTTCCACAGGTTCTTGAACCTGTCAACGATGACGTCAACGTACTCCTTGGGAGTTACGCCCTGCTCGGCAGCCTTCTGCTCAATTTTGAGGCCGTGCTCGTCAGTGCCTGTGAGGAACATTACGTCATAGCCCTGCATTCGCTTGTAACGGGCGATAGAATCGCAGGCAACTGTGGTATAGCAGTGACCTATGTGCGGATTGCCCGACGGATAATAAATCGGCGTTGTGATGTAAAAGGGTTTCTTTGACATAAAAATCGCTCCAATCTGAGTGTAAAGATTCCGTTTCCGAATGAAAGAAACGGTTAATTTATATTATATCACGTTTTTTGCAATATGTCCAGTGGTAATAGTGATTATTGTAGGGGACGCCGCCCTCGGCGTCCCGAAGTGACCAGTTTTTAGTGATCAGTGATTAGCCGTTAGCCTGTAGGGGCTGCCTTTGGCAGTCCGTGAATAACGTATTTTTCATTCACGGGCGCACACTGTGCGCCCCTACACTTAGTTCTTAGCTCTAAATCCTAAAAACCGCAATATATAAGTTGACAGTACCGATTTTTTGCGCTATAATGAATTTACAGAATCCGTTTTTTCCGACATCAAAGGAGGTTTTTACAATGAAGATATCAAAGCTTTTCGCAGGCACTTTAGCAGGTATGCTTGCGGCACTTTCACTTGGCTCGGCTGTCAGCGCAAATGCGGCTGACCTCGGTCTCGGCGATCCGTCAGGCGACGGCATCATCAATGCTGTGGACGCTTCGTATATTCTGTCCCTTTACGCCGACTTTGCCGTAAATAACGCCGATATCACTCAGGAGCTCCTTTCGCTCTGCGACGTCAACAAGGACGGCAGCGTGAACGCTATGGACGCTTCATACGTCCTCTCATACTACGTTGACCAGTCACTGAACAGCACGGATATTTCCATCGAGGAGTTCATTGATGAATTTATCAGCGAGCTGACTGCATGGGAATGGCCGGATACCAGTTCGTTGGATCCTCAGGATCCGTGGAACCCGTGGGTCCCGTGGAACCCGTGGAACCCGTGGGATCCGCAGAATCCACTTGATCCGAATAGCGATCAGTCGTCATGGCTTCCCGAAAACTTTCCGGGAGCAGACAGCCCGTGGATATGGGTAAATAACCCGGCAAATCCGTGGGGCTCCATGAACGACCCCGAGCAGTGGGCAGAATGGATCAACGCTGTTCCCCAGACTGAAATCGAAAACTGGGCGGCAGATACTTTCGATATGCTCAAAGAAATTGATGATACCACAAACGAAAACGAATAATTAAAGCCCGCTTCGGCGGGCTTTTTGTCATTGTATCCGCTTTTTTGCCGAAAATACCCATGTGTAATACAATGTTACAGTTTTTTTACTTGACATATTTATTGGTATGACTTATAATTGTAATAGCATTTACGAAAAATACAGGAGGGATATTATGCTATGCAAAAAATGCGGCAGTGAACTGCCAAACGACGCTTTATTCTGCACAGAATGCGGTGCCCGTATCGAAAACGAGCCTGCTCCCGATGTACATACCGACGACGAGCCTACTTCCATTCTTCCTCACCTTGAAGAGATCATCGCCGCCAACGAGGAAACTCTCAGCCTTACCAGCGGCGAAGCAGAGCTCCTCAATGACGAGCCGACGGAGATACTCAGCACCTCCGAGACTATCGAGCTCCCCGAGCCCGAACCTGTGAACGAGCCTGCTCCCGAGCCTGTTACCGAAGTATTCACAGCTCCAAAGCCTGAGCCTGTTCCCGTGGAAAAACCTCAGAAGCCTGCGGAGTTCCCCAAGCAGGAGGCTCCTGCCGCTCCCGTAAGCAATAACGGCTTCAACGACAACAGCAATACAATGAAGATACCAGTTCAGCCTATACAGAGCAGTATCGCTCCTCCCCCGCCTGTACAGCCCGAGCCTGCACCTGCTCCAGCACCTATGCCTCAGCAGGAGGACAAGCCAAAGGCTCGCAAGAAAGTCGGCGGCGGACGTATCTTCGGAGCTTCGCTGGTGACTATATTCACTATTGTTTTCCTGCTGGCGTTCAGCCTTTCCCTTGCGGTAAAGATCGGCGCTAACGGCAGTGTTATCCGCAAGAGAGCAGAAAAGCTCAACGCAAGCACTACCCTGTCGGCTCAGTTCGACGGCAAGGAGCTTGCCAAGACTCTCTATGATTCAATGGGCTTCCGCACAGCTACAAAGGGCGCGGCTGACGAGGCAGGCTTCAAGAGATACATGATGAATACGGACTTCCGCGAGTATGCAGGAAGAGTGGCTAAGGACTACCTCGACTACATCATCGACGGCAAGGGCGGAGACCCGTCAATTACCGCAGAGGACTTCGTCAACGACTTCATCAGAACAAACAAGAATGCGGCTGTCAAGGAGTTCGATTACGAGATCACCGACAGCGGTTATGAGCTTATTGAAAAGAATCTGGAGAAGGACAACTTCAGCGACACCATGAGCGTCAAGGAGTGGAGCAGAAAGCTGGGCTTCGACATTGACAAGTGCAGCTATGCGTTCTCATTCATCACTATCGGCATTCTCGGCGGACTTGTGATACTGTTCCTTATCTGGACAGCTGTTATACTTGCAAAACGCGCAAGATACGTTACAGGCTTCTTCGCAACTGTATTCAATATCGTAGGTCTGCTGATGTTCATATCAGGACTTGTGATACTTATCGGTTCTGCTGTAGCGTTCACATTCACACATAATGTGGGATTCTACCTGACAGAGACTCTGCTCCTGCCTTTCACCTGTATGCTCCTGATAATCGGAGCTGCCGAGCTCTTCCTCGGATTCATATTCAGAAAGACAAACAGAGCTATCAGAAAAAAGGCTAAGAAAGCAGCAGCGGCTGCGGCTTCAACAGAAAACAAATAAACATAAAGCGCGAAAGCATTAACCCTGATACTCATATAGAAGTTTTATAATTATTATTGGGAGAAACCTTTCATCGGAAAGGTTTCTCCCATAATTAACTATAAACTTTTATATAAGTGTAACGGTAATACTTTCGGGCTGTTTTTGTAAGGCGAGACACAGGACACAGGAGCACAATCAGCCCCCCTACAGGCTGATTGCTGATTTTTTATCCGTGAGACTTGCTTTTTTATAAAATATATGCTATAATACATATACTTCAAGCAGAACAGGAGATGAAAATAATAATGGACGGTGCCCCTGACGGCAGTAATCCTTATAATTACGAGACATACTTCGTTAAATATGTATTATCAAGGCATGGTCTGCACTATCGTTTGTGTTAGGCTGTGCCTTTATGAGGTTATAGACATATAGACAAATACAGTTATTTTAACGGAGGATATGAATATGTTAGGGCAGATAATTCTGCAAATAATACTTATCGCGCTGAACGCGCTTTTCGCCTGTACGGAGGTGGCGGTCATCTCCACAAGCGATGTGCGGCTTGAAAAGCTTGCCGCCAGCGGCAACAAAAAAGCCGCGAGACTCAAAAAGCTTACCGATACGCCTACACGATTCCTTGCTACTATTCAGGTGGCTATCACCCTTGCAGGCTTCATAGGCGCCGCTTTTGCCGCAGACAGCTTTGCGGAGCTTCTTACCTCTGCGCTGGTCAAAACAGGCATAGGGATACCTGCGGCTGTTATCAAAAAGGCAGCGGTAGTTCTTATTACACTGGTGCTTTCCTATTTTACTCTGGTTTTCGGAGAACTGGTGCCCAAGCGCCTTGCTATGAAGGATCCCGAGAAGATAGCTCTTGCCATGAGCGGAGTCATAAACTTCGTGGCAGTTTTCTTCGCACCGCTGGTATGGCTGCTGAACGTCTCCGCAAACGGTATACTGCGCCTCATGGGCATTGATCCCAACAGCGACGACGACACAGTCACCGAGGAAGAGATACTCATGATGTCCGATGCAGGCGCGGAAAAGGGTACTATCGACGAGGACGAGAACCGCATAATCAAGAACGTTTTCGCCTTTGACGATATGACCGCGGAACAGGTCTGCACTCACCGTACAGACGTCGACGTGCTCTGGAGCGACGACGATATCAGCGTCTGGGAGGAGACCATACACCGCACCCGTCATTCCTCGTTCCCTGTGTGCGGCGAGAGCGTGGACAACGTTATCGGCGTTCTCAACGCAAAGGACTATTTCCGACTTGAGGACAAGAGCAAGGACAACATCATGGAAAAGGCTGTCCGCGAGCCCTGCTTTGTACACGAGAATATGAAGGCTGACCGCCTGTTCGACCAGATGAAGCAGCGCGGCGCAGACCACTTCGCAATAGTAGTTGACGAATACGGCGGCATGAGCGGTATAATCACCATCACCGACCTTGTCGAGGAGCTTGTTGGCGACTTCGCTGACGATCCCGAGGACGAGCCTGCTGTAAGACTTGAAAAGATAAACGATACCCAGTGGACAGTTCCGGGTATCAGTTCCCTCAGCGATGTCTGCGAGGAGCTTGATATAACGCTTCCTGCGGACAAGTATGAGACATTTGGCGGCTACGTCATAGCAAAGCTTGGCGAGATACCCAAGGACGGCACACAGTTGGAGCTTGAAGCAGGCGGACTTCACATAAACGTGGTCGAGGTAAAGCACCACCGAATCGAGGTCTGTCGCGTGGAGAAGCTGCCGCCCGTCGAGACCGACGAAACAGACGAGTAATGTGTAGGGGGCGCACAATGTGCGCCCGTTCAATGCATAATGCATAATTAAAGGCGAACCGATCGGTTCGCCTTTTTTGTAGGGGCTGGCGTCCTCGACAGCCCATGATATAACGTAAAAATGTGTAGGGGGCGATGCCTACATCGCCCCGTGTGGTTACAAAGCAATTATTCGGGCTGTGTACATCAGCCCCTACATTCTCAATCATCAATTTACGGAACGCCGAGGGCGGCGTTCCCTACAGCTAAAGGCTTGTTTTATCCGCTCATTTGTGCTATAATTAAAACAATAATAATTCAGAGGTGAAATATGAGCAAGATTTTCATTGTCGAGGACGACAGGTCTATCCGCGAGGAGCTCGCCGAGCTTCTCCGCAATTCGGGCTACGATGCCGAATACCTTACGGATTTCAGCAACTCAAAGGCAAAGATACTCTCCGCAAAGCCCGACCTTATCCTCATGGACATAAATATCCCCGACCTTAACGGCGAACAGCTTCTCAAGGAGATACGCAGCGAAACGGATACTCCCGTTATCATGGTGACGAGCAGGACTTCCGAGACCGACGAGGTGCTTTCCATGAGCTACGGCGCCGACGACTACATCACAAAGCCCTATAATCCCACTATCCTGCTGCTGAGGATATCTGCTGTGCTGAAACGTTCCGCAGGTTCGGCAACAGTCCAGTCCTACAACGGCTTGCAGGTCAACGACGCCAAGGGCTGTCTGACCGACGGCAGCCGCGAGCTTATCCTCACCAAGAACGAGATGATAATTTTCCGCTTTATGCTGGACAGGCGCGGCTCTATCGTCACCCGTGACGAGCTTATGACGGCGCTGTGGGACAACGACGAGTTCGTCAACGACAACGCCCTCACCGTTAATATAAGCCGCCTGCGTTCAAAGCTTGCCGACCTTGGCTGCGAGGACGCTATCGAAACGCGCAAGAAGCAGGGGTACATACTGAGATGAGATTCCGCGATTATATCAGGGACAGACTGTGGTTTTACGTTATCGCAGCGGTCTCATTCGGACTTATGCTGCTGTTTCTGACGGCTTACAGGGTAAGCAGCCAGCTCAGGGCATTTATCGCCGTCATATTCCTGCTGTTCATCATAACAGAGGAGCTTGTGGGCTTTCTGCGGAAAAGGCGGTTCTACGACGAGCTTATACAAAAGCTTGATATACTGGACAAAAAATACCTCATTCACGAAATGGTAAGAGAGCCCGACTTCCTTGAGGGCAGGCTCACCTATGAGATTCTTTGTCAGGCTAATAAAGCCATGTGCGAGAACGTATCGGACTATAAGCGGAGCTCCGCTGACTTCCGCGAATTTATCGAGATGTGGGTGCACGAGGTAAAGCTCCCCGTGGCAAGTTTGCAGCTCATGGCGCACAACCACAACGACAAGCTGGGAGACAAGTTTCTGGAGCAGCTCCGCCGCATAGACGACTATACCGATCAGGTGCTGTACTATGCCCGTTCCGAGAGTGCCGAAAAAGACTACATCATCAAGGAGACCTCCCTGAAGCGCACCGTGTCCAATACAGCTCTGAAAAAGCGCGAGGATATCCAGCTTGCAGGAGCTTCTATCGAGACCGAGGGGCTTGACGTAAGCGTTTTGACCGACGGCAAGTGGCTGGAATTCATGCTTGGACAGTTCATCGCAAACAGCCTGAAATACACAGTTGAGGGGCGCGAGACCGTTATGAAAATAAGCGCAGAGGAGCTCCCTGACCGTGTGCTGCTTCACTTCCGCGACAACGGCATAGGCATACCCGAAAATGACCTGAGCCGCGTGTTCGACAAGAGCTTCACAGGCGAGAACGGACGTCTGTACGCAAAGTCCACGGGTATGGGACTTTACATCGTGAAGAGCCTGTGCGAAAGACTCGGGCACAGCATTTCCGTAAAATCAGAGCAGGGGCAGTATACCGAGTTTACCGTGGCATTTGCCAAGAACGATTTTTATAAAATGCAGGAGCAATGATACATTGTTACTCAGACTGTCAATAAACTCAATTTTATTAAGGGAACGCCTTCACTTGCAAGGCGTCCCTAATCGGGCTCGGCACCCTCTGTCAGCAAAGCTGACATCTCCCTGCACAGCAGGGAGTCACCCTCTCAAAAAACAGTCCACTGGACTGTTTTTTGATTCACCCTTTGCGAAGCGCCTTCGATATTTGGGCTCTGCCCAAACCCGCCAGAGGCTCTGCCTCTGGACTCCGCCAAAGGAACACAGTCCCTTTGGAATCCCTTTCATGGGTAAAATGACTTTTTCGACAAACATAAACCGATTGACTTTTTCACGGAGTTATAGTATATTTGAAGTATAAAAAGCACGAACGGTGCAAAAAGGGGTGGATAATATGAGCAAGCTTCTTGCAGGAGCTGCGGCGGCTGCGCTGCTTTTTCAGCCTGCCGCAAACGCTGTGCATGGCGGAGAAGCCGCAGACAGCATCGCTGCCGATGCTGACATTTCTCAGTATGAAAAGGGCGACGTGAACTGCGACGGACAGATAAAAATATCAGACCTTGTGCTGCTGCAAAAGTGGCTCATAGGTGCAGAAGATACAGAGCTGAATGTATCGGAGACTGCCGATATCTGCGAGGACGGCAGAGTGGATATTTTCGACCTGACAGCCCTGAGACGTCTGCTTCTCGGGAAGATAAAGGGACTGGACAAAAAAGCTCCCGTAAGCGAGCTTGCGCCTGCGATGTCAGGCATGGGTAGAAGCAGGTTACCCGTATTTGCTGTGGAGTTCCCCGATCATTACGCGGATACTGACTTTGCAGAGCAGGTGAAGCAGAATTGCTTCGGCGCTGAAGACAAAGACGAAAGCTTTTACCCTCTGGAGAGCGTTCCTGCCTATTTTGACCGTGCTTCCTACGGAAAAATGTACCTTGAATGCGACGTTATGAGCTACAGGGCGAAAAATCCTGCGGAGAGCTATATCCAGAACAATTCCCTTGGATTGGCTGAGGAAATAATGTCGGAATACGCAGAAAAGCTTGATTTGAGCGTTTATGACGCAAATAAAGATGATATTCTGGACTCCATGGTGATAATAGTTCCCGAAAAGCTGCTGGAGATGGACAATAACGGTGACAAGATACCCGACTGGTGGCCGTTTTCCGCAAAGTATTACGGCAGTGATACCTATGGCGGCATGAAACTTGGCTCATACTGCGTGATTCCGTACTGGAAGAACGACCGCCCAGGCACAAATTCCAAGATAGCCCATGAGCTCTGTCACGCTATGGGACTTACGGATTACTACGGCACAAATCAGGAGTCAGGCAGTGATATCGGCAGTATGAGCGGCTCCGCAGGCAGCGAGCTCATGGACGAGGGCAGCGGCGACCTGTCCGCGTTTTCAAAGCTCATGCTGGGCTGGATAGCCGAGGAGGATATACAGTTCTACACAGGCGGCGAGCAGTCCTTTACGCTGAATTCCTCACAGCAGAAGCCCTCCTGTATCCTTATCCCGAGGGGCAGTGAAAAAGGCTTGCTTGGAGAGTACTTCGTCATCGAGTTTACCACAGGCGAGGGCAATAATTCAGCCTGCTTCATAAACGGTTTGTATAGCACATTGTTCCAGAAAAGCGGCGGAGTCCGCATACTTCACTGCAACGCGGAGGTCTCCGACGGAGTGTTCGGCAGGGATTACAAATACGGCATAAACAGTCCCGACTACGATAAAACCGACAAAAAACAGCGTGTTATGCGCCTTGTGAATGACAGCGGAATGTTCTACCCCGGTGTGAGAGGTCTCAACTACAGGGACGTTGTCGACAGCGCCAACGAGGAGTTCAGGTGGTACGATGAGGAGGGCGGACTGACTGTTGATACGGGGCTTAAAGTGAAGATATCAGAATTGCGCCCGGATCCAAATTATGAGCCCGATCCTTTCTCGGGAGCCGACGCATGGGGCGGCGATGAACGTCACCTCGCCAACGATCCCGATCACCTCAGCGGCGCGACCTATACCATAACCATATCGCAGGTCAGTTCGTAATGCGCCCATAAAAACATCTAAACAGAAACGGAAATCATAAAATGACAAAGATAGACCTTATAACGGGTATACTCGGCTCGGGAAAGACCACTTTTCTGCTGAAATACGCCCGAAACTGCATAGACAGAGGCGAGAATATCGCCATACTTGAAAACGACTTCGGCGCTGTCAACATTGATATGCTCATGTTACAGGAGCTTAAAGGCGAACGCTGCCGCCTTGAAATGATAGCAGGAGGCTGCGACGCGGACTGCCACAGACGTCGCTTCAAAACACAGCTCATATCTCTCGGTATGCAGCACTTTGACCGCGTTATCGTCGAGCCCTCGGGCATATTCGACATGGACGAATTCTTCGATATACTCCACGACTCGCCGCTGGATAACTGGTTTGAAATAGGCAGCGTCCTCACTATCGTCGACAGCGAAATGGAGGAGCACCTCTCGCCGCAGATGGAGTATCTACTGGGCTCTGAGGCAGCCTGCTGCGGAAAGATAGTGATAAGCAAGCTCCGCGGTGAAGCCGACAGTGAGCTTGTGCAGTCCATACTCGACCATGTGAACCGCGCTCTTGAGGATATTCGCTGTGACCGCAGACTCACTCTCCGCGATGTTGTGGCTAAGGACTGGGAGAGCCTTGACGACGAGGACTACAGACTTTTCGGCAGCGCAGGCTACCGCGGTTCGAGCTACGTGAAGAAGTTCAGCCCCGAGGATATAGAGAGCTCCGTTCACTACTTCATGCATATCGCCATACCGAGAGAGTGCGTGGAGCAGCTTATCGCCGATATATTCACAGACGAGAGCTGCGGCAGGATATTCCGTATCAAGGGTGCCCTGCCTGCGGAGAATGGCTGGCTGAAAATAAACGCTACCCGTGAAAAGACGGAGACAGCCGAGGTCTCAGAGGGACAGCCCGTGCTCATCGTCATCGGGGACAATGTCTCACGAGAGCGTATCGACGAATATCTGAAACCGCTTAATACGGACAGCGAGTATGTTTCTATTTAGAACTAAATTCAATGCATAAAAAAGGCGAACCATAACCGTGACACTCATATAGAAGTTTTATGCTTATTATTGAGAGAACCCCTTTTGAAAAAGGGGCTTCTCTCAAACTCTCTCCCTAAAACTTTCTTTTTCGTTTTTTCGCAGATAGGGCGCTTCATAAAATAAAAAAAACTGCATATACAGGAGCGCCCTATCTGTGAAAAAACCAGATAAAAGTCTTTGGAAAGGGGTATGGGGGAGAACCTTTCCTCAGAAAGGTTTCCCCCATAATTAACCATGAGCTTCTATATAAGTACTATGGTTATGGTTCGCCTTTTTTGTAGGGGCGCACAGTGTGCGCCCGTCGAAATATACGGCAATCTTATTCGGGCAGCGGAACGCCGTCCCTACAATAATTACGCATTAAACAGGGCGCGATAAATCGCGCCCTGTCTCTTACTGCATTGTTACCATGAAGCAAACGCTCTTGCCCGGCTGGTTCATTACGTGTATCTTGAACTTGTGCTTGTCAATTACCGACTTTGCAATTGCAAGTCCCAGTCCGTAGCCGCCTGTGGAGCGGTTTCTCGACTCATCACTGCGGTAGAAGCGCTCGAATATCTTCTCGGTATCCTCTTCCTTGATACCCTGACCAGTGTTGTATACCGACAGAAGCTTCCTGTCGCCCACTCTCTTCAGGGATACTCTTACCGTACCGCCGTCGTTGGAGTACTTCAGCGCATTGTCAATGAAGATAGCTGTCATCTGCTTGATGTGCTTCTCGCTTCCGCTGAGCATGATATCATCCTCGACGTTTACCTCGAACTTCTTGTTGTTCTCGAATGCCTGACACTCAAATGGAAGTGCGGTATTTATTACCGCCTTGCTGAGATTGAAGTACTTGCGCTCGAAATCAGTGGTATTGTTCTCCAGTCTTGTGAGATTCAGCAGGTCGTTGACCAGCACGTTCATACGGTCAGTCTGAGCCTTGATGTATTCAAGCCACTTGTTCTCGCCTATCTCCTCGGAAAGTACATCTGCGTTTGTGGTGATGACTGCAAGAGGAGTTTTCAGCTCATGGCTGGCGTCGGAAACGAACTGCTTCTGCTTCTCGAATGCGACCTTGATAGGCTGAATGCTTCTCAGGCTGAGGAAATATGCAAAAACAGAGAGAACGACCAGCGCTATAAGACCTATAATTATAGTTGTACGCTTGAGCTGCTTGAGCATATCCATTTCGGAGCTCTTATCCGTAAGCACCATGATAGTGCCGTTTGACTTGTCTGTCTGATAGAACTGATAGCCGTTTATCATACCTGTATCCTTGCCGTTGTCAAGGATAGTTGTTATGTAGTCCTGAGCTCCCTGTGAGTCAAGCTTGTCGTTATTGAGAGTCGCAAGGTAATTGCCCTTTGTATCTGCCATGATAACGAAGAAATCTATAGAGCCGAGAGTTTTCGGAATAGGCTCTACCTTTGAATAAGCCATGCGGCTGGGCTCTGAGGAAGATGAAGCCATAGCTGTGGGAGCGTCGCTGCTTCCGCTGTTTGAAAGAACTGTAAAGCCCTCCAGCACAGGCTCGCCTGTATATACAGTATTCACAAGAACAGCCTCGCCGCCGAAGCTCTGGGGCTCTGCAATAAGCTCGTCCTCGGCTTCTGCGTTTTCATCGTCCTGCTGCTCTTCGCCGCTGTAGCGCTTGTAGGTCTGATTATCCTCGTGTACCTTGACGCCGTTCTTATCAGGCTCCTTGCTTCTTGCTTTAAGAGAACCTGTCATATTGCCGTTCCACTGCATCCACGGGTTCCACGGGTTCATCTGGTTCCACGGGTTCCACGGATTTGTCTGATCCCACGGGTTCCACGGGTTATTGGGATCGCTGCCGCCGTTCTGCTGTCCCCAGTTGTTCCAGTTGTTCCAGTCCTGCTGACCGCCGTTGTTATTATTCCAGTTTTTCCAGAAATTATCCCAGTCCTGCTGGCTCCAGTTGTTCCAGTCAGGCTGTCCCTGCTGGTTCCAGTTGTTCCAGTCCTGCTGTCCCCATGCAGCCCAGCTCTGCTGTCCGCTGAAAGGCGCGGTAGTCTGAGCCTCTGAGGGCTGAGTCTCGGGGGGCTGAGTTTCAGCAGGCTGCTCCTCGTGCGGCTCCTCGTAGTACTCGGGCTCGTCGGGAGTGAACTGCTCGCTGTACTCTGTGCTCTCGTCAGTTGACGGAACTGCCTGAGTAGTCTCGTCAGCCTTTGTAGTCACAGTAGTCGCTGTTGTAGTCGTCGGAGCCTCAGTGGTGGCAGGCTTGGCTGTTTCCGAGGGCTTCGCAGGCGGATTGCCGCCCTTGTCGCGCTTTTCGCCCTTCTGCTCAACAGGCTTGGTATATGTAAATGTTGAGTTCTTGTCGTTATACTCGATACCCGAAGCTATCTGCATGAGCACTTCCTTGGACTGCCCTCGCATGACCTCCTTGGTGATAACGTTTATAGAACCGATAAGTGCAATGAAAACAGCAAGGAGAATACTTACGATCAGCGAGAAAAGCTTCATCTGGGCTTTTCTGAACATTCGATCATGAGGTTTCCTTAACATTGCGACATTCCTCCTTCATCATTCAAGAGAATAGCCTATACCTCTTGCGGTCTTGATCTGAACAGGAGCGGATATTACCGAAAGCTTCTTTCTCAGGAAGGATATGTAGACCTCGATGTTGTTGTACTCAACATCGCTCTCATAGCCCCATATCTTCTCGATTATACGCTCCTTTGGAAGTATCTGGTGCGGGTTTGATATAAGGAGCTCCATTATCTGGTACTCCTTGAGCGAAAGCTTAACGTCATTGCCCTTCCACATTACGGAACAGGTGCTCTTGTTAAGCTCAAGTCCGTTGTAATCCATTCTGTTCTCGTCGACTATCTCGCCCTTTCTTCTGGTGAGTGCTCTTACTCGCGCAAGAAGCTCACCAGTAACGAAGGGCTTTGTAAGGTAGTCGTCTGCACCGCAGTCAAGACCGTTGATCTTGTCCTCGATCTCGCTTCGTGCGGTGAGCAGAAGAACTGGCGTATTTACGTGCTCGCGGCGGAGATTCCTCAGCACCTCCATACCGTTCATGCCGGGAAGCATGATATCCAGTATGATGCAGTCGTAAACTCCCGTAAGAGCATTATCGAGTCCGTCAACGCCGTCGTAAACGGTATCGACGTTGTACATATTTCTTTTAAGTATCTCCGACAGAGCGTCGGCGAGCTGTATCTCGTCCTCAACAACGAGAAGCCTCATAGGAATACCCCCTTGAATGCCATTATATATGTAAGGCATATATCTATAAAAGCGGACACCATTCCACTGTAACTATATTATACCACAAAATATTGAAATAAGCTTAAAGGAATTTTAAGTTTAAAAAAATAATTAGGAAAAAAATCAGTGATTTTTTTGTGCATATCAACAGTTTTGTCACTAAATTGCCAGTAGGCGTTGACTAACCTATAAATTTGTGTTATGATTGATTACACAGACGAGTGAAAATAATTTACTGTTTTTACTCATTATATAGAAAATATATAAGTTCATATACGCAGACGATACAAAAACAGTGAAACCTCAGGCACTGTTATCCCTGTTTTTTGCAGTCGGCTGTTCCATATCAGATGGGAGGGGCAAAGATATGTTATCACCTATAGAACGAAAAAAGGCAGGCTTTCCTCTGCTGACATCTCACGCTGCTGAGATGAAAAAATATGCGGAAGTTTACAGCCTCTTCGTTGACAAGGGCTACTCCAAGGAGCTGTGTGAGGCTTACGCCGACGCTTTCATCGACAACGCTAAAAAGCCCACATACTTCGATATAATCCAGATAGCATCTCTTTACGATAAGATATACGATAATAAGACAGCTTATTTTTATCTTGAAAAGCTCATAGACAAAAAGCTCAGCGGCGACGAGAAATTCGGCTACTGCACCGAAATGCTCAGCACTATCAGCAAGATAGGCAACTGGCGCGACGCCGAGGAGTTCCGCACGCTGAACATAAGCTTTTTGCAGAAATACTGCGAAAAGACCTGCCTAAAGCGTCAGGCTAAGCTCTATATCTCGCTTGCGCTGGCAGACTGCGCCGCAAAGAATTACCGCGACGCTCTCAAGCTCCTGAAATTCGGCTATAAGCCCCAGGGCAGAAACGATTCAATGCTTCTTGAGATAATGATAACCGCAGTCTATATCTTCGCAAAGGCTGACGATATCGAAGGTCTGGAGGGCGCTCTCGCAAACGCCAACGGCTGTCTGAAGCTGTTCAAGGATTTCGATTTCTCATGGCAGGAGGAATACTACCAGAAGAGAATAAGAGACGCTTCACAGGGCATACTGTAAAACATGGGCTCCGAGTTAAACCTCGGAGCTTTTTTATGCCTCGGAGCTGTCAGCCTTGATTAAAAAATAAAAAAATATCAAAAATATTCAAAAAATTCCAAAAAATTTTTGTCGCACAATTTTGTATTACTTTTAACCATAGCAAGTTTTATCAGTTTACAGTTCAAAACGTCACCCTCGTTAAAAGATGTTGTAATTGTGCTACATTTTTTGTCGAAGCTCAAATCAACGTATCTACGCAGATTTGTCAATACGGTTTTTGCTCTATACCAAAATCAGCCGTTTATTTTTATTTTTATGTCTTAAAACTTATTTATTAAAATCAGTAATTTAGTTCATAAATCCTTAATATAAAATATAATACTAAATTTAGCAATATAGTCCTAATTTTGAGCAATATAATCAATTGAACTTAACGCCGTCATGCTTTATAATACAATTGTTGGTAGAAAAACCGCCGAAAAATCGGCTTCTCTACCGCCACATAATTTCAACAGATTTTTATGTGTCCTGTAACAAAATCGGCAAGTATATCGTTCTTTTGCTTGATCCGGTATCAAACTCCGCCGGATCTTCGGTTTTACCACTTCGATCCAGCACACATCGGACTTACTTCAACTGCTATTAAACATTAATGCCTATAATATGTTTAATCGCCTAAAGCAGTTCACGCATCGCTTGAAACGACCAAACAAGCATGACATCACAGCAAGAAGATATATGGCACTTCGGAATATGTGCTGCCGTATTGACAACTGCGTATAGAGGGTGCGCAGGCGTCACTCAATAGCGACCTTGATTGGCTTTTTGAGAGGGTGTCAATGAAGGTCGTTATTATTTTGCAATCCTGTTCTATACCTATATATAAAAGGCTGCCGCATGGCAGTCTTTTTTCGTGGTGGGATTTTTAATGCATAATTCATAATGCATAATGCATAATTAAAGGCGAACCAAGCGGTTCGCCTTTTTGTAGGGGCGAGTTCCGCTCGCCCGTGCTATATCGCCGTAAATGTGTAGGGGCGGATAGTATCCGCCCGTTCAATATAAATATGCAATCCGTAAAAAGCCGACAGGTGCTCCCTGTCGGCTTTTCTTGTCAAATCAAGCAAATATCTCAGCGTAAAGTGCTGTTCTGTTGCTTCTTGCTTCGTTGAATGAAGCGATTATCTTATCTGTGCCTGCCTTGAAGTTCTCTCTGTTAGCATAAGCGTCATCAACAGCCTTCTTGATGATATCAGCTGTAATGTCTATCTCATGCTTGTTGAGAGCGATACCTGCGTTAAGTCCTGCAACTACCTTTGCAACGTCAAACTGGTCAACAGCCTGCGGTACAAGCACCAGTGCAGCGCCGCTTGCAAGACCTTCCGATGTTGAGTTGAAGCCTGCGTGTGTGATGAATACATCGACCTGCGGTAAAAGCTGTGTCTGTGGTACATAGTTGTAGATAGTGAAGTTATCGGGGATCTCCTTGAAGGTCTCCTCGATATTTACAAACTTACCAACAGACATGATTACCTGATACTCGTCCGAGTCCTTGAAAGCTTCGATACAGCGGTGATAGAACTCCAAGTCCTTGCCGAATATAGTTCCCAGTGAGATAAAGAGGAGCTTCTTGTTCTCGTCCTTCTTGAAGTCAAAGCTCTTGTCAACGACTCTCTGCTCGATGTGTGGTCCGAGGAAGTAGCACTTGTCGTCTGTATCCTCTGGTCTTAAATGGAAATACTTTGATGTCAGGAGTATCTTCTTGAAGTTGTTTGGAGTGAATATAAGTCCGACGAAATCACGGAGACTGATATTGTATTTAGCGTTTGTTGCCTGTAAGCCTATCAGTCTTGCATTGTCAAACTGGTTCTCGTCTGTAAGAATGAATGAAGGGTAGATCATTACGAATTTAGCAGGATCGATCTTTAAGACCTTGTTCATTTCTTCAATGTCGAAAAATGCGTCGATGATATAGTAATCGTACTCTGTCTTATCATTCATGAGCAGTGTCATAACAACGTCTGTTGCCTTGCCTACCATGAATGAATTTATAGCGAATGATGGAACATTTGGAGGTAATCTTTTAGCAATTTCACTTACATCTGCTGAATAAACTACTTTCTTTACAGGAACTTCGTCTAATCTCGGTGCAAATTCGTCTGTAACAAAACAAGTCACATCATGTCCTAATGCGGCTAATTCTCTTACGACCTCAACACTTCCCGTAAAGTGACCGTGTAAGATACCGTTCAAAACGGCAATTTTTTTGGGCTTGATCTCGCTCATGTTTTCTTTTCCTCCGTTATGTTTTTCTATAGGATTTTGCTTCAAGGAAATAAGCGGCTCGGTACCATTTATTTCCCCGGCGTCCGGAGACGCTGATTAAAATTATAGCACACTTCATAGAGAAAATCAATACCTTTTTTCGACCTGTTCCTATATAATTTTCATGTGCTGATGGTTCAATTTTTTACGCCGTATTTCGATGATTATTAACAGTTTTTTGCCCAAGTTCTTAAAACAATTAATACTTGACAAAATTCGACGAATATGCTATACTACTCATTGTTTCAGTGTTTTCCCACAGCGAGGTGTCAGGCTTTATTTTTAGCCAAAAATTCGCGCTGTGGTCAGAGAAAATCGGCCAAAAGGTCAAAAAGAAAGAGGATAGAGAAGAAATGAATAGCAAAGACATGAAAAACAAGCGTGTGTTTATAACAGGTGCTACAGGATTTGTAGGAGCGCACATCACAAAGCACCTTATCGAGCTTGGCGCAAATGTTACCGTTCTCATCGAGAGATGTGACAGCACAAGCTATTTCAGCATTTGCGGACTTGACAAAAAGGTAAACATTTACTACGGCGATATCAGCAACGGCGCTCTTATCGAGCAGATACTCGTTGAGCAGAAGATAGAGTTCATCTTCCACCTTGCTGCTGTAGCTCTTCAGGATCTGGCTTACAAGATGCCAAAGGTGACTTTCCAGGTAAATATCGTAGGTACATACAATATCCTGGACGCTGCAAGACTTCATATGGATACAGTCAAGGCTGTTCTCGTTGCTTCAAGCGATAAGGTATACGGCGACAGCGATGTGCTCCCATACAACGAGAGCATGATACTTCAGGGCAGCAACCCATACGACGTTTCTAAGGTCTGTCAGGATATGCTGGCAAGAAGCTTCTACCACAGCTACAAGCTCCCTGTTGCAGTAGGAAGATTCGGCAACATCTACGGTCCCGGAGACAACAACTTCAACAGACTTATCCCCGGAACTATCCAGAAGCTTGAAAACGGCGAGTCTCCTGTTATCAGACACCCTGCAAACGGCGTATTCAAGAGAGACTTCCTCTACATCAAGGATATCGTCAATGCTTATATGTATATGCTTTACAACATCGAAAAGGAAGGCGTTGTAGGAAACGCATTCAATTTCGGTACAGGTATCGCTACAGACATTGAGACTATCGTCAACAAGATAAAGGCTGTTATGAACTGCGAGAATATCGAGTCTGTTATCCAGCAGAGCGATGTTAATGAGATACTGATACAGCAGTTAGATCCAACAAAGGCATTTGAGCGTATCGGCTGGAAGGCTGAGTACTCTGTAGATATGGGACTTGCTGAGACAGTTGACTGGTACAGAAACGTATACTTCAAGTTGAACTGAGTAAAAAAACACAGGAGTATGTTCCCGAATAAGGGGACATACTCCTTTTATTATGCCACTTTTGCGTATCATTCCCTGATATCAGCCTTGTTCTCATATTTCACAGAGCAAGGCTTTTATAGTTTACTCTATGCCGACAAAAGTGTAATCCTGAGCTTCTATAGCGGCTTTGATGACATCCTCGGGAACGTCCTTGCTGAGGGTGATAACAGCAGTGTCCGCGTTGTGGTCGGGAACAGCGCTCTCGATACCGTCGATAGCTTCAAGAGTTTTCTTTACTCTTGCCTCACAGTGCTCGCACATCATACCTTCGATCTTTAATGTCTTTGTCATAGCTTTTTCCTCCGTTTTTATTATTTTGGTCTTTATTTTCTTGTCATGACCTGCGTCATGTATCTTCACCAAGTTCAGCCTGAGAGCGTTCATGCACACGCAGAAGCTTGACATAGCCATAGCCGCCGCACCGTATGCAGGCTTCATCTCGACGCCGTACAAACCTATTGCAAGGGGTATGCACACGGCGTTGTATATGAATGCCCAGAAGAGGTTCTCGTGGATATTCCTTATCGTTGCGCGGCTGAGACGTATCGCGGCGGAAACGTCCGTCAGCCTGTTCTTCATAACGACGATATCAGCGGCGTCTATTGCAACATCTGCACCTGCGCCTATGGCAACGCCTGTGTCAGCAGTAGTCAGTGCAGGAGCGTCATTGATACCGTCACCTACCATGATGACCTTGCCCTGCTTTTTAAGCTCGGCTATTTCCTTTGACTTGCCGTCGGGAAGGACTCCTGCGATGACATTGTCAACACCTGCCTGTCTGCCTATGGCATTGGCTGTGCGCTCGTTGTCGCCCGTGAGCATATACACATTTATGCCCATGCCCTTGAGCTCCTTTATGGCGTCTGCCGAGTCGCTTTTTATAGTGTCCGCAACAGCTATGATACCTATGAACCTGCCGCCCTTTGCAAAGAGCAGAGGCGTTTTTCCCCCGTCGGAAAGCTCGGTCACTTTTGAAACAAAGTCCGCCGGGATATCATACTTCTGCGAGATATACTTATAGCTGCCGCCTTCGAGGACTTCCCCGCCAAGGACAGCGGAAAGACCGTTTCCTGCAAGCGCCATGAAGTCAGTGACCTCGGGTATAGTAATGCCCGAAGCCCTTGCAATCACCGCCTTTGCAAGAGGGTGTTCGCTTTTTGCTTCGAGAGCCGAAGCGTATGTGAGCAGCTCCTTTTCTGTTGTACCGAAAGGGATAATATCCGTAACATCGGGCTTGCCCTCGGTTATAGTTCCCGTCTTGTCAAGGGCGGCTATATTGGCTCTGCCAACAGCTTCAAGAGAAGCGGCTGTCTTGTAGAGTATGCCGTTTTTAGCTCCCACGCCGCTGCCTACCATTATAGCCACGGGAGTAGCAAGTCCGAGAGCACAGGGACAGCTTATAACAAGCACGGATATGGCTCTTGCAATGGCAAAGCTGAACTCCTTGCCCGCTATCAGCCAGCCGCCAAGCGTCAGGAGAGCTATCCCTATAACGGCAGGAACGAATATCCCCGATACCTTATCGGCTATTCGTGCAATAGGAGCCTTTGTAGCCGCTGCGTCCGATACTGTCCTGATTATCTGGGAAAGCGTGGTATCCTCGCCTACTCTTGTGGCACGGCAGCGGATATAGCCCGATTTGTTTATCGCAGCCGCCGAGACAGCAGAGCCCTCTTCCTTGTCAACGGGTATGCTTTCGCCTGTGAGAGCGGATTCGTCCACAGAAGACGAACCATACACCACAACTCCGTCAGCGGGAATGCTTCCGCCGGGCTTTACCGCGAAGATATCCCCCTCTCTGACCTCCTCGATACCGACCTCGCGCTCCTCGCCGTCCCGATATAAAATCGCTGTTTTCGGAGCGAGCTTCATAAGACCTTTCAAAGCGTCGGTAGTCCGTCCCTTTGACATGGATTCAAGCATTTTTCCCACGGTTATAAGGGTGGGTATCATGGCTGCGGACTCGAAATACAGGTTCATTCCGTATTTCATGACCGTCTCATGGTCGCCGCTGCCCTGCGCAAGTATCATAATGAAAAGCTCCGCAAGCGAATAGCCGAATGAAGCACTTGAACCCAGCGCCACAAGGGTATCCATATTAGGGTGTCCGCTGAAAAGCGACCTGAATCCGTTAGTGAAGAATTTCCCGTTTATCATCATTATGATGATAGCGAGAAGCATTTCAAATACGCCGAGAAATACGTGATTATCAAACGCCGCAGGTGCAGGGAATCCCCACATCATGTGTCCCATTGAGAAATACATCAGCACCAGCAGCACTATCACCGATCTTATCAGACGTTTTCTCAGCTTAGGTGTTTCCGTATCTTTCAGCATATCTTCATCGGCTGCCGCTGTTTTAGCTTCTGCGCCCTTTTTTGAAGCTCCGTAGCCTGCATTCTCAACGGCTCGGATTATGTCCGCTTCCGAAGCAGTCCCCTCAACTCCCATTGAATTTGTAAGAAGGCTAACCGCACAGCTGCTGACTCCCGGAACGGCTGATACAGCCTTTTCAACTCTTGCACTGCAAGCCGCACAGCTCATTCCCGTCACATTATATTGCTCCATTGAAGCTCCTTTCCCGTTATTTCATTATCTTCTGCAATGTAGCCACAAGCTCGTCTATGACCTCATCTTTTCCTGCACGGATATCGTTCACGACGCAGCTCTTCATATGAGAAGCCAGCAGCTCCTTGTTGAAGCTGTTCAGTGCGCTGTTTATAGCCGATACCTGCGTCAATATATCGGGGCAGTAGGCGTCATTTTCCAGCATTTTTTCAACTCCGCGGACCTGTCCCTCTATTCTTTTCAGACGATTCATCAGCGACCTGAATTCCTCTTCGCTGCGTTTTTTCTTGCGTCCGCAGCAGCATTCCTTATCATTCATGAATAACACTCCCTTGTATACCCCTGTAGGGTATCTTGTAATCATATTATATACCCCCACAGGGTATTTGTCAAGAGCTTTTTCAAAAACTTTTCCGCCACTGTCATTAAAGAAAACATAAATCAATACTATAATTGCAGTTTTTTATCGAATAATACAGTTGCATTCAAGGCAGAAAAGTTGTATAATACTACTTGTGATCATATAAGAAAAGGTGAAATAAGTGGTTCATTTCAAAAAAGTGCTCCCTGCTTTCATATCCCTCGCCTTAGCGGCAGGAATGGTTGCAGCTTCGGAGCTTTTACACGATAAAGAGGTAATCTTCCCCGAAATAACGGCTGTTGCCATAGGAGCGCTTGCTGCTCCGAAGCAGTCGTGGAACGTATCAAGGCTAAGGCTGCTGCTGACAATAACCGCAGCGGCAATTATCGGCGTAGGACTGGTATTCGTGCCGATTCCTCCCGTCATAAAGGTACCCCTTGCTATGGTATGTGCAGTGGCTTGCGTTACGGCGTCAAAAACGGAGTTTCTTCCTGCCGTATCAGCCTGTGTACTGCCTGTGCTGCTGGGAACAAAAAGCCCCGTATACATAGGCTCGGTAGTCGTTATGACTTCGCTGATACTCCTTGCACAGCTGATACTTGAGAAGTGCAGCTTGCGCGAAAAAAGTGTATTTACTCCCGTACAGCCCGATAAACAGCTTTTCGCGCTGCGCATAAGACAAATAGCAGCTGCAAGCGTCATCTGCATGATCCCACTTCTGACAAAGGAGATATTCTTCATAGCTCCGCCGCTCATCGTAGCATTCTTTGAGATGTCAAAGCCCAACAGCAAGCTTCTGGAGCGTTCACCGCAGGCGGCTTCGCTTATGATTCTTGCCTCGGTCAGCGGAGTTCTCTCGCGCTTTGTTCTCACAGAAAAGCTGGGACTTCCCCTTGCAGTATCGGCTGCTTTATCTTGTGCAGTGATACTCGCCGCCGTGTGCAGAATGAAGCTCTATTTCCCGCCCTGCGGAGCAATAGCAACTCTGCCATTCATAATACCCGAGGGTGCGCTGCTGAGATTCCCATTTGAGATTGCGGCAGGAACATTGGTATTTATCGCCGCAGCCTTTGCACTTTCAAAGGAGCGCCGCATAGTTTTAAGAGTAAAGAAAATATTAAGACCGCAGAATTAACTGCGGTCTTTATTACAGCAAAAAGTCCTCACAGCCGAAACTGTGAGGACTTCTTTTATCCGTATGAACACAAAACGTTAAAAACGTCTATAAGGTATACTATATATATACTCTAATTACTTCTTGTCAGCAATTGCAGCCTGAGCAGCAGCGAGACGAGCAATTGGAACACGGAAAGGTGAGCAAGATACATAGTCGAGGCCGATCTTGTGGCAGAACTCAACAGATGTAGGATCACCGCCGTGCTCGCCGCAGATACCGCAGTGGAGCTTAGGATTAACAGGCTTACCGAGCTTGATAGCCATTTCCATGAGCTTACCAACACCTGTCTGATCGAGCTTAGCAAATGGATCGTTCTCGAAGATCTTCTTGTCGTAGTAAGCGCCGAGGAACTTGCCGGCGTCGTCACGTGAGAAGCCGTATGTCATCTGTGTAAGGTCGTTAGTACCGAAGCAGAAGAAGTCAGCGTTCTTAGCGATCTCGTCAGCTGTAAGAGCAGCTCTTGGGATCTCGATCATTGTACCAACTTCGTACTGGAGTTCAGAACCTGCTTCCTTGATAACAGCGTCAGCAGTCTCAACAACTACCTTCTTAACATACTTGAGCTCCTTAACATCGCCAACGAGTGGGATCATGATCTCAGGCTTAACTGTCCAGTCAGCGTGCTTCTTCTTAACGTTGATAGCAGCCTTGATAACAGCCTTTGTCTGCATAGCAGCGATCTCAGGATATGTTACAGCAAGACGGCATCCTCTGTGGCCCATCATTGGGTTGAACTCGTGGAGAGAAGCGATGATGTTCTTGATATCCTCAACGGACTTGCCCTGTGAATCAGCGAGAAGCTTGATGTCAGCCTCTTCTGTAGGAACGAATTCGTGGAGAGGAGGATCGAGGAAACGGATTGTAACAGGGCAGCCCTCAAGAGCCTCATAAAGAGCCTCAAAGTCAGCCTGCTGCATTGGCTCGATCTTAGCGAGAGCAGCCTCACGGCCCTCAACTGTATCAGCACAGATCATCTCACGGAAAGCAGCGATTCTGTCTGCCTCGAAGAACATGTGCTCTGTACGGCAGAGACCGATACCCTCAGCGCCGAGCTCTCTTGCCTTCTTAGCGTCAGCAGGAGTATCAGCGTTTGTACGAACCTTAAGAGTTCTGTACTTATCAGCCCAAGCCATGATTCTTCCGAACTCACCTGCGATCTGAGCGTCAACTGTAGCGATAACGCCGTCGTAGATGTTACCTGTTGTACCGTCGATCGAGATATAGTCGCCTTCCTTGAAGGTCTTGCCGCCGAGCTCGAACTTCTTGTTAGCTTCGTCCATCTTGATATCGCCGCAGCCTGAAACGCAGCACTCACCCATACCACGAGCAACAACAGCAGCGTGTGATGTCATACCGCCGCGAACTGTGAGGATACCCTGTGCAGCCTTCATACCTGTGATATCTTCAGGAGAAGTCTCGAGACGAACGAGAACGACCTTCTCGCCCTTAGCAGCCCACTCTACAGCGTCATCAGCTGTGAATACGATCTTACCGCAAGCAGCTCCTGGTGAAGCACCGAGGCCCTTGCCGATAGGAGTAGCAGCCTTGAGAGCCTTTGTATCGAACTGTGGGTGGAGAAGTGTATCGAGGTTTCTTGGATCGATCATTGCAACAGCTTCCTGCTCTGTCTTCATGCCCTCATCAACGAGGTCGCAAGCGATCTTGAGAGCAGCCTGTGCAGTTCTCTTACCGTTTCTTGTCTGGAGCATATAGAGCTTCTTGTTCTCAACAGTGAACTCCATATCCTGCATATCGTGATAGTGATTTTCGAGAGTCTGGCAAACTTCCTTGAACTGAGCGAAAGCCTCAGGGAATGTCTCAGCCATCTGCTGGATAGGCATAGGAGTACGAACGCCTGCAACAACGTCCTCGCCCTGTGCGTTTGTGAGGAACTCACCCATGAGCTTCTTCTCACCTGTAGCAGGATCACGTGTGAACGCAACACCTGTACCGCAGTCGTCGCCCATGTTACCGAATGCCATTGACTGTACGTTTACAGCAGTACCCCAAGAGAATGGGATATCGTTATCTCTTCTGTATACGTTAGCTCTTGGGTTGTCCCATGAACGGAATACAGCCTTGATAGCGCCGATGAGCTGCTCCTTAGGATCGTCTGGGAAGTCCTTGCCGATCTTAGCCTTGTACTCAGCCTTGAACTGGCCAGCGAGCTCCTTGAGGTCGTCAGCGTTGAGCTCAACGTCCTGTGTAACGCCCTTCTTAGCCTTCATTTCGTCGATAAGCTCTTCAAAGTACTTCTTACCAACTTCCATAACTACGTCAGAATACATCTGGATGAATCTTCTGTAGCAGTCCCAAGCCCATCTTGGATTGTTGGACTTTTCAGCGATTGTGTTAACAACTGTCTCGTTGAGACCGAGGTTAAGGATTGTATCCATCATACCAGGCATTGAAGCTCTTGCGCCTGAACGAACAGAAACGAGGAGAGGATTCTCCTTATCGCCGAACTTCTTTCCTGTGATTCCTTCCATTTTAACGATATACTCGTTGATCTCTGCCATGATCTCGTCAGAGATTCCGCCGTCCTCATAGTACTGAGTACAAGCCTCTGTTGTGATTGTGAAGCCCTGAGGAACAGGAAGACCGATGTTTGTCATCTCAGCCAGGTTTGCGCCCTTACCGCCGAGAAGCTCTCTCATGTTGGCATTACCCTCAGAGAAAAGGTAACAATACTTATTTGCCATTGGTGTATACCTCCATTTTTAACATTACCGAATACTTCCCCGAAAGGGTACAATATCCGAGTTATACATATTATAACACATCTTAGAAAAAAATACCATATATGTGATGACAAAAAAAAGGCGTTAAAAACGCTGCACTTTGTACAAAAATCAACAAAGAAGTTTGTTTTCTTCAAAAAAGGCTTGCATTTGAAGTTAAAGTATGTAAAATTAATAATATAACGCATATTATAAGGAGAACAAAACATGAAAAAAATCTCAACACTTATTCTCGGCAGCATGCTTGCCCTTTCACTGGCTTCCTGCACGGACAACAATGATACTCCCCTGTCCTCTGCTGAGGTCACAACAGCAGAGACCACAACAGAAGCCGCCACCGAACCCACTACGGAAAAAGCGACCAAGCCCACTGTTGAATACTACGACGGGCTTATCTGCTCGGACAATATGACCGCCAAGGAAAAGGAGAGGTCAAGCTTCCGCGAATTTACGCTGCTTGATCCCGGTAAGGCTTTCACTATAGGCGAATGCGGACGTAACTCCTATTACTTCTATGACTCGGATAAATCCAAACTAAAAAAGATAAAGGACTCTTTCCGCGAGCTGACCATATACGACGAACAGCTTGACCAGCAGTTCCTTGTGCATATAACACTTCCGCCGAATTATGACAAAGACAAGGAATACCCGGTGGTATTCATCACTGATTCGATGTATCATCTGAAAAAAGTTCCCGACCTCTGGAAAGTCATAGACGAGGGCGAAGCCGCTCCCGTTATATTCGTAACTCTCGGCTACGATTACGACACACGTGAGGACCTTGAACGCTTCAACAAATTCATTTTGCAGGACAAGGAGTTCCTTGATTTCATCACCGACGACCTTATGAAAACTATCTCACTTAATTACAAGGTAGATGCTTCACGCTCGGTATTCTTCGGGCATTCTTTCGGCGGAGCCTTCTCGCATTACGCCCTCTGCAACTCCGACAAGTACGAATACCAGCCCTTTGCAAACTATATCATAGGAAGTCCCGCGTTCTGGGGATATTATTACCCCGATTCGGAGTATTTCGACAACAGTTCTATCGAAGACCCCTATGCTTTTCAGCGCGAGTTCGATTACTTTGACCGCAATGAAAAAATGGACAAGAACGTATTCATCTGTGCAGGCGGCAGAGAAGCCTATATCGACCTGAAAAACGCCGATGACCTTGTCACTATCCCCGAAGAGGCAAAGCTTCTCCATGAAAGGCTCGTCTCTCACGGTACAAATGCTGAATTGAAGATATATGAGGATTGCTACCACGATAATTACCTTGCAGATATGCTCAAGGATTACCTGAAACAGAATTTCCCACCAGAGGATAAAACTCAAAATTGACATACAGGAGGAAAATACAATGAACAAAGCAGTTATTTTAGCAGGAGGACAGGGCAAGCGCATGAAAGCGGAAATGCCAAAGCCTCTTTTCAAGGTGCTCGGAGAGCCTATGCTCCGCTGGGTAATAT
Organism: Ruminococcus flavefaciens MA2007; assembly: GCF_000621845.1. GTDB lineage: Bacteria > Bacillota > Clostridia > Oscillospirales > Ruminococcaceae > Ruminococcus > Ruminococcus flavefaciens_E. The sequence continues at coordinate 311,166 of NZ_JHXF01000001.1, read as the reverse complement.
CAGCCTGTGAAGCGGCTGACCTTGCCGATATATGCGTAGTTAAGGGCTTCAAGGGCGAGATGATAGACGAGTATCTCGGCGGCAAATACACCACAGTATTGCAGGCTGAGCGTCTCGGCACAGGTCACGCAGTACAGCAGGCTATCCCATTCCTCGAAAAGGACAAGAGCGGCAATACCCTCGTATTATGCGGCGACGCTCCCTTTATCGACGAGGAAACTATCAGAAGCTCCCTCGAAATGCACGAAAAGCAGAACAACGCCGTTACAGTTATCACTGCGGAGCTTGACGAGCCTTTCGGCTACGGCAGGATAATCCGCACAGAAAACGGTATCAGCGGTATCGTTGAACAGAAAGACGCTACCGACGAGCAGAAAGCCATAAAGGAAGTAAACTCGGGCGCTTACTGGTTCAGAACAGCCGACCTTGTGGAGCTTCTCGGCAAGCTTGACAATAACAACGCACAGGGCGAGTATTACCTCACAGATACTATTTCCATAGCTATTTCCGAGGGCAAGAACGCAGGCGCATACAAGTCCGACAACGCCGACATCATCAAGGGCGCCAACGACAGAAAAGACTTACTGGAGCTCAACAATTATGCCCGTATGGCAGTTATTGAGAAGCACCTTGCAAACGGCGTGGAATTCACCTGCACAGACGGAGTAGTCATCGAGCGCGGCGTTACTATCGGCGTGGGCACGGAGATACTCCCCAACACTATTATCCGCAAGAATACAACTATCGGCGCTAACTGCAAGATTGGTCCTAATACCGTAGTCGAGAACTGCAAGCTGGGCGACGATGTAAATCTCCACACCGTACAGGCATACGAAGCCGAGATAGAATCAGGCGTAAAAATAGGACCTTACGTACATATCCGTCCTGACAGCGTTATCAAGTCAGGCACAAAGATAGGCGACTTCGTAGAGATAAAGAACTCCGTTATCGGCGAAAAGACCGCTATCGCACACCTTGCATACGTAGGCGACAGCGATATCGGAAAGCGCGTAAACATCGGCTGCGGAACAGTTACCGTAAACTATGACGGTATCGAAAAGAGCCGCTGCGTTATCGGCGATAACTGCTTCGTAGGCTGCAATACCAACCTCATCGCACCTGTAAAGCTCGGCAAGGCAGTATATACAGCCGCAGGAACTACCGTAACAAGAGACGTTCCCGACTATGCACTTGCTATCGACAGAGGCGTGATGAAGATAAACGAGGGTTATACCCTCCGCAAGCTCAAAACCAAGCTTGGCAAATGATTAATGTAGGGGCGGATATTATCCGCCCTTTTTTGCAGGGACGCGCATTGCGCGTCCTCACCTACCGAAATAAGCTCAAATGACCATATGTAGGGGCTGATGCCCACATCAGCCCGCCCAATTACCGCAAAAGCATACGGGGCGATGTAGGCATCGCCCCCTACAAACTAACGGCTAAAAAAGCGTGATGTAAAACATCACGCTTTTTTCTATCAAAGTGACTTTATCCTCTCGGCAGAGTCGCTTATCTCTGCCCACGAGTAGTCTATCATATACTCGCCGTGATAGGACTTGAACGCCTCTGTATCACCCGAAAACAGGTCATAGAGGTCGCAGTCCACGGCTTCCTTGTTTATTTGTATCTGTCTGTTCTGCTTGATTATGACATTATGAAAGCCAGCCGCCTCGATATCCTTAATAAGGTCCGAAACATACTGCGAAACCTTTTTCGAGGTCGGTCTGTCGAAGTCCTCCACCTCAAGAACATCTGCGGCTATCTCCTTGCTGGTAACGGGATATCCGCACTGGTCGATAAGGTATGCGAATATTTCCTTGGAAATAGTACGCGAAAACTTTATTGGCGTATCGTCCTTGCCGAAAACACGGAAGTTTCCGAAGGTACGTATCTTCAGCTTTCCGCTGCTCTTGTCCTCAGCCTTTGAGGAATATCTGAAATTCTCAAACTCATTGCGGATATCGTCCTCGGTGTAGGGCTTCATGATATAGCCGCTGGGACGCATCTGAATAGCCGCAAAAGCGTACTCGGAATAGCTCGTCACGAAAACTATATTGCACATAGGCGAATGCTTTTTCAGCTCGATAGCCACCTGTATGCCTGACATCTTGCCTATTCTTATATCAAGGAAAGCCGCGTCAAAGGGCTCCTTGTCCTCATATTCGAGGAACTGCGACGGTCTGCGGAAGGAAACTACCTCCGCGTCGGGGCGGACCTTATGTATAGTATCTACGAGAAGCTGTAATGCATAGCGTTCATCATCAATTGCCAAGATCTTCATTTCTTAACTCCTTTGGAATTAAAATAGTACATTCTGTGCCCTCATCGGGAGCACTTTTTATAATAAGCTCGCCTCCGCACTCATCGGCAAGACGCTTGCGGACGTTTGCAATGCCTATATGGCTGTCGTCGAGGTCTTTCAGGGACTCTAAATCAAAGCCTGCTCCGTTGTCCCTGATGACTATCTTGTGGCTGTCCTCTGTCTCCTCAGTGGATATCCACACCGTACCGCAGCCGCTTTCCGACCTGTTGATACCGTGCTTTACGGCATTTTCGACTATAGGCTGTATAGTCAGCTGGGGCAGCTCGAATTCCTTGTCCTTTATGTCGAAGATAACCTCCAGCTCGTCCTCAAATCGGAGCTTTTCCAGCGAAAGATAGACCTTTGTGTGCTCTATCTCCTCGCTTATGTCAACAATGCTCTGACGGCTCATAGCCTCAAGGTTCTTTCTCAGGAACTTCGAGAAATCTATGAGAGCGTTCTTGGTCTTCTTGGTGTCCTTGTCGCAGAGATAGATTATAGAGGTCAGTGAATTATACATGAAATGGGGCTGTATCTGGGAAATAGTCAGCTGACGCTTGCTTCGCTCCAGCTCCAGCTCCTGAGTCCTGAGCTTTATCTTCATTTCGCTCTGATATATCGCAACGAGGTAGAAATAGTAGATTATGATATCCAGCGCAACTATCTCGTCCATAAGGTCAACAACTATGTAAGTCGCTTCGAGGTAGCATTCAAAAAGGGTGAGGAATACGATGAATATTACCGTAAAGCCCTTGCTGAGCTGTTTTTCCTTGATAAATACAATGGAATACCGTATGAGCAGCAGCAGATACAGCATACCCACGAAATAAGGCAGCAAAAACAGTATATCATCATGGTATTCAAGGTGATTGTCATAGTGGAAGATTATCTTTGTACCGCAGAGGTTTATTATCTCCTCGATTATAAGCACCGCCTCGGGGATAAAGATAATGTACTTTTTCTTTACAGGAGCCACCAGCAGAAGCAGCACATAGGCTATCAGCGGGAAGAGTATATGCTCGATGGCCGAACGCAGATACAAAAGCGTCCTTATGCTGTCGCCCTCGTAGCTGTGCCGCGGATCGTAAGCCTCCGACATATACCAGTCCTTCATGGCGGTATTGACGACAATAATGGACAGCAGAACCATGATAACAGCGATATGGTCAGTTCCCTGAGGGTTTTCCTTGCGGTTTTCCATTATCATTATAGCTATTCCGATTATCATTGCGATAGAAATAAAATTGTTATTGAGAATCTCCTGTATAGTCCCCACAGACTGCCGCCTCCCTGCCGTGACAAAAAATATACACAAAAGCATTATATCACATTCTGCATTGTTTGTAAATAAATGACGAGAGGGAATTTGTAAACTTTTTTTGACCACGATGATTTTTTCATATTTAAAAACGCCGAAAAATCCGCGTTTTTGAAACTCCCTCAAAAAAATTTTTCAAAAAAAGCCTAAAAAGCGGCATTTTTGTTGAACCATGTGGAACAGCCTGTGTTACAATAGGAGCGTGGGATATGATATGTATATATCGTGATAGCAGAAAGGACACAGACGCTGCGGCTGGCAGGAACTGGGGGGAAACAGTGTCGCACAGGTCGCTGACCGTGCGGAACGTGCTGCGGTGTCTCCTTCTCTGCAAGGAAGCGGATCCCTGCTCCGTGTACGGGGCAAACAGAGAGTAAAAGAGGCATTATGATCTTCATTGTTATTATTGAATAATAACGGCAGGCGCAGCTTGAAAAGCTGCGCCTTTATTTTGTCCCGAAATATTATGATTCTGTTAATTGGATTTAAGTAAGCGCGGCTTAAAAGATAGTTCACATTTAGGCTCTGCAATATAGTATTCTCATTATATCATATAGTGTCATAACTGATATATCGTATTGACACTATTGTATATAGATGATAAAATTAAGACGTAAAATAAACATGAAATAGGTTACCGTAAATATAAAAAACCTAAACAGAAAGGAAAAATTACAATGAACAGAATGAAAAAGACTATTGCAGGTCTTTGTGCGCTTTGCTTCAGCTTAGGCTCAATGTCCGTATCAGGCACATCGGACAAGAGCAGCACAGCTTTTGCAGCCACAAAGGATATCTCCTCAACAATGGAATGGGACACCCTCAAAATAGGCGGTGCGGGATTTGTTTCAGGCATTGTTGCTGGCGATAAGGAAATGTATCTCCGTACAGACGTAGGCGGCGCGTACAGATACGACTATGACAAGAACAGATGGGTACAGCTCTTCGGCTTCATCAACGAGGACGACAGAGGTCTTCTCAGCTGTAAGGGTATCGCTATCGATCCTACAGATGACCTGACAGCTTATTTCCTCTGCGGCTGCGCTTACTTCTCAGACGCAAAGACAGTCATCTACAAGACTACAGACGGTGGCAAGACCTTCACAGGCGTTGACGTTACCGAGCATATTCAGGTACACGGAAACGGCGACGGACGTGAGTGTATCGAGCCTATCGCCGTTGATCCCGACGACACAAATACTATCTACGCAGGCGGCGACGTTACCGCAGGCAAGTCCGCTCTTATCAAGTCCACTGACGGCGGTAAAACATGGAAGCCTGTAGAGGGCTATGACGATCTCGGACTTTTCACAGGCGAGCTCAAGTACCCGTCATGGACAGATCATATGGTAAGAGGTACTGAGCCCACCAAGCTTTATAATCAGCAGAACGGTATCGGCTGCGTCTATATCGAGGGCGGCAAGGTATATGTCGGTACTTCCGTAAAGGGCGAGGCAAACGTCCACGTTGCAAGCGTAAAGGACGACAAGTTCACGGCTTTAACAGCTCTCCCCCACGACAACTATCCCCTCTCTATAACCAGCGACCACAACGGAAATCTTTTCTTCACATATATCGCAGGTCTTGCTTTCGCAGGAGCTTCGGGCGGCGCTTACAAGTACAACATTGCTTCGGGCAAGGCTGAAAAGCTCTCCGTATCAGACAACTCTATCGGTATGATAGAAGCTGACAAGAACGATCCGAACAAGCTTTTCGCACGTACCTGCGGCGTATTCTCAGACCAGTGGTTCGGCGAGGAGTGGATACAGGACGATCCTTCCACTCCCGAAAACGAGGGAACTATCGCATGGGGCGACCATTTCTTCCGTTCATCTGACGGCGGCAAGACATGGCAGGATATAACTCCCGGTGCAGGTGAGACAGACTACTCCACAGGCAAGGGCGTCAAGAAATTCGTTTCACTTCCTATGGACCTCGGCGGCTATGACTGGATATACGGCAAGGCTTGCCACTGGGGCAGCAGTATCGTTATCGATCCGAGAGACAAGGAGGGAGACAGACTCCTCCTCACATCAGGAAACGGTGTTTTCGCCTGCGACAACGCATGGGACGAAAAGGGTATCCAGTTCTACTTCCAGCCTGACGGCGTTGAGGAATGCGTAAGCCTTGACTTCGTCAGCACTCCCGACGGTCTCGACCTCTCCGCTATCGGCGACTACGACGGCTTCATTCACGAGACAGTTGACGGTATCCCTGAGCAGTACAAGCCGAATCTCGGCTCTACCTCAGCTATCGCAGTCTGCCCTCAGAATACCGACGTTTGGGCAAGAACCGCAAACGGCGACGGCAACAACACAGGCAGCGGCTACTACACACTTGACCGCGGCAAGACATGGAAGACATTCAAGCCTGCCTGCACAGGCGGAAAGCTCTCTATAACAGAGCTTTCAAAGGGCAAGTACAGAATAATCAACTCCAGCTCAAAGGGCGCAGTTTCATACACAGACGACTTCGGCGCAACATGGAAGACCTGCGACGGTATCAAGGCTTCAAAGACCGTTTATACTCTCGTTGATCCCGAGAACGCTAAGACAGTTTACGCTGTAGGCGCTCAGTACAACGAGTACTGGTCATCTGATATGTCCAAGAAAGAGCCTACCTACGACGAGTCACACTACTCATACTATGTGAGCGATGACTACGGCGCTACATTCACAGAAACACGTATCTGCCCATATAACTGGGAGCTCACATGGAAGTTCGAGGAGACAGGCGATCCTGCATACCTCGGCAACGGCAAGATAGCTTTCGCAGGCGCAAATCAGGGCGTTTACATAATCTCCGACAAGGGCAAGACTGTTGAGCACCTCGAAAATGTCGAGTACGCTAAGTGTATCGGCTACGGCGCTCCCGAGAAGAAGGGCGATGTGAATACCCTCTACATCTACGGCAAGCCCGAAAAGGACGACAAGGAGGGCATTTACCGCTCCACAGACGCAGGAAAGTCATGGGTCTGCATCAACACAGACCACCTCTACGGCGGTACAGGAAACGGTAACTACCTCGTAGGCGACATGAACGAATTCGGCAAGGTATATATGTCAACAGTCGGCTGCGGTATCGTTTACGGCTGCATAGCAGGGAGTAAACCTCCAACGACCACAACAACAAAGGTCACAACCACAAAGGTCACAACCACAAAAGTCACAACAACAGCTGACAAAACAACTGCAACAACTTCTGTTTCAACTGCAAAGCCTGATCCATACGAGTATGACAAGGACTACAAGGCAGGCGACGCAAACGCTGACGGAGAAGTAGACCTCTCAGACGTGGTAATGATAATGCAGGCTCTTGCAAATCCGAACAAGTTCGGCGTAACAGGTACAGACGAGCACCACATCACCGCACAGGGCGTCAAGAACGCCGATGTTACAGGCAACGACGGCATGACCAACGAGGACGCAGGCACAATTCAGCGCTATCTCTTAAAACTGGTACCCTCTCTGCCGGTTAAATAAACACCAAAACGGCTTCCATATCGGAAGCCGTTTTTTATACTCAGTTATGGGGGAACTTACCCCTGTACACGCTTATCTCGGTGAAAACTCCCCTGATGCTGCCGTTTACGGACACCTCCGCGATTCGCTCCGCAGTGATACTGCCGAAGCTCACTCTGTCTCCGATATCCTCTCCGCGATAGCCGCAGTAAGAGCAGAAAACTCTCTCTGCGCCGCGGAAGTCGTACTTGTCGCGGTAGGTCAGAGCCTGCTGAGGCGAATAGAGGAACCGCATATCAAGGTCGAAGTACTTATGACGGACTATTTTCAGCACTGTAACGTCGCTGTCGTTAAGGTCAAAATTGCCGTAATTTCCGTTGATATCCGCCATGTGATAGTCACTGGCAAGTCTGCTGTATATGAGCTCCGCGCCCGTAGTTATGAGCTTTTCGCTGCTCAGGTCGAAGCTTTCGGGAGTCGGATACTGGCTTATCATCACCGTATTGGCGCCCCTGATATAGGGGTAAGTCCCCAGAAGCTTGTACCCTAAATTCGCAGCCGCGTCCCACATAGAAGTATTTGGCTTTACGTAGATATAGCTGCTATTATCGGAGTTGTTCTCGTGGGTGACATAGGGCAGAGTATAGAAGTTGTCCATAAGGTCGTTGAATGAGATGTTCATTTTAAGTCCCGGCTCTATCTGATTCTGAGTGAGCAGCGATGTAAAGCCGCGCGACTTTATCACAAGGAAGTCCTCGCCGCCTTTTTTCTCCCATTTCAGACTGTCCACCAGTCCGTGATGTATCTCCCGCCCGTCTATAATGAGTGAGACCTCCGCCGCGCCGCTGTAGGAGCTTCCCGAAGCCCTGACCTTTGCAGTCAGCGACGTATAGGGCGTATAGATATCCTTATGGAAGCTGAAGCCAAGCACATCGTTCTCGGCATACCATGATGAGCCGCTTTTGTCTGTAATTATTATCCTTAAACTCATGGCGTGATTCTCCTTGTTACGGGCTCGGCAGTAAGAAGCACCACCGTTACGTCAGCCCAGTCGCCGCCCTTGTCGTCAAAAGCATAGGACAGCATTCGGCAGTCCGCAAAGACAAGCGGTCGTAGAAGGTTCCCGAATACATACGCTCATAGCGCTCCCTGACCTTTTCTGACAGGGACGGGTTGTCGTCCATAGTGAAATGAAGATACAGCGCGTTTTTCTCGCGGCGCTTCTTTATCCATTCGGTGTAGAACCAGTGAGACGGATTGTCGGGATTGCAGTTGAACCACATCTTTGAGCCGCTGACCGAACATCGAGCCAGTGCCTGCTCCACGAAAGACCGCGGCATGAGAGCCACCTCGTCGAAAAATACTCCCGAAAGAGTCATTCCCTGTATCAGCGCCGCAGAGCTCTCGTCCCTGCCGCCGAAAAGATAAACCCTGTTCGTTCTGCCGTTCCACGCAAAGTCGAAATAGTTTCCGCTTATCTTCTCCCGTACCGTAAAGCCGAAGCCCTCCAGTATAGGTATCATGGGAGTTATGACGTTCCTGCGCAGTGAGGTTATGGTCTTGCCGCACATGGCAAAGGCTCCGCCGTCAAAGCGCTCGGCTGCCCAGAACAGGAATCCCAGCGACATGGAAAGAGTCTTGCCGCTTCGGACAGCTCCGTCGGCGATAATGGCGTCACGCCTGTTGTAGTCGTGCATATTCCACCATTTCATGACGAAGCGCTGTTTCGGGGAAAATTCAGTTATCGTCAATGCTCTCACACTCCTCGTCGGCGGTCAGTGCTTTGATGAGACTTTCCGCCTTGCAGCGGTCTGTGAATGCGCTTTCCAGCTCGAAAAGCTTTTCCAGCGCTTTCATTCTGTCGAAGAGCTTTACCTCTACGCCGCCGCCCTTTACGCGCTTTATCTCGGATACATTGAATAAGTCCAGCTTGCCGATGACCTCCGCAGGAGGAAGCTCGTCGGCGAATACCAGATACACCGCGTCGGTGCAGCTGCCGAATGCAAGCCTTTTGAGACCTGCCGTGACGCTGCCGCTGTCGGCAAGGAGCTCCCGAAGCTGTGCTATCAGCTGCTGACATTCGTCGGCTTTAAGGAGCTCGATACCCTCGGCAAGAGCGTTCTCACGGGGTATGCCTGCCCGTACCGCGGCTTCTTCAATGCTGCCGAGCAACACGTAATTGCAGCAGAATGAATTGAGCTTATTTTTCAAGTTTCTGTTCAAAAAAATATGACCTCCTTTCGGTGATTTTATTTTGCTGTTTGAAAACCACCGTTCATATATGCCTCGGAAAGCGGTTTTTTTCAACGCGAACACGTTGAATTTCAAAAAAATAATTTTCCGATTCGTATGAATAAACAAAGAGCGACTGCATCAGCAGCCGCCCTTTGACAGATGTTACAATATAATTTGTTGTTATTTTGTAGGGGCGCTTTCCGAGCGCCCCTACAATGACCTGCAAAAACAAAACGGGCGCACACTGTGCGCCCCTACAAAAAAGGCGAACCAAAAGGTCCGCCTTAATTATGCATTAGAAAAACAGTCCTGCTATAAATGCCGCCGCCGAAGCCGCAAGTGCTACCACGATAAGCGGCATTTCCAGAAATGCCAGTATCAGCGCTACTGCCGTACCTGCAACCGCTGTCCATATATTATGGGTGGTGTAGAATATGGCAGGTATGGTCATTGCGCTCAGCACCGCATAGGGTATGTAGTAAAGAAAGCTCCTGAAAAATCGGGACTTTATCTTCTTTCGGAAAAAGGTGAACGGTATCATGCGTATCAGATAGGTAACGCCTGCCATTACCGCTATGTATATCACTAACGTCATGCCGCCTCAGCCTCCCCTTCTTCGTCTTTGACAGGGAATATCAGCGCTGTCAGAAGTGCTGATGTTATGGCGGATATCATCATTGCAAAGCCCTCGCTCAGTGCAGGTACTGCAAATTTGAACATAACGCTCAGCGCCGCCGCTATGACTGCCGCAAAGAGTACGCCGTGCTGTTTCTTGGCAGGAGGTATAACTATTGCTATGAACATTCCGTAGAGGACTATCTCCATAGCTGTGCTGACTGCCGCTGGAAGAAGCTCTCCTGCCGCCGCTCCCAGTGCCGTGCCCGTTACCCAGCCAACTGCGGCTATGAATATCATGCCGTACATATACGCAGGGGTGAGGGGCTCGTTTTGCGCCGAGCAGACCGCGAATATCTCGTCGGTTATGCCGTATGACGCCAAAAATCTGTGTGGCGTAGTGAAGCTCTTGTCCAGCTTCTGTGACAGTGAAAGCGCCATAAGGGAGTACCTTATATTGATAGTGAGCTGTAGGAGTATCATCTCGATGATAGCTCCGCCTGCCGCTATTACGTCAAGTCCTGCCTTCTGACCTGCCGAGGTAAGATTAGTGGCGGATATTGCCGCCGCCTGAAACACGGAAAGACCTGCCTTGACCGCTAATATGCCAAAACCAAAGGATACCGATAAGTATCCTAAACATATCGGTATCCCATGTGTAATTCCGCGCAAAAACTTGCTTTTCAATTCAATTTCTCCGATTACTTAACAAATTTTGCCTTTATAATAGTATAATCATAGGGAAGAACAGTTATGGCGTCGTCCATATATTCGCCGTAGAATGGCTGTATATCGGTGAAGCGGTCAAGTATCTCGCTCATATGCTCCAGCTTTACCACATCGGCGCTCCTGTTGACGAAAATGATGTAGTCCTGCTTCTGTCCCTGTCTTGTGAAGCCCACAAGTCGGCTATCGTGAGTTTCCTTTTCGTTGATGACGAAGTATATCCTTCCGTCCTTCATATTCGGTATGGACTTTCTTACGCGGCTGAGCTCGGAAACGTACTCGATGAGCTCGGTATCCTCTTTTCCCCACGGGAAACAGCGGCGGTTGAAGGGATCCTTGTAGCCCTGAAGTCCTGCTTCATCGCCGTAGTATATGCTGGGTACGCCCGGGAGGAAGTACATCAGCGCCATAGCGGCTTTAAGCATTTCCTTGCCGTGAGCGTACTGCTCGGGAGTGAGGTATCTCTCAGCCATCCATTCCTTCGGCTTGCCCTCGCAGTCGTCGCCGCCCAGACGGTTGATAGCTCTTTCGATATCGTGGGTGGAGACGAAGTTCATAAGTACATCGACGGTAGGCTTGGGGTAGTTTTCAACTATGGTCATAACAGAGTTGATAAAGTCAACAGGCTTGCCGCCCTTGAGGAAGTTCATTATAGCCTCGCGGAAAGGATAGTTCATTACGGAGTCAAGCTGGTCGCCCAAGAGGTAGCGGCGCTTTACGCCGTAGCTCAGCTTGTTTGTGGCGTCCTCCCAGACCTCGCCGATGACTACCTTATCCTTGTCGTAGCCCTTTACGCATTTTCTCAGGTTGCAGAGGAACTGCTCGGGGAGCTCGTCGGCAACATCAAGACGGTAGCCAGCCGCGCCCTTGTCGAGCCAGTAGCGGAGCACGCCATCGTCGCCGCAGATGAACTCGGTGTAGTCCTCGTTGTTCTCGTTTACGTTGGGGAGAGTGTCTATGCCCCACCATGCCTCGTATACATCGGGGTATTCGATGAAGCTGTACCAGTCGTAGTACTTGCTGTCCTTGGACTGATATGCGCCCAGCTCGTCCTCATAGCGTCCGAACTTGTTGAAGTAGACGCTGTCTGCGCCTGTATGTGAGAATACGCCGTCAAGTATAATGGATATGTCGTACTTTTCGGCTTCGCGGCAGAGCTCCTCGAACTCGTCGTTCGTGCCGAGAAGAGGATCAGCCTTCATGTAGTTTGCGGTATTGTAACGGTGGTTCTCGTGAGACTCGAATATAGGATTTAAGTATATGCAGGTAACTCCGAGGCTCTTCAGATATGGGAGCTTGGACTGTATTCCTGCGAAATCGCCGCCGAAGTAGTCGTTGTTCCATACGTGACCGTTCTCGTCGGGCTTATAAAGCGGAGTTCCGCCCCAGTCATCGCGGAGTATACGTCCCTCGGGGATATTCTCCTTCGGCTTGCCGCTGTTGCAGAAGCGGTCGGGGAATATCTGGTACATTATTCCGCCCTTTAAGAAGTCGGGAGTCTCATAGTCGCTCCTGTAGACAGTGAGCTGGAACATCTCGCCGTTGTCAAGACCGCCCTCGTGGAGATTCACCTTCTTGATGTAGTGACGGGTACCGCCCTCTGTATAGGAGAAGTAATAATAATGGACGTCGGTATACCTTGCGTCGTATGAAGCGGTATATGCAAAGCAGTCCTCCTCCTCCACAACATCGTTCATGCTGATGAAGCGCTCCTTGAAGCCTGTTCTGAAAAGCACAAGCACAGGCGAAAAGTCGGGCTTTACGTGCTTTGGAAGCCTTATGGTGAAACGGCAGGTCTCGAACTGCCTTACCGCTCCGAATATTGATTTATAGCCTAAATTCCATGTATCATAGATAGGTCTCATGTCAAAAACACTCCGTTAATCATCATTCAAAAAGGGGACGAAGTAGCCAACGTCCCCTTTACGGTGTAGCCTTAATTTCTATCAAAGATGCCAGATATCGTGTGCATACTCTGTTACCGCACGGTCTGCGGAGAATATTCCTGCACCTGCGATATTGTTGAGGGACATCTTTGCCCATTTCATCTTGTCGTTATAGCACTCAGTAATGTACTGCTGTGCCTTTCTGTAGCTTTCAAAGTCTGCAAGAACCATATAAGGATCCCTGTCCTTCAGTGAGTTTGCAACATCGTTGAAGGTACAGCCGTTTATACCGTGGTACATACGGTCTATAGCCTCGCGGATGCGTGGATCGTTGTTGTAGTAATCGCAGGGATTGTAGCCTCTGCATCTGAGGTCGTTGACCTCGGGTGTTGTCATGCCGAAGATAACGATGTTGTCGTCGCCGCAGGCTTCCTTTATCTCGATGTTTGCGCCGTCAAGAGTACCAAGTGTTACTGCGCCGTTGAGCATGAGCTTCATATTTCCTGTACCCGAAGCCTCTGTTCCTGCAAGGGATATCTGCTCGGAAACATCGGAAGCAGGCATGAGGTGCTCGGAGAGAGTTACGCAGTAGTTCTCGAGGAATACTACCGAGAGCTTCTGGCTTATCTTGGGGTTCTTTCTTATCTCCTCGGAGATAGCCCATATCATCTTGATTATCTGCTTTGCAAGATAGTAGCCCGGAGCTGCCTTAGCTGCAAAGATGTAGGTCTTTGGTGTGAAAGGTGCGTCCGGATCGTTGAGCAGATATGCGTAATCCGAAAGGATATTCATTACGTTGAGGTGCTGTCTCTTGTACTCGTGGAGACGCTTTACCTGTACGTCGAAGATACTGTCGGTATTGAGCTCTATGCCCGACTCGTTCTTGACGTATTTTGCGAAGTTTTCCTTGTTTTCCTTCTTTACGTCCATGAGCTTCTTGAGCACTTCCTTGTCGTCCTGGAACTTGCGGAAGTTTTCAAGCTCTGCGCCGTCCTTGATGAACTTCGGTCCGATAGTCTCGGTGAGAAGGTCTGTAAGTGCAGGGTTTGACTGATACAGCCATCTTCTGTATGCGATACCGTTTGTAACGTTCTTGAACTTCTCGGGAGTATTCTCATACTCGTCGTGGAATACGGACTGCTTGATAATCTCGGAATGGAGCTTTGATACTCCGTTTACGCTGTGTGAAGCCGCAACACAGAGAGATGCCATGTGTATCTGATTGTCCTTGATTATGGACATACGTGTGGTCTTTGCGCTGTCGCCGCCGTTTCTCTCCATGAGAGACTGGCAGTAGCGGTTGTTTATCTCAACTATAAGTGAGAATATTCTCGGGATAACGGACTTTACAAGGTTTACGTCCCATTTCTCCAGAGCCTCTGCCATTACAGTGTGGTTCGTATAGGCAAATGTGCGTGTTACGATGTCCCATGACTTTTCCCAGCTGTAGCCGCAGTCGTCGAGAAGTATTCTCATGAGCTCGGGGATAGCCAGTGTGGGGTGGGTATCATTGATGTGGATAGCTACCTTGTCGGCAAGGTTTTCAAGAGTTCCGTAAACATTCATATGAGCGTTTACGATATCGCCGATAGAAGCTGCGCAGAGGAAGTACTGCTGACGCAGACGGAGGCTCTTGCCTTCGAGATGGTTATCGTTAGGATAGAGCACCTTTGAGATAGCGTTTGCGATAGAGTTCTGTGCAAGAGCAGCCTCATAGTTGCCCTTGTTGAACATTTCCATATTGAAGTTCGGAGCCTTTGCAGACCACAGACGAAGCACTGATACTCCGTCGGAGCCGTAGCCCGAAACGTAAAGGTCGTAAGGTGTAGCAACTACTGTATTGTAGTTTACATGAGAGATATAGTGGTACTGATGGTCCCAGTATTCATTGAGATCGCCCTCAAAGTGGACATCTATTGAAAGCTCGGGCTTTGGAACGAGCCATACTGAACCGCCGGGAAGCCAGTTGTCGGGAAGCTCTGTCTGCCAGCCGTCCTCAAGCTTCTGCTGGAAAATACCGTACTCATAGCAGATAGAATGTCCCATTGCAGGGAAGCCTGTTGTAGCAAGACCGTCCAGATAGCAGGCTGCAAGTCTGCCGAGACCGCCGTTGCCCAGACCTGCGTCGGGCTCGTTCTCGTATATCTTATCGAGGTTGATGTCGTACTGTTTCAGCATATCCTTTATGCCGTCAGCCAGTTCAAGGTTGTATATGCTGGTTTTCAGTGAACGTCCCATGAGGAACTCCATTGAAAGGTAATATACCTGCTTGCCGCCGACAGAGTTGGTATGATTGATGAAGCTCTGCCTCTTCGCACCGAGTATCTCAACGATTATAGATGAGAGAACATGGTAAACCTGCTTGTCTGAAGCTTCCTCGGGAGAAACGCTGTATAAAAGCTGGAGCTTTCTCGGGAATTCTTCTCTGATCCTGTCCATAAGAGGGTTTGCTTTTTTTGTAGCCATATCTTATCTCCATTCTGCCGCTGTGCGACGTTTTTACTGCTTGTATAATATCCCCGTACTCTACCGCCATTTAAGGCGATACAAACCTATATCACTACAAACAATATACATTAAAATTATACTATGATTTATCAGATTTTTCAAGTGTTTATTTCAACAAATATTTGTCCACTGATTTTATATATTGCAGTTTTTGACCAAAGAAAAATTTGCATACACCCTGTTTCACGAATACAGTATTGTGCATTTTGCCTGTATAGGAAGAAAATCAGGCTTCGATTTGTGCAGTTTCAACACAGACTTATAGTTCTGAAATAATTTCTATATTTTTAAAAGATAAAACTTAGAAAATGTTTGAAATTTGTATTATTATGTGGTATAATAAAAAAAGCAGTTTCAAATAAGCAGACTGTAACGCAAAAAATAAAGAAAAAAGACAACAAAAGAATTAAAAAAAGGTGATGTATTATGGAAAAGAAAAAACGCTTCTCGGTACTAAAATTTGTACTTATCGTACTCTGTATACTCCTGATCGTTATTTCGATCATTGTTAATATCGGTTTTTCGGGCGGCAAGACTCCCAAGCTCTTCGGCAGATACTTCTACATCGTAAAGGAAGCTGACAACATGGGCGACAACGTCACAAAGGGCGCTTGTCTTATCTCTCCCGACGCAAAGAACGAGGCTGTCGCAAAGGGCGATATTGTTCTCTGCTATCCAGCAGCCGATCCCAATACACTTAAAGTCCTCAGCATTTACGACGTTGTTACCGCAGAGGACGGCACTGTCAAGTATATCACTGCCGACGCTACTAATGTAGGCAGCGAGGACTCTATCTCAAAAGAAAACATTGCGGCTATCTGTACAGGTCACACCGAAAGCGCTGAGCTGGGTGCTCTTATCAGATTTGCTTCAAGCATAAAGGGTATCATCTTCCTTCTCGTGCTCCCATGTGTGCTCCTCGTTATCTTCCTCATCGCCAAGCTTGCTTCGGGCAAGGGCGAGGACGACTTCGACGACGAATTCGACTTCTACGAATACGACGAAAAGGAAAAGCAGAGAGCTATCTCGGAGAGCAGAAAGAATATCCACGACAAGTCCGCAAATCCGCTTTTCGAGCCTTCTCAGGAGATTCAGCCAAGCAACGAGCTTGAGCGCAAGAAAATGTCTATCGCCGAGAATTTCAGCCAGAAGAAGGTAAATCCCGATTCTCCTTACCAGAAAGAAAGAGAGCGCACAATGCAGTTCAAGGCTCAGAGAAGCGCAGAAAGCCAGTTTGCAGCCAAGAATCTGAGCGCTTCATCATCTACAGCTCCTACAGCAGACGCCCTCAGAGAGGAAATGCTCCGCAAGACTGCCGAGGCTGAGCGCACAGGCACATTCAATATCAAGAATGCCGTCGCAAGCGCAAACGCTCCGCAGACTGCCGCACCTGCTGCTCCGTCAGAGCCTATCACAGACAATACAGGTATCCTTTCCAAGAGCCAGCTTGCCGAGATGTCAAGAAACGACGTTCCTAAGACAACTCCGCTGAGAAGCCAGTCAGCTCCTTCAACAGCAGCTCCCAAGCCTGTAAAGAAGAGCAGCACTCCTGATATCTCCGATATCATCAGCAAGAGCGAGCAGGAGGAAAAGAAGAAGTCTCCGTCAAGTATGTCGGTTGACGACCTCATCAAGATGATAGAGGCTGAAAAGAACAAGCTTTGATAATAAAAGGCAGACCGAATGGTCTGCCTTTAGTTTTGCACGAATAATGCAATATATTCATTTTTTGGAAAAATCCCACCGCTTATGGTGCGATAAGCAGATAATATGCAGCCAGTGCGGAAATAGCTGCTGGAAGTCCGATAAGGAAAAGTGCTGTCAGCACTATGCTTGCTGCTCCTGCATCTACAGAAGTGGCGTCGTATATCTCCTTTGGCTTGTTCGGATTGACGAGGATTTCATAGTTGTCGCCTATTATGCGGTCTTCGGGCGTTTTATAGGCTGTTGAGGTGTATTGTACGCCCTCGTATTCGTATTCATATGTCGGAACGTATTTATATGTGGTGCGTCCGTTTACGGTAGTCGAATTCGTGGATACATCTACGCATTTTGCGGTTATAGGCTCGGTACACACTTTCTTTGTGTGGTATTTTGCCCTCAGCGAGTCCACTATGATACCTATGCCTATCACTGCAAATATCAGCGGAAACAGCACTGCAAGGAGCTTCAGTATGAACTCGCGCTTTTCGCCCTCGCTGTTGTGTATCAGAAGTGTGACGATACAGCCGCCTGCGCCTATTATAAGCGGAAGAAGCAGTCCTGCCTGAAATCGCTGCTTTTTGATAAGTTCGGACACTATGCCGAATATTCCGAAAACTGCGACAAGCTGGAAAAACAGTATCACTATCAGCCAACCGTTGCTCTTGCCGCTGCTCTGGGATAACACTATCATAAGTATTACGGTGACTCCAAACCATATCAGCAGAAGAATACCAAGTATCTTCTCAAATGTTTTCGCAAGTCCGTTGTATGCGCTGTCATTGGAAGCGTCGTAGTAATTGCCGTTTTCGTCATAGTTCATGCTGTCTTTTTCGTTCTTTTTCATGGTAATACCCCCTTTTCGCTGATTATACCACAAATAATGCGAAAAATCAAGGCTTGCTTCAAGAAGGCAGTGAGCAGTAAATAGAAATAAGCAGGGGCGCACAGTGTGCGCCCGCAATCGTCAATTCTTCTTATTCGGGAAAAGTATAACCACTACAGGATTGAGGACTGCTGCTATCACCCATATGAGCCATGTCATGTCCCACCTTTTGGTGAGGAAACTAATGGAGAGGTACAGGGCTGTAACTACGCACCAGTATACTATAATTGCAGGATTCGGCGCATGACCTTTTGCCTTTTCCTCACGGGTAAAGCCGTCCTCTTCAAGAAGCTTCCTGTAGCCGTTCATACTTATGCTTGAACGGACAATGACACCTACGCCAATAGCTATCATTCCTAAGAAAAATGACGGTTCGAGAGCTCCTGTAAGAGCAGTTTCGCCCATGAGCGATTCAATGATAATAGTAGGAACGAAAGACAGTATGAACAGAACTACGCCAGTTATTATGCTGAGGGTGAATTTTGGCTCATACTTTGACTTTTTCTCGTTTACCATGCCCGAAACGCCGTATTCTGTGTCAATACCCTCTTTTTCAAGGTATTGATAGGGCTTCATCTTCATTCCCGAGATGATGAACAGCGTTACAGCTATGGCTATAAGTATGAACATCAGCGGCACACCTATGAGGTCGCTGAAGCCTGTCAGTTCTTCAAGAACTATCAGCGGTATTACACTGATTATGCAGAGAAATACTCCGATAGCGGCCAGCTTTGAGCGCTTTTCATTTACGGTAAGAAAGCTGTTTGCCTCCTCCATTGATACCTTGCGGAGCGGTGGCTCGGTCTCGGCGCTCTCCTGCACGGGAACATTGCCTGCGGAGAGCTCCTCGGTGTCCTTTAATAATGTATCTGTAGTGACTCCGAATATCTCCGAGAGCTGTAATATACGGTTAAGGTCGGGAGTGGACTGTGCGCCCTCCCATTTGGATACTGACTGGCGGCTCACACCGAGCTTTTCGGCGAGCTCCTCCTGTGACATACCCTGTCTTTTTCTTAATTCGATTATTTTGTCTGCAAGTATCATATATGTATCCTCCATATGTTTTTTCCGTGGGGAATGTCCCTCGGTCTATGATTTTATTTTATCATTTCGGGCGGTTACACGCAAGCAAGCCGCCTTTACAATTTGTCAATCGGCAGTTGCAATTGCCGATTTTTCGCGCACTTTTCAATAATCAGACATTAAGCTGCCGCCTGCGGCGGCAGCTTAATGTTCTCGGGCGGATAATACCGCCTTTACAAATAAAATACTGTAAAAAGTCATTTCAAAGTATTGCATTTATGAAAAAAGTGTGCTACAATAAAAATATAAATTTTATACGAAAGAAGGTATCCCCCTATGGAGATCAAAAAAGCAGTAGAAGCAGTTGAGAAAAAAACAGGCATCGACCTCCCCGACGAGAAGATCGAAAAGCTTGCTTCAAAAGAAAACATTGAAAAGGCTAAGGACATGATAAGCAAGGTTGCTACCAAGGAAAACATCGCAAAGGTCAAGGATAAGGTTGAGGATATCGTTGACAAGATCAAGAAGTGATCGCAAAGGGGCGTTCCTGTTACGGGAATGTCCCTTTTTCAGATATTAAAAGCTGCGGATTTTTCTTGGCAAATCAAGACAGAACCTAAACATATGTAGGGGACGCCGCCCTCGGCGTCCCATTGTAGGGGCTGGCGTCCTCGACAGCCCTTTAGGAGACGCCCTCTCTTGCAGGGCGTCTCCTCTAAAAAAACAGTCCAGTGGACTGTTTTTTTATTCACCTCTTGCGGTGACTCCCTGTAGTACAGGGAGATGTCAGCGTAGCTGACAGAGGGTACTCGCTCCTGTTAGGAGCGCTTTGTAACTGCGGGCTTTGCCCCAGGCTAACCGCCCCAGCCCCTCTGTCGCTTTGCGACATCTCCCCACACTGTGGGGAGTCACCCCACCAGAGGCGCTGCCTCTGACCTTACCGGTACGTCCCCTCTGTCCTTCGGACATCTCCCCATTTTATGGGGAGTCACTCCGCCAAAGGAACACAGTCCCTTTGGAATCCCTTTCATAGGTTCAGCAAGTTACAGCGCAAAGATTACAGCGGCTTTCGCTCAAACATCAGCACGGGATAGCCCTCATAGTAGGGCTTCACTATCTCGGGGTGCTGGTCTGCATAGGCGAATATCACGTCCGCAAGCCCCTCTTTCAGCAGTCCTACAAGCTCCGACAGCGGTCTGTGGTAGAGCTCCTCGCATATAGAGGCAAAGGTTATGGCACGTCTGCCGCCAACTTCCATTATGCGGTATGGCCATATGCGGCAGTCAAAGGGCTTCTCGTCACCCAACATACAGCCATTTTCCGCAAGGGCTGGACATGAGAAGAGCTCGTCGCCCCTGAGCTCACCTACTCTGAATATGTAGCCGCCGTCCTTGGTGATGAACTGGGCCTCGGGACGGACGGCTCTTATTTTTTCGCAGAGCTCCGCAGTAAATACGGGAGTCTCCCATACGTCATAGCGGTCAAATATGCAGCAGAGCCGACATTTCGCGCAGGCTTCGCCGCTGAGTATCTTTTTGAGCATTGCTTTCACCCTCTTGTTATTGTTAAGCTATTATACCATATTATGTATTAAAATTCAAGTCTGTAGAGGCTGGCGTCCCCTACAGCCCGTTTAATTTAATTCAATTTCGGAACGTCGAGGACGCCGTCCCCTACATATAAAAAAGGACGGCTTTGCCGTCCTTTTACGCTTATATCCGCTTTTTAAGTCCAGATTTGTCCAGAGCCGCGCCTGCCGCTAAAAACAGCACCGCGCTTGCTCCTACCTGTATGGCATAGAACGGAGTCTGTCCGAATGCCGCTATTATTGCCGCTTTGTTGAAGCCGCCTGCCATGAAGACTCCCTCATAAAGGCTGTAGCCAACTATGCAGACCGCAAGTGACGGGATAATTCCCAGTATATTGCGGAGATTCAGTATCTTGTCCTTTTTGCTCGTGAAAAACAGAGCTGTGACTGCCTTGACAACTATAGTTGCAGGTATCCACACAGGAAAGCCTGTAAGTCCGTCCGCAAGAGCTCCGCCTATCATGCCTGCCGCAACTGCGTAAGGCGTAGGCAATATACAAGCCGCAAGATATATGAAGCCATCACCTGCGTGAGTGTAGCCTGCTCCCGTAGGTACGTGGATATACGCTGTAAATACGAAAATAAGCGCCGAAAACAGTCCTGTCAGCACTATTCTCCTGATTTTTGTGTCCTGAGCCGTCCTTGTCATTGATAACCGCTCCTTTATCTACTAAATTCCTATGTTTTAGGTTGAACTTATTATAGCATTAGATATGACTTTTTTCAAGCGGTATCATGCACAATCTTTGTGAGCGTCAACTGCTTTTTTGTGGTGCGGTTGACGTATAGACGGAGGCTTTTACGGGGTATAGGTTTGCTTTCGGGACGCTGAGTGACTCCCTGCTGTGCAGGGAGATGTCAGCGTAGCTGACAGAGGGTACGTGCAGCGGTTAGCTGCGGCGCGTCCCCTACAATTGGTCATTTGAAGATTTACGGATATCGAGGGGCGCTCGGAAAGCGCCCCTACACAGATTTAAGGTCATTTAAGGTAAATACGGTACTTGCGGGGCGATGTGGGCATCGCCCCCTACACATTTACGGCAATATAACAGGATTTGCTGACTGCCAAAGGCAGCCCCTACAGGTCGTACATTGCAAAAAAACGGGCGCACACTGTGCGCCCCTACTAATCACTATTCACTAATAACTGAAAAGGGCAGGCTCAAAGCCTGCCCTTTTGATTAACCCATTATAATTTCAACTTCGTGTGTGCCGCCGCTGCATACAGGAATTACGCATCCCTCTACTGCCTTGCCGTCAACTGTCATAGACTTTACGCCCTTGCAAACGTGTGCAGGGTTCTTGACTGTGATGTTGAATGTTGCACCGCGGAACTTACGAACTGCTGTGAAGCCGTCCCACTCGTGAGGAATGGAAGGATCTACCTTGAGTCCGTCGAATACAGGCTGTACACCCAGAATGTACTGGGAAATAGCAACCATGTTCCATGCTGCTGTACCTGTCAGCCATGAGTTCTTGCCCTGACCGAAGTTCTTTGCGTCCTTACCGCCGATCATCTGACCGTATACGTAAGGCTCTGTCTTGTGGATATCAGATGTCTCCTCTGTGAATGCAGGAGCTATCTTGCTGTAGTACTCAAATGCCTTGTCACCGCGTCCTACATATGCCTCAGCACAGATTATCCATGCATTGTTGTGTGTGAAGATACCTGCGTTCTCCTTGTATCCGCCGGGATATGTGGAAATTTCACCGTACTGTATATAGTACTTTGTGAATGCAGGGTTATTGAGAACGAGACCGAACTCGCAGTTGAGGTACTTGTCGATAGAGTTCAGAGTCTTGATATCAGCGCCCTGATCCTTACCTATCTCGGACATAACTGCAAAGCCCTGCGGCTCGATGAATATCTTGCCCTCTTCGCACTCCTTGGAGCCCATCTTCTCGCCGTTTGCGTCGTAAGCTCTGATGAACCAGTCGCCGTCAAATGCGGATTCCATAACGTTCTTCTTCATCTTGTCGATCTCAGCCTGAGCCTTTGCAGCTTCGTCAGCCTTGCCGAGGTGCTGGAGAATGCCTACGAATGCAGGACCTGTGTATGTGAAGAGTGCTGCAACGAATGCGGACTCAGCTATCTTGGAGTAGCCGCCCTCTGCTGCGAACTTAGGATTGGTGTAGGTCTGGAAGGACTCACCGGGAGTATCTGAGAAGCATGAAAGGTTGATACAGTCGTTCCAGTCAGCTCTCATTGCAAGCGGGAGACCGTGAGGTCCGAGGTTGTTTACGATGTGATAGAAGGAAACGTTGAGGTGCTCGAGCATTGTGTGCTTGCCGTTCGGATCGTCGTCGAAAGGAACGTTAGCGTCGAGGATTCCCCAGTCGCCTGTCTCCTTGATATAAGCTGCAACAGAAAGGATCATCCAGAGCGGATCGTCTGAGAAGTCGCCGCCGATATCAGCGTTGCCCTTCTTTGTAAGTGGCTGGTACTGGTGATAGCAGCCGCCGTCTGAAAGCTGTGTTGAAGCGATGTCGATAAGTCTCTCTCTTGCACGCTCAGGTATCTGGTGTACAAAGCCGAGGATATCCTGATTGGAGTCACGGAAGCCCATTCCGCGTCCGATACCGCTCTCGAAGTAAGAAGCGGAACGTGAAAGATTGAATGTTACCATACACTGATACTGGTTCCAGATGTTTACCATTCTGTTTACCTTGTCATCAGGTGTGTTTACATTGAAGATTGAAAGGAGCTCTTCCCATGTATTGCGGAGCTCTTCAAGACCTGCTGCTACCTTCTCGGGAGTGTTGTACTTCTCGATCATAGCATAAGCCTTTTCCTTGTTGAGTACCCATGTCTCTCTTGTGAGGAGGTTCGCAGGCTTTTCAGAAGCGAACTTCTTGTCCTGTGGGTTCTCAGCATAGCCGAGGATATAGATGAGAGTCTTGGACTCGCCGGGAGCGAGAGTTACCTTCTTGTAGTGTGAAGCTACAGGTGACCAGCCGTCTGCAAATGAGTTTGCAGGCTTGTCAGCCTTTACTGTCTCAGGGTTGTCCCAGCCGTTGTAGATGCTTCCGAGGAAGGAATCACGGTCTGTGTCGTAGCCGTCGATAGTATCGTTTACAGTATAGAAAGCGTAGTGGTTACGTCTGTCTCTGTACTCTGTTACGTGGTAGATAGTTGAACCCTCTATCTCAACACGTCCTGTGGAGAAGTTTCTCTGGAAGTTTGTGCAGTCGTCCTGAGCGTCCCAGAGACACCATTCAGCGATAGAGAAGATAGAGAAGCTCTTTGTCTCATTGCTCTCGTTTGTGAGAACGACCTGCTGAACTTCGCCGTCGTAGTTCTGAGGAACGAAGAATGTTACCTCAGCCTTGAGTCCGTTCTTCTTGCCTGTGATAACGGTATAGCCCATACCGTGACGGCACTCATAGAAATCGAGAGCTGTCTTTACAGGAGACCAGCCGGGGTTCCAGATGGTACCGTTGTCGTTGATATAGAAATAACGTCCGCCCATATCAAGAGGCACGTTGTTGTAGCGATAACGAGTGATACGTCTGAGGCGTGCGTCCTTATAGAAGCAGTAGCCGCCTGCTGTATTAGAGATAAGTGAGAAAAATCCCTGATTGCCGAGATAGTTTATCCACGGATAGGGAGTCTTAGGGGAATTGATAACATATTCCTTCCTTGCGTCGTCAAAAAATCCGAACTTCATAATTATACTCCTTTATTTTTGGTGACAAAAGCGGCATAAAAACCGCATTTGTATTATTATACCATATATTTGCATATAATACAATAGATTAAGCAAAAATTGCGTTGTATTTTTTTCAAGTCCTTTTTTGTGCACATTGTCCTACTTTTCTGTCGTATTTACGGGAGTCGTGTGGACAAGCGCAGTGCCTGCGCCCCCTTGCCGCGTTGTCGCTCGTAAACTCGCTTACTATTATCAACAATGATAATTGTACATCGCTTACGGCACATTTATACTATACACGGGCGTTCAGAAGGCATTCCCTAACTAATCACTGATCACTAATTACTAATAACTTAAAGAATGGATAGCTCCGCCCTTGATTCAATCCCCGTGGGTATATGTTCCCATAAGATGACCGTAGGATATGATATTATCCTCTTTTTCACCGTCTATTTCCTTGGCGTACTCCAGCATTTTTGGATTTGAGTTGTCAAATGAGCCCTTTATCCTCTCGGGCTTTTCTTTGAGCGCCAGCACGTATATCTCATAATCGTGAGTTCCGCTGGGAGGATAAGGTCCGACGTACTCGCTTTGGGGCGCCCAGCCCGCAGGAAGAACAGTCTCGCTGTCGGTCACGGACTTCCAGTGCAGCCAGTTGCCTGCGGAGGTATCTATCATAAATACAGCATAGCATGAAGCGCCGTCAACAGGCTTCCATGAGAGCTGAGGTGAACGGTTTTCGCCCTTTTCGGTCTTGGTTATGACCGTGTCCCATATGCCGTCATGCAAGTCTTCGGAGCTAAGCTCAAAGGTGCTGAGCTTGCTCAGGTCAAGCTCCTTTGATTCGGCAGTTGTTTCAGCCACAGCTTCGACAGCAGACGTTGTCTGTACCTCGGCTGCTGTCGTTGCAGCAGTAGTCGGCTCGGTAATTCTTGACTCGAGGGACTCCTGAGTACAGCCTGTGTTAAGTGCAAATATTGCTGCTGCGCATAGTATTGCAGTTATTCTGAAATATCTCATAGTATGTTCCTTTCCGTATCTGATAAAACCATAAAGGGCGGATAATATCCGCCCCTACAGCGCAGAGCCTGCGCTCCCTAACTAATCACTAATCACTATTCACTGATCACTTCTTAGTGAAGAATCTCTCGTGTGCCTCGAAAACGTCTCCGGGCTTTACCTCGCGGTAGCCTGTAACATCGGCAGGCATACTGAGGTTGGGAGCGTCTATCATCGCTGTCATCGGCTCGGGACAGAAATAATGATTGAAGCCGCGGTCGTTCCAGATTATCCAGAAGCCGTACTCCTCGGATACCTCGTAGCAGAGCTTCTTGCCGCTGGCAGTATCCTCTGCGATGACGCCGTGGAACTTCTCTCCGTCAAGGTCGATATACTCGCCGAAGTACATCTCGTTGTCAACTACCTGCAATACAGGCTTCTTTGCGCCGTTTTTGTACTCAAGGTCGTGCATTGTGGGCACTTTCAGCTGTCCTGTAGGCAGACAGCGCTCGTTGAGCTCGCAGCGCTTGCCTATCGGCACTGTCAGGCGGATATCCTCCTCCTTTGCGCCGTCAACGAACGGAGAATTGATAGTTGTATGTGAAGCCAGCGACATGGGAAGGACTTTTTCGCCGTCCATGTTGATAAAGCGGATATTCTGCTCAAGTCCCTGCTCCGAGAGAGTAAATGTGTACTCTGCTGTGAAGCGTACAGGGAGATACTTGAAGAACTCGTCCTTTTCATCGTATACATAGCGAGTCTTTACCCATGCACAGTTGTCGTCAGCCTTGTACTCAACGACCTCATGAGTTCTCTTGTGGAGAAAGCCGTGGATATGGTTGTTATAGGGTGCAGGCTCGTTCACGGGGAGCTGATATACTGCGTCAGATGTTTTCAGTACGCCGTCTGCAAAGCGGTTAGGCAGGTAAAGTGTGGGAAGTCCCCATACCTCTGCGGACTGTTTGATAGCGTCGGGTGTATTGCTCTCCACAAAGCGGAAGAACTCCAGACCGTTGACGTTGTCGCGGAGTCGGATAACATTTGAGCCTATCTCATTGGCTACCCATGCTTCATAGCCGCCTGCGCTGAGTTTTACGCAGGTCATGCCCTTCCAGTCGAATAATTCTGCTGTGTTGTTCATTTATATCACATTCCTTTTAAATGTATTTTAACTTTGTTTTTTTACGGCTCTTACTATAAGAGCTCCTATGCGGAACAATATCGCCCATATACAGCCGCCGACCATTACGAACCACATGAATATCAAGCCTATGCCGCCTAAAGTCCGGTGACCGAACAGCTTTGTCATGTCAAGGCTGCTTAAAACAATGAGCATTACCAGTGTTATCACCCCATAAGCTATGAGATACATCGGCGGTATCCACTTTGTGAGACACTGACTGCCAAGCCTTTTCTCCATATTGAGGAAGAATACAGGCAGTGCAAAAAGAAGCAGCCCCTCGATTACCATAACATTCAACGCCGAATTATCTTCCTGTGTGATGATGTCGTATGCGCCTGCCGCAAGATATATCACCAGCGGACAAATTGTCCCCATGAGGTAGGACTTGCAAAGAACTACAGTTTTCATGATGTCATCAGTCCATTCTGTTTTCCATGTCGGTGTACTCGCGCATAGGCGATATTGCCTTGTACGCAGGACGGATTATCTTGTTGGAGTTGATGAGCTCCTCTATTCTGTGAGCCGACCAGCCCGATATTCTCGCAGTTGCGAAAAGAGGCGTGAACAGTTCGTCGGGTATGCCCAGCATACGGTATACGAAGCCGCTGTAGAAGTCAACGTTTGCACAGACGCCCTTGTAGATGCGGCGCTCCTCGGCGATGACCTCGGGAGCAAGGCGCTCCACCAGCGAATACAGCGCAAATTCCTCGTGTCTGCCCTTTTCGGAGCTGAGAGACTCTACAAAGCCCTTGAATACCTTGGCTCTCGGATCCGACTGTGAGTAGACTGCGTGTCCCATGCCGTAGATAAGTCCTGCATGGTCAAAGGCTTCCTTGTGGAGAAGCCTGCGGAGATAATCCTTTACCTCCTCCTCGTCAGTCCAGTCCTTTACATTCTGCTTCATATCGTCGAACATCATTGCTACCTTGATATTTGCACCGCCGTGCTTGGGACCTTTCAGCGAGCCCAGTGCCGCCGCGATAGCGGAATAGGTATCGGTTCCCGAGGAGGACACAACATGAACTGTGAATGTGGAGTTGTTTCCGCCGCCGTGCTCTGCGTGGAGAACCAGCGCCAAGTCAAGTATACGGGCTTCAAGCTCGGTGTACTTGCCGTCCTCGCGGAGCATATAGAGTATATTCTCAGCTATGGACATATCGGGCTTTGGACTGTGTATGAAAAGGTCTCCGCCCAGTCTTGCGTATCTGTAGGCGTGGTATGCGTACACTGCAAGCACGGGGAAAAGGGTTATGAGCTCTATGCTCTGTCTCAGTACATTGGGCACCGAGATATTGTTTGCTTTATCATCATATGAATACAGCGCAAGAACGCTCTTTGCAAGAGTATTCATCATATTGTCTGTGGGAGCTTTCATAATAACGTCGCGCATGAAATTGGACGGGAGCTCGCGGAAATCCGCAAGTATAGCCCTAAACTCGGCAAGCTCGTGCTCCGAGGGCATTTTTCCGAAAAGAAGAAGATATACGGTCTCCTCAAAGCCGAAGCGCTTTTCCTTTATGAAACCTGCGACGATATCCTCAACGTCAATTCCTCTGTAATACAGCTTTCCGTCGCCGTGATTGGGCATTCCGTCGCCGCTGTCTATCACTTTGATAGTGCTGATATTGGTAAGACCTGCAACTACACCGTTGCCGTTTATATCGCGGAGTCCGCGCTTTACGTCGTACTGTGTGTAGAGCTCGGGATCTATTTTGTAGCCTTCAAGCGACATATCAGCAAGTTTTGTGATCTCTGGTGTGATGTCTGAAAATTTGTATCTCATGTATCGTCATCCCTTTCTTTTTACGAATAGTAGTAATAAATATGCATATTACAATTATATTTGATTTTAGTAATTTTGTCAAGGCTAAACAAAAAGTTAATTTCTTTGTCAAAGAAAAGATGTTAAATTTTATCATTTCTCTTGAAAAAATCTGTGTGATATGGTAAAATATATTTGTCGGTTTTTCTGCCGACTTTTGTTAATGGTACAAGGGAGATGATATAAATTGGAATCAGTTGAGTATAAATGCCCCAATTGCATGGCAGACCTGAAATTCAACCCTGCTTCGCAGAAGCTGGAATGCGAATTCTGTCTCAGTGCATTTACTGTAGAGGAAATAAAAGAGCTCTGCGCAAATACCGAAAACAGTATACCGCAGGCGGCTGCACAGACGCAGAATGAGTTTGCAAGCCACACGAATCTGTATCACTGCAAGAGCTGCGGTGCCGAAATTATGGCTGATGACCAGCAGACTGCGACTTTCTGCTATTACTGCCACAACCCTGTTATCCTTGCAGGCAAAATGGGCGGCGAATTCAAGCCCGACAAGGTCATCGGCTTCAAGCTCACAAAAGACAACGCTATATCCATCTTCAGGAAGTGGATAGGCAAGCGCTGGTTCGTGCCAAAGGAATTCAAATCACAGCAGCAGCTGGAAAAGCTTACAGGTCTTTACGTGCCGTTCTGGGTAGCTGACTGCGATATCGACATTGATTATCACGCCATAGGCAAAAAGACAAGGAGCTGGACATCGGGAGACTACCGTGTCACCGAAACTCAGGAATATGATGTTGTCCGCCGCGGAAACCTTACTACAAGAGGTATCCCTGCCGACGGCGAGACCAAGATAGACGACCTGCTCATGGAGTCTATCGAGCCATATGACTACAGAGAGCTTAAAGACTTCTCAATGTCATATCTCAGCGGCTTCTATGCAGATAAGTACGACGTGGACAAGGCAGCGGTATTTCCGCGTATCCGCGTCCGTGCAACTCAGGCGACGGCTTCACTTATAAATGATACCATAAAGGGTTATAGCAGCGTTTCGCCTATGATACAGGATTACCGCATAAAGCAGACCAACTGGAGCTATATGCTGCTCCCTGTATGGTTCATGTCCTATAAATATAAGGATAAGGTATATGAATTTGCCATAAACGGTCAGACAGGAAAGCTTGCAGGTACTCCGCCCCTTTCAAAGGGCAGGCTCTGGCTGGCTTGTCTCGGCTTAGGAGCAGCAGTTGCAGCTGTCTGTGCTGTGATAGGAGGTGCTACCCTCTGATGAAACGCCTTTTATCGCTTATAATGACAGCCATAATGTGTCTGTGTATGCTTATGGCGCTGACCGGCTGCTCAGAGCCGCCAAATAACTATGTAGGCTGGAACGGCAATTATCAGGACTCATTCCTGCACGATGACAAGAATCTGTTCTCGGACACTCAGAGACAAGAGCTTGATGAAATGATACAGCAGAAAGCCAAAGAGCTGGAAATGAATATCCTCATCTATGTAAACGGTACATACCGCAGCGACTATGAGACAAAGGATTTCTGCGACTGTACATATGAAGCATTTTTCCAGCCAGACACCGACGGTCTTATGTATTACCTTGACCTTTCCAGCAAGGTGCCTGCTTACGACTATATATCCACATCAGGAAAGGCTATACTTCTCTATGAGGAAAACAGGGAGAGCATCTTCAGCCACATGGACCTTTACCTCCCTTCCTCGGGCTCATCATATGAAAGCGACCAGATATACGATGCTGTTGTGGAGTTTCTCAATCAGCTCAGCGTATACGCAAATAACGGAAATACCTCTCATTATTACCACGACGAGTCAAAGGGCACTTATATCTACTATAAAGGCGATAAGCTTTATGTAACAACAAGAAAACCACTGATATTACTGCTTCCCATATGGTTTGCTTCAGCTATCATAGGACTTGTCACAGCCCTTATCACGTTCCTCATCTCAAAGAGGCACTACACCTTTAAGGCAAAGACAAATCCCAGCGTTTATCTGTCAAAGGACGCTGTAAACTTTACACAGAAGTCCGATAATCATATCCGTACATATCAGACAAGACACAGGATCTCATCAAGCAGCAGCGGCGGAGGCGGTCATCGCAGCGGAGGAGGTGGAGGCCATCACAGCAGCGGAAGCCACGGCGGCGGCGGTCACCACAGATAAGATAAATATTGCAAAAAAAGCTCCCGAAACGGGAGCTTTTTGTATTTTACTTTATACCGCTGACAAAGTCCTCGATGACCTTTGCCACCTCGTCGGGCTTCTGCTCATAGATGAAATGACTTCCTGCAATGTTTATCTCCTTGCAGTTGCCTACCTTTTCAATGTATTTGCTTCTGTTATTACGATATTCCGTTTCTCTCTCGGACTTTTCGTCCTCGAACCATTCCTGAGCCTTGGCTTCGTCCACCTCGCCGTCCATAAACATAAGATAGTCCCTTATATCGTCAATTGTCTGATAGTTGGTCGATATGTATATCTTCGGGATATCGTTGGACTTTATAGAAGCCCACGCTGTTTTCATATTGCTGTTGAAGTTCTTCGTCTCGCTGATATGAGACTTTGAAAATGCAGGCGGATTCAGCGCAAACAGAGCATTTGCGTCCTTTGCGTATTCTTCGGAGCTGTCTTTGCTTGTAATATCGCTAATAACTCTTAAAACGCCTGTTTTGTACAGGAATTTAGTGATCTGGAACTGAACGCCCGAAGTCATCTCGTTTATCTCCTCTTCGGTCGCTTCTGGGTAAGCTTCATTGACGGAATCAAGGAAGATAACTCCCGATACCTCCTCGGGATAGGTGTTCTCCCAGTAGGTGCCGTAGATTCCGCTGAGAGAATGGGGCATAAGTATGTATGGAGCTTCAACTCCTGCGTTTTTCAGAGCGGTTCGTGTGCTGTCAACTATGTATTCCGTTGTAACATCGTGGTCTGTCTCCTCGCAAACGCCGTAGCCCGGACGTGTAACGACCACAAGGCTGATATCGTCGCTGAGATGCTCGGAGAACTTCTTCATATCCACGGTGAACTCCGCATGACCGTTGCCGGGCATAACGATTATCTTGTTTTTGCCCTCGCCGTAGATGTTTATGTTCATTTTATAGTCCCCTGCGTCGTAAAAGTGAACGAAGCCGTCCCTTTCGAGGAGCTCCCTGTCCTTTTTCTGCGCAGATCTCTGATAAAAGAAGCTTACGATAATAAATATCAGTATAAGTATCAGCAATACCAGCAGTATCCTGCCGATAACCTTGAATATCTTCTTGATAACTCCCATAGTCTTTCTCTCCTTAATATCTCATATCCTTATATTTGCCGTTTTTGCGGCATAGTTTACATATTATAGCATATAGCAGCAGATTTGTCAATCAATCTGTACGGGCGACTGTTTGGCGTCCGCATAAAACGCAGCCCTAATCGCTTAACAAATCTAATTTAACGTGTTATAATACATATAACCACGAAGGTAATTATGTATTGCTTCACGCAAGGAAATCCCCAGAGAGTACCATCTCGGGGGATTTTTTGTATCAGCTTTAAATAACCATGTGTAGGGGCTGATGCCCACATCAGCCCGCCAATTCTACAAAATTTCCACGGGGCGATGTAGGCATCGCCCACTACAATGTATATGCGATAAATTTGCTGCTGTTATTTCAGCACAAAGCACGGGCGGCGGAACGCCGCCCCTACATGGGACGTCGAGAACTTCCAACAGAAGCCGCGCCCCTCTGTCCTTCAGACATCTCCCTACACTGTAGGGAGTCACCGTCCCCTACTAATCACTGCTCACTAATAACTAAAAAACGTGAAGAAGCAATGCTTCTTCACGTTTTTGATCATGCGTTCATGCCGAGCTCGATAGCCTTGAAGTTGTTAGGGATAAGTGCTGCCTTTTTAGGCGGAACTACCTTCTCGATAGCCTTCTGCATTGTCTCAAGTGAGCAGATGTTTGTCTCCTTGAGGAGCTTGCCGAGAAGAATAATGTTTGAGCCGCCCTTGAGGTTGTTGTCGTCAGCCATCTGCTGTGACGGGATACCGTACAGCTCGATGTCTGTTCTGTCTGTAGCAGGCTCTATCATTGTGCTGTCGAAGAATACCTTACCGCCTGGGCGTACACAGCTTACGAACTTGTCGAATGAAGGCTGGTTCATAGCGATAAGAAGATGTGGTGTAACAACGAGAGGTGAACCGATAGGATCATCGGAGATAGTAACTGAACAGTTGCAGGTACCGCCTCTCATCTCAGGACCGTATGAAGGGAGCCATGAGAGCTCCTTATTGTCCATAAGTCCGCAGTATGCAAGTATCTTTCCTGCGAAAAGGATACCCTGTCCGCCGAAGCCTGCGAGAAGGATCTCTGTAGTAGCCATTACTCGTTACCTCCTTCTGTCTTTGGGAATACGCCCTCTTCAACGTCCTTGTAAACGCCGAGCGGGTAGTATGGTATCATTTCGTCCTGAAGTCTCTTGATAGCGTCAAGAGGAGCAAGTCCCCAGTTTGTAGGACAAGTTGAAAGAACCTCTACGATTGAGAAGCCCTTGCCTGCCTTCTGGTTCTCGAATGCCTTGCGGATAGCCTTCTTTGCAGCCTTGATGTGAGGAACGCTGTCAACTGCAACACGCTCAGCATAAGCTGTACCTGTCAGTGTTGAGAGCATCTCGCATACCTTTACAGGATAACCTGCAAGCTCGGGGCTTCTTCCGAAAGGTGTGGTCTGTGTAACCTGACCGGGAAGAGTTGTAGGAGCCATCTGACCGCCTGTCATTCCGTAGATAGTGTTATTGATGAAGATAACGACGATATTCTCGCCTCTTGTAGCAACGTGAACTGTCTCGGCAGTACCGATAGCAGCAAGGTCGCCGTCGCCCTGATATGTGAATACGAACTTATCGGGGTTTGTACGCTTAACGCCTGTTGCAACAGCCGGTGCACGTCCGTGAGCAGCCTCTATCATATCACAGTTGAAGTAATCATATGCCATAACAGAGCAGCCAACAGGACATACTCCGATAGTATCGCCCTCGATACCCATTTCGTCGATAACCTCACAGAGTATTCTGTGAACTATACCGTGTGTGCAGCCGGGGCAGTAGTGTGTAGGAATGTCGATAAGCGACTTTGGTCTTTCAAATACTACAGCCATCAGAGAGCACCTCCTATTTTCTTGATCTCGCCCAGAACCTCAGCAGGTGTGGGGATAACGCCGCCTGTTCTTCCGTAGAACTCTACAGGCTTTGAGCAGTTGATAGCAAGCTTGATATCCTCTATCATCTGTCCCATTGACATCTCGACGCTGAGAAGCTTCTTAGCGTTCTTAGCAGCCTCGTTTATCTCCTTTACAGGGAATGGCCACAGTGTCTTTGGACGGAAGAGACCAGCCTTGATGCCCTGTGCTCTTGCGTCGTTTACAGCAGACTTTGCAACTCTTGCAGTTGCGCCGAATGCGCATACAAGGATATCGCAGTCCTCGGTGAGATAAAGCTCAGCCTCGGTCTCTGTCTCCTTGATTATCTCGTATCTCTTGTAACGGTCGAGGATAGAATTCTCGAGCTCATCTGGCTTGAGGTAGAGGGAGTTGATGATGTGGTGCTCTCTCTGCATCTTGTGACCGTTTGCAGCCCAGCCGCTCTTATCGTAAGCGTTGGGGTTGATCTCAGGGAATGTAACAGGCTCCATCATCTGTCCGAGAAGTCCGTCTGCAAGGATCATTGCAGGCATACGGTACTTGTCAGCGCGGTCGAAAGCCTTGACAACGTAGTCTACCATTTCCTGTACTGAAGCAGGTGCATATACCAGAAGCTGGAAGTCGCCGTGACCGAGAGCCTTTGTAGCCTGCCAGTAGTCAGCCTGTGAAGGCTGGATACCGCCCAGACCGGGGCCGCCTCTTTCAACGTTGATGATAACAGCAGGAAGATCTGAACCTGCAATGTATGATACGCCCTCGCTCTTCAGTGAGATTCCCGGTGAAGATGATGATGTCATTGCACGGACGCCTGTTGAAGCAGCGCCGAGTACCATGTTGATAGCAGCGATCTCGGACTCTGCCTGTAAGAATACGCCGCCTGCCTTATGCATACGCTTTGCCATATAAGCGGCAAGCTCTGTCTGAGGAGTTATAGGATAACCGAAGAAGCATTTACAGCCTGCTCTGATAGCAGCCTCTGCCAGCGCTTCGTTGCCCTTCATAAGATTTCTTTCCAAAGCTAAACAGCTCCTTTCGATAAATAATTATTTTTGAATAACGATAGCGCAGTCGGGGCACATAGTTGCGCACATTGCACAGCTAATGCAGGCTGACTGGTCGGTACACTCTGCGTAGAAATATCCCTTCTTGTTACGCTTCTCCTTCTGGAGAACGACTATCTTCTTGGGACAGGCAGCTGTACAGAGACCGCAGCCCTTGCAGCGCTCGGTAATAACTGTCATTTTTTCCATACCTTTCGCTCCTTTCAAATTGATTCATAATTCACAATTCATAATTCATAATTAATGCTGCTTGCGAAATTTACGGAATAACCGATTTTTCATGCAATTATGCATTATGCATTATGAATTATGCATTCTGGGTGAGCCCCCAGACGGGCTTTACATATACCTTTGCGGGGAATACGTCGGACTTGTCGGAGGGCTTTACAAGCTCCTCGGGATAGACCGTGTATTTTACGGGGAGCCCCGTGATACGGGAGGTCTCCTCAGCAAAGGGACGTGACTGCTCGATGATATCGAGAGTAGTCTCGCAGCCTAAGTTGGTATTGTTTACGATAGCCGTATGCTTCATACGTGCTGCCGCTTCTATCTCATACATCAGCTTTGTGACTTCCTCAGCGGTATTGGTGAGGTATCGGCGCTGATTTATGACGTAGTACATCTCGATACTGTCTTTGAACTGCTCCAGGTCGTCGGCATAGCGTCCCAGCGCAACAGCGCCTGCGTCGTCGCCGCCCACGTCAATGATGAGGCAGTCCTCGTCGGTAGCCAGCTCCACAACGTCGAACTGTATAGACGGGATATCGAGGTTGCTCCTTGCGAAATCGGGAGCAATGAGCCTTATGCCCTTTTCCTCAAACAGGTCGCGGAAATCGGCTGTTCGGAAATAGGGGTTTACTATATCAAGGTCTACGATAGCTGCGGACTTGCCCTCCGCTGCGGCTTTTACCGCGAGATTTACGGAGAAATTGGTTTTTCCGCTGCCGTAGTGACCTGTAACTATCTTGATCTCTTTCATAAATATCCTCTTGAATTACTTGTGAAAAATCCTACAAACTATATTATACCACTTTAAAACATTAATTGCAAGTGGTATTTTTCAACATAGACAAAGTTGTACAGCTGTTAAACCTCTTTTACCGATGATATACAAAACGGAGCTGCGTCACGCTGTAAAAAAAGCCCCGACCGGTGGTCGGGGCATATATCGCTGAATTACTCAGCGTCTGTGTTCTTTTCAATGTAGTTTACGATGTCGCCTACTGTCTTGATCTCTTCTACAGCCTCGTCGGGGATAGAGATATCGAACTCGTCCTCGATAGTTGTGATGAGGTCAACAACGTCCAGTGAATCAGCACCGAGATCGTCCTGGATATTTGAATCCATGTTTACTTCGTCTGCCTCCACACTGAGCTGTTCTGCAATAATATCTTTGAGTTTTTCAAAAATCATTATTTGGTCCTCCATTTTTCTTTATTTTTTTGTCAAAATCGGTTCATTCTGTGAACGCTCCGATTTTTCTAAATTTAGTATAGCGTTCTTTAAGCAAAACGTCAATATCTTTTTTGCATTTTTCCGGGATTTTTTGTGACAAATATTCGTGTATATTTTCTGAAATTTTGTCTAAATCGTTATGTGCGCCGCCGAGAGGCTCCTCGATGATAGCTTCTGCAACGCCGAGACGAACCATATCCTCTGCGGTTATCTTCATTATCTCGCTGGCTTCCTGCTCTCTTGAAGCGTCCTTCCAGAGTATGCTTGCAAAGCCTCTTGGCGATAATACCGAGTATTCTGCGTTCTCAAGCATAGCAAGCTCGTCGCATACGCCAAGAGCAAGAGCTCCGCCGCTTCCGCCCTCGCCGAGAACGATAGATACTATAGGTGTGCGGAGAGTCATGAACTCGGCTATATTCTTGGCGATAGCCTCGCCCTGTCCGCGCTCCTCTGCGGCAACTCCGCAGAATGCACCGGGGGTATCTATGAAGCAGATGATAGGTCTGTGGAACTTCTCAGCCTGCCTTGCCAGTCTGAGAGCCTTTCTGTAGCCCTCGGGGTGGGGCATTGCGAAGTTGCAGGTCTTGTTCTCGTTGATATCCCTGCCCTTTACCTCTGCGATAATGGTAACGGGATTGCCGTCAAGTCTTGCCAGACCGCCGATGATAGCCCTGTCGTCGCCGAAAAGTCGGTCACCGTGCATCTCGTACCAGTCTGTGAATATCTGTGGTATATAATCCTTTATAGTAGGTCTGCCCTTAGTGTGTATGAGCTGAAGGCGTTCCCACGCTGTTCTCTTGTCGTCCATGCTCATGCCTCCTTGGGGTAAAATCCGTGGAGCTTCAGAAGGTGAGAAAGTACGCTTCTCAGCTTTCTGCGCTCGACTATCATATCAACAAAGCCCTTGGTATACATAAACTCGGCAAGCTGGAAGTCGTCGGGAAGCTTCTGCTTGATAGTTCCCTCGATAACTCGTCTGCCTGCGAAGCCTATGAGCACCTTCGGCTCGGCGATGATGATATCGCCCAGTGAAGCAAAGCTTGCTGTTACGCCGCCTGTGGTAGGATCGGTCATTACGGATATATAAAGTCCGCCTGCCTCGCTGTGGAGCTTTACTGCGCCCGAGGTCTTAGCCATCTGCATGAGGGATACTATACCCTCCTGCATACGTGCGCCGCCCGAAGCGGTGAACATTACCACAGGGAGCTTCTTCTCCGTGGCATACTCAAAGGCACGGGTTATCTTCTCGCCTACGACGCTGCCCATAGAGCCCATCATAAAGCGTGAATCCATGATACCGATGACTACAGGCGAGCCCTTGATAGTAGCTGTACCTGTGATGACAGCCTCGCTGAGTCCCGTTGCTGCGCGGAGCTCCGCCTGCTTTTCGCTGTAATCAGGAAAATCCAGCGGATTGGCGCTCTTCATGCCGCCGTTGAGCTCTCTGAAGCTGCCCTTGTCTACTGTTATTGCGATACGTTCTGTTGACGAAAGTCTGCCGTGATAGTTGCACTTGGGGCAGACTCTGTGGAGCTCCTCATACTTGGAAAGAGGGCTCGTACCCTGACAGCGGGGGCATTTGAACATAGGGGGCTTGTATTCCTCCTCGCCGTCATTGAAGCGTTTCTTTACTACATTAAAAAAATCTTCAAACAATTCTTTTCTCCCCATTCTCTCTTATTCTTATTTGTTCTTTTCTTCCATATATCTTCCGAGGAAGCCTATATCGTATTTTCCTGCCTTGAAATCGGCATTTCTGATTATTTCAAGCTGGAAGTCGATATTTGTATCGACGCCCTCTACGATGAACTCGGAAAGTGCCCATCTCATCTTGTTTATGGCGTCCTCTCGGTCGGAGCCGTGAGCAATGAGCTTGCTTATCATCGAATCATAGTAAGGTGTGATAGTGTAACCCTGATATACAGCGCCGTCTATTCTTATTCCGGGACCGCCAGGCATATAGAGGGCTGTGATAGTTCCCGGTGACGGGCGGAAGCCCTTGTCGGGGTTCTCGGCGTTGATACGGCACTCGATAGCGTGACCGCGCATGGTAACGTCCTCCTGCTTTATTTCAAGAGGCTTGCCGTCTGCTATCTCTATCTGAGCCTTTACAAGGTCAAAGCCTGTTACCTCCTCGGTAATAGGGTGCTCTACCTGTATTCTGGTATTCATCTCCATGAAGTAGAAGTCGCGGTTCTCGTCAACGAGAAACTCGATAGTACCTGCGTTGTAGTAGCCGCACTCCTTAGCGGCTGTAACTGCCGCAGCGCCCATTTTTGCGCGAAGCTCGGGGCTTACGATAGGGCTGGGGCACTCCTCCAGCATCTTCTGGTTGCGGCGCTGCATCGAGCAGTCGCGCTCGCAGAGGTGGATATAGTTGCCGTGCTTGTCGGCGATTATCTGTATCTCCACATGGTGGGGATTTATGAGGAACTTCTCGATATAAACGGCGTCATCGCCGAAGAAGTTCTTCGCCTCCTGCTGAGCGGCTGTCATCTGAGCTTCAAGCTCGTCGGGACTGTCAACACGGCGTATGCCGCGTCCGCCGCCGCCTGCCGAAGCCTTTACCAGCACGGGGTAGCCTGCCTTGTCGGCAATTTCCTTAGCCTCTTCAAGGGACTTTACTGCGCCCTTAGAGCCGGGGATAACAGGTACTCCCGCAGCAGCCATTGTCTCCTTGGCAGCAGCCTTGTCGCCAAGCATTTCTATAGACTTATATGACGGACCGATGAAAACTATTCCGT
Organism: Ruminococcus flavefaciens MA2007; assembly: GCF_000621845.1. GTDB lineage: Bacteria > Bacillota > Clostridia > Oscillospirales > Ruminococcaceae > Ruminococcus > Ruminococcus flavefaciens_E. Next base: position 272,827 of record NZ_JHXF01000001.1, on the reverse strand, counting down.
TATCCTCGCAGAGCCTTGCGAACTCAGCGTTCTCGGAAAGGAAGCCGAAGCCCGGGTGTATGGCTTCAGCGCCCGTATTCAGCGCCGCCTGTATGATAGCGTTCATGTTAAGGTAGCTGTCCTTTGTAGCCGCTGGTCCTATGCATACTGCCTCGTCGGCTATCTGTGCGTGGAGAGAATTGCGGTCAGCAGTGGAATAGACTGCCACACAGCGTATATTCAGCTCGCGGCAGGCTCTTATGATTCGTACAGCTATCTCGCCTCTGTTGGCGATAAGTACTTTTCTGAACATTTATCTTATCTCCTGTATGAGTTTATTTATTGTCAGTAATTACAAAGGTTATCTCGCAGGATACAGCCTTTTCGCCGCCTACAGAGGCAGTTGCCTTTCCTGTGCCCACAGGTCCTCTCTGACGTATCATCTCTACTTCCAGGTCGAGTACGTCACCGGGAACTACCTGTCTGCGGAACTTAGCCTTGTCGATACCGCCGAAAAGTCCCAGCTTGCCCTTGAACTCGGGCTTTGAGAGCATACAAACAGCTCCTGCCTGTGCAAGCATCTCAACCATGAGTACGCCCGGAGTTACGGGATATCCCGGGAAGTGTCCCTTGAACCAGAAGTCCTCTTCCTTGATGTACTTTCTTGCGTGTACCTTTACGCCGACTTCCATATCAACTATCTCGTCAATGAGAAGAAAAGGATCGCGGTGTGGGATTATTTCCATTATCTGTTCTTTATTCATAAGTATATCAGCCATGATAGTTACTCCTTAATATTACTAATATCGTTATCTGCAAGCATACCCATATCGTCCTCGGGCTTTATCCTGTACTTTGCAAATGGATCCTCGGGGACTACGTAATCAGCCTTCATGCCCGTGGCGTAAACGCCCTCGCTCTCTATGCCGAAGACCTCGCCGTCCTTGACCATGCTCTTATATGAGCCGTGAAGCTGCGTAAAATGAGGATAGCCTGTTTCGTTTCTCATCTCGCTGTCTATCTTCTCCATAAGGTAGATAACAATAGCATTTGCGGCAGCAAGAGGTATTAACGAAATGTTTACGGGTATCAGCAGGAGAGATATAAGAAGTCCTGCCTTCCAGCTGTACAGCTTGCGTATACCTATAAAGTATATCATAAGGATCAGGTAAACGGCTGCAACCAGTAAACAAAGCGGATACATTCCGCTTGCCATGTATATCAGCGAGCATTTCCAGAATAAAATGAGCTTTACACCAAAAAAGAGAAGTATGGCGTTCATTATCCATAACGCCCAGAAATCGCGGAGAAAAGCATAGCGCTTCTTCTGCATACGGAGCATGAGCCCGTTGTATTCCTGAAATTCCTTGAACATCTCAGCAGAGGTGATATTTATATGTGACTCGTCGATATTATCCTGTGTAATATATTTCAGTTCCATAATTTATAGAAATGTTCCGTCGTGGGGGTGGTCTCTGTTTATCTTTTCGCGTATGCTGTCATAGGTGAGCTCGGAGAGGTTGTCCGCGTCGGTATTGAAAGTTGTGACGTTAAGTCTCGGAAAAGAGGGATAACCCAGTTCCTTTGAGAGCTCGTTCTCAACATGGGAATAATACAGCGCAGCGGTGAAATTTCCCAGCGGAAAGGTCAGGAATACCAGCGACACCAGAGCGACCGGCATTGACACAAGTCCCAGTATGAACTTGTCGCGGCAGCCTCTTATAAAGACGAAATATGTCACCAGTCCAAGATATGAAATTAAACCGATAGCTCCGAGAGCTATCCTCCAGTTCGTCAGACCTGCGCTTGAAGTTGATGTCATTCCTAACAGTACTATTGTAAACTTCCAGAACAGAAGAACATACTGGACTATTATCCATACATTGAATACAGCGTGTACCTTATGGCGCTTGTTGTAATTCTTTACAGCCTCCATGTTATAAATACGGGCTTCCTGAAACTCCTCGGGAGATTTGATATTCTTTCCGCCCGAATCTATAGTCGCCTGCGTGATGTACTTGTAAGTCATTACTTTATGACCATGATAGGCTGGTCAAATTCTACTGCCTGTCCGTCGGATACGAGTATCTGCTCAACTACTCCGTCGTACTCGGACTGTATCTCGTTCATGAGCTTCATGGACTCGATTATCATGATAACGTCGCCCTTCTTGACCTCATCGCCTGTCTTTACGAAAGGCGGCTTATCTGGTGAAGGTGCAGAGTAGAATGTACCTACGATAGGCGATTTCACTATCTTGCCGCTTACCTCTTCAGCCATTGAAGCCTCGCTTGCGGAAAGTGCGCTCTCAACGGGAGCTGCTGTCTGTGCGGGAGCTGCCGCAGCAACTACAGGCATAGGCATGGGAACAGCCTTCTTGCCCTTTAATGTGATAGTATTCTCGCCGCTTGCGATAGTGAGCTCTGAAAGCTCCTTTTTATTGATTATGTCAGCAAGCTTTTCTATTGTCTCAAGGTCTATCTGACCGTAAATCTTCTCCATTTAATGTCCTCCTCAATCTTTTACCCTTTTGAAGCAGAGAGTTGCATTGTGTCCGCCGAAGCCCAGTGAATTGGACAGTGCGGCATTTACCTCCTGCTCGATATTACCGCTGCCGCAGTAATCGAGGTCGCATTCCTCGTCGGGTACCTTATATCCCACTGTTGCGTGAATGAAGCCCTCCTGTATGCTCTTTGCGCATACTACAGCCTCTACAGCGCCTGCTGCGCCGAGAAGATGTCCTGTCATGGACTTGGTAGAGCTTATCTTTACTGTCTTTGCATGGTCGCCCAGCGCTTTCTTTATAGCGGCAGTCTCGTACTTGTCATTAAGACCTGTAGATGTGCCGTGAGCGTTGATATAATCTATATCCTCGGGCTTGAGACCGGCCTCCTCTATTGCAAGCTCCATGCCCTTTGCAGCAGCGTCGCCGCCCGGCATAGGAGATGTCATGTGGTAGCCGTCGCAGGTAGCGCCGTAGCCTGCTACCTCTGCGTATATCTTAGCGCCTCTTGCCTTTGCGTGCTCGTACTCCTCAAGAACGAGGACTGCGCTGCCCTCGCCGAGAACGAAGCCGCTTCTCTCCTTGTCGAAAGGAATGGAGGCTCTTGTAAGGTCGTCGGACTTTGTGAGGGCTTTCATATTGGAGAAGCCGCCGAATGTGAACTCAACTCCCGTGGACTCTGTGCCGCCTGCAAGACAAGCGTCAAGGTAGCCGTCCTTTATCTTGCGGAAGGCTTCGCCGATGGAGTGAGTACCTGTTGCACAGGCTGTTGTTATATCGAAATTAGCTCCGCGGAAACCTGTTTTCATGGAAATGGTTCCTGCCGCCATATTGCTTATCATCATAGGAATGTAGAATGCGGACATTCTGTTTGGTCCCTTTTCGAGATACTTTGTATACTCGGAAAGGGTAAGGTCTATGCCGCCGATTCCCGAGCCTACAAGAACGCCCACTCTGTAAGGATCAATGTCACCGAAGTTGGTGCCTGCGTCTGTAAGGGCTTCGTGAGCGGCTACTACTGCGTACTTTGTGAACTTATCCATGTGACGTGCTTCCTTCTTGTCGAAGCAGCCCTCAACGCCGTAGTAATCCTCCTCGTTGAAGTCGCGGACGATACCTGCTATTTTTACGCCTGTACGGCTGGTATCAAACATATCTATAAAAGATATGCCCAGCTTATTCTCCTTTATTCCGTTCCAGAATTTTTCAACTCCTGTACCCAGTGGTGTTATTGCACCCATTCCTGTGATAACAACTCTTCTGCTCATATATTTTCCTCTCTTAATTCTTTACAAATAGGTATTTTAGTACGATGGGAGCTTAGCTCCATAGTGTGACTTTATCGAAGTTACATTGAAAGACCGCCGGAGATCTCGATGACCTGTCCTGTAACGTAGGACGCATTATCGGAAACGAGGAAGGATACTACAGAAGCTATCTCCTCAGGCTCACCATAGCGTCTGAGAGCAACTGCATCGAGCATCTTTGCCTTCAGCTCATCGGACAGAACATCTGTCATCGGTGTATGTATGAAGCCGGGAGCTACCGCATTACAGGTAATGTTTCGTGAACCGAATTCCTTTGCCGTGGTCTTTGTCATTCCGATTATGGCAGCCTTTGAAGCCGAGTAATTCATCTGACCGGGGTTTCCGTAAAGTCCTGCAACGGACGCTACGTTTACTATCCTGCCGCTTCTCTGCTTCATCATTACAGCAGTTACAAACTTTGTCATATTGAACACGCTCTTCTGGTTTACTGCGATAACAGCGTCGTATTCGTCCTCTGACATTCTCGCAAGGAGCTTATCCTTTGTGATTCCTGCATTGTTTACAAGGGCGTCGATAGTGCCGAAGTCAGCCTTTACCTGCTTCACCATAGCCTCGCACTGGTCGAATTTTGAGACGTCAGCCGCATAGCACTCAGCCTTTACGCCGAATGCACGACATTCCTCTGCCACTGCAAGAGCCTTTTCCTTATCTCCGTCGCTGGGATAGTGATTTATTACTACGTCGAAGCCGTCCTGTGCGAGTCTTTTTGCGATACAAGCGCCTATACCCTGAGAAGCGCCTGTGATTATTGCTGTTGCCATATTTTATTACCTCCGTAATAAGTTTAAGTCTTTATTCTATTTTAACACATATTCACGCATGAATAAAAGTGAGAAATGTCACTGTTTTCCGCATTCCTCGAATATCATGTCGTATTCCTCGAGCGCGCCCTGAACTCCGATATAAACGGGAACATGACCTACATATCTGTAGCCCTGCTCTGCCATTTTGTCAATGACCTCACGCGGTCTGAGCTCACCCTCGCGGCTCTTTATATAGAAGCTGCCGCTGAGCTTCTTCCTTGCTTTAACGTAAATGTACTTCATATCTTCAGCAATTTTTCTGCGCCGTCATTTATCTCCTTAACGATGTCCGCGCAGGTCTTTATGTCATTTACCATGCCCGATATAGCGCCGCAGAGGAACGAACCGCTGTCAACGTCGCCGTCAACTACAGCTCTGCGGAGTGCGCCCACTGTGAGCTGCTCGAACTCCTCGGGTGAGAGAGTTCCCTCCTTTTCGCCTGTAGCAAGCTTCTTAGCGAACTTGGTCTTGATATTTCTGCATGGATGACCTGTATATCTTCCTGTTACGATGTTGTCTGTATCCTTAGCCTTGATGACAAGGTCCTTGAATGTGGGATGAATCTGGCACTCCTCGGAAGCGAGGAAGCGTGTGCCTATCTGAACGCCCTCAGCGCCCAGCATGAAAGCAGCTGCCATACCTCTGCCGTCAGCGATACCGCCTGCTGCGATAACGGGTATCTCAACAGCGTCGACTACCTGCGGAACGAGACACATTGTTGTGTTCTCGCCGATATGTCCGCCTGACTCTGTACCCTCAGCGATAACAGCGTCAGCACCTGACTTCTCCATTCTCTTCGCAAGAGCAACTGACGGAACAACGGGCATTACCTTTATGCCTGCCTCTTTCCATGCAGCCATGTACTTGCCGGGGTTGCCTGCGCCTGTGGTGATGACCTTAACGCCCTCGTCGATACAGAGCTGGGCAAGGTCGTCGGCATTGGGGCTCATAAGCATTATATTTACGCCGAATGGCTTGTTTGTCTTTTCCTTGCAGAGGTGTATCTGCTCACGAAGATAATCAATGGGAGCACTGCCGCCTGCGATAAGTCCGATACCGCCTGCATTTGATACTGCGGAAGCTAATGTGTGTTCGGCTACCCATGCCATACCGCCCTGTATTATGGGGTATTCGCAGCCGAGAAGCTCAGTGATGCGTGTTTTCATAGTAGTAGTTCTCCTTTTTCTCATATCCTTGTAGGGGACGGCGTCCCGACGTCCCGCGATACGTTCAAAACTCACGGGCTGTCGGGGACGCCAGCCCTACATCTTAGTTCTTAGCTCTTAGTTCTTAGCTCTTAATACTCAAAAATTATTCCGCCGTAGGTAAGACCTGCTCCGAAGCCTATGAGAGCTATCTTCTGTCCGCGCTTGATAAGTCCCTTTTCTATGCCCTCGCACAGTGCAAGAGGTATTGAAGCGCTGGAAGTATTTCCGTAATGGTCGAGAGTCACGATGAACTTCTCCATAGGTGCGCCCAGCTTCTTGGCTGCGGTCTCGATTATGCGTATATTCGCCTGATGAGGTACGAACCAGTCGATATCGTCCTTGGTGACGCCTATCTTCTCTGCTGCAAGCTCAAATGACTTAGGCAGAGCCGATACTGCGAACTTGTATACCTCTTTTCCGTTCTGCTGGAGCTTGTGGAGCGGCACATCGGGGAAGGGATCCTCGAAATCGCTCTCAACAGCTACCTCGGGAGCTACTTTCAGCGACCTTGCGCAGAGCAGTGAAGCTCCGCTGCCGTCCGAACAGAGCGCCGAGGAATAGAGCTTGCCGCTCTTTTCCAGTATGACTGCGGCAGCTCCGTCGCCGAAGAGTATACATGACGACCTGTCGGTGAAATCAAGGAATCTGGTCAGTGCTTCGTTGGCTACAACAAGAACGTATTTCAGCGAATCATCGGTCTCAAGAAAGCGCCTTGCAACGTCCGCAGCATAAACGAAGCCTGAACAGGCTGCGTTCATATCAAATGCCGCCGCATTGACAGCGCCTACCTCATGCTGGATAACGCTTGCCATGCTCGGCGTGAGAAAATCGGACGTAGCCGTACATGAGATAACGAGCCCGATATCCTCGGGCTTTATGCCCGATGCCTCTATAGCCCTCAGCGAAGCCTGCTTTCCCATGTACCATGTGGGCTCCCAGCCTGCCATATGGCGCGAAGATATACCTGTTCTTGTGCGTATCCACTCGTCATCAGTTTCAACAAAACGGGTAAAATCGTCGTTTGTCATTATCTGGTCGGGCACATAGCTGCCCATTCCCAAAATGCTTATACCCATTAAAAAGCTCCTTAGAATCAACAAAATTATAAAACATGGTTGTAAAAACCAAAAATTTATGTTATAGTAGTAATGTCGGTATCCCGTTTGCAGGGGATTTCTATGAGCAGACAGAATACCACACATAATATATTGTAAATCATTTTGAGGGTTTTTGCAACGATATTTCAGCACTTTGACAAACTTAAAACAAAATATCGGCATTTCTCACAAATTTACAATAATACATAAGTGAATTTTCACTACACATTTGTGAAGAACACACAGAAAGGAAGTTTAATATTATGACAATTTCACTATTTTCAGGACAGGGCTCACAGTACGAGGGAATGGGCAGGGACATAGCAGAAGCAATGCCCGAACTCCTCTCGGTATACGAGACAGGCTCGGAGATACTGGGCACTGACCTGAAGGAGATATGCTTCAACGCTCCTCTCGACGAATTATCGAGAACTATCAACTCTCAGCCTGCTATCATGGCTACATCTATCGTATGCCTTAAAGCTGCTCAGGCAAAGGGCTTCACATTCGACGGCGTTGCAGGTCACTCACTCGGTGAATACGCTGCAATGTACGCTTCGGGCATGATAAGCCTTGAGGACGCTTTCCGCCTTATCAAGGCAAGAGCTGCCGCTATGGAGGAGGCTACTTCCTCTGCAAAGGGCTCTATGGCTGCTATCATGAAGATAGCTCCCGAGGAAGTTGAGAGAGTATGCGGCGAGGCTAAGGAATATGTCACAGCCGTAAACTACAACTCACCTGTTCAGACAGTTATCGCAGGCACTCCCGAGGGAATCGCCGAGGTAAGCGATATTTTCGCAGGCATGAAGGCAAGAGTTATCCCACTCAATGTTGCAGGCGCTTTCCATTCAAAGCTCATGCAGCCTGCTGCCGATAAATTCTACGAAACAGCCAAGACTATCGAATTCAAGACTCCAAATGTGAAGTATTATTCAAACCTCACAGGCGGCGAGCTCACAGACTTCTCCGATATGGCTTCCATGCTTGCAAAGCACATCGTATCACCTGTACGCTTTACTTCCGAGCTGGCAGCTATGCAGGAAGCAGGCGCCGACAAGTTCGTTGAATTCGGTCCCGGAAGAACTCTCACAGGTCTGGTAAAGAAGACTCTCAAGGACGTGACAGCAGTGAATGTTGAAGATATGGAAACACTTGAAGGAGCATTATCATGAATAAATTTGCGCTTATAGGACACCCGCTGGGACACTCAATGTCCCCTCTTATCCACGAAAAGCTGTTCGCTCTCAGCGGACTTGCAGATACATCATATGAGCTTATCGACATAGCCCCCGAGGATATGGCAAACAGCCGCGGCACTCTCGAAGCTCTCCGCGGTCTCAACGTCACTATCCCCCACAAGCAGGCTGTTATCGCCCTTGTGGACGAGCTCGGCGAAAGCGCTCAGCGCTATAACTCCGTAAACTGCATCAACAACGACAATGGAAAGCTCATCGGCTACAACACCGACTGCGACGGTTTCCTCCGTTCCGCAGAGCAGCTCCCTATCGGCGGCAATGTGGCTATTTTAGGCTGCGGCGGCGTCGGCAGAATGATAGCTATAGAGGTCGCACGTCACGGCGGCACCATAACTCTCGCAGTTATCCCTCAGGACGTCAAGAACGCTCAGATACTCATGGCTGAGATACTGGCAAAGTGCAGCGGCGCTTCTGTGAGAATTGCCGATATATCCACTCTTGACGGCAGCTATGACCTGCTTATAAACGCTACTCCCGTAGGTATGTACCCCAAGGTCGACGCCTGCGCAGTAAGCGATACCATAATCGAAAACAGCGGCAGCGTATTCGACGTTATCTACAATCCCAAGGAGACTCTCCTCATGAAGAAAGCCCGTGCTCTCGGCAAGACAGCCGTAGGCGGAGCTTCAATGCTGGTATATCAGGCTGTAAAGGCTCACGAGATATGGTACGGCGGCAGCTTCAGAACCGAGGATATCGCAAAGATAATCACCGACGTCGAGAACGCTGTTGACAGCATGAACAAGTAGCATGATAAGACCTGCAAAACCACAGGACGCCTCCCGTATCGCCGAGATAATCATAACCAATTACCGCATGAACTTCTACCCCTTCTTCCGCAATGACGAGTTCTATTTTTCGGAGCTCAACGTTGTGGATATGGCGGCAGAATACTCCGAGGGCTCGGAGGAACTGCTGAATACATATGTTTACGAGGATAACGGCGTAATAAAGGGCATTATCCGTTTAAACGGCACCGAGGTGGTAAAGCTCTATGTGGAGCCGCAGTTCCAGAGCGGCGGCATAGGCGCGGAGCTCCTGCAATTTGCAATGGAGAGCTTCGGCGCGGACAACCTCTGGGCGCTGGAGTACAACTCCCGAGGCATAGCCTTTTATGAGCGTCACGGCTTTCAGCTCACAGGCGAGAAGATGATAGAGGACGAATGGGTGCCGCTGGTAAAGCTGGCGCGCAACAAGCAAGAATAAGGAGAATACTATGACTGTATTTTTATGCGGCTTTATGGGCTGCGGAAAATCTACTATAGGCAAGCTTGCGGCTAAAAAGCTCGGCTGCGGCTTCTGCGACACGGACGACCTCATCGTCCGCACTCTGGAAATGACCATTCCCGAGATATTCGAGAAAAAGGGCGAGCCCTTCTTCCGTCAGACCGAGGCTGAGATAGTCAAGTCCCTCTGCGGCAAGACTACTGTTGCTGCCTGCGGCGGCGGCGCTATGCTTAATCCTGATACGGCAAAGGCGGCAAAGGACGCAGGCGCGGCTGTCATATTCCTCGACGTGCCCTTTGAGACCTGCTACGAGCGCATAAAAGACGATACAAACCGTCCTATCGTGGTGAAGTCCACAAAGGAGGAGCTTGAAGCTCTCTACAACTCCCGCAGGGACGTTTATCTGGCACACTCGACCATAAGACTTGAATGTAACGGCAGTCCCGTTGAAAATGCGGAGAAAATTGCCGGGATACTGAGAAAGTGAGCGGCTATGCTTATCTATAATGCTGAAATTCACACCATGGGCTCTCTTGGTGTGGTAAAGGACGGCTGGATAGATATCCAGAACGGAAAAATACGCAATATCGGCAGCGGATACCTCCCCTATGACGACAAGGACGCCATAGACGCACAGGGCGGTATGCTTCTGCCAGGATTTATCGACGCCCACAACCACCTCGGCATTATCGAGGACGGTCTGGACTTCGAGGGGGACGACTGCAACGAATCCACCGATCCATTTACTCCCCAGATGAGAGCTATCGACGGTATCAACCCCTTTGACCGCTGCTTCGAGGAAGCCCGTATGCGCGGCATAACCGCGGCGGCTTCAAGCCCCGGAAGCGCCAATGCCTGCGGCGGAGAGATAGCCGCTATAAAAACATACGGCAGGCGCATTGACGATATGCTCATAAGGAACTGCGGAATAAAATTCGCTCTCGGCGAGAATCCCAAAAACGTCTACAACGGACGCGAGGAAACTCCCGTAACACGTATGGCGATAACCGCTCTTATCCGCGAGGGACTCTACAAGGCTCGCCGCTATGCCCATGATATGGACAGCTACTACTCCGACAGCGAGAACTACGATCCCCCCGAATATGACATAAAATGCGAGGCTCTCATGCCCCTGCTCGACCACAAGATGAAGGCTTTCTTCCACTGCCACCGCGCAGATGATATCTGCACGGCTATGCGCATTGCAAAGGAATTCAGCCTTGACGCGGTCATCATACACGGCACTGAGGGACACAAGATAGCCGACATCATTGCCGAGGAGAAGATACCCGTCATATGCGGTCCCGTTATCTGTGACCGCTGCAAGCCCGAAATGCGCGGACTTGAACTGAAAAACGCCTCTGTACTCCATGAAAACGGCGTAAAAATAGCTATCTGCACAGACCATACGGTTATCCCCATACAGTATCTCCCCCTCTCCGCACAGGCTGCGGTAAAGGGCGGACTTGACTTTGACGAGGCACTGAAAACTCTCACTATAGCCCCTGCTGAGATACTGGGCATCGACGATACCACAGGCTCTCTCAGCGTGGGAAAGGACGCGGATATACAGCTCTACAGAAAGGGCGATAACCCCCTCGACCTGATGTCCGAGCCCGTACTCGTTATGGTAAGCGGCGAAGTATGCCGCAGGGAGGTATAAAATGAAAAGGCTGATATCCTTTGCCGCTGCTGCCGCAGTGCTCTTTGCAGCAGCTCCGAAAACGCCCTCATATGCCGCTGAAACTCCTGCCGGCGCAAGCTGTGTAGTATACAAGGTAGAAAAAGACCACATAAGCATTGACGGCATAGGGAAAGATTTCCGTAACGGCGACCTTGTCATTCCCGAAAAGATCGACGGGCTGCCTGTTACCTGTATCCGCGAGAATACGTTTTTTCACTGTGAAGGTCTCAAGACCTGCGTTATTCCCGACAGTGTGGAAAAAATAGGCAATCGGGCTTTCTTCGATTGTCCCGATCTGGTCAGCGTAACTATCGGCAACGGTGCTTCTGAGATAGACAGTCTTTCATTCTCCGCCTGCCCCGAACTGACAAGCGTAACTATCGGCAAAGGAGCTGCAAATATCAGCGAATACGCTTTTTCTGCCTGCCCAAAGCTCAGCTCGTTCACCGTCAGCAAGGATAATCAGAGCTATTCTTCGGTGAACTCCTGCCTGTGCAGCAAGAACGGCGATACCCTCGTAAAATATGCAGGCGGTAGCAGTGCTGCTGTGCCTGATAAGATAAAAACTATCGGCGAAGGCGCTTTTTTTGAGAGAGAGGATATGGCCTCCGTATCCATTCCCGATACCGTCACATCAATAAACGACGCCGCCTTTTCGGGCTGCCTTTCCCTTAAATCAGTGGAGCTCCCCGATTCGGTAAAGTCTCTCGGCGATAGCTGTTTTATGAGCTGCAACTCACTTTCAAAGGTGCGCCTCGGCTCTTCTCTGAAAGCTATTCCAGACAGCTGCTTCTACTCATGTACATCGCTCAATAACATCATTATCCCCGACAGCGTCGAATCTATCGACTGTGATGCTTTTTTCAGCTGTGCTTCTCTCAGCGGCATATATATCCCCAAAACCGTGACCACAATAAATGAAGACGCTATAGGCAGAAGATACGACACAAGACAGTCCTCCTCCGAGAACATCTCGGGCTTCGTCATCAAGGGCGAAAAGGGCTCTGCCGCGGAAAAGTATGCCTCTGAAAACGGTATCATCTTCGGCACGAGAGTGCTTCAGAAGGGCGACGTCACAGGCGACGGCGTTATCGACGCAGTTGACGCCTCTACGGTACTGTCTGAGTACGCACTTACCTCCACCGACAAGCCGTCGTCTTTCAATGTTGAACAGGTCATCGCCGCCGATTACGACAACAACACAGCTGTCAATGCAGTGGACGCTTCGCTCATTCTTACAAAATACGCGGAAAACGCATTAAAGCACTGATAATGCCGCTTTAACACTGAATTACTTTAATATAACAAACTGCTTTTTCGCCAAAAAGCGACCTTTTTTGAAAACAAAATTCTATGCACAGCAAGCCACTGAAACTATTGACATGAGCCGCAAAAAATAGTATCATTAAAGTTAATATTACAACTGCAAGGAGGAATTTTTTATGCTGACCGACATGAACAGCAAATTTCAGAAGGAAGGTCTTACCTTCGACGATGTGCTGCTTATACCCGCTGAATCAAATGTTACGCCCAACATGATACAGATCGGTACTCAGCTCACAAAAACCGTTCGCCTCAACACACCTATCATGACAGCCGCTATGGACACAGTTACCGATTCCCGTATGGCTATCGCCATTGCCCGTGAAGGCGGTATCGGTATTATCCACAAGAATATGTCCATCGAACAGCAGGCTGAAGAGGTGGACAAGGTCAAGAGAAGTGAGAACGGCGTTATCGTGAACCCATTCTCCCTCACCGAAGACCATATCGTCGCTGATGCGGACGAGCTTATGGGCAAGTACAAGATATCAGGCGTTCCGATAGTTGACGGAAACGGCAAGCTGGTCGGTATCATCACCAACAGAGATATGCGTTTCCTCACAGACTTCAACGCTAAGATATCAGAGGTAATGACTAAGGACAACCTTATCACTGCTCCTGTTGGTACTACTCTCGCTCAGGCTCAGGATATCCTCCGTGCACACAAGATAGAAAAGCTCCCTCTCGTTGATGAGGCAGGTATCCTCAAGGGACTTATCACTATAAAGGATATCGAGAAATCAGTTCAGTATCCTAACTCCGCCCGTGACAGCAAGGGCAGACTTCTCTGCGGCGCTGCTATCGGCGTAACAGCTAACGTTCTCGAAAGAGCAAAGGCTCTTATCGACGCTCAGGCTGACGTACTTGTTCTTGACTCTGCTCACGGTCACAGCGCAAACATCATCAAGTGCCTGAAAATGGTCAAGGAAGCATATCCCGATATCCCTGTTATCGCAGGAAATATCGCTACAGCAGAAGCTGCTGAGGCTCTTATCGCAGCAGGCGCTGACTGCTTAAAGGTAGGTATCGGACCGGGCTCTATCTGTACTACCCGTGTAGTTGCAGGTATCGGTGTTCCTCAGATAACTGCCGTTTATGACGTTGCCTGTGTAGCTCAGAAATACGGTATCCCTGTTATCGCTGACGGCGGTATCAAGTACTCGGGCGATATCGTAAAGGCTCTTGCAGCAGGCGCAAACGTAGTTATGCTCGGCTCGCTCCTTGCAGGCTGTGCAGAAGCTCCCGGCGAAACTGAGATATATCAGGGACGTCAGTTCAAGGTATACAGAGGCATGGGCAGCCTCGGCGCTATGGCAAACGGCTCTAAGGACAGATATTTCCAGGAGGGCGCTAAGAAGCTCGTTCCTGAGGGCGTTGAAGGCCGTGTGCCTTTCAAGGGACCTGTTGCAGATACTATCTTCCAGCTGGTCGGCGGTATCCGTTCGGGTATGGGATACTGCGGCTGTGTAGATATCCCCACACTCCACGAAAAGGCTAAGTTCATACGCATTACAGGCGCAGGACTTAAAGAGAGCCACCCACATGATATCTACATCACAAAGGAAGCTCCAAACTATTCAACACAGATATGAAAAAAGGCGGACGAAAGTCCGCCTTTTTTTGTAGGGGACGCCGCCCTCGGCGTCCCGATATAATGGTCTGTAGGGGCGGATAATATCCGCCCGATAAGGGACGCCCTCTCTTGCAGGGCGTCCCTCTCCCGAAAACAATTCACTGGATTGTTTTCGGGATTCACCCTTGCGGTGCGCTTCGTAACTGCGTGGCTTTGCCCCACACCCCACCAGAGGCGCTGCCTCTGACCTTACCGGTACGTCCCCTCTGTCCTACGGACATCTCCCCATTTTATGGGGAGTCACTCCGCCTAAGGAACACGTCCCTTAGGAATCCCGTTCATACTCTCAGCCAGTAAATTCATAGTGGATATCTCTACTTACTAATCACTAAAAAAGGACGGCAATGCCGTCCTTTTGCTTTAGAATATTATATATGGCTTGCCGTCTATAGTATAGACCGCAACTTCCAATTCGTTCATGCCCTTTTCTTTGAGTCTTGCTGCGATAGAAAGCTGTCCGCCGTCGCCCTTGTCATAAAGACAGTTTACATTGAACACCTTTTTTGCAGTGGGCTTCAAGTCGGGAGCAGCCTTTGCAAGCAGTGAATCATAGTAATATATCGTATCGTCATTCGCCGCGTCCTCATCAATGGTAACAGCAGTGAATTTGAAGTCACAGCCTGTTATGGAGTCCTTGATGAAATTATACTGAACATCAAGATAGTCCGCTGATGTTGAGCCGTTGAGCTTCATTTTCAGCACGTCGGGCTGTACGCTTTTTTCAAGGTACTCGACGCTCTTTTCCGACATTGCATAGTAAAACTCAGCTACCTTTGCAGCCTCTTCATCTTCGGCAAGGTTTCCGCGGAAGGTTATAAATATTGGCACGTCATTACTGTCGGGCTTCAGCTCTTTCTCGGCAAACTCCGAATAGTCACCGTCAGCAGCACTGATACCTGCCATGTTATGTCCGTGGTCGTGTTCATCTTCTTTTTTATCGGCACAGCCTGCCGCAGAAACAGCTACCAGCACCGCCGCAAGAAAAGCTGCCGCTTTTCCGATATATCCTTTCATTTTATGCGCCACCTCAGCCAAATGTATAATACTTGCCGTCCTTGACAGCAAAGACTATCTCGTATTCCGCAACAAGCATCTGCTCTTTTCCGTAGGGATCCTCAGCCATTACATAGAAGCAGGCGTCGATGAGCTCGTCGCTTTCCTCCTTGACCTGATTCAGATAGTCCTTTTCAAACACCTCGTCAAGGGACGAGAAATAGTTCTCAATATTATCCTTGCCTTCCTCATATACGGGAGCCTCTTCCAGCTTTATACGGGTTATCCTGTAGTCGCCCTTCATTTTCTCTGCCAGTGTCGAGCACTGCTTTGAAAAAGAGGCCTTCAGGTCATAATTGTAGTTCTTTTCAAGGAAGCTTTCCATTTCCGTGATGTAGCTCGGGAAGACACAGCGGCTGTATGTTGCATAATCAGCCGACGGGAACGAAGTGAAATACTTTTCCAGTGTGAGCATGAGCTCCTCGGGGAAGACGGTCTCGTCGTAATACAGCTTTATGCCGCTGCTACTTACGCGGTACGTGCCAAGTCCCGAATCCTCCGCGCCCTCATCGGGTACGATAATGTCCTTGCCCACGCTGCCAAGCACCAGCGGTGCGTCTGTGAGCTCCGCAGCCTTGACGTGTTCGTTTATCTTAGCCTGATAGGCTTCGCTGTCGTATTTATCGCCTGATATATCAGCTCCGCCCACAGGGGGCTCTGTTGTGGTCTCAACAGGAGTTTCCGCATAAAGCGGCATACTGTCATCTTTTTTATTTTTTCCGCAGCCTGCAAGGCACTGAAGTCCTGCTGCGGCAAGAATAAGTGCAATGACTCTTTTCTTATCCATGATACTTTCCTCTCGTTTTGACTTAAAAAGGCTTACTGCTGTTCTATTTCTCCTGCCTGATCCCCTGAAAAATACGTTTTCGGGAGCAATGACAGAGATTTTTTACTATCATAGCTCCCAAATCTGCAAACTGTATGGTTTTAATGTGTTTGTTTGATGAAATTTACTTCTTGCTTCTGTCCTTTGCTCTCTGAGTATTGCTGAGAGTTCTCTTTCTGATTCTGAGAGACTCGGGAGTTACCTCGAGAAGCTCGTCGTCAGCAAGGAATTCAAGACAGTCCTCAAGACTGAGTATTCTTGGCGGTACAAGACGGAGTGCGTCGTCGCTTCCGCTTGCACGGGTATTTGTAAGGTGCTTCTTCTTGCAGACATTTACTACAAGATCCTCTGTCTTTGGTGAAGCTCCTACTATCATGCCCTCATATACGGGAGTACCCGATGTGATGAAGAGCTGTCCGCGCTCCTGAGCGTTGTAAAGACCGTAGGTAACAGCCTCGCCTGTCTCGAATGAAACGAGAGAGCCTGTGTTTCTGCGCTCGATATCGCCCTTGTAAGGCTGATAGCCGTCGAATACGTGGCTCATGATGCCCTCGCCCTTTGTATCTGTAAGGAACTCGCTCTTATAGCCGAAAAGTCCTCTTGCAGGGATAAGGAACTCGATACGCATACGTGTGCCCTGTGGGTGCATATCCACCATATCGCCCTTACGTGCGCCTATCTTCTCCATTACGGAGCCGACGCAGTCCTCGGGAACGTCGATAACAAGGCGCTCGATAGGCTCAAGCTTTCTGCCGTTCTCGTCGGTCTTGAAGAGTACACGGGGAGTTGATACGCCCAGCTCATAGCCCTCGCGGCGCATATTCTCGATAAGGATTGACAGGTGCATCTCACCACGACCTGCTACGCGGAATGCGTCTGTTGAGTCTGTCTCCTCAACACGGAGAGAAACGTCCTTTAAGAGCTCCTTGAAGAGTCTCTCGCGGAGCTGACGTGATGTAACGAACTTACCCTCGCGTCCTGCAAATGGGCTGTCGTTTACCGAGAATGTCATCTCAACAGTAGGCTCGCTTATCTTTACGAATGGGAGCGGATCGGGAGCGTCTGTTGCGCAGATTGTATCGCCGATAGTGATGTTCTCGATACCCGATATCCATACGATATCGCCCATCTGAGCCTCCTGAACGGGAACACGGTTGAGTCCCTGTATCTGGAGAAGTGAAACTATCTTGGCATTGTAGTTCTTCTTTGAGCCTGTGTAATCACAGACAGTTACCTGCTGGTTTACGGCTATCTTGCCTCTTACGATACGACCAATGCCGATACGTCCGACGTACTCGTTGTAGTCGATAGAGGAGATGAGCATCTGGAGAGGATCGTTCTCCTCGCCCTTCGGAGGCTCGATGTAGTTGATGATAGTATCGAAAAGGGGCTTCAGGTCTGTACCTGCCTCATACTGGCTGAGTGAAGCTGTACCGCTTCTTCCCGAGCAGAAAAGGAGTGGGCTTTCGAGCTGTTCCTCGTTTGCGTCAAGGTCAAGGAGAAGTTCGAGAACTTCGTCGCCTATCTCGTCGAGACGGGCGTCGGGACGGTCTATCTTGTTTACCACAACGATTATCTTGTGTCCCATTTCCAGAGCCTTTGACAGTACGAAACGTGTCTGGGGCATAGGGCCTTCTGCTGCGTCAACAAGGAGAAGAACGCCGTCGACCATTTCCAGTACACGCTCAACTTCGCCGCCGAAGTCAGCATGGCCGGGGGTGTCGATGATGTTTATCTTTGTTCCGTTGTACATAACTGAGGTATTCTTCGCAAGGATAGTGATACCTCTCTCCCTCTCGATGTCGTTTGAGTCCATTACACGCTCTGCAACAGCCTGATTCTCACGGAAAACGCCGCCCTGCTTTAACATTTCGTCAACGAGAGTGGTCTTGCCATGGTCAACGTGAGCGATAATGGCAATGTTTCTTAAATCTTCTCTTATCATATTTTCTTTCCTCCAGATAGTCTTTGACTTTCTTGTGTTTATATATGTAAACGGCTCATGCCGATTTGTCCCTGCATTATATATACTTTTCTGAACATAAAGCCTGTATTTCCGTGCAAATCCTCTTTTTTCCCGGGCATAAAAAAGCCCTTGCAGTGGATTTGCAAGGTTTACGGCGAATGAAACAAAAACAGCCCCGAAATTTTTTCGGGGCGTTTCTGGTGGGAGAGGATGGATTCGGACCATCGAAGCTGAAAAGCAACAGATTTACAGTCTGCCCCCTTTGGCCACTCGGGAACTCTCCCAGTTAAGAGTTGTTGTATTTTGTCTCAGGACAAAATAATGGAGCTGGTGGACGGACTCGAACCCCCGACCTGCTGATTACAAATCAGCTGCTCTACCAACTGAGCTACACCAGCGTTTAACGCTTAATTATTATATCATAATTTGCTGTGCTTGTCAAGTACTTTTTTGAATTTTTTCAAAAAAATCTGGTCGAGGCGACAGGACTTGAACCTGCGGCATCTTGCTCCCAAAGCAAGCACTCTACCAAACTGAGTTACGCCTCGTTGATACAGTCTGTGACAGACAGCTTTTATATTATATCAGAGCAAAATGTCATTGTCAAGTGCAAATCATGCATTTTGTAGGATTTCACAATAACATCGGCTGTTTTTGTCGTTTTTTGCGAAAAGCAGATAAAACAAAAAGGGAGCCGCAGCTCCCTTATAAAGATCATTAGTCCTTGATATCGTCTGCGATTTCTTCAGCAGCGTCCTTGATATCCTCAACAACGTCCTCTGCCTTTTCCTTTATCTCATCAGCAGCGTCCTCGCTGATCTCAAAGTCGATGCTTTCATCAGTATCGAAATTGTCGAAATCATCGTAATCGTCGTCATCATAATCTGAATCCGAACCCTTGTCCTTGAGAGCCTGTGCTGCGACATATCCAACGGCAGCTGCTGCGCCAGCAGCTAAAATAGCAACTAAAAACTTATTCATTTTATTTTCCTCTTTTCTCCGCAAGAATTAGAACTTACCGAACCGCTTGCGATCGGATTACGATAATCTATAAATATTATATCATACTCTTTCTGAAATTTCAACTCTTTACATATTATTTGTTAAAAACATCAAAATTGAAAGGGCTGTTATTGGTGCTGTTTCACAACGCAGTATCCTCTTGCCCAGCCAGACCTGTTTTGCTCCTGCATTTACGGTCATTTCAGCCTCTTCCCTGTCGAAGCCGCCCTCGCTGCCGATGAAGAGTCCCACGGTCTCAGCTCCCGAAAAATCGACGTTTCCGAAGGAACAGCCGCCCTCTTCCTCATAGAGGAGCACTGTTCTGTCAAGCTGTTTCATCATCGCAACAGCCTCCTTGAGGCTCACCATAGGCGTTACCTCGGGTATCATGCCTCTGCCCGACTGCTTTGCCGCTTCCTCGGCTATCTTGTTGAGACGTGGCAGCTTTTTCTTCCCGAAGTCCTTCTCGTCGGGACGGGATATGCAGCGTCTTGTGAGCACGGGAACTATCCGCGATACGCCCAGCTCCACGCTTTTCTGTATAATGTACTCCAGCTTGTCCAGCTTCGGGACAGCCTGAAACAGCGTCACATTTATATTTGGCTCGGCGGCGCAGCGGTGCTTCTCAACAAGGTCGAGATACACGCTGTCTGCGGTAATACTGCCGATAGTACAGCAGTAGTCCACGCCGTTGCAGCAGACTGTCACCTCCTCGCCCACTCTCATGCGGAGGGAGCGTCCGATGTGGTTGGCGTCGCTGCCTGTCAGGACGATATTGTTCTCATCTATCTCATTGGTAAAGAATCTTGGCATATTCCTCAGCCTTTCATTCTGATTTATATTCGGACTTGACGCCCAGATATTCCTCGAGGCACTGTCCGCTCTTGTGGAGCTTCGTCGCCAGCTTTGAGCCTACGTATCTGATGTGCCACGGCTCGTACTTGTAGCCCGTGTATGACTCCTTGCCCTGCGGATAGCGGATTATGAAGCCGTACTCATGGGCGTGCTCCGCCAGCCATGAAGCCTCCTGAGTATAGCCGAAAGCGTCGTCTATGGTATTTACGTCGATACACAGTCCTGTCTGGTGCTCGGAGTACCCCGGACGTGCGGAATAGGTATCAGCCGCCTCCTTGCCGTCCTCTTTTACGTAGTTATCATAGATTATCTCCTGATCGTGGTAGGAGCGGTAGCCCGATTGCAGATAAATACTAAGCCCTTCCTTGGCTGCTGCGCCGGAAAGGGCTTGAAACTGGGAATAACAGATAGTTTCAAGCCCGGGTGCGAATGTGGCGGGCAAACTGTAGGACTTGTTTGCTATCAATACCCCTTCAATATAAGTAAGCCCCTCTGTATCATATACAGGGGGCTCTGGAGCCTCAGCCTTGTTTGACTGAGGCGTTGATGTATCAGTTTCTTCGCCGCGGACAGTTACCTTTATCATAACTTCCTGCTTCGGATCAGCCGCCGATCTGAGAGTTACGTAGCATACTCCGGGAGAGATGCCCTTGATATGTCCGTAGTTGTCAACGCTTGCAATGCTCGGATCGCCTGTTGACCAGCGCTCGTCAGCTTCGTAGGTGCCCTCGGGATAAGCCTGTACCATAGGTGTATCCTGCTCGCCGACCTCGATGTAAACGCTTGTCTTGTCAAGCTTGAAATCGCTCTTGTTCACAGGATCTGCAACTGTTGTAGTAGTAGCAGTTGTAGTTATGGCAGGATCCGTGGTGGTAGCCTGAGTGGTTATTGTAGTTGCAGATGTCACCTTGCTTGCCTTGCCCTTCTTGTCGCTCTTTGAGCAGCCCTTTGCAATGAGGATTATGAACAGAAGTACAAGAAATGCTATTATGAAAAGCGCTGCAAGACGTCTGTTTCTCAGTGTCTTGCGTGATACTCTTTTACGGGGACGATGTGATTCGTATCTATCGTATTGGTTGTTGTCCATATTGATAAAGCCCTTTCTATAATTTCCGGCAGGTCATTATTACTGCCTGTTAAATACCTTATTTATATTATATCACAGTAAAAATGAAATGTCACGTAATTTTATGTCGATTCCGTATTATTTGAACATTTTGACAAGTAACGCGCATCGTTTTTGGCGTTTTTCCACAAAGGAGCGGAATTTTGGTTACAAAGCGGTTAAAATCCTGCCGTCCTTGACACGCCCGAATGAAACGAGTATAATAATATATGCTCATACTGTACATTCATCTGTGCAGTATGTGAAAGGAGTAATTCTATGTCAGACATCAAAAGAATAGTTGCTGGCTTTTTAGCCGTGGGAACAGTGTTTTCCGCAGCTTCATGCAGCAAAAAGAATACAAAGACATCGTCGGAGAAAGCCCCCGATTCCGCTGTCACGAATCAGAAAAAGGACGATAAGCCCGAGCCCGTCACCGCGCCCGGAAGCATGGATATCGTGTGGCTGTCGGATTTTGACCTCAACCCCGAGGGCGGTCAGCGCTCATCGGCACTGTCAATATTCGAGGACGTTTACGGCGGCAGCATACAGTTCGTATCCGTTTCGCCCGACGAAAAGTTCACAAAGCTTGACCAGATGATACAGGCAGGCGACGAGGTGGATATGTTCCCATACGATATGAGCGTATTCCCCGAGGGCGTTCTCAAGGACAGATTCCAGCCCCTCGATTCCTATTTCAGCGAAATGGGCGTTGACGAGGGAATGTGGAAGGATATGTCCGCTGTCATAGACAAATTTGCATACAAGGGCAAGCACTATGTCGTGCCTTTCTCTGTTTCCGAGCCCCAGCTCATAACCTACAGCAGAAAGCTCATGAAGGACGGCGGCATGGACGATCCCTACACCCTGTACAAGGACGGCAAATGGGACTGGAACGCATTCAATAACATGATAAACAAGTTCTCGGAGAGTGAAGATTCTCTGCACCATTTCGGCATAAGCGGCTTCTTCGGAAGAGCTATCCTCGCTTCGAGCGGCAAGACCGTTGTGGGCTTCGACGGCGAAAAGCTCACCAACAACATCAAGGACGGCGAAATAGCCAAGGCTGAGGGCATAATGCGAGATCTCCAGTCACGCTGGCTGTACAACAAGAGCCTTAACGGCGCTTTCCGCACAGATATGAGCACTCTGTTCTATGCTTCCAGCGACCTTACACTGGCTACCTCAAACAGGATAAATCCCGAAGCAGACCTTATGATAGTTCCTTTCCCCAAGTCTCCCGACGCAGACAAGTACTACATCGCCTGCGATTACGACGCAAGAATGCTGGTAAAGGGCTCCAAAAAGGGCAAGGCTGTTGCCACATATCTCAAATGCGAGAGACTGGCGGCTTCTGACGAGAAGTTCATGGCTAAGAAAAAGGAACAGGCTCTCAAGACCATGACCGAGGAGCAGTACAACGCATTGCAGGAGTACATCAGCTCCGCAAAGGCAAACCCTGTTGTTGACCTCGGCTACGGAATGGGCGATAAAATGCTGAAAAACGGCGACTGCAACTTTGATACACGCGGTGCTATGGACAATATTACCTCAGCTCTGTTAGAGGGCGGCGCTCCCGTGGGCTCATGGGAGGAGCTCCGCGACAGAATGTCCCCTGTTATCGACGAGGAGATAAAGAAGTATAATTAGAACTAAGAAATTAGTGATTAGTGTAGGGGCTGATGTCTACATCAGCCCCTACATACCATATGTAACAATATTTCGGGACGTCGAGGACGCCCTCACCTACAATAGCTAAAGGCTAAACAAGGACGGTATAACCGTCCTTTTTCGTTTTCCGATAGTAAAATATAACAAATCCCCTGCAAGGTTTTTGATACATTCTCCAAAGTTTACCCTCATTGTGCAAATGTACACAAAACGTTCACAAAAACTCGTCCGAATATGTTATAATGTTAATATAGAAGCTATGCTTCTGTGACAAAACATGAGAGGGGTTTTTACAATGAAGAATTTAGTCAAGCTTTCTAAAAAGCTTACCGCTGCCGCCGCATCGGCAGTTATGGCGCTGACTTCAACAGCGTTCATACAGCCCGTTACATCAGCAGCAGCGGACAACAACTACTATAAAGCACTTGCAATGTCGCTCTATATGTACGACGCAAATGCTTGCGGAAGCGGTATCACCGACGGTCCGCTCACATGGCGCGGAGACTGCCATACCTACGACGCAGAGGCGTCCGTGGGAGATTTAGGCAGCTCCGAAAAGTCCATAGTCGATCCCGACGGTGACGGTAAAGTTGATGTTTCGGGCGGCTTCCACGACGCAGGCGACCACATAAAGTTCAACCTCACTATCGGCTTCGGTATCAACAGTCTGGCTCTTTCGGACTACCTCAACCCTGATGTATACGAAAAGGCAGGCTGCAAGGACCACCTTATATATGAGCTGAAATGGGGCGCAGACTACCTTATGAAGACGACTTTCCTCGACAGCTCGGGCAATGTAGCTGCTGTAGCTCACGTTGTCGCAAACGGCGGCGAGGATCACGCTATATGGTCATCTCCTGAGGCACAGACCTATAAGAGACCTATCTACTGGCTGACGGCAGGCAAAAACAACTCCGCAGTATGCTGCGAAATGGCAGCAGGTCTGGCAGGTACGGCTTACGTATTAAAGGACACTGAACCCGATTACGCCGATAAGTGTATCAAGTACGCTAAGGCGCTCCTTGCTTTCGGTCAGAAGAACGTGGGCAACGAGGGCGGCGGACTGGCGGATTTCTACGGCACCGAGGCTCAGTATCAGGACGAAGAGGCTATGGCTCAGGCTTGGCTGTGGCTCTGCAAGGCAGGCGACAAGCCCACCCGCGTCCCCAAGAACAAGGACTACGGCAACAGCCAGTATGACGGCTGGGTTTACTGCTGGAACAAGGTTTGGCAGGGCTACTCGGCTCTGATGTACAAGGCTACAGGCGAGCAGGCTTTCGCAGACGAGCTCAAGGTAGAGCTTGAAAGTCAGGGCGACCTCAAGGTAGGCACCTACAATGCCGACGGCTGGGGAGCTTCACGTTACAACTGCGCCAAGCAGATGGACGCTATAGCTCTTGCAAACGGCGACAAGGACGCTGACTACGCAAAGGCTGCAAAATATCAGATGGATCATATCCTCGGCGACAACAGTCTGGGCTACAGCTTCCTGCTGGGCTACGGCGACAAGTGGCCTGTACATATCCACCACCGCGCAGCTAACCCGGGCAGCGACGCAAACGGCGCTTCATCAAATCCTTCCGCTAAGTACACAGCTTACGGTCTCCTCGTAGGCGGCGACGACAAGAGCGGATATCAGGATCAGACCGACAAATACCAGTACACCGAGGGTGCGCTGGACTACAACGGCTGCTTCGCTATCGCCTGCGCAGGTATCGCTAATCTTTACGGCGGCGACGCAACAGCTATGCCTGCACTTGCCAAAAAGGCAGCCGAAATAAACGAAAACTTCAAGTTCGGCAGCAGCTCGTCAGTTGTTACTACCGAGACTACCACCACTGTTACCACAACATCGGTTGATAACGGAAAAACAACTACGACTACCACTACAACATCGCCTCAGCCGGTATATACCATTACAATGACTGCTGCTTACGTTGTTCAGGAAGTGATCTCATATCCCTCAAAGAGCATCTACACCGTCGGTGAAAGCCTTGACCTTTCGGGAATTTCCGTAAAGGTACGCTCGCAGACGTACTGGCAGGAGGTAGAGGGCGGAAACAGAGCAGGCATAATCTACGGCGAGCCCTTCATCATCGACAATATCACCCTCGATCCCCAGGTGGTAACAATAGGCGGCGATAACGGCGCTATCTGGAAGGGCGATATGGCTAACGAGCTGAAGCCCGGCAGCTATACAGTAATGTACGATGGCACATACACTGACGATTGGCACCGTAATATACAGTTTACAAACTTCAGGCACAATATAGCCGTCAAGGAAGCAGCTGTTACTACTACTACAATGACCACAACGCCGACTACCACGACTACCACATATCTTGACGGCTCCGACTTTGAGATGAGCCTTGACCGTCAGAAAATATCCGTGGGCGATAAGGCTGTCCTCACATTTACAAAGGGCGCAAATCTTATCCAGTTCGGAAATCTGAGCTATGACGACGACGTTATCTCACTGACCAAGAAGACCGACAGCACATACGAGATAGTCGGACTGAAGGAAGGCAGCGCAAGGATAGTATTTGTCGCTCCTACAGGTCAGTCAAAGGCAGTATCCCTCACCGTAGGCGCAGGAATAGTGTACGGTGACGCCAACTGCGACGACCTTGTTGACCTTTCGGACGTTGTACTCATCATGCAGTCTCTTGCCAACCCAAATAAATACGGCTTGAACGGCACAGACAAGAGCCACATCACAGAATCAGGTCTTGCAAATGCAAATGTAAATCAGCAGGGCGGCGTTACAGGTGAGGACGCCCTCTATATTCAGAAGTATCTGCTGAAGCTCATATCCGAGCTGCCGATACCTGTCATAGGATAAAGATATAACTCAACACCTCCTTAGAGCCCGTGCGGAGCTTGCTCTGCACGGGCTGTTTTTGTCCACCTGTTGCACAACAATTTCATCGTGATTGTGCACAATATCTATCGCTCCTGATTGCACACTATGCCGAAAATACAGGCAAACAGTATGATTTAACCGTATTGTAATATTTTAGTTACCGATTTGTAACCAAATTTCATACCAAAACTTGTATAATAGATTTTGAGACATATTATAGGCGAAAAAACTTTAGAAAGTAGTGTGATAACATGAACAAATTCAACAGGCTGAAATCAGCCATCATCAGCGGCGCTGTCGCTATGTCCGCACTTGCGGCACCTCTCTCAGCGGTGTCTCCCTCTCTCACAGCAAATGCGGCAGACGGCGATAACTACGCAAAGCTCCTTCAGTACTCCCTCTATTTCTATGACGCAAATATGTGTGGCAACAATTCCGACTGCGCTCTCACATGGAGAGGCAACTGCCATACAAACGATGTAGTTCCCGGCGGCTTCCATGACGCAGGTGACCACGTAATGTTCGGTCAGCCACAGGGCTATGCAGCTTCTACTCTCGGCTGGTCCTACTATGAATTCAAGGACGCTTACGACTCAACAGGTCAGACAGCTCACCTCAAGGTGATAACTGACAAATTCGCTAAATTCTTCCGTGACGCTACAGAGCTTAACGGAAATACAGTATCAAGAGTCCTCATCGAAAAGGGCGAGGGCAACACAGACCATAACTACTGGGGTGCTCCTGAAACTCAGGGCGACAGAGGACGTATGCTCTGGACAACAGGCGGCGCTGCTAACGTAACTGCTGAATATGCAGCAGCTCTCGCAGCTAACTACGTAAACTTCGGCAACGCTGATGACCTTAAGTACGCTAAGGCTCTTTACGAATTCTCAAAGAAGGACAAGAGCTTCTACTCAGCAGGTACATTCTATGATGCTCACTGGACAGGCTCTGACGACGAGCTTGCATGGGCTGCAGGCTGGCTCTACCTCGCAACAAAGGATCAGAGCTACCTCAACGATCTGAAGGGCTGTCCTACAGCTTACTCAGTTCACTCATGGGAGAGCGTTCAGCTCGGTGCTGCTATCCTCAAGGGCGAGATCACAGGCGACTGGGGCAGCGCAGCAGAGCTCAGCAAGTTCAGCGGCAACAACTACTACTTCGCTAACGAGTGGGGCAGCGCAAGACACAACGCTACAGCTCAGCTTTGCTCACTCGTAGCAGCTAAGTACAATAAGGCTGATTCCTCATGGGCTAAGGGCCAGATGGAATACCTCACAGGCGACAAGGCTTTCGCAAACGGACAGAAGCACTGTCTCGTAGTTGGCTTCAAGCCTGATTCTTCAAAGAATCCTCACCACAGAGCAGCTTCTCCTGATGTAGGAGCAAGCAAGGAGAACGACGGACAGAACAACAAGTACCTCCTTATAGGTGCTCTCTGCGGCGGTCCTCTCGATGCTAACGGCACATATCAGGATATCCGTTCCGACTATCAGGGCAACGAGGTTGCTATCGACTATAACGCAGGTTTCGTTGGTGCAGCAGCTGGTCTTTACCACTTCTACAAGACAGGCTCTACTGTATCACAGATCGAGGGCGTTAAGAAGATCTACAGCGGCAGCGGCGCTACTGTAACTCCCGGCAATAATACAACAACTACTACTCAGCCTAATCCGGGCAACAATACAACTACCACAACAGTTTATAACCCGGGCAACACCCCTTCAAACGATGACGATGTTGTACTTGAAGGCTCAAAGCTTGGTGCAAAGACAGAAGAGGGCGATGACGGCGCAATAAACAATGTTGCTGAGTTTGAGCACAACGGCGCTAAGTCAGTTACTCTTTACCTCAAGGTAAATTCAAACGACACTGAGGTATCAGGCGGTTTCGGTACATGGAACGGCGAGTGGTTACAGGAAGAATTCTCAGGCGTTAAGGTAAATTCCGACAAGACTGTATCTATCGACTATAACATTCCTTCAAACGCAGGCTCTACTATCAAGGCTATGGTTTGGTGGCCGCATGATGACGGCGTTACTATCGAAAAGGTAGTTCTCCATAAGAGCGCAAGTTCAAGCTCAGGCACAAACAAGACCACAACTACAAAGCCTACAACTACAAAGCCCACAACAACAACTACAAAGCCTGACAACAGCAGCACTTCTTCAAACGGAAACGATGTTGTACTTGAAGGCTCAAAGCTTGGTGCAAAGACAGAAGAGGGCGATGACGGCGCAATAAACAACGTTGCTGAGTTCCCTCACAACGGCGCTAAGTCAGTTACTCTTTACCTCAAGGTAAATTCAAACGACACTGAGGTATCAGGCGGTTTCGGTACATGGAACGGCGAGTGGTTACAGGAAGAATTCAAGGGCGTTAAGGTAAATTCTGACAAGACTGTATCTATCGACTACACAATTCCTTCAAATGCAGGCTCTACTATCAAGGCTATGGTTTGGTGGCCACACGATGACGGCGTTACTATCGAAAAGGTAGTTCTCCACATGGACGGCTCTTCAAGTGCAAAGACAACTACAAGAGTTACAACTACTACAACAAGAACAACTACAAAGGAAACAACCACAACCACAAGAACTACAACTACTACAGCTTCTAACAAGGAACTCGACGCTAAGCTCCTCGGTGACGCAAACTGCGATAATCAGGTTGACCTTTCAGACGTAGTTCTTATCATGCAGGCACTTGCTAACCCAAATAAGTACGGTCTCAACGGTTCTGACAGAACACACATGACAGAGCAGGGACAGGCTAACGCAGACGTTCACAAGAGAGGTAACGGTGTTACTTCAAACGACGCTCTCGCTATCCAGCTCAAGCTCCTCAATGTGATCTCTTCACTTCCTACAGATCAGGTTTGATGACATTAAGCAGCTCCCAACGGGAGCTGCTTTTATTTTACGTGCATACTGCGGGCTGATGTAGGCATCAGCCCCTACAAACCATAAACTTGTATGATTTCAACAATTTTGCTTTGTTTTTTTGCCTCGCTTTTTCGCTGAAAACTCTTGCAAATCCGCCGCTTCTGTGATATAATAGTAAAGCTAATTGAAATATTTCGGCTTTCGCCGTAAATCATAACTGTATATTTCGGAGGTAGTTTTTTATGTCAACTTTAGAGATCATCGGCGGTATCGCAATACTCGTCATCAGTGTTATCACTGTTATCCTCTGCCTTTCACAGGAGCAGAAATCACAGGACAGCATGACCGCTGCTCTCACAGGTGCGAGCGCTGATTCATTCTACGGCAAGAACGAGGGCAGAACCAAGGAAGCTATACTTGCTAAGATAACAAGATTCCTCGCTATCCTGCTTTTCATCATTGTACTTGCGGTAAACATCGTACCGATCTTCACAAAGTAAAAAGCTGCCCTGTGACTTAGGTCATGGGGCTTAAATTTTTATTGAAATCCTCAAGGCAAGGAGAGTTTATGTCAGAAAAACCAAAGAAAAAGCAAACAGCAAAAAAAAGCAGCTCTCCCGTATCGGTAGAGAGCTATAAAAATAAAATAGTCACCTTTTTAAAGACTTACGGAAAGAAATCCATGCCCCTCAGCGAGCTGGAGTCCAAGTGCAGGACTAAAAAATCGGGCAGAGAGAACTTCACCGAGGCATTTTCGCAGCTCCGCACCGAGGGCGTTGTCATGATGAAAAAGGGCATGAAGGCTGCCCTTTGCTCCCGTATGAACGTATACCCCGGCACGGTGACAAGGCTCAGCAGGACATTCGGCTTTGCAGTTACCGACGAGGGCGTGGAGTACTTCATACCCGGCAAGTGTATGCTGGGCGCTATGCCCAACGACAGGGTGCTTATCTCCGCTATCCCCTCCCGTTCGGGTGAACCCGAGGGCGAAGTGCTGGATATACTGGAGTTCGGCAGTTCACAGCTCACAGGCAGGATAGAGTTCGAGGACGGCAAGCCATATCTCGTTCCCGATACAGCTTCGAGGAATCACGTCATCATCGTGAAAGAGGAAAGCGTTCCCTTTGAAAACGGCGACAAGGTGCTGGCGGAGATAGTCTACCGCGGCAGGCGACACGCCGAGCACAAGGTAAAGATAACCCTCGTTTTCGGCAGCTCGGAATACGCCGCTTCTTCGGCAGCTTCAATACTGGTGATACACGGCGCTCCCACGGCATTCCCCGAGGAAGTTCTGAGAGAAGCCCGCAAGATAGCAGAGGGCGGTGTGCAGGAGTACTCTTTCAACAACCGCGAGGACCTGCGTGATATGGATATATTCACCATTGACAGTGCCGAGTCCAAGGACCTCGACGACGCAGTTTCCCTGACAAAGACGAAAAAGGGATACTGTCTCGGCGTTCATATCGCAGACGTTTCCCACTATGTCAAGGGCAACAGCGCCCTCGACAAGGAAGCCCTCATGCGCGGCACAAGTATCTACTACGCCGACAAGGTCATACCAATGCTTCCCAAGGAGCTGTCAAACGGTATCTGCTCCCTCAATCCCAACGAGGACAGGCTTACTCTTTCGGCTTTCATGGAGCTGGACAAGGAGGGAAATATGCTCTCCTACCGCTTCTGCAAAAGTGTTATCCGCTCCCGTGTAAAGGGCGTCTACTCCGAGATAAACCGCATTCTCGAAGGTGCGGAGTCCCCTGAGATAGCCGAGAAATACTCAAAGGTCCGCAAGAGCATCGACCTTATGAACGAGCTGGCGGACAAGCTCATCGAAAAGAAAAAGCTCCGCCACGCTCCCGAGATAGAGACCACGGAAAGCAAGCTCATAATAGATGAAAACGGCATCTGCTGTGACGTACAGCCCCGTGAGCGAGGAAAGTCCGAGCGCATAATCGAAGAATTCATGCTGACGGCTAACGAAGCGGCGGCTAAGCTTGCAAAGGACAAAAAAGTCCCATTCGTGTACCGTATACACGAAGCTCCCCCCGAAGCAAAGACCGAGGCGCTCCACGAGATACTGCCGAAGTACGGCTTTGAGTGTCCACATTTCAGCGAATTCAAGCCCGTTCACGCGGCTAAGATACTGGAAGAAGCCAAGGGCACGGAGAAATTCGAGGCGGTCAATATGCTGGTGCTCCGCTCAATGGCAAAGGCGAAGTACTCCCACGAACCGCTGGGACATTTCGGACTGGTGCTGGAGGACTACGCTCACTTCACCTCGCCTATCCGCCGATATCCCGACCTTGCAATACACCGCATAATCACGGATATACTGGCAGGCTACAACAATGACTGGCTCAACAAGCGCTATGCTGGCTTTGCGGTCAATGCCGCGGAGCGTTCATCAGCGGCAGAGCTTCGCGCCGTGACTATCGAGCGCGAATGCGAGGACTGCTACAAGGCGGAATACATGAAGGCTCACTTAGGCGAGAGCTTCACCGCTAAGATATCGGGCGTTACCGAGTTCGGCTTCTATGCGGAGCTCCCCAACACCGTGGAGGGACTCGTTCATATCAGGACGCTCCCCGAGGGCGAATACGACTACTCCGAGCCTGTCTCCCTTACAGAGAGCTTCAGCGGAGTATCATACACACTGGGACAGACCGTTCAGGTGGTCTGCGCCGCAGTAAATGTCAGCGACGGAACTATTGATTTCGTCCTTGACGACGACGAACAGGAGGAAGAACAATGAAAAAGATAATCGCATTAATGGCAGCAGCAGCTCTTACAGCAGGCGCAGTATCCTGCGGCAAAAAGGCAGGCACAGCTTCACAGCAGCCTAAGCCTAAGACCACAGAGGCTGTGACCACTACAAGCGCATACAGCACCGAGACTACAACATCTGCTGCAACTACCGCAGCAACCACTACCACCTCCGCTGTGACCACTACAAAGACAGCACAGCAGCCCGATCCGCTGGGCGGCGGCGCTTTCGAGTACAACGACGACGGTGCTGTAGCTTTCAGCGAGGACAGCTCCAAGGCTGACGACAAGACACTTATTGCAGCTGCACAGGCTCTTTTCGAGTCCGCCTGCCGCACAGAGATGAAGTTCACAGTAGGCTGTCCCTTTGAGACAGACAACAACGACTACATCGAAAACGACCTTTCATGGCGCTTCTACCGCATAACCGACAGCAAAATACATTCTTTCAGCGATGTAATGAACGAGTACCACAAGGTATTCAGCGACAGCCATGCCAACGAGCTTGCTTCTCTCTATATGGACAAGAACGGCTCTGCATATGCTCTTTGCGGAAACCGCGGCGGTAATATCTACTATTCGTCCTCAAAGGTAACCGAGATAAAGTCAAAGTCTGACAATGAGATAGTATTCACCGTTGAGAATTACTATGACGGCGACGACTACGGTCAGGCTCCGTATACCGAAACTGATGAATTCTCCGTAGTTATCGGCAGCGATAACGTTTGGAAGGCAGGAAAGTTCAATCTGCCTTATTAATGCAGCGTGTTTATCGGGCGCACATTCACGGCGTCCTCTGCAAAATATAACAAAAAGCGGCTGAATCATCAGCCGCTTAATTTTATGCATTTACGCTTGTACCGCTCAGTCTGCGGAAATATTCCTCTGCATACTCACGATATTCATTTCTGAATGTCTCGTCGTTCTCCTTGACATCGTGGAGATAAGCATGGAGAGTCTTCTTCTCGTCTGTCTCGATAAGACAGCCTGCGATATTGGAGCAGTGGTCGGATACGCGCTCCAGATTTGTAAGAACGTCCTGGAAGATGTATCCCAGCTCAACTGTACATTCGTCATTCTGAAGTCTGCGGATATGGCGGTTTTTCAGCTCTGTGCTGAGGTTGTCCACCACTTCTTCAAGAGGCTCTACCTTATGGGCAGTAGCAAGGTCGCTGTTGACGTATGAGTCGAACGCCTTGTTTATATTCTCGGCAATAGCGTCGGTAATAACTGTTATCTCGTTGATACATTCGTCAGAGAACATTATGCCCTTTTCGTGCATTTCCTGAGCCGACTCCACAAGATTTACTGCATGGTCGGATATTCTCTCGAAGTTTCCGACGCAGTGCATCATCTTGGAAACGCTTCGGCTGTCTGCACCTGTGATACTGGATTTCGACAGCTTGATAAGGAAGCTGTTTATCTTGTCCTCATAGCCGTCGATAATATCCTCGTTCTCGATTATGATGTCGCAGGCTTCCTCGTCGTAGCCTTTAAGTAGCTCCAATGCTTTGAGGATAGTCTCTCTTGTGAGCTCTGCCATCTGATTTGTAGCTGAGATACAGGTGTGTACAGCTACAGCAGGAGTTTTGAGGAGTATAGTGTCCAGACCTGTAATTGTCTTTTTCGAGCTTTCCTCCTCGGCAGCATCGTCCTTGATTATTATCTTTGAAAGGTTTACGATATGCTTTGAGAACGGCAAGAGAATGATTGTCGTTGCTATATTGAATATAGAGTGCATGACCGCAATTCCGACATAGCCAACAGTCTGATCGAATATACTAAGATGGATCACGCTTTCAAGTATCATTGATATAGGAAGCAGTATAAGCGTTCCGAGTATCTTTATCAGTATGTGTATACAAGCCACGCGCTTGGCGTTTTTGTTTACTCCGATACTCGAAATGAGAGCTGTTACGCAAGTACCGATATTAAGTCCCATGATTATAGGAAGCGCCATACCATATGTCAGCGCACCTGTCTGTGAAAACGCCTGTAATATTCCGACAGAGGCAGCGGAGCTCTGGATTATGCCTGTAAAGCCTGCTCCTACAAGAACGCCGAGGATAGGATTCTGGAATGCGGTAAGTACATTCTGGAACTTAGGCGAATCAGCAAGAGGTGATACCGCATCTGACATAAGAGTCATACCTGTCATTATAATGGCAAAGCCTACAAGAATACGTCCTATGTCCTTTTTCTTGTTTTTCTTTGCTGCCATTATCATTATAACACCTATAAGTGCAACTAACGGTGCAAATGATGAAGGCTTGAGCATCTTTATAAACGGATTCTTTCCGTCAACACCTGCAAGGCTGAGTATCCACGCAGTAAGTGTTGTGCCGATGTCAGAGCCAAAGCACACGCCGATAGTCTGCTCAAGTGACATAATGCCCGAGTTTACAAAACCTACCAGCATAACAGTCATTGCTGACGACGACTGTATCGCAATAGTTATGCCCATTCCGAGCAGCAGTGCTTTGATTTTGTTAGAGGTCATTTTTTTAAGTGCAAGCTCCAGCTTGCCGCCTGTGAGCTTTTCAAGTCCCGTAGACATTACCTTCATGCCGTACAAGAAGAAGGCAAGTCCGCCCAAAAGGGTGAAGATGTTAAAAATAGAAAATTCTTCCATAATTTTCTCCTGATAAAATATATTTTCCCGCTTCTATTTATAATTATATCAGGATATGACCGCAAGTCAAGGATTTTTGCCATTCTTTAACGTGGATTTAACATAAGAAAAGGGACTGCCACAAGGCAGTCCCTTAATAGTTCATTTACTTTTTCTTGTTCTTTTTAACGTTTGTCTGCTTTTCAGCCTTTTCAGCTTCTTCCTCGATAACGTCTACCAGTTCCTCAAGGTCGATGTCCTCATCGTCATCATCATCGTCGTCAGCGCCAGCCTTTACGGGCTTCTTGCTGTTCTCAGACTTGAGAGCTGCGATAAATGCAACGGCAAGGTAAACTACGAATATAAGAAGCTCAACTATAACGATAGTCTTTACAGAATCGCTTACAGCCTGACTGATGCCTGCTCCTACGGACTTTGTCGCAGGAACAAGGATATTGTAAGCGTTTGCGAACTGTACGTTCTCGTAATAATCGCTTGCAGTCTGCTCTGTAAGATCAACGAGATTCTCTACCTTCTTGCTGAGGTCTGCAATATCAGCCTCTACCTTGTCAACATTAGCCTTTGAGCTTGCCTTGTTGTTCTGGAGAGCATCGCGTCTGGAAGTGTAGAAGTCAATATCCTGCTTTGTCTGTGCAAGGCTTGATTCAACGCTTGTCTTCTGCTTGAACAGTGTATCATACTGCTCGGAATGAACAGTTTGCTTCTTTTCGGTATCATCAATACCATTTCCGAATACCTGAACAACATCCTTTTCATATGAAGCAATAGAGCTCTCTATCGCAGCAAGGCGCTCTGCATACTCATCCTTGTCACGCTTGAGGTTCTCTATTCTGTAATTATAGTAAGCAAGTGTGGAATCCTTATCCTTAGTTACATTGTTTACAGTGATATAAGAAGAAATTCTGTCAAGATCGATGCCTGTGATAGTCTTTGCATAATCTGAAAGGTCGCTGAATGTATAGCCTGTAGCACTTGAACGGAATGTTGTTGTATCGTCCTTTGCAAGGTTGTCAAGGTAACTCTTAACTGTTCTCAGTGAGTTTCTGAAAAGGTCAACCTGCTGAGCATAATCATAGTTATTATAATCAGCAGCCTTTACAGCTGTACCAAGGGGCTCGTTGAAGCCGTACTCCTCATAGAAGTAATCGCCGTAGCATCTGAGCAGTGTATTGAGAAAATCAACGCCTGTCTGTCTGTCAAAGCCTGCCTTGCCGAAATCAAAGTGTACAGTAAACTGTGTAGGATAGTACTTTGTATCCAGCATAGCCTGTGCAGCTGAAAGGCTTCCGCTTGTTGCCTTGTCCATTACGCTGTTGTAGGCTGTGAGCTGATCGTAAGCCTCCTGAGGGATCTTATAATCAAAGCTGAGGCTTGTTCTGATATCCTCGATCTTTTTAAGATCAAGTCCCTTTTCTGTAAGAGCCTTTTCAATGACCTTAGGGTTCTTCATGCTCTCGATCTCGAACTTGCGTCCCTTAGGATCAAGTCCCTGCTCGATACCGCTGTATGTAAAGCTTACCAGAGCCTTAGCAGGTGTCTTTGCTGTAAAAGACTTTATCGCTGATAAAGAGAATGTCAGAAGACCTGCTATAATAGCAATCACCAGCCATACCGCAAGGTATTTCTTGAGATTTTTCATTATTGCGGAGATCGAAATAATTACTTCGTCTTTGTTATCTTCCTGATTCTTTATCGTAACATTGAGGTTACGTTCGTTATTCTTAGCCATTTTACCCTCCGTTTTATTGTTATTTCCTTTATTACGGCATAACACGCCGTATTGTTTATTATATCACTAAAAAAGCACATCGTCAATACCTTAACAAAATTTCCAGTTATTCGCTAAAATTGAACAATATGCCCTCTGTGACATTCTACAGATTGCACCAATAACGCAGAACGGCTCTCCGAGCGCATAACTCGGAGAGCTTATATGCTTATATTATAATGTATGTCCATTCTGCTTGATAACATCTACTACTCTGTCAACGCAGCTGCGGCAAACAGATTCGTCCTGTGCCTCTACCATTACTCTTACGAGAGGCTCTGTACCGCTCTCACGGACGAGTATTCTTCCGCTGTCGCCAAGCTCTGCTGCTACCTTGTCCACCTCTGCGCGTACATCGGGATCTGCCTGTGCAGCAGCCTTGTCCTTGACCTTTACGTTTTCAAGTACCTGTGGATATACAACGAATGGAGCTGCAAGCTCGCTGAGCTTCTTCTGACGGGACATGATGACCTGCATTATTTTAAGGCTGGTGAGTATACCGTCGCCTGTAGAAGCATACTTGGAGAAGATGATGTGTCCGCTCTGCTCGCCGCCGATGCAGCAGCCGTGCTCCTTCATGTACTCATAAACGTACTTGTCGCCTACAGCAGTCTTTGCGTAGTCAATGCCTATCTCGTCAAAGGCTCTGTAAAGACCGAAGTTGGACATAACTGTAGTAACGACTGTATTGTTGAGGAGACGTCCGCCCTCCTTCATGTATCTTCCGTATATGTAGAGGATATGGTCGCCTGTGATGACATTGCCCTTTTCGTCAACGCAGAGGCAGCGGTCAGCGTCTCCGTCGTATGCAAAACCAACGTCAAGACCGTTCTCAACTACGAACTTCTGGAGTCCCTCGATATGTGTTGAGCCTGCATTGTTGTTGATGTTGATGCCTGTAGGAGATGCATTTATAACGTGAGTCTCAGCGCCGAGAGCCTCGAATACAGACTTTGCAATGTTCCATGCGGAGCCGTTTGCGCAGTCAAGACCTATCTTCATGCCTCTGAATGAGTACATACCGAGTGAGATAAGGTAGCCGAGGTAGCGGTTTCTGCCTGCTACATAGTCAACGCTTCTGCCTATCTTCTCACCGTGAGCAAATGGGACTTCCTCCCACTTCTGACCGAATGCTTCAAGCTTTCCGTCAAGATATGCCTCAACGAGGTCAATAACCTCGTCCTCCATTTTCTCGCCCTGTCCGTTGATGAGTTTTATGCCGTTATCGTGGTATGGGTTATGGCTTGCGGAAATCATGATACCGCAGTCAAAGCTGTCAACTCTCGAAATGTAAGCCACTGACGGAGTAGTTGTAACATGGAGCAGATATGCGTCTGCGCCCGAAGCGGTAAGTCCGCCTACCAGAGAATACTCGAACATATAGCTTGAACGGCGTGTATCCTTGCCTATTACTATGCGCGGAGCGCTCTCGTCGCCATTTCTTCTCTTGAGCTCGCCGTAGTACCAGCCAAGGAAGCGTCCTACCTTATATGCATGATCGGCTGTAAGGTTTTCGTTTGCCGTTCCTCTGAATCCGTCAGTTCCAAAATATTTACCCACTTCTGATTATCTCCTTAAAATAAATTTTTAGTTGAAAAGCTTTCTGTTTTCCTCTCCGTGCCTGCAACACACAGGGAAAAATCAATAATTCCGTCATCAACTATAACATACTTCGATCATACAGGCGTAAAAAACCTGAACATTTTTATTATAGCACTTTGTATCAAAGCAGTCAACAGATTTAATAAATAATTCACAAAATTAATTGTTTACCGAAAGCAATAAAAAGTACTCCTATATATTAGACGTAAAAGACAGCGAAAACTCTCACCTTTTTCCGAAAATTTTTTCAAAAATATTTTTATGTTTATTATTGCAAAGGTTTTGATTTTGTAGTATAATTAAAAATAGTATTATAATCGGGTATTATGGCTTCTGCCGCCCGAAATAAAGGAGGAACAAAATTGGCTAAGTCAAAAGCTACGGGCACAAAATCCGGAAAAAGCAATGCCCGCACAAAGATCGGCAGCACCAAGCCAGCCGTTACTGCCGCAGACATCATAGCCGAGAAGCGCGGACACAAGTTCAGACCTGTATTCTATATTCTGTCCTTTATCGTCCCCTTCATGCTGACATTCGTGTCGTACATATGCTTTGATGTCTACCCGTTCGGCGAGCGCTCAGTGCTCACCCTTGACCTCAACGGTCAGTACATTTACTACTTCGAGGCTCTCAGAGACGCATTCTGGGGCGACGGAAGCGCCTTTTACAGCTGGAGCAGAAACCTGTCAGGCGGCTTCATGGGTATCATAGGATACTACCTCGCAAGTCCCTTCACGCTGATCGTAATGCTGCTGCCGAGGAAGATGATCCTCGAAAGCGTAATGATCATGCAGATGACAAAGGTAGGCGCAGCAGGTCTCACCTTCTGTGTATACGCACAGAAATCCAAGAACCTGAAGCCTCTCCAGTCTGTCATGTTCTCGACGATGTACGCAATGATGGCATATGTCGTTATCCAGCTCATCGATCCTATGTGGATAGACGGTCCTGTATTCCTGCCGCTGATAATCCTCGGTGTTGAATACTTAGTCGATGACGGACGCAAGATAAACTTCATTATCCCGACGGCGATAATGTTCATCGCAAACTTCTATATCGGCTTTATGATAGCCATTTTCATCGCTTTGTACTTCCTTTACTATGTATTCTTTGGAACACAGCGGAAATTCAAGGGCATAAGCGATTACTTCACAGTATTCGTGAGAATGGGTATCGCGGCTGCGGTAACGGTAATGTGCAGCGCTATCATGATACTCCCCGTTTACAACGCACTGGCTCTCGGTAAGTTCGACTTCTCAGTGCCCGACTACAGCTACAAGGCAATGTTCAACCCTGTTGAGCTTGTACCCTGTCTGCTGCCAAACCAGTACTACTCGGTAAACGTTGACGAGGGAACCCGCTTCTACGGACGCCCCGAGATATACTGCGGCGTGCTCACATTCGTTCTTATACCGCTGTTCTTCGCAAACAAGAAGATAAAGCGCAACAACAAGATAGGCTACGGCTTCCTGACATTCGTAATGCTGTTCAGTATGTACGTAAAGCCTGTAAACATGATGTGGCACGGCGGTCAGGATCCTAACTGGCTCCCATACAGATACTCTTTCCTGCTCTCATTCATTCTTGTGTCCATGGCTGCGGAGGTATTCTCACATCTGGACGGCTACAAGATGTCGCTGCCGAGCGCTCTTGTATCAGGCGGTATCATAAGCGGTCTCACCGCTATATTCTGCGGCATGATGAAGAGCTTCAACTACAACGAGGAAAAGTACAAGTACGTTGCTATCACACCTTACAAGGCATATCTTGATTCCTCCGACGCCAAGGAGCAGCTCTGGCTGGGTACTATTGCATTCGGTCTTATCCTTGCAGCTATCTACATCGTTGGCGTATATATGTACAGCCACTCAAGGACAAAGAAGGGCAGAAACGCTATCACAGTGGCTATGTCTCTCCTTATCTTCTTTGAAACAGGCTATAACTGCTTCGACTCCTTCAGAAAGATATACAAGGAGGTCGGCAACTCAGGCAAGTACACCTATACCGACATAATGAGCGCTCCCGACGTTGTCAAGAAGCTTGAAGAGTACGACGGCGGCTTCTACCGCGCAGAAAAGACCTTCAACCGTATGGTAAACGACGACCTCGCTTACGGTCTCAAAGGTATCTCACACTCCAGCTCGGTAATGAACTCACGCGCTATCACATTCATCGAGACTATGGGCTACTTCACACAGAGCTTCGAGTCAAAGTATGAGGGCTGCAATCCCGTTGCTGACTCTATCCTCGGTATCAAGTACGTTCTCGATGATCCCGACAGAAGATTTTCCAGCTCGGAAATGCTTGATTCATCATACATCAAGCGTTTTTCAACAACATATAAGAAGGACAAGGACGTTACTGCCAACATAGACGTTTACGAGAACCCCAACGCTCTCGGAATAGGCTATATGGCTGACGACGATATCCTTATCCTTTCGGGACTGGGCAACGACAACCCGTTCAACAGTCTCAACAACTTCCTCAGCTCTATGACAGGCAGCACAACAGACTATACCACTGTACCGATAGAGCCTAAGCAGTACTATGTTCCTTTTGACTGCGATATACACTACGACGATTCAAAGGTATATCTCCACGATTACAACAACAACGGCACTCTCCACGACTGCTACGAAGCATATGCAGGCGTTGACGACGCTGTAATAAACGTTGACGTAACTGTTCCTCACGACGGCGACATCTATATGCACCTCGGCTCTGAAATGAGAAGAGCTGCAAACGTATGGGTAGCTGTAAAGGGCGAGGACGGCGTTTACAGAGGCAAGAAGTCAGGCACAGAAGCTTATGACGGCTACGGCACATACTTCAACACAAACTCCTCACCTGTCGTAAGAATGGGACCATTCAATGAAGGCGACGAGGTCGAGATAAGACTTACAATTCCTCCGTCAGGTCCTAACGGACAGTACGACGGCAGCGATGAGTACATAATGATAAGAAAGGAAGCCGGCTTCAACTTCTACTATCTTGATGAAAAGGCTTTCGCAGAGGACATCGCAAAGCTCAAGGCTAACCCGTGGAACCTCGATATGAGCAAGACCAATGACCGCTATCTCGTAGGCGACATTGACGCTCAGGACGGTCAGATACTCATGACCACTATCCCTTACGAGCCCGGCTGGGAAGTAAAGATAGACGGCAAGACCGTTGACAGCCTCATCTCCGAAGAGCCTGTCGAGGGTTCAAAGCAGAAGATACTCCGCAACAAGGCAGGCTCAGAGGGCGAAGTAATAGTTCTCGGCACTCTCATCGGTATCCGCGTTCCCGCAGGACATCACACAGTATCCATGAAGTATACTCCTCCGGGCTTCAACACAGGAATAATAACCCTTATTCTTGGCGCTGCCTGCCTCATATTCTTCTATATGTACGACAAGAAGCACAATAAGGTGCTCAAGGAAAGACAGAAAGCAAAGAAGATACTCAAGGGCGAAAAGATAGAGGACGAGCCCGAGGAAGAACCCGAGGAGACCAAGAGCTCCAAGAACGACAAGGAGAAAAAGGAATCCAAGGAGAACAAAAAGCCTAAAAAGCCCAAGGACACCGAAAAGTCTGAGGATACAGGCAGGAAAAAGGTGGAAATAATCAAATCCAAGGGCGCAGTAGCTCCAATACCTGTTGAAGAACCCGAGGAAGAGCCCGAAGAGGAGGTAAACGACGCCGAAAGATTCATCGCAAACGCTGATGAAGAGTTCAAAAAGGCAGCGGATACCGCCGAAAAGACGGCTGAGGATTCAGCAGAAAGAGCTGAAAAAGCCGCTGAGGAGCTTATGTCCGACGACGACGAAGACGAGGAATAAGCACAGGAAACAGCTGACCTAAAATCAAAGCAAAAACAAGTTTGAGCCCCTGCAAATGCAGGGGCTTTTCCTTATGGTAATTTACGCTAAAAAATAGTAATTTAGATACCCACTTATTAACAAATTATTTCCATGTAAATTCTATTGTCTTAATATGAAATAGTATAAACAATACCTGAAAATTAATCTGACGAAATAATATAATAGAAACAAATACCGCGATTTATCGCTTGTTCTACTGGCATTTGTAATAAAAACTTCACCATAATTTCTATGCAAATATTGTTGCATTTTGCACAAACAGGCTTGACTTTATTCTACATTTATGCTAAAATTTAGTTGTAAGGAAGTTAAGGTTTACTGCACTGGACCTTAACAAAAAAACTACTGATACTTTTTCAGGGAGGAACGATACTTATGTTCAATAATTCAAAGAACGTGAAGAGATTCGTAAGCATTTCTGCTGCAGCAGTATGCCTCCTTTCTTCACTTCGCATCGCACCGATCAGTTTTGTTGCTGACGCTGCGGACAAGACAATGACAGCATTTGAGATCACAGAAAACATGAAGGTGGGCTGGAATCTGGGTAATACCCTCGACGCTTATGCTCAGGAGCCCGATCCTAACGATCCCAAAACTTATATCCCCGTTAAGAGCGCCGGTCTTGAGACAGAGACCTGCTGGGGCTGCCCTGAGGCTAACGAGACACTCTTCAAGGCTATCAAGGCAAAGGGCTTCAATACAGTCCGTATCCCTACAACATGGTTCCAGCACCTTGACGCGAACGACAACATCGATCCCCAGTGGATGGCTCGTGTTCATCAGGTAGTTGACTACGCTTACAAGAACGGTATGTACGTTATCCTTAACGTTCACCATGAGGAGGGCTGGATCAACAGATCCGATCTTGCTACAGCTTATGATGAGATCAACCCAAGACTCATGAAGATCTGGACTCAGATCGCTACAGAATTCAAGGATTACGATCAGCACCTCATATTTGAGTGCATGAACGAGCCTCGTGCTAAGGGCACATCTTGGGAATGGTGGTCTGCAACTCCTGTTAAGGAAGCTGACGTTATCAACAAGCTGGAAGCTAACTTCGTTAAGCTCATCAGAGACATGGACAGTCCTTACGCTAAGACTCGTCTCCTTATGCTCCCTGGCTACGTTGCAAGCTCAGACAAGACTTTCCTCAACCAGATAGAGCTTCCTGACGACGACTTCGTTGCAGTTTCTATCCACGCTTATACACCTTATAACTTCACAATGAATACAAACGAGAAGGAAGGCGCTTACCACGACACCTTCACTAAGGAGTTCAGCAACGACCTTGCTTACAACCTCCAGAACTTCCGTGATATGTTCGTTAACAAGGGCGTTCCTGTAGTTATCGGAGAAATGGGTACTTCTGACTTTGGAAATACACAGGCTCGTGTTGAGTGGACAACACAGTACTTTGAGACTACAAAGAAATATGGTATCCCCTGCGTTCTCTGGGACAACGGACAGAAAAAGGACGCCAGCGATCCTACTCAGAACCCAGGCGAGGTACACGGCTATATTGACCGTAAAACAGGCGAATGGTTTGAAAACAACCTCCCTATCATCAACAAGATGATGGAGATCATGAACGATAAGTCTATCGTTTGGGGCAGCGAAGGCAAGATGCCTACTTACGACCACCAGAATCTCTCAACAGGTAAGGTATTCCTCGAGAATGCTGAGATCGATGTTGCAAGGGAAAAGGAATACGGCAACTCAACTCCCGGCAAGGAGATCTCATGGAACGACCTCAAGGGCAAGGAAGTTGCTATCAAGTACACAGGCGATCAGCCTGTCCTTGCAGTTTCCGATAAGGACTACAAGGGCTGGTCTGAAATGGCTGCTTACACAGTTGACGAAGCTAACGGTATCGCTTACTATCTCGTAGATCAGCAGGTTCCAAAGGCTTACTCAGGTGACCTTTCAACTATCAACCATATGCAGGCAAGAACACCAGGCAAGACAAACATCGAAAAGATCGTTATCCTCGATGCTCCTGATGTTAAGATCGACGTTCCTGTTGACAAGACAAAGAAGACCAACATCGACTTTGCTAACGCACAGGCTGGCGACAACCTCATCATCAAGATCAAGGGTGAGCCTAACACTGATACTAACGGCTGCATCGGCTTCAACGGCAACGGCTGGGAGCAGATCGAGTGGGAAGGCAAGACAGACGCTAACGGTAATCTCTCAGTTGAGATCCCTGTAAGCAAGTTCCCAAGCGGTATCCAGTCAGCTGAGGCTCAGATCTGGTATCAGGCAGAGCTCGTTGACTTCGACGGCTACAACTTCGGCAAGGCAGAGGTTACAACTACTACAACAACTTCTGCAACAACCACAACTACTACAAGCGCAACAACAACTACATCATCTACAACTACAACAACTGTAACTGAGTCAACTTCAAGCGCTACTGACACAACAACTACAACA
The DNA here is from genome assembly GCF_000621845.1 of Ruminococcus flavefaciens MA2007. GTDB lineage: Bacteria > Bacillota > Clostridia > Oscillospirales > Ruminococcaceae > Ruminococcus > Ruminococcus flavefaciens_E. Next base: position 229,493 of record NZ_JHXF01000001.1, on the reverse strand, counting down.
ACTGCAACTACAGCTCCTGACAAGAAGAGCAACGGCAACGGCGACGCTAACCAGGACGGTCAGGTTGATATGGCTGACGTAGTTCTTATCATGCAGTCACTTGCTAACCCAAATAAGTACAAGCTTGAGGGCAAGGCTGCTGAAGCTGCTGACGTTTACGAAAACAATGGCGTTACAGCTCAGGACGCTCTGGCTATCCAGTGCTTCCTCCTTAACAAGATAAACGCACTTCCTGTTCCAGCAGGCGTTGTTGTTAAGTAATTGATACACAAAAACCAGGTTTCTCATATACCTCTTAATACAGCTGTCTTATGACAGCTGTATTTTTTATTACATTTTTTGGTAATATAATTACTGAGTTTACATATTATTTAATATTAACTTTTGTTACCTATTGACAAAGCGCTGTTTCCTGTTATATAATTATATCGACGCCGTTTTTTCAGATTATTTTAAGAAAATAACATAAACGGCTTTCACGAAAAAGATATAACAGCAGCAGAGAAAAATATATGCAGTGCTGCCCCGATAGATGTTTTGTTTTTGAATACGGGGAAATGTAGTTCAAAAAAGAAAAAGGAAGACAACTGAATATGCTTACAGATTACCATTGCCATATTCTGCCCGGATTTGACGACGGTGCTGTGGACGCAGAGACCTCTCTGGAAATGATAAATATCATGAAGGAGCAGGGCGTTGAGCGTATCATCGCTACGCCCCATTTCTATGCCCACGAGGAACGGTCACTGACAGAATATCTGCTGAGACGCGAGGACGCCTATGAGAGCATGGCGGAGCTTGCGGAAATGCAGAATATAGTATTGCCGAATATCGCACTCGGAGCTGAGGTCGCTATCGAGCACGGTATATCGAAGATACACGGGATAGACAAGCTTGCAATCGAAGATTCCGAGATGATATTGCTGGAGCTGCCTTTCCGTGACTATGAGGAATGGATGTCCGAGGAGATAAACGCCATACGGTCAGAATACGGGCTGACTGTCGTCCTCGCTCATATCCACCGCTGCATGGCGTATTACACGCCTGAGAATTTTGACAGGATCTTGCATACAGACGCTGTTTTTCAGTTCAACAACGAGGTGTTTCTCCTTGAAAGAGAAGCTGAACTGATAAATCGGCTAAGGGACGAAAAACGCAGTATCATCTTTGGCAGCGACGCCCATAATACAGATACGCGCCGCCCTAACTGGGATTTACTTTTGGAGAGATGTGATCCCGAAGTCATAAAGACTTCAAACGAAGTGCTGCCATTCGTGGCAGAAGAAGTTGTAATTGGAGAGGGATAAAAAACATACTCGGCTATAAGCCGATATGGGGGGAAGAAAATTGAAAAAAACACTTGAGAAATTCAGCATACGCAGGATAATTCTCGCTCTTGCTGACGTATTCATCGTAATTTCAGCCGCACTGATAGCCAATTTCGCGCTTTCATTCTTTAATGCAGACGTCGGGCGCTCCGATATGCTCATGAGCTTCGCTGTGTGCTCACTGACCTGCTGCGGTACATTGTTCATATTCGGCGCTTACAGCAAGCTGTGGAGATTCTTCCACAAGCGTGACTATCTGTCCTGTATCAACGGAGTCGTTTTCGGCTTCCTTGCAGCAGGCATAATAGTCTACATCATACGCAAGGACGTTCCTGCCCTGTTCCTGACAGTTCAGGCTGCGATAGCGCTGGTAGGCGTGTGTATGTTCAGACTGCTGTTCAAGGAGACCTTCGTAACGTTCTCAAAGTCAAAGACCGACGGCAGCCGCAAGCGTACCATGATAGTCGGCGCAGGTCAGACCTGCCGTATGATACTCACAGAGATAGAGAATGCCAAGAAGTCGCCCTATGAGGACGACAAGGTATCGGCGGTATACGATCCCGTATGTATAATCGACGATGACAGAAACAAGATAGGCAGCGAAATAAACGGCGTTACCGTTGTGGGCACTACCCACGAGATACATAAATTCGTTGACCAGCAGCACATCGAACAGATAATCTTCGCTATCCCGTCCTGTCTCGAGGACGAGCGCAAGCGTATCCTCGATATCTGCTCCGGAACAGGCGCAAAGGTAAAGGTTGTTCCCTTTATCGGAAGCCTTATCTTTGACGGCGGCAATACTCCTATCCTCACTCAGATGCGCGACATCAAGGTCGAGGACCTCCTCGGACGAGCTCCTATCAAGTTCGACAACGAGGATATCAGGAACTTCATCAGCGGCAAGACCTGCATGGTAACAGGCGGCGGCGGAAGTATCGGCTCTGAGCTGGTGCGCCAGATAGCCAAGTACAACCCCAATCATGTTATTATCGTGGACATCTACGAGAACAACGCTTACGACGTTCAGCAGGAGCTCATAATGGAGTACGGCGAAAAGCTCAATCTTACAGTACTTATCGCTTCTGTAAGAGACTACTACCGCATGAACTGCATTTTTGAACGCTACAAGCCCGATATCGTGTTCCACGCAGCTGCTCACAAGCACGTTCCCCTTATGGAGAACTCGCCTATGGAGGCTATCAAGAACAATGTCATCGGTACATTCAATACCGCAACTCTTGCGCAGTTCCACAAGGTAAAGAAGTTCGTTATGATATCAACGGACAAGGCTGTAAATCCTACCAACGTAATGGGCGCTTCAAAGCGCTGCTGCGAGATGATAATCCAGTATCTGTCACAGCAGCATGACGGCTGCACAGAGTTCGTAACTACAAGATTCGGCAACGTACTTGGCTCAAACGGCTCTGTAATACCGCTTTTCAGACGTCAGATAGAGTCGGGCAGACCTGTTACCGTAACACACCCCGACGTTATCAGATACTTCATGACCATTCCTGAAGCTGTAAGTCTCGTTATGGAGGCTGCTGCCATAGCTCACGGCGGCGAGATATTCGTCCTCGATATGGGACAGCCTGTTCACATCGTAAGACTTGCCGAGAACCTTATCCGTATGTACGGCAAGAAGCCATACGACGAGGTAGAGATAAAGTTCACGGGACTCCGCCCGGGCGAGAAGCTCCGCGAAGAGCTCCTTATGGACGAGGAGGGACTGCAAAAGACCTCCAACGAGCTTATCTTTATCGGTAAGCAGATAGAGCTTGACAGCGAAAAGTTCATCAAGCAGCTGAGAAAGCTCCGCAACGCCGCAAACGAGAATCTCAACGACGTGGCTGTTGAGGCTCTCCACGAGATAGTTCCCACATTCACAACACCTGAGGAATTTAACCGTGCAGCGCTCATTACCGAAAAGAAAAACCCGAAGATACACAAAGAGGACTATGATAACGTCCCCTATCCTAAGAAAAAATGATATTAAAAAGGGACTGGCTACAGTCCCTTTTAGCTTATCGAAATAACCATTCCATATAAACCCAAAACGGGCTGATGTAGGCATCAGCCCCAAAGCACGTTTGCAAAAACATCTGTAGGGGGCGATGCCTTACAGGCACCCGTACCCTCTGTCCTGCGGACATCTCCCTGCACAGCAGGGAGTCACCCACATCGCCCCGCTTTTGTTTTTACATTTTTATTTTTCAAGGTGAATGATATGATTTACAGAACGCCTGTATACTGCCGCCATTTCCGCTGTATCGCAGGAGAATGCCGCGACAGCTGCTGCAAGGGCTGGGAAATAGACATCGACAGCGACACCTATGACTACTACATGACCGTAGGCGGAGACTTCGGCGAAAGGCTCCGCAAAAACATACAGGACGGCTCCTTCCTGCTCACCGAGGACGAGCGCTGCCCCTTTCTCAACCGACAAGGACTATGCGATATCTACACCGAGCTGGGAGAGGACAGGCTCTGTCAGATATGCTCCGACCACCCGCGATACTTCGAGTGGTTCGGCGTTTTCAAGGAGGGCGGCGTAGGGCTTTGCTGTGAAGCCGCCGCAAGGCTCATTCTTTCAAGCGACTTTTCGCTCTGCGAGGAGGATATCCCCTATGAATCGGCTTCGGGAGAATATGATGAGGAGTTTCTCAGACTGCTCCTTGAAGTGCGCGGAGAGATGTTCAACGTGCTGAACGACGGGACTATCCCTCTCGGTGAAGCCCTCTGCCGAATTCTGGACATAGCGGAGAACGCTCAGCAGTACATAGACATACCCACGGAAGAAGTCCCGAAAACAGGCGGCGAGGACGCTCTCAGCGACATATTCGCCTGTCTTGAAGAACTTGAACCCATTGACGACCACTGGCTGCCCTATATTCGCAGCTGTAAGGGCAAGCTGAAAAACGCTCCTGCGGCGGACAGCGCTCACCTGCCCTATCTGCGCAGGATAGCCCTGTATCTTATATTCCGCTACCTGCTGAAAAGCGTTTACGACGGCGAGGTGCTGAGCTACGCCAAATTCGCGGCGTTCAGCGTTATCGTCATCAGTACCCTTTACCGCTGCAAGGCTGCCGAGGGCATATGCGGCTTTGAGGAATGTGCCGATATCGCCAAGGATTATTCCAAGGAAGTGGAGTATTCCGACGAAAACATGGCGCAGCTCCTTGAAATTCTGGGCAGTGAGCCCTTTTTAAGCTGCGATGCGCTGAAAGAGCTTCTAAGAGAGCTATTCTGAAAACTGCGTGAAATTCATTGCAATATTACACATTTTATGATACAATATATAGGAATTATAGGCTCCTGACGAGCAAATCATAATGAGAGGGTAATATTTATGTTTGACCGCAAAAAAACGGCTGCTTTCATCGCAGGAATGCTTATCTGCGCATATGCGGCTGTTCCTGCTATAAACGCATTCGCCGATGAGGATTTCCTTGTAGAGGGCGCTACAGAAGCTGTTACAAGCACAGACGCCTATACAAAGAGCGGCGATTTCATGTATTCGCTTACTCACGACGGCAAGGTATGCATCGAGGACTGCACAAGCACTGCCGAAAACCTTGTTATCCCCGATACTCTCGACGGTATCGCAGTTACAGAGCTGGGCAGATCCGCTCTCGGCAGCGACCATGAGAACAACACCTTCAAGACCGTGACTATCCCTGCCTCTGTGACATATATCTCAGCTGACAATCCCTTTGTATTCTGCACAAATCTCACCGAGATAAAGGTCGCTGAGGGCAGCGCTGATTTCTGCGCTGAGGACGGCATATTATACAACAAGGACAAGACTGAAATTATCTGCTATCCATGCTGCAAAAAGGGCGACAGCTTCACTATCCCCGACACCGTAAAGAAGGTATGCGCTTCTGCGTTTTACAATACCATACCTTATGATATAAAAATACCTGCTTCACTGGAAAAGGTAGAGCACTTCGCATTTGCCAACACAAGGCTCAGCTCTGCTGATTTCAGCGGCACTAAGCTTGAATATTTAAGCGATTACGCTTTCACGAACTGCAGTCATCTGAATGAAGTAAAGCTCCCCGATACTGTTGAACATATCGGCGGCGGAACCTTTGCAGGCTGCGGACAGCTCGAAGAGATAACCCTGCCCGAAAAGCTCCAGACCATAGGTCAGTACGCTTTCTTTGACACAGGGCTCACCGAGGTAGTCATACCCGATTCGGTAACATCTATAGGCTACTGCGCATTCGGCTACTATACCAGCGCCAGCGGTCAGGTAGCTTCCAAGAACGAAGCATTTACTATCGTGGGCAGACAGGGCGGAGCTGCGTCTGTATACGCTCATGACAAAGACAGCGATTACGATTACCAGAATAGCTTCTCGTTTATGACTCCCGAAGAGTACGAGGAGAAGCTTGTCGAGGAACAGGCTCTCAACAGCACAAAGTCGGGCGACTATGAGTACGCTGTCATAGACGGCGAGGTGGCACTCATCTTCTGCTATTCACAGGAGGACAAGATAACAGTTCCCGATACCATTGACGGCAAAAAAGTAGACGCTATATATACCAACTGCTTCAATGTAAGCTGTCCTGCCTCGGAGATAATCATTCCCGAGGGCATAAAGGAGCTCAAAAGAAGAGCCTTCTATCAGTGCGGAAATCTCAAAAAGATTACTACCCCTGCAAGCGTCAAGACCATAGGCGACAATGCCTTTGACGAGTGTATGGCTCTTGAAAGCGTTGAATTCCTCGGCGCAGAGACTATCGGAAACCAAATCTTCCGCGAGTGCTCGGCACTGAAGACTGTAAAGGCTGACGGCTGCTTGAAGGAATGGAACGACGAGGAGCCTTTCCTGTACGCTATAGGTCTTGAAGATATAACCATTACCGAGGGCGACGGCAATTTCAGCTCGGAAAACGGAGTCCTCTACAATAAGGACAAGTCGGTGCTTATCGCTTATCCTCCTGCAAAGCCCGAGACAGAGTTCATTGCTCCAAAGGGCTTGAAGGAGATAGCTCAGTCCGCATTTATCCGTGCACTGAATCTGAAAAAGGTGGAGATACCCGAGGCGGACGTTATAAACGCCTATGCATTTGAGGGCTGTGAGAATCTCACCGAGGTAAAGCTGTCGGACAGCCTTACAACTCTCGGCGCCGACGCTTTCTATAACTGCAACGCCCTGAAATCACTGCATCTTCCCGATACTCTCGTAAATATCGGCACCTGCGCATTCGGCTACTATCACGATGACAACGCCGACGTTGAAAACGGCGCTCCCTCTGACGTTCTTGTGGAGGGCTTCAAGCTCTACACCGTCAAGGACTGCGAGGCTTGCAAGTGGGCAAAGGACGCAGGAATAGAGGTCATCACAGGCACTGCGGAGATATTCGGCAAGAATATCTCAAAGGGCTTCCTTTATACCGTGGGAGGCATTATCGCAGCCTTTATCCTTGGTATTATCGGCGCTTTCACAGGAAAGAAGATAAAAAAGAGCAAGGCTGAAAAGGCTAAGGCTGAAAACAGGGAAAAGGCTGCTGAACGCCGCAAAAAGCGTCAGGAGGAAGAAAACGAGGATACCGACAAGGAGGAAGATTCCCTTGAAGATGATGAGGATTAAGAATATTGCCGCAGCTATCACCGCTTTCGGTGCGGCTGTATGCTGTGCAGTGCCAATGGGCGCAGCTGCCGACGATCTGCCCGGCGGCAGCGATGAGCTCTACGACGGCTCGTTCTATTATGAGCTCAATGACGACGACACCTATACTATCACAAAGTGCAGTGCTATAATCGTAGAAAAAGTGCCGTCCATAAGAAACGGCAAGGCTATAACAGCTATCGGTGACGAGGCTTTTGCCTACTGTACGGGGATCACTTCGCTGGAGATACCTGATTCGGTAACATCTATCGGAAAAAATGCATTCTACGGCTGTGAAGCCCTCAAAACCGTAACTCTGCCAAGAAAGCTGTCAAGCCTTGGCGACCACGCATTTTTCGACTGCAAGAAACTTACAAGCATTGATATCCCCTCAACTATAACGGAGATACCCGACTATTCCTTTGCACTCTGCGATGCTCTCGCAGAGATAAAGCTCCCCGACACTATCACCAGGTTTGGCGATTACGCCTTTTATCAGTGCGGCAATGTAAGCTCCTTTAAGCTGCCTGCTTCGCTCCAGACTATCGGCGACAACGCTATGGGAAGCTGGTTCGGTATAAGCGATATCGACGCATCTGCAAACAGCTCATTTGTCTATGAGAACGATATGCTCATGGATAAGGACAAGACCGAGATCTTCCGCGCTTCTACCCTGATAAGCGGCGAGATAAATATCCCCGAGGGAGTTCAGAAGATACACTCGGGCGCTTTCTCGACCTGTGCAAAGCTAAGTGCAATACATTTCCCGAATTCGCTCACCCATATTCAGGACGAGGCTTTCAGCTACTGCTCGGAGATAAAGTCCGTGGATTTCGCAGAGGGACTTGATACCATAGGCTACGGAGCTTTCATGTTCGACCAGAAGATAGAAACGCTGTCACTGCCTACCACTCTGAAAAAAATTGACGACAACGCCTTTGCGTACTGCATGGCGCTGAATAAGCTGATACTCCCCGAGGGCATTGAATCCATAGGCGAGGACGCTTTCCTCGTATGCGACGCTCTGAAACAGGTCAGCATACCAAAGAGTATCAAGACCATAGGCAAGAATGCTTTCGGCTATACTGTTGAGAACTCACAGAGACAGCTCCTTGAGGGCTTCAATCTCAGCGTTTTCTCGGGCTCGGCAGGCGAAAAGTACGCAAAGTCAGAAAAAATAGCCCACACCGTTACCGACGTGAACCTTAAAAAGGTGGCTTTCATTGCCGCTATGGCAGGGCTTGCCATACTTATAATAGTTTTTGCAGTAGTTCTCATGCGCAGAAGCTCAAAAACAGCTTCCGCAGGCGCTAAAAAGGCTCTTAAAGCTAAAAAGGAAGCCGAAGAAGCCAAGAACTACAAAAAGATAATGGACGACGATAACGAAGAAGCTCCCGAAGCGGAAGAAGAGGACGAAGAAGAATAAAATCGCCCTCTATATATACTCACAAAAGGCGTAATATTGAAATTTATGTATTTAAAAAGGCAGCCCGTATGGACTGCCTTTTTCTATTCACTAATCACTAATAAATAATAACTGATTACTTCTTCTTGATGATATCATTGCGCGATATCTGCTTTCTGTCCACGTCCTTGAGAAGAAAGCCTGCATTTGCGCCCTCGGAAACGCTGTCGCAAATCTTGCGGAACTGCTCTATGCTGACTATTGTCGTGGGTATGCCGTCGTTATTGCCGTGAACTATGAGAACCTCGTCGCCTGCGTGAAAAACTCCGCCTGTGACTGTTCCCACGGCAACAGTTCCCCTGCCGCTTATGCTGAAAACATCGCTCACCACGAACTCGGAGTATGTACCCTCGGCAACTCCCGACTGCGGTGTGTAGTATTCCTCGTACTCGCGGAGCTCCTTTTCGTCGTCGGTCATAAAGCCGTTGTCCTTGGGCTCGCGGTTAAAGAGCATATTCTTGATATTGTCTAAAATCCCCATGATATCACTCCCCATTCGGATATTTTTCCCGTTATCTTGCGTGTAAGTCGCGCTGCTCGACTGCAAGGCGGTCACAGCGCTCGTTTTCGGGGTGCCCTGCGTGTCCCTTTACCCAGTTGAAGGTCACATCGTGCTTTTCCAGCAGAGGCAGGAGCTGCTCCCATAAGTCAACGTTCAGGGCTGGCTTCTTGTCGGACTTTATCCAGCCCTTTTTCTTCCAGCCGTACACCCAGCCCTTTGTTACGCTGTCCACAACATATTTGCTGTCGGTGGTGAGTATTACCTTGCAGGGCTCTTTCAGAGCGGAAAGTCCCGTTATAACGCCGAGAAGCTCCATTCTGTTGTTGGTGGTGGCGCTGTCGCCGCCCGAGAGCTCCTTTTCCACGCTGCCGAAGCGGAGCACTACGCCGTAGCCCCCAGGTCCGGGATTGCCGCTGCAGGCACCGTCTGTGAATATCTCAACTGTTTTGATAGTTCTCACCTCGTAATATAGCCGTTAGCTTGTTTTAAAAAGGGGCGGCGTTTCGCCGCCCGCTGAAAATGCAAGGAAAATAATGTAGGGGCTGATGCCCACATCAGCCCGACGGTATAATATATATCCAACGGGGCGATGTAGGCATCGCCCCCTACAGTTGGTTATTTGCAGTAAATATGGCATTAGCGGACTGCCAAAGGCAGCCCCTACAAATCTTAGTTCTTAATTAATATGCCTTGCCCCAGTATACCATGCACTTTGCAGGCTTGCCGCAGCATACGCACTTGTCGCTGAGCTGCTCCTGCTCGAATGGGATACATCTTGAGCCAACGCCTGTCTTTTCCTTGACCTCGTCCTCGCAGGCTTCTTCGCCGCACCACATTGCCTTTACAAAGCCGTCGCCGTGCTCTGTGAGAGCCTTGTTTATCTCGTCGATAGTTGTGCAGGCATATGTTCTGTTTGCACGGTTCTCAGCAGCCTTATTGAACATACCCTCGGGTATCTCCTTTTCGAGAAGAGCCTTTACATATACTGCAAGGTCGCCGAGAGCTACTGTCTTCTTCTCTCCGCTGTAGCGAACAGCCACGATGCACTGATTTTCCTCGATATCACGGGGACCTATCTCTATACGTACAGGTACGCCCTTCATCTCGTACTCTGCGAACTTCCAGCCCGGTGAGTTCTCGCTGTCGTCAAGCTTTACTCTGATACCTGCTGCCTTGAGCTCGTTAAGGAGCTCGCCAGCCTTGTCAAGAACGCCCTCCTTGTGCTGTGCGATAGGCACGATAACTGCCTGTACAGGAGCTACAGCAGGTGGGAGCACAAGACCGCTGTTGTCGCCGTGAGTCATGATAACTGCGCCGATAAGACGTGTTGTAACGCCCCAGCTTGTCTGGTGAGGATTTACTCTCTTGTTTTCCTTGTCTGTATATTCAATGCCGAAAGCCTTTGCAAAGCCGTCGCCGAAATAGTGTGAAGTACCAGCCTGTAAAGCCTTGCCGTCGTGCATAAGAGCTTCTATAGCGTAGGTAGAAACAGCTCCTGCGAACTTGTCGCTCTCTGTCTTCTTGCCCTTGATAACAGGCATTGCAAGGGACTTCTCGCAGAAATCTGCGTATACGTTGAGCATACGCTCTGTCTCCTCCACAGCCTCCTCAGCTGTTGCGTGGATAGTGTGTCCCTCCTGCCAGAGGAACTCTCTTGAACGGAGGAAAGGACGTGTTGTCTTTTCCCAGCGGACAACGCTTACCCACTGGTTATAGAGCTTTGGCAGGTCTCTGTATGAATGAACGATATTAGCATAGTGCTCGCAGAAAAGAGTCTCTGATGTAGGACGTACACAAAGTCTGTCCTCAAGCTTTTCGCTGCCGCCGTGAGTTACCCATGCAACCTCGGGGGCAAAGCCCTCAACGTGGTCCTTTTCCTTCTGGAGAAGGCTCTCGGGGATAAACATTGGCATACAAACATTCTCATGTCCCAGCTCCTTGAAAGTAGTATCAAGGATATGCTGCATATTTTCCCAGATAGCATAGCCGTAGGGACGAATTACCATACAGCCCTTAACGCTTGTATATTCAATAAGCTCTGCCTTTTTGCAGATGTCGGTATACCACTGTGCGAAATCCTCGTCCATTGAGGTTATCTCGGATACCAGCTTTTTATCTTTTGCCATAAATATGACCTCTTTCTGTTATATTTCAATAGATACATTAATTATATCATCTATTTTTACTGTTGTCAATCAGCGACAGCCCGATTTCGGGAATTTCCTCACACTAACTGAACTATCATCACTAAAAGGAGATATGTGATGTAAAATGCGCCTATTAACATAACGCCTGCAAAGACCTTGCCGAGAACTGTGCTCGGTGCACTGCCGACGCCGTTCTTTTTGAAATGTATAATGACGCACACTAACGCAATTACGTTGTATATGCCTATGATAAGCCAATATATGTTCATTTTTGTGCTGAGCAGGTCTATGTAGTATGAACTGTGCACCGACCTGTAGTCCATGCCAGAAAAATTATTCTGCACCTTTGTGCTTGTGCTTTTTACGTTGCCCTTTATCTTTATGCCTGTGATATTTGAATAATCCTCGCTGCTGAAATTCTTGCCGAATTCCTCGTCAGCACGTACAAGAACGCCATGCTGCATATCCTCGGAAAGAACGAGGTAATAGTTTTCATTTATCAGGGGCAGAACGCTTATCTTGTGAGAATACTCGAAATTGGGGTGATTTGCGCCGTAAGCAGGAACTCCGCTGACGTATTTTCCGGGCTTAGGACCTGCTGTGAGAGCGTCGTCAAGAGACATTTCAGTTTTAAAAAAGCCGGATATGCCCATGAAAAGTCCGAATGCCGCAATAAGTACCAGCATAAGTATGGCAGCCAAAGGCGACATAGTCTTTCTGCCGCTGTCAAATGATGGATTCCCGTCTGAAAAATTTGTGAAGCTCATAATAGTTCTCCTTAGTATAGTATTCGTAAAAACATTCTGATTTACGCGGTGCATAAATACAGCCTAATGATACCACACTTGCCGAAAAATGTCAATATTTTGCGATAATAGCCGTTAGCTTGCAGGGCTGATGCCTGCATCAGCCCGTCCTTTAACTAAAGAAAAGGCTGCACAGACAAGCCGTGCAGCCTTAAATAAACTATATCATGTAATGCTCAAAACTCATTTTGAAGCTCCGCCGGGCTCGTTCAAACCCTTGATGCCTCCGTCAAGAGTTTTGCGCTTGCCGAGGAGATATTCCTGTACTGCAAGTGCGTCGTCTGTTGTAACGCCTGCGCTTGTGCCCTTGATATCAGCGTTTACCCAGCCCTGCTTTGTGATGTGGTGGTCGTCCGAGCCCTCCATGCCGTACTTGTTGGGGTTAGCAAGTGCCTGCATGATGATAACAACGTCGCCCATGTCGATTCCCTCATCGTCGTTAGCGTCGCCGTACTTCTTTACTTTGGGCATATCGCTTGGAGCTGTTGTAGTAGTTGTTGTTACGTTATCGGGTGTTGATACTGTTGTAGTCGTTGTGCTGCCCGATGTAGTTGTTGCGGAAGATGTGGTAGTAGTTGTAGCAGATGTGGTAGTAGTTGTTGTAGTTGTCTTGCCGCCGCTTGCAATAGTAGTTCTTACAGGATCGGCTGCTGTTCTGCCGTCAACGATAGATGTGAAAGCAGGCTTAGCCATGAACTCCTTGTCGAAGATAAGCGGATTCTGTGAAGCTCTCCAGCTCTTTGGATCTGTGATTCCCCAGAAGATAACTGCGGAGATCTTGTCGCTGTACTTCTCATAGAGGTCGAAGAGTCCCTTGTAGTACTTAGCCTGAATGTCGAAGTACTTGTCGCCTGAGTTCTCCTGTACTGTAGCGTCAAGCTCTGTTATCTGAACGTCGAGACCGAGGCTTGTGTACTTCTTGAGAGCGTTCTCGTACATACCAAGTGACGGGAATGCTGCGTCAAGGCTCTGTCTTACGTCAAGGTGAGACTGCATACCGATACCGTCGATGTTGCCTGCCTTCTTGAGTCTCTCAGCCATGTCGCATACAGCGTCCATTTTGCCTGTCATGTACTCGTTGAAGTCGTTGTAGTAGAGCTTGCAGCCCTTAGGAGCATACTGTCTTGCATACTCGAAAGCGTAGTCGATGAATGAGTTGTCGCCGAATACTGCAACCCAGTCGGAAGCACCGTAGTTGTTGGACTGTGAGCAGTGACCTGCCTCACGGGGCTTTCCGTCGTCTGTCCATGCCTCGTTTACAACGTCGCAGGCATAGAAGTCAACATCAGGATAGAGCTCTGTAAGTGTTGTGAAGAAGTTCTTGATGTAGTTTTCCATACGCTTCTTCATCTTATCGGGAGAAACGTAATCCTTCTTCTCGTCGAAATCCTCCTTGAAGAACCACTCAGGAGTCTGGCTGTGCCATACGAGAGTGTGAACTCTTACGGGGATACCGTATTTTCTTGCATAGTTGAGAACAGGCTTAGCCTGTGCAAAGCTTATCTGCGGATTCTCGTCGTCGTTTGTCTCTTCGAGATATTTAAGAGTAGCTGTCTTGTTGAGAACGTAGTCAGGCTTCATCTGGTTGCCGACTGTGATGCTCTCGCCGAAGTGCTTCTGAAGAAGGTCCATAAACGGCTGTGACGACATATCCTCAGGAGAAAGGGCTGTACCTATCTTGAACTTGTCCTTGTATATCTCGCTGAGTGAAGGAAGGTCAGCTTCGATATCAACACGGGGAGCCTCTGTTATCTTTACATCGTCGATGAATATGGACTCCTGTCCGCCCTCGAAGTAAACGTAAACGCCCTCCATACCCTCAGAATAGCTGATAGGAACGTTCTTTATCTCTGCCCAGCTGTTTCCGCCGCCGCTGGTAGCCTGAATGTTCTGCTTGAGGTTTGAGTATGAAGTCTCGCCGTCAACGCTGAACTGGAAGCTAAGAGTTGTATTTGTGTACCACTCTCCTCTTACGGAGCAGGAGAAGTAGTACTGCTTGTCGGGCTCAAGGAAGCCGTCCATACGGAAAGCAGGGCCGTGCCATGTGTCGCCTCTCTCTGTAGCGGAAAGACCGCTGTCGCCGCTCTTTGCAGCGTCCTTTGAGATAGCGATAACGGTAGTATCGTCGCCGCCTCTGTTTGACCAGTGCTCGAGGTCTGCCTCGCTCTCAAAGCCGCACTCGTAAACTACCTTGCCTTCTTTTGCGTCTGCTGTTTTGCTGCCTGCAATCTGCACATTTGCAGGAACTGCCGCATTAGCAGCCGAAGCCGCAGCTGAAAGCGCCATTGCTGCACCCATAACGCCAGCTATCAGCTTCTTCATGTGTTTTCCTCTCATTGTTAATTCCTCCAAAAAATAAATTTTTGTGCTTGTATTATATCACATTTGTGCACATATGTCAATGATTACAGGCGATAATCAGCAATAATTGGCAGGATTTCATATATCACAATAAAAATGGTCAGCCACTGCGTGCCGCCGCTCCCTTGCCACGGCAGCATGACGCTGCACCCTTGCCACGGCAGCGTGACGCTGCACCCTTGCCACGTTGACGCTCGCAAGCTCGCTCACTTCATCTGTTAAACATAATCGTACATCGCTTACGGTAAATATGATGAAAAATAATTAGCCTGTAGGGACACGCATTGCGTGTCCGCGGTTTGCGCTTCAAATGTAAATAGCCAATTGTAGGGCTGGCGTCCCCGACAGCCCATTTGATTTCGTTGCTATTGTGGGACGTCGAGGACGCCGTCCCCTACATATGGTCATTTCAGGTTATTTCATCAAGCACGGGCGCACAGTGTGCGTCCGCGCCCATTTATTCGTTTTTTTAATGCGGGCGGCGGAACGCCGCCCCTACAGCTAACGGCTAAGGGCTCGGGAGCCCGAGGGCGGGCTCCCCTACAACAAAATGCACACAATTCCGTGAAATGTCTCCTCGTTTTTCTACCTCAAAAGCTGAAATGAAACGTGAGAAAGAGAGAGAAAGAGAGCATAAGTGAGAGATTTTAAGAGAAAATAGGGTATATATTAAAAAAATCCGTAAAAAAGCCTTGACATCTCCTGCACTATAGTGTATAATAATTCTTGCACTGCGGAGGAACAGGCGTTTTTTCGGGAAGCAAGAGGCAGGTCCTTATGCTTCTTACAGAGGCTCTGCCTCTTGTTTCTGGATACGCTTTCCGTCCGAAATTTTATTACAGGAGGAAATATTTATGTCAACTACACTGGCAAAACCCGCTGAAGTAAGCCGTACTTGGTATATCCTCGACGCTGAGGGACAGTCCCTCGGTCGTGTTGCTGCTAAGGCTGCTCACATTCTCAGAGGTAAGCACAAGCCCACTTATACTCCCAACGTTGATTGCGGAGACCACGTTATAGTTATCAACTGCGCTAAGGCTGTTCTCACAGGCAGAAAGCTCGAGCAGAAGAAGTACTACTGGCACACAGGCTGGATCGGCGGCCTCAAGTCCATTTCTTACAAGGACATGATGGCTCAGCAGGCTGACAGAGCTATGATGATCGCTGTTAACGGTATGCTCCCTAACAACAGCCTCGGCAGAGCTCAGCTCAAGAGACTCAGAACCTACAAGGACGCTAATCACAAGCAGGAGGCTCAGAAGCCTGTTGCTTACGAGCTTTAATAGGAGGTGCTTTTAAATGTACGAATCAAAGGTTAAATACTATTACGGAACAGGCAGAAGAAAGCACTCCGTAGCAAGAGTCAGAATCTACCCAGGTTCAGGTAATGTTACTATCAACGGCAGAGGCATCGACGATTACTTCGGTCTTGAGACTCTCAAGCTCATCGTTCGTCAGCCACTCGCTGTTACAGACAATGTTGAGAAGTTCGATATCGTTTGCACTGTTGCAGGCGGCGGCGTTACAGGTCAGGCTGGCGCTATCAGACACGGCGTTTCAAGAGCTCTTCTTGAATTCGATCCCGAGCTCCGTCCAACCCTCAAGAAGGCTGGATTCCTCACTCGTGATCCAAGAATGAAGGAGAGAAAGAAGTACGGTCTCAAGGCTGCTCGTCGTGCTCCTCAGTTCTCAAAGAGATAATCAGATTATTGCTTATCAAGTACCTTTGCTTTCGCGGAGGTACTTTTCTTTTATCCGGACTGAGTGTCCTCGCGGCACAGCCGCTGCGGTCTCCGCTAAAAACAGTCCGCTGGACTGTTTTCTTAACGCGGCGACAATTCTCAAAGAGATAATTTTATCCCTATTGGGACTATACGAAAAATCGCCTCGCAGGGCTATCCTGCGAGGTTTTTTGTTTTTTATCAATGCAAATCTCAGCTACGAAGCATCATATGATCTGAACAAAAAATAAGCACACACAAAGCCCTGAGTCTTTATTCTGTTGTTAATATTGACATAAAATTCGTTATATGTTATAATATATGGTGTGATTAAACTGCCATATGTCAAAATGATATAGGAGGTTATTATTATGAAAAAAATCATCTCAACACTCGCTGCTCTTTCTATCATCTGCGGCTCAATAGGCACAGCTGCACCTGCTTTCGCAGAAACTGCCAGCATAAGCACGGAAGAATTCGACCTTGACGGCGGTCATTCAACTGCCGAAGCTGACGGCATAACCTACAATGTTTACACCAAGTTTGCGACAATAGCAAAGGTGGACAAGGAAGATATCGAGGAATTCACCGTTCCCGAAACATACAAGGAGCTGCCTGTTGTTGGTTTTGGGATAGGTCCCTTTGAAAAATGCAAAAAGCTTAAAAAGATAAATATGTCCAAGAATACTGCGGTATTGGATTGGCTGTATATCGCAGAGGAAGGGTTAGAGGAGATAACTGTTCCCGAGGATAACAAGTATTTCACTGCTGTTGACGGAGTCATCTATACCAAGGATATGAAGGAACTCGTTGCCTGCCCAAACGGAAACGGCAAAACAGAGCTCACTATCTCCGATGAAACTGTCAGCATCGACCGCGGAGCCCTTGCCTGCTGCCGTGACCTCAAAAAGGTAACTATGGGCAAGAATGTTGAGAAGATATACCCTTCTGCTTTCTGCGGCTGCAGCGGTCTTACCGAGGTAAACTTCTCGCAGAAGCTCAAGGCTGTTGGATACATGGCTTTTGCAGGCTGCTCATCGCTGGAAAGCGTTGACCTGCCTGACAGCTTAGAGGAAATGTACGAGGACGTATTCAGGGATACTGCCTGCGTCGAGACCGAGGACGGTATAAAGTACGTTGACAACTGGGCTGTAGGCTCGGATAAGGACATTGAAGACGGCGATATCAGAAAAGGCACAGTGGGTACAGTATGCGGACTTTTCACCGCAAGATACAAGCTCAGAAACATTTATGTGCCAAGCTCCGTAAAGCATATCACACAATACCTTGTTTCAGGTCTTGGGGAGTATCTGAACATTGATTGCATAGATTTCTACAACGACGCTATCCCGGAACGCTGTTTCGCTACAAACGGTATCAAGTCGATATGCATATTCGATCCTAACTGCAAGATAATAGATTCCAAGACAGCTCTGCCTCCATACTGGGTTGAGCGCGACGATTCATTAACTCCGAGCAATAATGAAGAAGAGCCCATAGAGTACAAGCTTGGTGCAAGAGTAACAACTGTTCATTCACCGAATGGGGGCTCAAATACGATACAGAAGGCAATAAATACCGAGCTCATTGAGCTTGACGAATCTATAAACATTACCGCAAGCGATGAAGACGTCAGCAAAGACGATGAATACGTTCAGAAAATGGCTGCGCTCGATGAGAAGGATAACTCAGGCTTTGCAATAGCACAGCCTGTTGATGTCAAGGTAAAATCAGCACCTATAAAGATAGGCGCAGCAACCAAATATGACACTATTATCTACGGTATTGAGGGCTCTACAGCAGAGGACTACGCTGTAAAATACAGAAGAATATTCAAGCCGCTGGCGCTCAGAAGCTCTATAGGTAACCCCACCACAATACACGACGACGACGCAGGAGTTACCTACAATAGATACACGGATACCTATGCTACAGCAAAGGTAAACATTAACAACGGCGATAAAATAAAGGAAATAACCATAGCTCCCGAAGCAAACGGCGCTCCCGTAAAGGATATATCAGTACCTCGTGCAAATGCTGATATAATAAATATCCCTGCAACTGCTGAGCGCTATGTTCAGCAGGTGGACTCCGCCGAGGACAAGGTAGCGTACTACAATGTGGACAAGGATAACCCTTATCTCACATCAGTTGACGGTATCATCTACACCAAGGACATGACAAAGCTCATCAAAGTTCCGTCAAGATACGCAGGCAAGAAGATAGTCGTTCCCGACGGCGTAAAGATAATAGACAGCTTTGCATTCTACAGCCTCGACAATGTTGAGAGCATCGAGCTCCCTGACAGCGTTGAAACTATCGGTATCTGTGCTTTTATGAGGTCAAATAATCTTAAAAGCGTTAAGCTTTCCAAGAATCTTGACGTTATCGGCGATTCTGCTTTCATGTATTGTACTAAGCTTACAGATATAACACTTCCCGAAAGCGTAAATCAGATAGGTCTTGACGCTTTTAACGATGTTCCTGCTGTGGAATTTGAGAACAGTCTCGGATACCTTGGCACTTGGCTCGTAGATACCAATAAATCTATGAAGCAATACGTTGAAATCATTTCATACAGCAATGATGAAAGAGTACCGCCGACACGAGAAGTAAAAATATTTGATAAAGAATTAAGCAGCAATGAGATAGTACCAAGAGAAGGTACTACAGGAATTGCGTCAATAGCTGCCGGCGTACCTATAGTTATCCCGAAGAGCGTCACAAAAATGAGCTGGGAAATGATAGGCGGCAATGCTCCGGACTGTACAAGAGCAGAGGTTTATTCCAACATTATCGACTTTGACGCATTCAAGTATGCTGAATACATTAAGGATATCTATATTTATGATCCCGAGTGCAAGATCTGCGCAGGTTCTCAGACTATCCCTGCATTTCACAATGAACTTGAAAGTGAAATGCCTTGGGATAAAGTTGGCTTCACGTCCTCAAGTTGCCTGACCAGAACATTTGGAACATGTGCAGAAGGCAACTGCTATGAAACCGTTATCCACGGCTATGCAGGCTCTACCGCAGAGGCTTACGCCAAGATGTACGGCGTAAAGTTCGAGGAGATAGACACATCGACAGCTTATAAGAACGGTGACCTCAACGGCGACGGAGCTCTCAATGTGGCTGACCTTGTAATGATGTCAAGATTTATCAAGGGCATGACTTCGCTGGACGAAGCACAGACCAAGTCCGCTGACCTTAACGGCGACGGAAATGTTGATATATTCGATATGGTCGAGTTCCGCAAGAAGATATTGGAGTCAATGAGAGATAACTAATGCAAAAGGACGGCAAAGCCGTCCTTTTTAATGCATAATGCGAAATTGTATGGAACTGCGAGGGCACTGTTTTTTCTACTCGCTACTCACTACTTTCTGCTTACTTATAACATAAAAAACAAGGGCGCACAGCGCCCTTGTTTTTATGCCTTACCGAGTATCTGCTTCTGTAACAGCAGTATATCGGCTACGTTGTTTTTATTGTCTGCGTTCATATCCGCATTGGAATATGCAAGTCCGCTGAGAGTTATCTCCTCGATGAGCGCCTTTCTGTAGCGCACCATGTCGAAGATATCCACCACACGGTCACCGTTGATATCGCCCTTGATACCGTAGAATCCGAAGTCCTCAACGTTGAACAGATATCCGTCGCCGCCCTTGAATACAAGGTAAACGTCGTGCTGACCTGTACACTGTGCGGTCTTGCATGAAGTCTCGGTATATACGTCCCAGCCGTCGGTGCCCGAAACAGTACACTCGCCTATGAGCTCGCCGTCTGCTCCGTCAATACGGACCTCGATAGTTCCGCCCTCGGTAGCACTTGCCGCACTTGCGCGGAAGCCCTCAGCTCCGCTCTCGAAGTCGAGACCGCGGAAAACGATGTAAGAACCGTCGGTGATATAGCCGATAGCAGTCTTGCCGCTGTCGTCCTTGCGTATCTCGCCGTATTTGAAGTTATAGCCGCTGCAGCCGTATTTCTTGAATGCAGTCTTTGGTACAGGCGGCTTGTCGTCCTTTCCCCATACCTCAAGCTCGTAAATTCTCGCGCCGCCGTCGGCATTCTGGGTAGATGTTTTCATTTCCAGTCTTACATATCTTGCGGAAACGCCCTTGGTATAACGTCCGCAGGAGCTCTTGGTATTGCCGTATACATTAGCTATGTCCGTCCAGCTCTCGCCGTCGGAGCTTGCCTGTATCACGAAATCACGGGGATTATACTTGATATTCTCCTGTATACCTGCGAATTTAGCGTTCCAGCGCTGGATATCGTAATTAGCGCCAAGGTCTACCTGTATCCACTCGCCGCTGAGACCGTCGTCGTGACACCACTTTGTGCTGTCGTCGCCGTCAACTGCCTGAGCTGCGTCATCGCCTGATTCAGCACCCGAAGCTGTAACGTCCTTGCCTATAGCAAGATTCTGGAGGATATCTCCGCCGTTTTCAAGCTGTAATTCGCCGCTGAGCTTGTATTCCTTGCCTTTTTCGGTGTCAAAGCTTATAACTGTGCCGCCGTATCTGACTGTGCAGGTGCCGCCTGACTTGGAGAGGATAGTTGCTCTGTCAAGTCTGCCGTTCTCCCAGTACATCTCGGTAACTTCAAAGTTTCCGCGGGCGCAGAGACCGTTTGCGTGACCTGTTGACCACTGCTTGGGCAGTGCAGGGAGAAGTGTTATAACGTCGTTCTGGCTCTGGAGGAGCATTTCAGCCACGCCTGATGTGAAGCCGAAGTTTCCGTCTATCTGGAAAGGCGGATGTGCGTCCCAGAGATTATCGTAAAGTCTTCCGTAGTTGTTTACGGGAGAGATAAGGAGCTTGACAAGTTTGTATGCGTGTTCGCCGTCCTCAAGTCTTGCCCAGCAGTTCAGCTTCCACGCCTCAGACCAGCCCGTACCGTCATCGCCTCTTGCATTCAGCGAAACAGAAGCCGCCTTTGCAGTAGTCGGGTTATCTGTAGGTGTTATCTCGTAGCCCGGATAAAGAGCGTACATATGGGAGATATGGCGGTGCTTTTCGTTCTTGTTGTCCCAGTCCTGAGCCCATTCCTGTATCTGTCCCCATTTTCCGATAGTTTCGGGACGGATATTTGTGAGCTTGCTGTTGAGCATACTGCGGAGAGCCTCGTCTGTGCCCAGTATCTCGGAAGCCTCTGCCACGTCCTTGAAGAGCTCTCTTGCGATACCGTTGTCCATAGTGACGCTCTGGTCTATGCATGAATTCGGGTAAGCAGGGAGATTTATCTCGGGAGAGGTACTGGGGCTGATGACCATGTACTGCTGACCGTTTATGGTAGCAGGCGTCATGAGGGAGTTAAGGAACTCCGCACTGCCCTTGATAACGGGATAGATATCAGCGAGGTACTCCTCGTCCTGATTGAAGCGGTAAGCGTCATAGAGCATATTCGATACCCATGCGCCGCCTGTAGGCCACTGTCCCCACGCGCCGTCGATAGCGCCCGTCCTGTTCCACAGGTCGGTGTTATGGTGGAGCACCCAGCCCTTCTGTATGCCGTAATTCACTCTTGCGGTGACGTTTCCTGCCTCTGCCAGTCCCTTGGACTTCTCAACGAAAGGCTGGAAGCACTCGCCCAGATTTGTAGTGAATGCAGGCCAGTAATTCATTTCGTAATTTATATTGGTAGTCATCTTACTGCCCCATGCAGGGGAGGAATACTTGTTCCAGATACCCTGTAAATTCATGGGCTGAGCGTCACGGGAGGCGCTTATCATAAGATATCTTCCGTACTGGAAGAGAGTTTCTACCATTTTCGGATCGTTTGATCTGCCGAATTCGGCTATGCGCTGTGGAGTTGTCTTTGAGATGATATCGGCTGTATTGCCGCCAAGCTCCACGTCAACGCGCTTGAAGAGCTCCTGATAATCGGCGATATGATGCGCATATAGAGTATCATAGGAGAGCTTTTCGGCGTTCTTGATATCAGCCGCCGCACCGCCCTTTTCATCACCGTTGCAGGTCTTGTAGTCCACAAAGTTAGTGCGGACAGATGTGAGAATGACCACGGAATCAGCACCCGAAACGTTTACTCTGCCGTTTCCTGCGTTGATAGTTCCGCCGTCGGGAATGACCTTGCTCCGTGAGGAGTAGTAAACTGCTCCGTCTATCCAGAGGTCCTTGTCAGCGTGACCGTTGGCAACGATAGTATCGTTTCCGTCGGTAGTAACGCCGCCGTTGAGCAGGCCATCGTAGCCTGCCGTAAGGGATACCGAGCCTGCGCTGTCGCAGGTTATACGTGTAACCATGACCTGATCGGGATAGCTTACGAAGGTCTCACGGGTGTATTTCTTGCCGTTTGCAGTATATGTGGTACGGGCTACAGCGTCGTTCATATCGAGGGTACGGGAATAATTCGAGACATTCTCGTGACCGAGGTTGAGCCTGAGAGCGCCCACCTTCTGGTACTTTGCTTCGCCGCCGCCTATGAGATATCTGCCGACGAGACCGTTAGCGTCGTTATATTTGCCGTTCTTGATGAGGTCCTGTATCTCCTTGATATGGTTTCCGCCGCCCTCCTTATTGTTGCTTCCGGGACCTGAGCTCCATACGGTACACTCATTGATGTCGATGAGCTCGTTGGGGCAGTTTCCGTAGACCATTGCGCCTATTCTGCCGTTTCCGAGAGGGAGCGCCTTGTAGAACGACTCGTCGTTATTGAAAGCGTTATCTGTGTTGACGTTGCCTGCCTGAGTATTGTAACGCAGTACAAGGTCGTCATCGTGGGGGTACTCGGCTGCCGCCGCAGTATTCTCCGTTTTGAGCTGTGGTACGGGAGCTCCGCCTGTTACCATAGGGAGTGCCATACACGCTGAGAGGAAAACGGAGAGAAATTTTCTGGTGGATTTAAGTTTCATTCCTTTCCAACTCCTTTTTTGGGACAGTCCGAGGGAGGACCGTTCCATAAATTTTAATATCACCCTTCTGTCTGTTATTTTAACCAAATAACAGATTATATATATCTATGTATAATAATTGTATCATTATTATAAATATGTGTCAACAAAATATATACATTTTCTACATCACCGCTGCAAATAAAGCACTTATTTTGCAAAAAAGGCTGATTTTACTGCAAAATATTATCGTTTTGCCGTCAAAATGCCCATATTTCAGCCGTTAGCCTGTAGGGGCGCACACTGTGCGCCCCTACAAAAAGAAAAAACCCGTGCAGCGCAGCACGGGCTTTTAAAGAGAGGGTATATAAGCTTTAAAGCTTTTTGATATGTGTCTTGTCTGGACCAATACCGTTATTTATTATATACTCCATAACCTATCGTGTCAAGTACTATACATAAAGTAAGCAAAAAAAGATAAATATGAGCAATTTTTGAATAAGGTCTGTTGACTAAACAAACAAAAAAAGCTCCCTTTTGGGGAGCTTATGATACTTATTCGATCGTAACAGAGACCTTCTGGTCCTTCTTTGCTGCGCCTGCACGCATGATAGTACGGAGGGCCTTGGCGATCCTGCCCTGCTTACCGATAACTCTGCCCATATCGTCTGGAGCAACGTTAAGGTGGAAAACGATAACGCCCTCTTCGTCGGGTGCGTCCTCGGTAATATTGATAGCGGACTTGTCTTCTACGAGGCCTGCTGCGATAGCATAAAGTAAGTCTTTCATTGTAATAACCTCCGTAAAGCTTGGGGACAGAGGCAGAGACGCGTGAGCCTCTCCTCCTCCATTAAGCTTTTGAATCAAAGAACTCCCTCTTTCTTGAGGAGAGCCTTTACTGTATCAGTAGGCTGTGCACCCTTAGAGATCCAATCCTTAGCCTTATCTGCGTCGATCTTAACAACAGATGGCTCCTTAGTAGGATCATAGTAACCGATCTCCTCAACGAAACGACCGTCTCTTGGGTATCTTGAATCAGCAACTACTACACGATAGAAAGGAGCCTTCTTAGCCCCCATTCTTCTCAGTCTGATCTTTACTGCCATTTTAAATTCACCTCCATATGATTACTTGTATATTCAAGCGGCGGGAGACCGCATTGAAAGCTTTGTCAGAACGGCAGATTTCCGCCGCCCTTGCCTGTGAGCTTGTCGAAGTTCATGCCTGCAAGGTTCTTTCTTGCCTTACGCAGTGACATCTTTCCGGACTTGCCTGTGAACTGCTTCATCATCTTCTGCATCTGTTCAAACTGCTTCAGCAGTCTGTTGACCTCCTCTACCTTTGTACCCGAACCGTTAGCGATACGCTTTTTACGGGAGGGATTGATGATAGAGGGCTTAGCGCGTTCAGCCTTGGTCATAGAGGTTATCATAGCCTCTATTCTGGTGAGCTGACTATCGTCTATATCGGCGTCTTTCAGCTTGTCGCCTACGCCGGGGAGCATTCCAAGTATGGATTTCATTGAACCCATGCGCTTTATCTGCTTCATCTGGTCAAGGAGGTCGTCCATATCGAACTTGTTCTCCTTGAACTTCTTGGTGAGCTTTTCAGCGTCCTTCTGGGACATGACGTTCTCGGCTTTCTCGATAAGAGTGAGCACATCACCCATGCCGAGGATACGCGAAGCCATACGCTCGGGGTGGAACTGCTCGAAATCATCGAGCTTTTCGCCCATACCAACGAACTTGATAGGCTTACCTGTAACTGAGAGTACGGACAGAGCCGCACCGCCTCTTGTATCTGAATCCAGCTTTGACATGAGAACGCCTGTGATGCCCACAGCGTCGTCGAATGCCTTAGCTACGTTGACTGCGTCCTGACCTGTCATAGCGTCTACGACAAGCATTATCTCGTCAGGATGAGTCTCAGCCTTTATGTTGACAAGCTCTTCCATAAGAGCCTCGTCGATGTGGAGACGTCCTGCGGTATCGATAATGAGGATATCGTGGCCGTAGTCCTTAGCGTAGGCAAGAGCCTTCTTCGCAATTTCCACGGGGTTTATCTGTCCCATTTCAAATACCTTTACGTCAGCCTTTGCACCAACTACCTGTAACTGGTTGATAGCCGCAGGTCTGTAGATATCGCAGGCTGCAAGCAGAGGACGGTGTCCCTCTTTCTTGAGGAGCTTTGCAAGCTTTGCGGCGTGGGTGGTCTTACCTGAACCCTGAAGTCCGCACATCATGATGACCGTGGGAGGCTTCGACGCCATATTTATCCTTGCATTGCTGTTGCCCATGAGCTCTACCAGCTCATCGTTTACTATCTTGATCACCTGCTGAGCAGGAGTAAGGCTTGCCAGCACTTCCTCGCCGACAGCTCTTTCAGTTACCTTTTTTACGAAGTCCTTTACTACCTTGTAGCTTACGTCAGCTTCGAGGAGTGCAAGGCGCACCTCGCGCATAGCCTCTTTAACATCGGACTCTGTCAGCTTACCTCTTGATTTGAGCTTTTTAAAGACGTTATTCAGTTTTTCGGAAAGTCCTTCAAATGCCATGACGAGCCTCCTTCGTATATTTTACAGAAGCTCTCCGCCCTTAGCGGTCTCGGAGAGTATGATATTTCTTGTGTTTTCGTCGGTGATATGCTCTGCGGCGGCTTCGATATTGCGGAAGCAGTCCCGCATTTTGCCGAGCCTTTCGGCAAATCCCAGCTTTTCCTCGTAATTGAGGAGTATCTCCTCGGTACGCTTTATGATACTGCGCACAGCCTGTCTGGTGATATCCAGCGGCTGACCTATCTCCGCAAGGGATAAGTCCTCGCAGTAATACAGCTCCATGATACTGCGCTGGTGCTCGGTGAGCAGGTCTCCGTAGCAGTCGAGGAGCATAACGAATTTTAATTCCTTAGCCATTTTTCGCGTACCTCACTGGGTGTAATGCAAAATCACTTTACACATTATACTACATCTTTTCCCTTTTGTCAAGGGCTTGGGTGAAATTTTTCTGCGAAAAATTTCACACGTTGCCTGTAGGGGCGCACAATGTGCGCCCGAGCCTGACAAAACGATTCCAAATGACATATGTAGGGGACGCCGCCCTCGGCGTCCCACGTCACACGCAATATCATCAAGCGGAACGGCGAGGGCGCCGTTCCCTACACATGATTCCTCTTGAAGCAAAAACAAAAAAGGGCGGATATCCGCCCTTTCTCACTTCATTGAATAATAAACGCTGACCAGCTCCACAACGCCGTTTTCGTCGAATGAAACGTCAAGCATATTTGCGCGGAGAACTCCGTTTTTGTCCGTACCCTCCGATATGCCGTAGGTAAACATATGCTTGAACGGCTTTTCCATTTCCTGCACCTCATCGGGCTCGCCGACATGGGCTTTTACGTCCTCAACAGTGGAAACACGGGGAGTTATACCATAGATATTGCTGTCCGATTCGCTGGTAGATATGCTGTATACTGTACTTTCGTCCTCTTTGCCGTCATAGCAGTTATCCAGCAGTACCGTACCCATGTACTCGCTGCAGTAGTACATTTTAGCCATGCCTCTGCCCTCTTCGATACCGTATTCTTTCTTATCGTAGAGGGTATATGTCCAGCCCACAGGGAAATCCCCGAGCTTTACAGGTATCTGCACCAGCTGTCCCTTTATGTAGATGTTCTGACGGACTATATCAACGTCAAATTCGCCCTCGGGAGCTGTAGGCGGCGGAGTTGTAGGCTCTGTGGGCACAGGGGGCTGTGTTTCAAGCTCTCCCTCGCCGTTTTTACGCGGCGGAGTTGCCACAGGATTGCCGTTATCGTCGTAATATATAGTCTTTGGCTTCGATTCGGGCATTTTCTTCTCCATACAGCCCACTGCTCCGAGCATTGAAGCGCAAAGTAAAAATATTATAGCTTTTTTCATGTTTATCTCCTGTAATTCTTTGCCTTTATGCTTTTTTTCCTATCTTTTCGCCGTATTTCACCACAGTTTCGATACCCTCCGAGGAGTTTCGGAGTATATCCTCGTCAACGGCAATACTGTCCTTTCCGAAGAGCATGACTATAGTCGAGCCGCCGAACTCGAATTTGCCCTTTTCATCGCCTCTGCGGAATGTTGTCTCGCCGTGGTGGTTGACTATCCTGCCAACGAGCATAGCTCCCACCTCTACCTGTACCACGTCCCCGAAATTCTCGGTGTGGAGCACTGTATATTCGCGGCAGTTGCGCTTATATATGTTGTATCGTTCGAGAGCTATGGGATTTACGGTGTGGAGCTCTCCTGCAATGTAGGTATTCTCTGACTTCGTACCGTCGTCGATATAGCAGTAGCGGTGGTAGTCGTTGACCTCAAGGCGGAAAATAAGGCAGTATCCGCCGCCGAAGCGCTTTGCGAGGAACTCGTTCTGCACAAGGTCGCTGACTCTGTAGCGCGAGCCCTTTATGCGGAATATGCTGTTTTTGCCTATTTTATGGACAGTCAGCTTTGAATCGCAGGGGCTTATGAGGTGGCTCGGTACGCGGTCTATGGGGCGCTTATCGGGCTTTATGACGCGTGTGAAGAAGTCGTTGTACGAGCGGAAGCCGTTCATCATGTACTCCGAGGTATCAATGCCGCTTCGCTTGATAAAAGGCTTTATGAGCACCTTTGAGGGGCGCGAGTCCATAAAAGCACCGGCAGCTCTCGATATCGCAGGAGCTGTCAGCGTTTTCAGCAGTACTCTGCCGAAAACGTTTCCGTACAGTTTTTTCAGAAGCTTGTTCTGTTTTGCGTTTGTTTCTATGACTTGTCCTGTTCTTGTTTTTATCATGTTAAGCTCCTTGTATTGCAGGGCGATGTGGGTGACTCCCTGTAGTACAGGGAGATGTCGCAAAGCGACAGAGGGTACGGGTGCCTGTCAGGCATCGCCCCCTACAAATGGGTTATATACAATAGTTAAAGACGTGCGTTGGCAAGCATGAGCTTTATGCGGTTTTCCTGATTTACTCTTGTAGCGCCGGGATCGTAGTCTATTGCGACTATATTTGCGTTGGGGTTGTCCTGCTTGATAGCTCTTGACATACCCTTTGCAACGATATGATTGGGCAGACAGCCGAAGGGCTGAGTGCAGATGATATTCTCGACTCCCGACTTTGCAAGAGCCGCCATTTCGGCAGGTATGAGCCAGCCCTCGCCCATTACTACGCCCTGATTGATGTACTTGTCCGCAAGCTTTCTCAGGTGCTCGAAGTCGTGGAGGGGCTCGAAGCTGCCCTGCTCCTTCATTACCTTGATGAGCTCCTTCTGCTTTGCGTATATAAGCTCATAACCTATCTTGTTGAATATAGACTCCTTTGTGGTATGGTCGTATATCTTGGCGTCGTTGAATGTGCCAGCTGCGCAGTACATTACGAACTCCAGCAGCGACGGCACAACGGGCTCGCAGCCCTCGGAAATAAGAAAATCCTCAAGATGATTGTTTGCGAGGGGCGAATATTTTACATATATCTCGCCGACTATGCCGACTCTTATCTTCTTTTCATTGCTTAACGGGATAGAAGCGAAGTCGTTGAGGATATCCCTGTATATCTTCTTGGATTTAAGGAACATCTTGCTGCCCTTCAGGAAGATATTGCACAGTCTCCTGTGCCATTTATCCAGCATTTTCTTTGATTCGCCCTTGTTTATCTCATAGGCTCTGCACTTATTGTAGCAGGTCATCAGCAGGTCGCCGTAGAGCACTGCGTACAGCATTTGCAGGAACATGGGAGCGGTTATCTTAAAGGCGCTGTCCTTTTCAAGTCCGCTGAAATTCAGTGATACCACAGGTATCTGTGGATAATTCTTGGCAACAGCCTTTCTCAGCAGGTGTATGTAGTTTGAAGCTCGGCAGCCGCCGCCTGTCTGTGTGATGAGGAGAGCGGTCTTGTCGGGATCGTACTTGCCGCTTTTCAGCGCGTCCATGAACTGTCCTATTACCAGCAGAGCAGGGTAGCAGGCGTCATTGTGGACGTTTTTAAGTCCCTCGTCTACTACCGAGCGTGAGTCGTTGCGCAGCAGCTCCAGCTTATAGCCCTTTGCTTCAAATATGGATATGAGCATTTTGAAGTGTATGGGCAGCATATCGGGAACGAGGATAGTGTGAGTTTTTATCATATCCTCGGTAAACTTTGCATATTCAGGCATAAGAACCTCCGTAAAATTACTTCAGGTCTGTGATTCACACAGGCTGTACTACAGGCTTTTTTGCAGGCTTCTGCTCTGCCTGCTCCATAGCGGCAACAAGGCTTCTCAGTCTTATCCTTGCCGCGCCCAGATTGTTTATCTCGTCGATTTTAAGCTGAGTGTAGAGCTTTCCGCGGCTTTCGAGGATATGTCTCACCTCGTCGCCTGTAACGGCGTCGATTCCGCAGCCGAATGATACCAGCTGTATGAGCTGCATATCGGGCTGAGTTGTAACGTACTTAGCCGCACGGTAAAGTCTTGAATGGTATGTCCACTGATTGAGGACGCCCAGCTTGGGAGTTTTTGACAGACCTGCAATGCTGTCCTCAGTGATGACAGCCATGCCAAGGCTTGATACAAGCTTGTGTATGCCGTGGTTTATCTCCTTGTCGATGTGATAAGGTCTGCCTGCGATAACGATTATCTTGCGCTTTTCGGCTCTTGCCTGCTCGATTATCTCGAAAGCCTTGCGTGTAACGGTGTTATGGTAGGTCTCCAGAGCCTCGTAAGCCTTGTCAACAGCCTCGGGTATCCTGCCCTTGACGTTGTACTTTCTCAAAGCGTGGCTCAGCACCTTTATCACGTTCTTTTTGATATTGAGGTCGAGATACGGGTGTATGAAATTATCCTTGTTGAGTCTCGGGTTGTTTGCAAGGAGAAGCTCGGGATAATAGGCAACAACAGGACAGTTGAAGTGGTTGTCGCTCTCGCCCTCGTCGATGTTGTAGCTCATGCAGGGGTAGAATATGAAGTCTGCGCCCTTGTCGAGAAGATTCTCGATGTGTCCGTGAGTAAGCTTTGCAGGGTAGCAAACCGTATCCGAGGGGATAGTGTGCTGACCGAGATAATACATATCACGGGAGCTCTCGTCGGAAATGACAGTCCTGAAGCCAAGCGTTGTGAACAGCATATGCCAGAAGGGCAGCTGCTCATAGAAGCTCAGCGCAAGGGGAAGCCCCACAGTAGCGCGGTAACGCTTGGGCTGGTGAGTTTTCACTGTATTGAGGATACTGTCGTATTTGAACTCGTAGAGATTTGGAACGGTGTTCCTGTTGGCGATACCGCCGCCCTTTTCGCAGCGGTTTCCCGAAATGAAGCGTCTGCCCTTGCCGAAGTTGATGATGTTCAGCTGACAGTGAGCAGTACAGCCGCCGCAGTTAGCGGAGCGTGATTCGTAGGTGAAGTTTTCAAGCTCCTGCGCGGAAATGAGCTTTGAGGGCTCACCGTTTGCTCTCTCCTTAGCGTAGAGGGCACAGCCGAAAGCACCCATAAGTCCCGAAATAGCAGGACGGATAACGTTTCTGCCCAGCTCCTTTTCAAATGAGCGGAGCACTGCGTCGTTGAGGAATGTACCGCCCTGTACGACGATGTTTTTGCCGAGGTCGTCGGGAGAATTGGCACGGATAACCTTGTAAATGGCGTTCTTGATGATAGACGATGAAAGTCCTGCGGAAATATCCTCAACTGTTGCGCCGTCCTTCTGAGCCTGCTTTACTGAGCTGTTCATGAATACGGTACAGCGCGAGCCAAGGTCAACAGGGTGCTCGGCAAAGAGTCCCAACTGTGAGAATTCCGCGATATCATAGCCCAAAGCCATTGCGAATGTCTGTATGAAAGAGCCGCAGCCCGAGGAACAGGCCTCGTTGAGCATTATGCTGTCGATGCTCTTGTTCTTTATCTTGAAGCACTTGATGTCCTGTCCGCCGATGTCGATGATGAAGTCAACGTCGGGGCAGAAGTAAGCCGCCGCCTTGAAGTGCGCCACGGTCTCGACAATGCCGTGGTCAATGGAAAGACCTGCCTTTATGAGGTCCTCGCCGTAGCCTGTTACCGCAGAGCCCTTTATGGTTATCTCGGGGTTCATAGCGGCGTAGATACGCTTTACCTGCTCGGCTATCTTGTCAAGAGGCTGTCCCTGATTGGACGAGTAGTGGTTGTAGAGCATACGTCCGTCTTCGGTGATGAGAACGAGCTTTGTGGTAGTAGAGCCTGCGTCGATACCGAGGTATGCGTCGCCCTTATATGTATGTATATCAGCATATCCGAGGTCGAACTTCTTATGGCGCTCGATGAACTTGTCGTACTCGGAGTGTGAACGGAACAGGGGCTCGCCTGTTACGATATCATCGGAAGCCTTGGCGTTGCTTATCTTGTCGATTATGTCCTCTATCTTGAATGAATCCTCGGCAGTTGCCGCATATATTGCGCAGCCGTATGCCACGAAAACAGGAGCCTCGGGCGGAAATACAGCGTGTTTTTCGTCAAGTCCGAGTGTCTTTGTGAACGCCTTTTTCAGTCCCTTGAGGAAGAACAGCGGACCGCCGAGAAAAAGCACCTTTCCCTCGATAGTACGTCCCTGAGCAAGTCCCGAGACGGTCTGGTCAACTACCGCCTGAAAGATACTTGCGGCAACGTCCTCGCGTCTTGCGCCCTGATTGAGAAGGGGCTGTATATCGGATTTAGCGAAAACTCCGCAGCGCGAAGCTATTGGGTATATCTTCTGAGCGTGGAGAGACAGCTCGTCGAGCTCATCTGCGGTGATACCGAGGAGAGTAGCCATCTGGTCTATGAAAGCGCCTGTGCCGCCTGCGCAGGTGCCGTTCATACGCTGCTCAACGCCGCCTGTGAGGAAGATTATCTTTGCGTCCTCACCGCCCAGCTCGATAACTGCGTCAGCGTCGGGCTGCTTCTGCTTTACAGCGAGAAAAGCCGCATGAACTTCCTGAACAAAGGGTATCTTTGCGGAGTTTGCAAGACCGAGTCCTGCCGAGCCCGTGATACAAACGGAAAATTCCTCATTAGGGTGGTCAGCCTGTATTATTTTGAGCTGGTCTGTAACGGTCTCCTTGACCTTCGAAAGGTGGCGCTGATATTTGGAGTAGATTATCTCGCCGTCTGCGTCTGTAATTACTGTTTTTACCGTGGTAGAGCCCACATCTATGCCGAGAGAATATTTATTTGACATTTTACACCTCAGTAGAAGTAATCGTACAGCGGAGCGTTTTTATTCCGCCGCTAATATTTTATTATACCATATTTATAATAATATGTAAAGGTTATTTTTGCGGAGAACGCCGTTCCGCCGATTGATTGATCTGTCCAAAAATGGTATAATGGATTAAAATGACCGATATTCAATGCTTTTTCAGTATAGCACGAAAGAATTGCAATGTCAATTTGAAAATTTTAGCTCATTACTGTAACGAATGGCGTTTTCGTGCAACTAATAAGTGAACGTTCAAGGAGAGGGGGCGGTGGTATGTCGTCGGATATGGAAAAATACTACAGAGATAACGGCAGAAAGGTGTTCCTTTATCTGATGACTCTATGCGGAAACTCCGATACTGCCGAGGAGCTCACTCAGGAGACCTTTTACCGTGCTATCCGCTCCCTGAAGAAATACAAGGGCGAGTGCTCGGTGTATACATGGCTGTGCAGTATCGCCCGAAACTGCTGGCTTGAGGAGCTCCGCAAGCGAAAAAGCCACAAGACCGAAGAGATATCCGAGCTGATAGAGGACAATGCGCCCCGTCCCGACGAAGCGGCAGAGAGCTCCGACAGCAGACTGCGGCTGCTGAAAAAGGTACACTCCCTGCCCGAAACGGAAAAGGAGATAGTGCTTCTCCGAGCCACACAGGAGCTGAGTTTCCGCGAGATAGGGGAGATTTTCGGCAAGACCGAGAACTGGGCGCGTGTGACCTATTACCGCGCAAAACAAAAGCTACTGTAGGGGACGGCGTCCTCGACGTCCCGTGTCTTACGAAACAAATGAAAATGACCAATGTAGGGGCTGATGCCCACATCAGCCCGCCCAAAATACAAAATAGCCACGGGGCGATGTGGGTGACTCCCTGCTGTGCAGGGAGATGTCCGCAGGACAGAGGGTACGGGTGCCTGTAAGGCATCGCCCCCTACAATGGACGGAGGCGAGCATATGAAATGCAACATCGTGAAAGACCTTTTGCCGCTGTATTGCGACAAACTTACATCTCAGGACAGCAATGAGGAGATAGAAAAGCACCTCCATGAGTGCGGGGAGTGCAACGCCGTCTATGAGAGCATGAAACAAAAGGAAGATGATATAAAAGTCCCCGACAAGGACATAAAACCGCTGAAAAAGGTAAAAAAGCGCACAAAACTCAAAGTTATCGGAGCTGTTT
This sequence comes from Ruminococcus flavefaciens MA2007, assembly GCF_000621845.1. Lineage (GTDB taxonomy): Bacteria > Bacillota > Clostridia > Oscillospirales > Ruminococcaceae > Ruminococcus > Ruminococcus flavefaciens_E. Next base: position 196,328 of record NZ_JHXF01000001.1, on the reverse strand, counting down.
TCGGGACAATAGCTGTTCTGGCAGCAGTTTTTGTGTTCGTTTTTGTGGGAGTTATCCCCATAAGCTCGGATAAGCTGCACTATACCGTAGAAGCAAAGGAATTCAAATCATACATTGTAAAAAACGATGCTCCTAACGAAGCCGGCGGCTATGAATGTGAATACCGCTCTGAGTTTAACGATAATTTCTACCCTATCCCCGACGGTGTTGATGTTAAAACAGAAAAAATGATAAATTTCGAGTTTTACGGCGATTGCAGCTGCATAAACGAGCGCGGCGATTCAAAATATGAATATATCGTCACCGACGAGGGCATAAACGACATAATAGGTCATTATCATATCTGGATATATCCCGTTATGAAGCTTCCCTATGACGAACGCGGAAAATACCCGAATCAGTACTCATGGGGCGCAAACGACGTAAAGGAAGGCTCTACACTTACTATCCATTACCGCGATAAGACCGAGACTTTTGACCTCTGGGAGCTCTATCAGGAAAATGTCGAAAAATAATCTCATTCGGACGGCAATTGCCGTCCGATTTTTTTGTTGACAATAAATTCCGTAAGTGATATAATAAATTATATATGTATATTTGCGGCTGTATGCCGTATATGATATAAAGTTGAGAGTTGAGAGTTGAGAGTTGAAAGTTGTTCTGCTATTATGTGAGTAAAGCGAATACATTCATTCTCAATTCTACATTCTCCATTCTCAATTAATAACAGGTTGGAGATAATAAAATTGATAAAAACAGTAAACGGTTTGAAGATAAACTACGAGGAAAAGGGCGAGGGCGACCTCATAGTCCTGCTCCACGGCTGGGGCAGCAATATCACCCTTTTCGCCAATATGATGGAGCTCCTCTCCAAGAAGTACAAGGTCGTGGCTATGGATATGCCCGGCTTCGGTAAAAGCGACGAGCCAAAAGAGGTATGGGACGTAAGCTCATATGTGCAGTTCGTCATCGACTTTCTCAAGGACTATGACGCCAAGGAGGTAATGCTCCTCGGTCACAGCTTCGGCGGACGTGTCATCATAAAAATGCACAGCCGCAATGACCTGCCATTCAAGGTGACAAAGGTCATTCTTGTAGACAGCGCAGGCATCATGCCGCCAAAGTCCAACAAAAAGACATGGCGCACACGCTACTACAAAATGGGCAAGACTGTCCTTTCGTGGGGCATAGTTAAGAAGCTCTTCCCCGACGCGCTGGAGAACTTCCGCAAGAAAATGGGCAGCGCGGACTACGCAGCAGCTTCGCCTATGATGAGACAGGTCATGGTAAAGGTGGTAAACGAGGACTTGGAGCCTTATCTGCCTAATATCAAGGCGCCTACACTGCTTGTATGGGGCGTGAACGATACTGCCACACCGCTCTCCGACGGCGAAAAAATGGAAAAGCTCATTCCCGACGCAGGTCTTGTAAAGCTTGAAAACGCAGGACATTATTCCTTCCTCGAACAGCAGTTCACATTCAACCGCGTAATGTGCTCGTTCCTCAAAATAAGTGAGTAGATTTAAAATCCGTCCGCGCAAGCGGACACCACAACGACTCACTACTCACTGAATTAAAGGAGATAAGTATGAAATTGGTTTTATGGATAATATATGCAGTCATTGCGCTGGGAGCGATCGTGTTTTTAGGGCTGAGAGAGTTCCATATGCTCCAGCTCAACGGCTACAAGACTCCCGAGCATTCACGCTGGATGAAGAAGAACGCCAAGCGGTATATACTGCCTGCAGTGCTGTTCTGTGTGCAGTTCCTGCTGATACCGCTTGAGTATCATAAATTGGCAGCAGCCTCTCTTGCCATAGCGTTGTGCTTCTTCAATGCAATTATCGCACTGCTCAACAAGCCCGGCAAGAAGTTCAAGAAGCCCCTTGTGTACACAGCCCGCATGAAGCGGATGATGATAACCTTCGGCATACTCATTGCGGTGTTCTATGTAATTGCGATAATCAACGCAAAGCAGTTTATACCTGACAGCGCTTACCGCAGCGATTCGAGATATCTCCCGACCATGCCAATACCGGCTTATATCTCATTCAGAATCATATCAATAGCTCCGTCGTTTATACTTGTTAGCTCGGCACTGTACCTCACGCCAATACTTGTTCCGCTTTCCAACCTTATCAACAAGCCCGTGGAAAAGGCGGTACAGAACTGGTATATCAACGACGCCAAGCGCATACTTTCCGAGTGCCCCACGCTTCACAAGGTGGGTATCACGGGAAGCTACGGCAAGACCAGCATGAAGTTCTACCTTGACGAGCTTCTCAATTCTCAGTACAACACGCTGAAAACTCCCGAAAGCTTCAACACTCCAATGGGAGTTACAATAACTATCCGCCGCGATTTAAAGCCCACACACGAGTATTTCATCTGCGAAATGGGCGCGAGACGAGTTCACGAGATAAAGGAGCTCTGCGGCATTGCAGATCCCCACGACGGTATCATCACTTCCGTTGGTCCTCAGCACCTTGAGACTTTCGGTTCTATCGAGAACGTGGTAAACACCAAGTTCGAGCTTGCCGACCATGTAAAGGCAAAGGGCGGAAAGATATACCTCAACGGCGACAACGAGCTTATCCGCAGGAAAGCTCCCGAGTACCCCAATGCGGTGCTTTACGGACTTCAGGAGGGCAACCACTACCGCGCAACTGACATTTCCGTATCCGACAGAGGCACGGAGTTCACGGTAACTGCTCCCGACGGCGAGACAAAACGCTTCTCAATGAAGCTCCTCGGCGAACACAACGTACAGAACGTTCTCGGAGCTATCGCCTACGCACACGGAACAGGCATTTCACTCGACAAGCTCACACTTCCCGTTAAGCGTATCGCCGCAGTTCCCCACAGATTACAGCTTCTCGACAAGGGCGGAAATATGACCTTTATCGACGACGCTTACAACTCAAACCCCAGCGGCTGCCGTGCAGCCCTCAATGTTCTGGGACTTTTCGACGCCTGCCGCATACTGGTAACACCTGGTATGGTCGAGCTTGGCGCAAAGCAGGAGGAGCTGAACTTCGAGTTCGGTCAGGAGGCTGCAAAAGCCTGCGACCACATAGTGCTCGTCGGCAAAAATCAGACAGTTCCTATATACAACGGTATCAAGGACGCAGGCTACGATATGGACAACGTTTTCGTTGCGGACAGTCTTAACGAGGCTCTTGCCCACGTAAACGCATATCAGACAGACAAGAAGAAAATAGTTCTTCTTGAAAACGATTTACCCGACAACTATTAAGCAGCGTGACGCTGCACCCTTGCCACGTTGGCACTCGTAAACTCGTTCACTTTCATTAAAAGTGATAATTGTACATCGCTTACAGCACATTAATTATTGTCTTTGTAGGGGCGGCGTTCCGCCGCCCGTGCTGAATACAAAAAACTGTCGGGCGGCGGAACGCCGCCCCTACACCAGATCATAAGGAGAAATTACAATGAAGATCAATCTTGCAGTTCTTTTCGGCGGAAGAAGCGTTGAGCACGAGGTATCAGTTATCTCGGCAGTTCAGGCTATGGCAAGCATAAACAAGGAAAAATACAACATTATCCCCGTTTACATGACCAAAAAGAGCGAATTTTTCACAAGCGAAAAAATGCTGGACATCAACAGCTTCAAGGACATTCCTGCTCTGCTCAGCGAATCAACAGAGTGCGTATTTGTCCGCAGTACAGAAGGCAAGGTACAGCTTCAGAGCCTGAAAAAGAAGATGTTCGGCTCCAATGTCATCTCCGATATCGACGTTGCTTTCCCTATAGTTCACGGTACTAACGTTGAGGACGGCGCATTACAGGGTTATCTCCAGACTCTCGACCTGCCCTATGTAGGCTGCGATGTTTTAGCTTCTGCTATCGGAATGGACAAATTCGTAATGAAGATACTCCTCAAGGACGCAGGTTTCCCTGTACTGGACTGCTGCCGTTTCTCCTCATACGAGATAAACGAAATGGACAGAATGGTAGCGGAAGTTGAGAAGAAGTTCGGCTATCCCGTTATCGTTAAGCCTATCAACCTCGGTTCAAGCGTTGGTATCTCCAAGGGCAAGGACAGAGACAGCCTTATCAAGTCTATCGAGGAGGCTTTCGAGTTCGCTGACCGTATCCTCATCGAGCCATGCGTTGTACAGCTCAAGGAAATAAACTGCGCAGTTGCAGGTGACAGCGAATCCGCAGAAGCTTCCGTATGCGAGGAGCCTGTACAGGCAAGCGGCGACGATATCCTCAGCTACGACCAGAAGTACGTAGGCGGCGGCAAGGGCGGCAGCAAGGGTATGGCTACCCTTAAAAGAAAGATACCTGCCGATATCACTCCCGAGCAGGACGAATTCATCAGAAAGACTGCTGTTGACGCATTCCGCTATCTGGGACTCAACGGCGTTACACGTATCGACTTCATGATAGATATGGCTACAGACAAGGTCTACATAAACGAGATAAATACTATCCCCGGCTCTCTTGCATTCTATCTCTGGGAGCCAAAGGGCGTTAAGTATACTGAGCTGCTTGAAAAACTTATCCAGCTTGCTCTCAAGCGCTACAGACAGGGCGAGAAGATAAGCTACACCTTTGATACCAATATCCTCTCTATGGGAGGAAGCTTCGGTTCAAAGGGAAGCAAGAGATGAATAAGTTGAGAGTTGAAAATTGAGAGTTGAAAGTTATGGAGTCTCCTGCGGCGGGATCATTATAATAATGTGAGCGAAGCGAACACAATAACTCTCAACTCTGCACTCTCAACTCTAAAAAAGTGCATTTATTCGCTGCCATGTATTGCGAATTGCGAATTATGAATTGATGAATGGAGGGTTTAAAATGACCGAAAAAGAAAAACAGCAGGCAGGCGAGCTTTACAATGCCAACGACAGAGAGCTCTTCAACGAGAGGATAAAGGCTAAGAAGCTCTGCGCCGAGTACAATGCCGTTGAGTGCAACGACTTCCAGAAGCGCGAGAGGATACTTGACCGTCTTGTGGCTCTCAGAGGCGAAAACACCGTTATCGAGCCCAATTTCTTCTGCGATTACGGCTATAACATCGTTATCGGAGACAATTTCTACGCAAATCACAACCTTGTTATCCTTGACTGTGCCGATATCGAGTTCGGCAATAACGTCTTTATCGGTCCTAACTGCGGATTCTACGCCGCAGAACACCCTATTGAAGCTAACCTGAGAAATCAGGGACTTGAATACGCAAAGCCCATTAAAGTCGGCAGCAACGTCTGGATAGGCGGCGGAGTTACCGTTATCGGCGGAGTTACTATCGGCGACAATGTTGTTATCGGCGCAGGCAGCGTAGTTACCAAGGATATCCCCTCAAACTGCGTGGCTGTGGGCAATCCATGCGCTCCCACAAAAACTCTGGAGCCTGCTGCGGCTGCCGAAGCCGCTGCAGAAAAGCCTGCGGAGAAAAAGCCCGAGCCTGCCGAAAAGAAGCCTGCTCCCGAGGAAAAGCCAAAGTCAAGAAGAATCGAGATACGCCGCATTGATTAAGACGAAAGGACGACTGGACCATGAACACACTGCACTTCAAATACGCTGTTGAAATTGAAAAAACACGCTCTATCACTCAGGCAGCGGAAAATCTCTACATGGCTCAGCCTAATCTGAGCAAGGCTATCAAGGAACTGGAAAGCACCCTTGGCATAACTATTTTCAGACGTACATCAAAGGGCGTTATCCCCACGGATCAGGGACTGAAATTCCTTGATTATGCCAAGCAGATACTTATCCAGATAGATAATATGGAGGCTATACACTCTCCCGACAAGCCGAAAAACAGCCGTCTGCGCATATCCGTGCCGAGAACGGGCTATATCTCAAAGGCTTTCTCGGAGTACATCGCCTCGCTGAACGCTCCCGAGGACATGGAGATATTCTTCTGCGAGACCAATTCCCTGAGAACTATCGAGAATGTCCGCGAAAACGGCTATGATTTCGGAGTTATCCGCTTCAATACTGCTCACGAGAAGTATTTCACCGACTTCCTTGCAGAAAAGAATCTGGACAGCAAGCTCCTCTGGGAGTTCGAGATGCTGGCGGTAATGTCCGCCGAGCACCCTGCCGCAGGAGCTGACAGCATAACCTACGCAGACCTGTCCTGCAATTATACCGAGCTTGGACAGGGCGACGACGCAGTTCCATATGTTTCGGGAGCTGTGGAGAAGCTCTACGCTTCAAACCGTCCTGCGGACGTGCCTGTGAGAAAGGTCTGTATGTATGACCGCGGAAGCGCTCTGGACTTCCTGCTGACCGTGCCGCAGGCGTTTATGATGGACTCGCCTATGCCTGCAAGCCTTTGCGGAAAGTACGGTCTGGTGCAGAGAAAATGCGCATTCCCCGACAACAGCTACAAGGACTTGCTCATATACACATCGGGACACAAGCTCTCGGAAAACGAGCTCAAACTGGTGAACCGTCTCTATGAGGTGCGAAATGAGAGCGCCTTTGCAGAGTATAAGTGATATATTCTCTTGGGAATGGATATATTCTATTTAAGAATAGTTATTGTAAGTTATTTTCACGAATAAGAGGACGGCTTTTGCCGTCCTCTTTTACTGTTTTCCACTGTTTTGCCACGGAGACAAGCCAATGTCTGACAATGTCCGATATATAAATCGCTATAAGAATATCGATATCGGAATACCGATATTCCTCTGTTATATTTGTGCAACATTGTTTTGTGTGATATAATATTGAATATATCCTGCAATGCCTGTATCGGCGGAAGTCAACGGCGACACTCCCCGAAATATCCTGCATTGTAAATCTATTGGCAAGGAAGGTATGGACTAAATGTTTGAAATTCTTGAAAAAAGAAGCCTCAACCCTACTGTTACCCTTATGCGCATAAACGCTCCAAAGGTAGCAAGAAAGGCTGAACCCGGACAGTTCATTATACTCAGAACAGACGCCGACGGTGAGCGTATCCCACTCACTATCGCTGATTTTGACCGCCAGAGCGGCTCGGTTACTATTATTTTCCAGATAGTAGGCGCTACTACAGAAAAGCTCAATCACCTTAACGAGGGCGACTGCTTACAGGACTTCGTAGGTCCTCTTGGCAGAGCTACAGAGACAGAGGGACTGAAAAAGGTCGCTGTCGTAGGCGGCGGCGTAGGCTGTGCTATTGCTTACCCTGTTGCAAAGAAGCTCCACGAACTCGGCGTTGAGGTGCACTCAATAGTTGGTTTCAGAAACAAGGACCTCGTTATCCTTGAAGACGAATTCAAGGCTTCAAGCTCCAAGTTCGTTCTCATGAGCGACGACGGCACAGCAGGCGAAAAGGGACTCGTTACCGACGCTCTCAAAAAGCTCATCGACAGCGGCGAGAAGTATGACAGAGTCATCACTATCGGTCCTCTTATCATGATGAAGTTTGTCTGTAAGCTGACTAAGGAGTACGGTGTCCCCACTGTTGCTTCCATGAACCCAATAATGATAGACGGCACGGGAATGTGCGGCGGCTGTCGTCTGACAGTAGGCGGCGAGACTAAGTTCGCCTGCGTTGACGGTCCCGAGTTCGACGGTCATCTCATCGACTTCGACGAGGCTATGGCAAGAGGCGCTATGTATAAGCCCTTTGAGCGCCATGCTTACGAAGAAGCCTGCAATCTGTTCAAGGAGGTAAAGTGAAATGGCTAATATGTCACCTACAAGAAATGAAATGCCTGTACAGGCTCCCGATGTAAGAAACAAGAATTTCAGCGAGGTAGCTCTCGGCTATACCGAGGAGCAGGCTATCGACGAGGCAAAGCGCTGCCTCAACTGCAAGAACAAGCCCTGCTCAACAGGATGTCCCGTACAGATAGATATCCCTGCATTTATCGCTCAGGTAGCTGAGGGTAATTTCGCAGAGGCTTACAAGATAATCACAAAGTCAAGCTCACTCCCTGCTGTATGCGGCAGAGTATGTCCTCAGGAGACACAGTGCGAGAGCAAGTGCGTTAGAGGAATCAAGGGCGAGCCTGTTGCTATCGGACGTCTTGAAAGATTCGTTGCAGACTGGCACAACGCACAGCCCGAGACAGCTCCAGAGATACCTGCAAAGAACGGTCACAAGGCTGCTGTTATCGGTTCAGGTCCTTCAGGTCTTGCCTGCGCAGGCGACCTTGCAAAAAAGGGCTATGACGTTACTATATTCGAGGCTCTCCACGTTGCAGGCGGAGTTCTTTCCTACGGTATCCCCGAGTTCAGACTTCCTAAGTCTATCGTTCAGAAGGAGATAGGCGGTCTCAAGGCTCTCGGCGTTAAGGTTGAGACAAACACAGTAGTGGGCAAGACTATCTCAGTTGACGAGCTCATGAAGGAAGAGGGCTTCGAGAGCGTATTCATTGGCTCAGGTGCAGGCCTCCCGAGATTCATGAATATCCCCGGCGAGAACCTCAACGGCGTTTATTCCGCTAACGAGTTCCTCACACGTATCAACCTCATGAAAGCCTACAAAGAGGGCAGCGCTACTCCTATAAAAGCAGGCACAAAGGCTGTTATCGTAGGCGGCGGAAACGTTGCTATGGACGCAGCACGCTGCGCTAAGAGACTGGGCGCTGAGGTATACATCGTATACAGACGTACAGAGGCGGAGCTCCCTGCAAGAGCAGAGGAAGTTGAGCACGCTAAGGAAGAGGGCATCATCTTCAAGTTCCTCACAAATCCTATAGAGATACAGGCTACAGAGGACGGCTGGGTAAAGAGCGTTCACTGCCAGCAGATGGAGCTCTCAGAGCCTGACGCTTCGGGCAGAGCAAAGCCTGTTCCGATAGAGGGCGCATTCGTTGACATCGAGGCTGACTGCGTTATCATGTCTATCGGTACTTCGCCTAATCCTCTTATCAAGTCAACTACAGCAGGTCTCGACACCCAGAAGTGGGGCGGTATCATCGCTGACGAGGACGGTCTCACATCCAAGGAGGGCGTTTACGCAGGCGGCGACGCTGTAACAGGAGCTGCTACAGTTATCCTCGCTATGGGCGCAGGCAAAAAGGCTGCTGCGGCTATGGATAAATATATGCAGAACAAGTGAGCCCTCTGACGGAGGTATAATATGGACAAAAATATTACCTCACAGACACTCTCACGTCTGCCTCTTTACTTCAATTATCTCAGGTCGCTGCCCGAGGAAAGAAAAAAGGGCAATATATCCGCAACGGCTATTGCCGAAGCTCTTGGGCTCAACGACGTGCAGGTGAGAAAAGACCTCGCCTCTGTGAGCAGCGGCGGCAGACCGAAGGTGGGGTATATGACCTCGGAGCTCATGAGCGATATCGGCAGATTCCTCGGCTTTGAGAACCGCGACAGGGTAGTTGTGGCAGGCATGGGCAACTTCGGCAGGGCTATGCTGGAGTACAACGGCTTTGAGGCTTACGGCTTTGATATAGTATGCGGCTTTGACCACAAAAAGGAAAGTGTGGGGAGCTCAATAAACGGCAAGCCCGTCCGCCATATAGACCAGCTGGAGAGCTTTTGCAGAGAAAACGATATCCGTATCGGTATCATCACCGTGCCCGAAACAGCGGCACAAGAGGTCTGTGACCGTATGGCAGAGGCAGGGATAAGGTTTATCCTGAACTTTGCCGCAGTACATCTCAACGCTCCCAAGGGCGTTGCGGTGCATAATGAGAATATTTCCCTGACTCTTGCAATGCTTGCAAGGTGTCACGCGAGCTGAGCCAGCTCGAACGCTTACGGCACTATATGAATCAAATAAAACTAAAAGGGACTGCTTAGGCAGTCCTTTTTCAGCCTTTAGACTGTAGGGGCGACGTCCCGTCGCCCGCCAAACAACATCGCGTATCCATACGGGCGGCGAAACGCCGCCCCTACAATTAGCTGTTTATATTTGCGTCGGAAACCGCGGACTGCCAAAGGCAGCCCCTACAAAGTAATTTCATCGTTTCCTCGGGCGGATAATATCCGCCCCTACAAGCTATAGGCTAAAGGCTCGCCACTGTCCGCCAGCGGCGTACAAGCGTATTCACCAAAAACACAGTTTTTACTGCGGTGAAATTCGACTTTCTGTCAATTGATTTCATACGTGAAATAGCATATAATATATATTGCTATAAAATTATCAATGTAATAAAGGAATGATATATATGAGTAATAAGGTCGTTAAGTTCGGCGGAAGCTCCCTTGCCGACGCAAATCAGTTCAAAAAGGTAGCCGCTATCATCAAGAGCGATGACAAGCGCAGATACGTTGTTCCCTCTGCTCCCGGAAAGAGATTTTCCGACGATATCAAGGTAACTGATATGCTCTACAAGTGCTGCGAGCTGGCAAGCAGCGGCATGGATTTCTCCAAGGACTTCCAGATGATAAAGGACCGCTACAACGGCATTATTTCCGAGCTGGGCATCGATATGTCCCTCGACAGCGAGTTCGACGCTATCGTTAAGGAGCTCAAGGCTCGTCCTACCAAGGACTTCGCTGCAAGCCGCGGCGAGTACCTCAACGGCAAGGTACTTGCTAAGTATCTGGACTTCACTTTCGTTGACGCAGCTGACGTTATCATCTTCGATACAAAGGGCTCACTTCTCCTTGACGATACTGTAAAGGCTGTACGCGACAAGCTCAAGGGACTGGACAACGCTGTTATCCCGGGCTTCTACGGCAGGACTACAGAGGGCTTCATCAAGACATTCTCACGCGGCGGCTCCGATGTTACAGGCTCTATCATCGCAAACGCTGTAAAGGCTGATATCTACGAGAACTGGACAGACGTTTCCGGATTCCTCGTAGCTGATCCGAGAATAGTTGACAAGCCCGATGTTATCGAGGTCATCACATACCGTGAGCTCCGCGAGCTTGCTTACATGGGAGCTTCTGTTCTCCACGAGGACGCTATCTTCCCTGTACGCTCAGCAGGTATCCCGATAAATATCAGAAACACTAACGCTCCCGAGGACGCAGGCACTATGATCGTCAGCGACGATTACAACTTCAGCAGGGAGAGCCTCAGCCATACTATCACAGGTATCGCAGGCAAGAAGGGCTTCAGCACTATCAATATCGAAAAGGCTATGATGAACAACGAAGCAGGCTTCGGTATGAAGGTACTCAAGGTGCTCTACGACAACGGTCTTTCATTCGAGCATATGCCCTCTGGTATCGACACCATGAGCATTACTCTCAGCACCGAGAAGCTTGACGCAGTACGCGACAAGGTGCTTGCAGACCTCCGCAAGGCTGTTGCTCCCGATCACCTCGAAATCGAGGACGGTATCGCACTTTTAGCAGTCGTTGGACGCAGAATGAAGAACACACGCGGTACTGTTGCACGTATATTTGCTTCTATGGCTCATGCGCGTATCAACGTTAAGATGATAGATCAGGGCTCCAGCGAGCTGAACGTTATCATCGGCGTAAGCGAGAACGACCTCCCCGAGGCTATCCGCAGAATATACGATATGTTCATCAACTCCGAGAAGCAGTAAATTTAGTGATTAGTGCATAGTGAATAGTGATTAGCAGGGAACGCCTCGGCGTTCCGTGTAGGGGCGGATATTATCCGCCCTTAGTTTTTAGCCATTTGTAGGGGCGCCCTTTGGGCGCCCGCGTCTTACGATATTATTAGCACGGGCGGCGGAACGCCGCCCCTACAAAATATACTAATTACGCATTACGAATAAAAAAGGCAGTCCATACGGACTGCCTTTTTTGTGGAACGGCGAGGGCGCCGTTCCCTACATTATTACTTAGCTCCGTCTACCAGATAGATGAACTTGACGCTGCCGTCCATTTTATCCGAGATGCCTGAGTAGCTGTTGTACTCCTGTGAAGCCTCTCTCAGCGCCTTGAATGTGTCTATCATCTCAGGAAGAGCCTTGTCAACTGCACCTGTGAGAACTGATATGCCCTCGTCGTTGAACTTGACCATACCGTCGTTGAGCTCCTTTGCGCCGTCCTCCAGCTTCTGAGTGCCGTCAGCAAGAGTCTTGCCGCCTTCCTTTAATGTGCCGATACCGTTGTACAGAGCCACAGAGCCGTCCGAAAGCTTGCCTGCGCCGCCGCTGAGAAGCTTTATGGAATCGTACAGAGTCCTTGCACCGCCGCTGAGCTGTGAGCTGCCGCCATAGAGCTGTGCAAGTCCGCCGTCAAGGTCTGCTGCTCCTGTGCTGAGCTGTCCAAGACCGCCGTTAAGTGTGAGTGAACCCTGTGCGAGCTGTGCAAGACCGCTGTCCAGAGCTGCTGCGCCGTTTGAGAGCTGTCCGATACCGCCGCTGAGGTCAACCGCGCCTGCCGAGAGCTTGCCAAGACCTGCGTTGAGTGTGGTGTTTCCGCCGCTGAGCTGTTCAAGTCCCTTTACGAGGGAGTCCAGACCGCCTATGAGCTGACCGCTGCCCCCTGCGAGAGTACCGATACCGCCGTCAAGTGCAGCCGCGCCTGTGCTCAGGTCTGCCGCGCCCTTTGAGAGCTGTGCTGTAGAGCCTGAGAGCTGTGAAGCTCCTGCTGCCAGTGCCTTGCCGCCCTCGTCAAGCTTTGCAAGTCCCTGCTGTAATGCCGCTGAGCCGCCCTGTGCAGCTTCAAGACCTGTGCTGAGCTGTCCAAGTCCGCCGCCAAGCTGTGCTGCGCCGCTCTTTACGGAAGCCGCACCTGTGCTGAGAGCTCCACCCTCTGCCATAGAAGCCGCTATCTGCTTCTGACCGTCGATAGTCTGCTGTAATGTGCCTATTGCCACCGCAAGCTCCTGTGAAGGAGACTGCTGATATAATGCCTGCAATGCTGCAAGAGCCTGCTCGTTTGCTGTGATAGTTGTGTCAAGAGAAGCTCCTGCCTGTGCGATACCGTCGCTGAGCTGTGAAGCTCCTGCTGTGAGAGCGTCAGCGCCGCTTACCAGTGAAGCCGCGCCTGTCTTAGCGCTTGCAATACCCTCTGCAAGGCTGTCTGCGCCGCTCTTTGCAGAGCCTATGCCTGTTGACATCTGTCCTGCGGACTCGCTGAGCTTTGCAGCTCCGTCGTTAAGTGCAGCCGCACCTGTGGAAAGCTTAGCAGAGCCGTCCTTGACCTGCTTGCTGCCGTCTGTGAGCTTGCCAACGCCGCCGCTGAGTGTATCTGCGCCTGTTTTGAGAGCTGCTGCGCCCTCGTTTACCTTTGTGAAGCCCTCCGTCATAGCGTCTGAGCCTGTCTTTGCGTCCTTGAGACCGCTGCTGAGAGCGTCTGCGCCTGCGCTTACCTTGCCGAATCCGTCGACCAATGCCGCAGAACCGTTCTTTGCAGAGCCTATACCCTCTGAGAGCTGTGCTGCGCCGCCGCTTACCTGACCGATACCGTCCTTTAACTTAGCAGAGCCGTCCTTTGCGCTGCCGAGACCTGCGGAGAATTTGCCTGTGGAATCCGAGAGAGTCTTAGCTCCGTCAGCCAGCTTCTTAGCGCCGTTATTCAGGTCTGCCGCACCGTTTTTGAGCTCCGCAGAGCCCGATAATAACTTGTCGATACCGCTTGTAAGGTCGCCTGCGCCGCCGTTGAGCTTCTTGACGCCGTCATAGAGTGAAGCTGTACCGTCGGTGAGCTTCTTTGCGCCGTCACTGAGCTCCCTGAGCTTGCCCATAACGTCGTCTATGTCAACTGTCTCGTCAAGATCCAGCTGTGAGAATATCTCGTTGGATACCACTGTAACAGAGGTGTTCATCTCGAAGCCTCTTACGTCTGCGGAAAGCTCGAAGCTCTCGGGGATATCAACGTCCATGCCCTCTATCCTGCCGAGGTCAAGGCTCTCGCCCAGACCTGGGAATGCCATGCCCACAACGATGAGCTTTTCGCCGTCTGAGATGACCTTGCCGTTTGTGACCTCTACGTTGAGGTACTTGTCAGTGCTGAGCAGAGCCGCACTTGCAGCCATGAAAGGAGTATATATCTCCTTGTCAGTGCCGCCTATCTTCTTTGTGACCTTCTGGTTGTTCTTGTATGTCCAGCGGATAACAAGGTGTCCGCTCTTGCCTACGATACTCTCGGGAGTTACCTTTTTGCCGTCGAGGAAGTACTCCATAGTAACATCAACGGGCAGGTCCTTTTTGCAATTGCCCTTGTAGTAGATGTCGTCGCCGTCAGCATTCCAGCTTATCTTACCGTCCGATACCTCAAAGGTCTCGTCGCCCTTTACATTGACGATGTCGCTGAGGTCGGATATATCGGAAATGCTTGACAGTGCGGGAGCGTTCTTCAGCCAGTCGCTTACGACTACGTTCTTGACGGAGGAATCGCTGTTGCAGAGGACGTAAACCGTCTCGTCCTTGTAGGCGTTCTCGCCGTTGTCGGCTCTTGAAGCGCTTTCCGCTGTCTCTTTTTTCTCCTTGACCTGAGGAGCTTCCTGCTCCTTGCCGCTGTTTGCGTATGCTATAGAGCCTGTAGCGCCCGCGGAAACTGCCGCAGCTACAAGTGCTGCCATTATCTTATTTAGCTTTTTCATATCTATCTCTCCTTTATATGTGTATGTGTTACAATTTAGATACGGCTTAATGCGCGGAATAATAATCGTGCTCCACAAGAAGTGAAACGCGAAAATGCCTGCGGGGGCTCCCCGCTGAAGCCATTAAGCGTTTTTGAATCTGTATGTGTACTTTTCTGCCTTTGGCAGGAAGCCTGCGCTTGTCTTGCAGATAAGCTTATCAAATACCATGAACATTGACGGCAGTGTTACTATAACTACCACCATTGAGATAAGCGCACCTCTTGCAAGGAGCATACACAGCTCCGAGATAAGTCCGATATCCGAGTAAACGGCAACACCTACTGTAGCAGCAAAGAAGCCCAGAGCCGATGTGATTATGGACTTTATGGAAGTGCTGAGAGCGATGCCCACTGACTCCTTTTTGTCCTTGCCGCTGTGTCTCTCGGTGCGGTATCTTGTGGTCATGAGTATCGCATAGTCAACTGTCGCGCCAAGCTGTATGGTTCCTATTACTATAGGAGCTATGAACGACAGCGTTGAGCCTGTGTAGTAGGCTGTGCCGAGGTTTATCATAATAGCCAGCTCGATGACCGATACAAGTATCACAGGGAGCGATATGGACTTGAAGGTGAATGCTATGATAAGGAATATAGCGCCTATGGAAAGAAGATTTACTACCTTGAAGTCCCTGTCGGTGATAGTAATGAGATCCTTTGTTGCAGGAGCTTCACCGATAAGCATACTGTCGGGATCGTACTTATGTGCGATATCGTCTATCTTGCCAACCTGAGCGTTTACCGCGTCGGAGGCTATCTCGTACTCAGAGCCGATAAGCATAAGCTGCCATTCGTCGCTCTTGAGGACGCTTCTTATCTCGTCTGGAACGACCTCCTCGGGAACAGCCGAGCCAACCAGTGAATTGAAGCCTGCTGCGAACTGAACGCCGTCAACGTCCTTTATCTCGCCGAGCATCTTGTTTGCGTCCTTAGCGCTCATATCCGACTTGACCATGAGGATATGGGTGCTGTTCATGCCGTACTCCTCAGCCAGCTTTGTATTGGCGATAACGCTGTCCAGATGCTTTGGCATGGTGCTGTCCAGCTTGTAGTAAACGCTGTAGTGGTTATTGCCGTAAAGAGCAGGTATAAGAACTACGATAGCCGCTGTAAGGAATATCCATGAGTTCTTGACGATAAATGAAGATGTGCGCTTGAAAGCAGGTAAGAAATCCTTGTGTGAGGTCTTTGCTATAGCCTTGTCAAAGAGAAGTATCATTGCAGGGAGCACTGTTACGCAGGAGATAACGCCGCATACAACGCCCTTTGCCATTACGATGCCAAGGTCAAGGCCAAGTGTGAATGTCATGAAGCACATTGCAAGGAAGCCTGCAACTGTTGTGAATGAGCTTCCCACGACTGATGTGATAGTAGCCGCGATAGCGTGTGCCATTGCGTCCTGATTGCTGTTCGGGAAGTACTTCTGCTGTTCCTTGTAGCTGTGCCACAGGAATATTGAGTAGTCCATCGTAACGCCAAGCTGCAAGACCATTGCAAGAGCCTGTGTTATGAACGATATCTCTCCAAGGAGGATATTTGTGCCGAGGTTCCAGACTACCGCGAAGCCTATGCTCAGCATAAAGAATACGGGTATCAGGAACGAATCCATAGTCACCATAAGCACGATGCTTGTGAGTATCGCCGCGATGAC
Organism: Ruminococcus flavefaciens MA2007; assembly: GCF_000621845.1. GTDB lineage: Bacteria > Bacillota > Clostridia > Oscillospirales > Ruminococcaceae > Ruminococcus > Ruminococcus flavefaciens_E. The sequence goes on along the minus strand of NZ_JHXF01000001.1, from coordinate 180,223 downwards.
CGCATATATGAGCGTCTCATTCTCTGTGATATTTTTCATGTCAAGGGTTATGGCAGACATACCGCTGACGAAGCACTGATTTGAGGCTATTCCTCTTATCTCCTCAACAGCGTTCAGTGTTGAGTCCGCCGAGGTGGTATCGTCAAAGAATACCGCCATCATGGTGTTGTCGCCCTTGTTGAAGAAGTCGTAGATATCCGCAGGAAGTATCTCCTTCGGGATAGTACAGCCTGTCATGGACTGGTAGCAGACAACGTTTGAAACGTGGTCGACAGCGGCTATCTTATCGGCAGTCGCCGCCACGTCCTTGTCGCTCATTCCCTCCACCATTACAAGGGAGAAGCCGCCGTTTCCGAATTCATCTTTCAGGATATCCTGTCCCACCATAGTGTTTATATCCTTTGGCAGATAGGATAGTATATCGTAGTTTACACGAGTTTTCAGATAGCCCATTGCTGAGGGCAGAAGCATTACCACGCCGAATATAAGTATCAGTACGCGGTGCTTGGCTATCCATTCACCGAATTTCAGCATATTATCGATCCTTTCTTTATGATTTTACGAGCATATATTGAAAGTCCGCCAGCCGTTATACCTTTAGGAGAATAATCTTAACTGCTTTGGGAAAGGAAACAGAAAGAGGAAATTGCTCGGCGGACATTCAATATATGCCCGTTTATCGTTGTTATTACATAGTATATTACAAAAATGACCAATAGTCAACCGTGAAAATATAAAAAACTGACTTCTGGTCATATTTTTGTATACCTGCACAAATACGGCTTGATTTTTTCGTGACCGTTAGTCACTTTTATGCCCTTGACAGGCTCTATTTTTCGGGCTATAATAAATACAGCGCAAAGTTCAGAGTTGAGAATTGAGAGTTGAGAGTTAAAGTGTTCACTCACATTATTATGAAACTCTCACCATAAACGACTCTATAATTTTCAACTCTAAACTCTCAACTCTTAACTAAATCCAAAATTGAAAAGCGATTTCGGATTTGCAGAAAGGTGTGTACTAATGGGAAAGGTCGATACAAACAAAAAGCTCAAGGAAAACTCACTGCTGAAAACTGCATTCGAGTTTTTTACCACAAAGGGCTTCAGCAAGACTTCCATAACAGACATCGTCAGTAAGGCAGGAGTTGCAAAGGGCACCTTTTACCTATACTTCAAGGATAAATACGACATAAGGAACAAGCTCATATCCCATAAATCCAGCCAGCTTTTCAAAAAAGCCATAGCTGACCTTGGGGACAAGCTGGACGCTCTCCCATTTGAGGAAAAGATAATAAAGGTCAGCGACCATATCATAAATCAGCTCAACGAGAACCAGTCCCTGCTCACATTCATATCCAAGAACCTGAGCTGGGGCATATTCAAGACAGCTATCACTTCGCCTGTTTCCGATGACGACGTGGACTTCTCCAGCATATACGAGAAGCTCCTTTCGGAAGCTCCCAAGGGCATAAAGGACCCCGAAATAATGCTGTTTATGATAATCGAGCTTGTGAGCTCAACCTGTTATTCGGCGATACTCTACAAGGAGCCATGCTCACTTGAAAAGCTCAAGCCCTATCTGTACAATAATATAAGAATGATGATAGCACAGCATGAGGGGAATACGAAGTAAATAGTGAGTAGTAAATAGTAAAAGGCGAACCGAACGGTTCGCCTTTCTTTTGTAGGGGCTGATTTAGCGCGTAATGTTCTTAGCCCATTTATACTTCATGTAATGTTTGTATACAGCAGGTATTTTCACGAACTCGTCCAGAGTTAGTATGAATGCTACTGCAAGAACGGGTAATTTCAGCAGGAAAGCCGCTATCATACCCATGGGGACTACCACGCACCAGAGCGTCACTATGTCGCATATCATGCCGAATTTCGTATCTCCGCCGGCAGGGAAGATACCGCCGATAACAGTGGAGTTCAGCGCGTTTCCGATGATATAGTAAGCCGCCATGAACATCATATACTTCAGGTAATACTGCGCCTGCTCGTTGAGAGTTATTACTTTAAGGATAAACGGCGTCAGCGCAAGTATGACCACTCCCGAGCCTGCACCGATAAGAAGTGAAAGCCGCACGAATTTTCCGCCAGCCTTTTTGGCTTCGTCTAACTCGTTCCTGCCCAGCATACCGCCGATAACTATGCCTACACCGGCGGCAATGCCCCAACAGAGGCTCGCTATCATGCTGCGGACTATGCTGGCTATGGAGTTCGCCGCTACAGCGTCGCTGCCAAGTCTGCCCATGATGACCGAGTACATGGTGACACCGCCGCCCCAGCCAAGCTGATTCAGCAGAAGCGGCAGGGTATATTTTATGTAGTCCTTGTGCAGAACGGCTTCATTAAGATGAAACAGCATACCCACACGCAAAGGCGGACATTTGCCGCGAAGCATTACTACAAGAATAAACACGCACTCAAAGGCTCTCGCAAGGACTGTCGCCAGAGCCGCGCCCGAAATGCCCATTCTCGGAAAAGGTCCGATGCCGAAGATAAGCAGCCAGTTCACCACAATGTTGAATATAACGGAAAGGCTGCCGATAAGGGAGCTGAGCCCTGCGCAGTCGCAGACCTTCATAATGCCGAAATACGCCTGTGAGAAGCCTGCCAGTACGTATGACAGGGCAACGGTGCGGAGATAAACTCCGCCGAGACGTATCAGCTCGGGCTCGTTGGTGAAGAAGCGCATAATGTACTCGGGAAAGAACAGAGCTCCCAGAGTAAAAACAGCTCCCACAAGGAGAGAGTATCGCATTGTAAGAGCGAGTACCTTCTCGACAGTGGTGTGGTCATTTTTGCCCCAGTACTGAGCCGCAAGGACGTTGCAGCCCGATATGAACGCCATGAAAAACAGGCTGTACACAAAGGCGACCTGACCTGCCAGCGACGAAGCCGACAATGAGTCCTGATCCATAAAGCCCAGCATAAAGGCGTCCGAAGCCGATACCAGCGACATCATGAAATACTGGAAAGCTATGGGCGTTACTATGGTGAATAATTTTTTGTATATACTTTTATCTTTCATAAATCTCCTTTTTCTTATGTGGCGATTATATTACTTGCCGAGCCCATGAATGGGATTCCAAAGGGACTGTGTTCCTTTGGCAGAGTCCAGAGGCAGCGCCTCTGGTGGGGTGTGGGGCAAAGCCCCACAGTTACAAAGCGCTCCGCAAGGGGTGAATTCAAAAACAGTCCGGTGGACTGTTTTTGAAGAGGGGACGCCCTGCAAGAGAGGGCGTCCCTTAACGGGCGGATATTATCCGCCCCTACATTAGGTCATTTAAGGCTATTTCGTAAGGCACGGACGCACACTGTGCGCCCCTGCAAAATGACGAAAAAGCTGCCGCACATCTGTGCAGCAGCCATATTGCTTATTAAACAGCAGCCTTATCGTTTTCGGGCTTTGTTTCCTCAGCCTTATCAGGTACGCTCACCTTTTCGATATCAGCGCCCAGCGCACGAAGCTTGCCCTCCATGCAGTCATAACCTCTCTCGATATGGTAGATATCCTCTATCTCGGTAACGCCGCTTGCAGCAAGTCCTGCGATTATCAGCGCAGCGCCTGCTCTCAGGTCGCAAGCCTTTACGGGAGCTCCCATAAGCTTGCCTGTGCCCTCGATAAGAGCAACCTTGCCGTTTACTGTGATATCTGCGCCCATTCTTCTGAGCTCGTCAACATAGCGGAAACGCTGTTCCCAGATATTTTCGGTGATAATGCTTGTCCCCTCTGCAAGACAGAGAAGCGTAGCTATCTGAGACTGCATATCAGTAGGGAATCCGGGGTGCGGAGCTGTCTTGATGTTGGTCTTTACAAGAGGACCGTCAACCCATACTCTGATACTATCGTCGAACTGTTCTATGTTCACGCCGATCTTTTCAAGCTTCTTTGTGATCGACTCAAGATGTTTCGGGATTACGTTCTTTATGAGCACATCGCCCTTTGTAGCGGCAACTGCAACCATGAAAGTGCCTGCCTCTATCTGGTCGGGGATAACAGCGTAGGTAGTACCGTGGAGGTGCTCGACGCCTCTTATCTTGATAACGTCTGTACCTGCGCCCATGATGTTAGCTCCCATAGAGTTGAGGAAGTTTGCAAGGTCAACGATATGTGGCTCCTTAGCCGCATTCTCGATGATTGTGAGTCCCTCTGCCTTTACAGCCGCCAGCATAGCGTTCATAGTAGCTCCGACAGTGACAACGTCGAAGAATATCTGATTGCCGCTGAGCTTATTTGCAGTAAGGTCTATCATGCCCTGACTGAGACTGTAATTCGCACCGAGAGCTGTGAAAGCCTTTAAATGCTGGTCGATAGGACGGTCGCCCAATGGACATCCGCCGGGCATGGAAACTCTTGCCTTATTGAATTTTCCGAGGAGCGCTCCAAGGAAATAATACGAAGCACGCATCTTTCTTGCATACTCATAAGGTACGCAGAACTTATCTATTGTAGTAGGATCGATCCTGTAGGCGTCCTTGCCTATATTCTCGACCTGTGCACCCATTTCTTTAAGGATCTGGATACAGATTCTGACATCGCTGATGTAGGGCACATTTTCTACGATACATGGTTCATCTGAAAGAATAACTGCGGGAAGAATAGCTACAGCCGCATTCTTGGCACCGCTTATTGTGACTTCACCCTCAAGGCGTCTTCCGCCTTTTACAACAAACTTATCCAAATATTTTCTCTCCTTATTTTTCGGGTATCTTTATCTTTTCCCGAATTTCTTTCTTTTGTTCCCCGGCATAAGACGCCGGCAATTTACACAATTTGGGATTTTGCTGAATTATTAGTTTTTATCGTAATCGGAAATATCAAAGCGGACGGGCTCGTCCTTATATTCCGAAACCTTAACGTACTCTATGGTAACGTCCTTGGTTGGCTTACTGCTGTCGTCTACCTCAACGTTCTGGACATCGAATACGATATCAAGTCCGTCGAATACCTGACCGAAGATAGTATAATTTCCGTCAAGCCACGGAGCGCCGCCGTTCTTTGAGTATATCTCCTTTTCGTTTTCGGTAAAGAAATAACCGCCGTCTTCCAGCTGTTTTATCTGGTCTGCGTCATACTTCTGACCTGTAACGATGTAGAACTGACTTCCGCTTGAAGCAGTAGAACCGCTGTTTGCATATGCAACAGCTCCTGCGGCATGGATAAGGTGAGAATCTGCACCGTCGTCAAAGCCCTTTTCGTATATGGACTCGCCGCCTGTACCGTCGCCCTTGGGATCGCCGCCCTGTATCATGAAGTCCTTGATAACTCTGTGGAATGTAAGGCCGTCATAATAGCCCTTTTCAGCGTGTTCAAGGAAGCTTGGAACACCCTTTTCCGCATACTCGGGGAAGAGCTTTATCTTTATCTCTCCGTCATAGCCCTTGAGCTTCATGGAAACTACCTTTTCGCCCTCTCTCGGAGCTGTAAAGTTGGCTATTGAGAGATTTTCCTTGCCTGTAGCCTGTCTGATAGCCTCGCCGTCGAACTTTTCGTACTCGTCGAGATACCAGTGTATATCCTCGCCGTTATACTCGCCTACAGTAACGGATTCAACGATAACGTCCCTGAAGGGCTTGCTGTTCTGAGCGTCTACCGCTACGTTCTGTACCTTGAATATAACATCGAGTCCGTCGATGACCTGACCGAAAACGGTATAACCGCCGTCCAGCCACGGCGCACCGCCGACCTTTTTATATATAGCCTTTGCGTTGTCGGAGAAAGCATATCCTGCCGCCGCAAAGTCCTCGAAATTCTGATCTGTCGGAACAGTACCTGTTACCACATAGAACTGGCTTCCGTCAGTAGCTGTTCCGCCGCTGTTTGCGTAAGCAAGAGCGCCTGCACAGTGGATAAGGTGGGGATCCGAGCCGCCGTCAAACTTGCCGCCCCAGACGCTTTCGCCGCCCATTCCTGTTCCCTCGGGATCGCCGCCCTGAATCATGAAGTCCTTGATGACTCTGTGGAACTTGAGTCCGTCATAGTAGCCCTTTTTAGCCAGCTCAACGAAGTTCTCAACTCCCTTGTCCGCATATTCGGGGAAGAGTCTGAACTTTACGGCACCGTAATCCTTGATATTCATAGTGATTATGGTATCGCCCTTCTGCGGAGCTGTAAAATTGGCTATATCGACGTTTTCTGCTGTAATGGGCTCTGTTGCCGCCTCTGTAGTACCGATCTCGGCAGAGCTCGATGTACCCGAGGTGTCAGAAGCAGAACCGCCGTTACCCTTGGTATTCTTGCCGCATGATGCAAGAGACGAGAACACAAGAGCCATGCAGAAAATACCTGCAATGATTCTTCTAAACATGATTTCACTCCTTGAAAACGTGAAACTATATGATAGTATGTTCAAAACAGAACAAAAAAACTATGCATTAACTTATACTTCAACTTATATATTATACACCACAAAAACCGTTTTGTAAAGAGTTTTCATAATTTTTTGTATTTTTCAGACAATCAAAGCGGTTAAAACATGGTGATTTCTTCCTAAAAGCAACGGTATACGGTTACTTCTTGGCTTCTTCCTTTGCTTCTTCGGCTGCGGAATATGTGCCGATAGTGACGGTTTTTATCTTCACGTCCTTTACGGGGACTTTATAAACGCCCATTTCCTGCGCTTCGAGACCTGCAAGCTTCTCGACAACGTCCATGCCCTTATAGGTCTGACCAATTACTGTTATCTGCTGTGAGAAATTTGGAACTCCGCCGTGCTCGATAAAGGCGTCGGCAAGCTTTTCGCTCTCGGAATAGTCCTTGAGCTCCTTCTTGAATTCGTCGTTGAATTTCACGGTATTCAGCGTCATGAAGCGGCTTCCGTTGTAATATGTGCCGCCGCCGAGGACTTTCTGTTTGAAGCTCTTCTTGACAGTGGTATTCATGGCAAGAACAGCTCCCTTGAAAGGCCATAAGTCCTGATGAAGCTCTCTCTCCACCAGCTCGTGGGAGTTGTCGTTGGCACTGCCGTTTTTGTTGGGAGCTCCTGCCGCAGAATAAACGCCGCTCTCCGAATGGAAAACGTAGGTGCCGTTATAATAGCCCTGCTTTGCAAGCTCCGTGAAGTTAGCCACGGCGTTGGGGGAATACTGGGGATAGAGCACAAAGCGGTATTCTCCGAGGTCAGTATCCACGATAGCGATAGGATCGCCGTCCTTCGGGGGATCAAGCTGTACCAGCTTCATAGTTTCGGCGTCAATGGTGATGTAGCTGTTATTGCGTGCCATAAGGGTATTGCTGAGCATTACCACCAGTGATGTAACGCCCATTATAAGAGTAAATATTAAAACGAGTCTGACAACATTGTTCTTTTTCAGCATAAAATAGTCCTTTCCTAAGCATATACCCCTTTATTATAACCAAAACTCCTGTTTTTGTCAACCATTTACAGCTATTAGCTGTTCACCCGTCGGTTCATATCGTTTTTCGGGCGGATAATATCCGCCCCTACAAGCTAAAAAAAGTGGGCATTTGCCCACTTTTTTACATATCATTTCGATTTTCCAGCGCCTTGAACAGCGTTACCTCGTCGGCATATTCAAGTATACCGCCCACGGGAAGTCCGAATGCAAGCCTTGTGACCTTTATGCCCATAGGCTTTAAAAGTCCTGCTATATACATCGCCGTTGCGTCGCCCTCTACAGTGGGATTGGTAGCCATGATGACTTCCTCCACACCGCCCTCGGCTATCCTCGCAAGAAGCTCCTTTACGCGAAGCTTATCGGGAGTTATGCCGTCCATAGGGGACAGCAGTCCGTGAAGCACGTGGTACACGCCGCCGTACTCTCTGGTACGCTCAAAGGCTGTAACGTCCTTGGGATTCTCGACTACGCAGATAACGCTCCTGTCGCGCTCGGGATCGTCGCAGATAGGGCAGATGTCCCTCTCCGTGAGATTCTGGCAGCACTTACAGCAGTGAACGTTTTTCTTTGCGTCGATGAGCGCCTTTGCGAAGTCCTCCACCGCCTCGGTATCCATTGACATTACGTGATACGCAAGTCTCTGGGCAGATTTCATGCCGATACCAGGGAGAGAAGCGAACTTCTCCGCCAGTATGACCAGCGGCAGAGCGTTATGATCCGCCATTCTTTATCAGAAAAGACCGGGGAGAGATACTCCGCCTGTGATCTTGCTCATTTCAGCCTCTGTTGTAGTCTCAACGTTGTTGATAGCTTCGTTTACAGCGCTGATGATGAGGTCCTGAAGCATATCTATATCCTCGGGATCAACTACCTCGGGCTTGAGTGTGAGAGACTTGATAGTCTTCTTGCCTGTGATAGTAACTTCAACTGCGCCGCCGCCGGCTGTAGCAGAGAACTCTCTTCCTTCGATATCTTCCTGAAGCTCAGTGATCTGATCCTGCATCTTCTGAGCCTGCTTTATCATCTGGTTCATGTTCTGAGCGCCGCCGCCGTTGATATTCTTAGGTATTCTTGCTTTCATTTTAAAATTCTCCTTTGAAAATATTAGTTTCTATGTTTTATATAAAGCAAATTATTCTTGTTTCAGTCTGTCAATAAACGTATTTTAAGGGAACGCCTTCACTTGCAAGGCGTTCCCTCTCAAAAAACAGTCCGCCGGACTGTTTTTTGATTCACTCTTTGCGAAGCGCCTTCGATATTTGGGCTCTGCCCAAACCCGCCAGAGGCGCTGCCTCTGGACTCTGCCAAAGGAACACAGTCCCTTTGGAATCCCTTTCTTAGGTAAAACCGTTTTTCAAGCTGAACCAAATCATATTTGCTTTTAAACTTACTGATTCTCCACCGCAGTCTCTATCTGGCTGTCCATAGCCTTTTTTATAAGGCTCTCGGCGAGGTTTTTCTGCTCCGCAACAGTTGTGGCGCACCTTGCCTTGATTATGAAGCGCTGTCCCAGCACGTTTGCGATAGCCGCGCCGAGGGAATTCGCGTTCTCCTTGACCTTGAAAAGCTCCATAAAGAAGCGGTTCTGAGCTGTGATAAAGATGTAGTTTCCTGCTGTACCTGCAAAAGAGCCGTCAAGGCTTCCTGCAACGGCAGGGTTGATATTCCTGAACTCGTCGAGGACTTCGTTCCAGCGTTCGCAGGGGATAATGTCCTCGGGCTTGAGCTTCTTGATATCAATGGTGGGAACAATTTTCTCGTCCGCAGGAACGGCGCTTGCTTCAAGCACCTCGGGCTTTTCCTCGGCAGGCTTGCCAGCCGCAGGAACAGCTCTCGGGACGGTGTTTATCTTATCCTCCAACTGTTTTATTTTATCATATATTTCAGAATTGTCAATACTTTCTGTTGTATTCTTTACATTTCCGCAGAGCTTAATGAGGGACATCTCGAACTCTACGCGCTTATTCATAGCCCTTTGCATACGCTCGCGGCACTCCTGCAAAGCTGAGAGCCTGTCCATGACCGTAGGCAGGTCGGACTTTTCTGCGATAGCCTTTAAGCGCTCCAGCTCGTCGGGCATACAAACTATGAGCTTGTCCGCCGTATCGGGAGAAGCCTTTATGAGCATAACGTTGCGGAGCTGTGTTATGAGCTCCTCGCAGAGCCTTGTCAGGTCTTTCGACATATCATAGAGGTCTGCGGTTATGGATAACGCCTTTGGAGTATCGGAGTCCGATACAGCGTCAAGCATATCATAGAGGTAGTCTCTGCCTGCGATACCTGCGGCATTTGAGACAGCCTCGGCGTTGATGACCTCTGCGCACACCGAGCACTGGTCAAGAAGGGATACCGCGTCACGCATACCGCCGTCGGCAAGCTTTGCTATCATAGCCGCGCCGTCCTCTGTGAGGTTCAGGTCCTCCTGCTGAGCGATATAGCTTATTCTGGCGGCAATGTCCTCCGCCTTTATCCTGCGGAAATCGTAGCGCTGACAGCGCGAAACGATAGTTGCAGGTACTTTGTGTATCTCGGTAGTTGCGAGAATGAATTTCACATACGGAGGCGGCTCCTCCATGATCTTCAGCAGGGCGTTGAATGCGCCTGCGGAGAGCATATGCACCTCGTCTATGATGTATATCTTGTATGTGCCGCGCTCGGGAGTATAAACTGCCGCGTCGCGCAGGTCGCGGATATTGTCTACGCCGTTGTTTGAAGCCGCGTCTATCTCAACGATATCGGTAAGAGCTCCGCTGTCTGCGTCGCGGCAGATGTCGCACTCGAGACAGGGATTGCCGTTTTTCATATTGCGGCAGTTGACGGCTTTTGCAAGGATACGGGCGCAAGTGGTCTTACCTGTACCGCGTGAGCCTGTGAAAAGGTATGCATGGGCAGTCTTTCCGCTGATTATCTGGTTTTTCAGAGCTTCTGTGGTGTATTGCTGGGATATGACGTCGTCGAAAGTCATTGGTCGCCATTTGCGGTAAAGCGCCTTGTACACAGCCTTTCCTCCTTTACAGTTTTTTGATGAATTCGTCCTTTTGCAGGGCAACCGTGCCCTTGTAGTATTTTATGAAGTCCACGGGATTGTCTATATTGTGAACTATCGCCAGCTTGTAGAGCTTCTCGGCTTCTTCATAGCGTCCGAGGAGCACGTTTGCGATAGCCGCGCCGCCAAGAGCGTTTGCGTAGTCCTCATGGCGCTCGATAGAATCGTTGAACCATTTGAGAGCGGACTCGCCGTCGTATTCCTTTAAATAGACGTTGCCCATTTCACAGCGGAGCTTATTGCTGTATTTGTAGTCTTTTTCGTCCATGAGCCCCTCATAGATAGCCACAGCACGCTTTGGATCGCCGTTTATGGAGTAGCACCGCGCTATGAAAATAGGGAGCTCGGGAATATAGAAGCCGTTCTCCTGCGCGTTTTTATAGCATATTATAGCGTTGGGATAGGCGTCAAGGATATCGTAGCACCGTCCGCGGTAGAACTCATTTACGGCAGTTTCCTGCTTTGAGAGGCTGTTTTCCTCTCTGCCCAGGTCTGTAAAAGCCTCCAGCGCCATGCGGAAGTTGTTCTTGTGGAAGAGATTAAGCCCTTTCTCGAATCGCCTTGACTTGCGATTTATACCTGTAAAGGCGTTGCCGATGAGGTCGTCGTCGAACTGGTGGAAAATGCTTCTTTTGAATCTGATTATCTCGACAAATGAAAAGCCTATCCATTGCAGGAGAAAAATGACCGCCATATACATGGCCACAAAGGAGAAGGCAGTTTCTTTCTCGCCGAAAAATATCATTGCGGTGAATATTATCAAGGATAATACAAAGGAGGCTGCAAGAGCCTTCGGGATACTGCGCCAGAAACACAGCAGGACGCGCCTTGTCCGTGCTGCCAGTATGGAACGGAACATTCTTATCCCCCCTATGAAAGAAAAATTCCGGAACATAGATGTGCAGGCTTGCTGCGGCACACAACACGCACCGCTTAATGCTGCTCGGTCTCCCGCCTGACATGGTTCACGGGGTCTTGTTGCACAGGGCCCACACATCTATATTTCGGAATTTCACACCCGTTTATACGAGCAGACGATGCTCTTTTAATATGATATCATAAATGTGGGACTTTGTCAAGCAAAAATTATAATATTTAAATCGAGCCCATAACCAGAACTAAGAACTAAGAGCTAAGAACTAAGAATGTAGGGGCTGGCGTCCCCTACAGCCCGTCAGTTCCGTTGCAATTATGGGACGTCGAGGACGCCGTCCCCTACAATTGGTTTTAAATGACCGATTGTAGCCCGTGCCTGACGAAACAGCTCAAAAAAAACAATGCAAACCGTCGGGCGAACGCTGTTCGCCCCTACTATGCACTAATCACTAACAACTAACCACTCAAAAAGCGCAAACTTTCAAATATTATGGGATTTATTGACATATTTCCGCCGCTGTGGTATACTAAAGGCAATTACTGCAAAAAATACCGAAAGGAAAAGACCTAAATGTCTCCCGAAAAACTATATATGGTAGTTCCCTGCTACAACGAGCAGGAGGTGCTCCCCGAGACCTCAAAACAGCTCAAGGCTAAATATACCGCCCTTATGGAGCAGGGACTTATCTCCCGTGAGAGCCGTATCGTGTTCGTCAACGACGGCTCCGCAGACCAGACATGGAGCATTATACAGGAGCTCCACCGCACCGAGCCCCAGTTCTTCTCGGGCATCGACCTCGCCCACAACAGCGGTCATCAGAACGCCGTTCTCGCAGGTCTCATGACCGTCAAGGATATCTGCGATATGTGCATTACCATGGACGCCGACCTGCAGGACGATATCAATACTATCGACGAAATGGTCAGGAAATACTACGAGGGCAATCAGGTAGTATACGGCGTAAGAAGCGCCCGTGATACCGATACTTTCTTCAAGAAATTCACCGCCGAGGGCTTCTACAAGTTCATGAAGGTCATGGGCACGGACGTTATCTACAACCACGCGGATTTCCGCCTTATGAGCAGCAGGGTGCTGCAGGAGCTGGCAAACTTCAAGGAAGTGAACCTCTTCCTCCGCGGAATGGTGCCCCTTATAGGCTTCCAGAACTGCAAGGTCTACTACGAGCGCCATGAGAGAGCCGCAGGCAAGAGCAAGTACCCTCTGAAGCGTATGCTCTCCTTTGCTGTCAACGGAATCACTTCATTCAGCACAAAGCCGCTGAAGCTCATAACAGGTCTGGGACTTATTATGTCCGCAGTCAGCATAATCGCCTTTATATGGGCGTTCATCACGAAGATAGTGGGCTTTACCGAGCACGGCTGGTCAAGCACCATGTGCTCAATATGGCTCATTGGCGGCTTGCAGCTGTTCTGCCTCGGCATAATAGGCGAGTACATAGGCAAAATTTACGCCGAGGTCAAGCAGAGACCGCGTTATATCGTCGCGGAGTTCCTCAGCGATGTGAATGAAAAGGAGAAAAAATAACAGCGAACAGCGCTCATACAGGGCTTTTTTCTCCCTACCCCCTTGACAAACAGCAAAAACTGTGCTAAGATAATGTACATATTATAAAAAACGTTGATGAGGAAGGCTTTTCCGATACCGTTTCAGAGAGCAGCCGCTTGGTGCGAGGCTGCACGGTCAGGATATCACAGCACACCGCCTCTGAGTACGCCCAATAAGCGTCGGGAGCTCCCGTTACAGAGCACTTGAGATACGGAGAAAACTCCGTGTGAATCAGGGTGGAACCACGGTGTATCATCGTCCCTTGTGCCTAATACAGGCGTGAGGGGCGTTTTTTGTTATCTTTTGCAGGGGAGGTGAGATATTGAGCAATATCAGCTACAACAAACAGGAAGAAGCCTTTGAGCTGCCTTATAAGCTCTGGGGCGAGACCATGACTGTCCGCTTCTACGTGGACGACGAAAAGCAGATAATGGATAACCTTTCCTCTATCGCAAAAAAGCTTGCCAAGCTGGACGGCAGCCGCCGTCAGATAGCGGAAATAATAATAGACGAGGGCTACTATGAGGGCTCAGATGCCGACGCTCTTGCGAAGCTTCTGGAGCTCCGCAACGTCCATATAGACCTTGACGACGGAGACGTCATCGTGTGCTTCGATACGGGCACAAATGACGGATATATGCAGAATTTCGTGTACGTCGAATTGTTCGCCGAAATGTTCGAGATAACAGGCTGGGCGGATTGATATGGACAGACCGGTACGAAAGGATATACGCCTCGATAATTACGATTATTCCCGTAACGGCGCATATTTCATTACCATTTGCACCAAAAATAAAATGTGCATTTTCTGGGATAACAACGATAAATATAAACCAATTGCGGACAACCAACCGCCAATCGTAGGGGCGGCGTCCCGCCGCCCGCAAAATAACGATAAAAAAATACATTTATCCGAATATGGAAAAATCGTAAAAAATGAATTGTATAAAATTCCGACGATATATTCAGATATTGTTTTTATTCCCAAATTTGTGATCATGCCTAACCATGTTCATTTGATTCTCGTTGTTAATAATGACAATAATAACGGGCGGCGGAACGCCGCCCCTACAGTATCGAGGATAATGAATCAATTCAAAGGCTGTGTTTCACGGCAATCTGGTTTTTCCGTGTGGCAAAAATCGTTTTACGACCGTGTATTGCGGAATGAATGGGAATACCGCAACGCATGGCAATACATCGAAAACAACCCGATAAATTGGGAGAATGATGAATTATTCTGCAAGGAATAACAGTCATCACACAATTGATACGATAATTATGCATTACGCATTATGAATTATGAATTAAATAAAAGGAGAGATCGACATGATCAAATTAACATTACCTGACGGCAGCACACGCGAGATCGAGGCTGCACAGTCAGCCGCAGAGGCCATCAAGGGCATAGGCATGGGACTTTACAAGGCAGCCTGCTGTGTAAAGATAAACGGCGAGGTCTGTGACCTCCGCACCGTTATCGACAGCGACTGTCAGTTCGAGGTATGCACCTTTGACTCACTCGACGGCAAGAAGACCTTCTGGCACACAGCTTCTCATATCCTTGCTCAGGCTGTAAAGAGACTTTACCCTGCTGCAAAGCTGGCTATCGGTCCTGCTATCGAGAACGGCTTCTACTACGACTTTGACCTTGAAAAGCCTTTCACTCCCGAGGAGCTGGAAAAGATAGAGGCTGAGATGAAGAAGATAGTCAAGGAGGGCATAGAGCTTGAAAAGTTCGAGCTTTCACCTGCCGACGCTATCGCTAAGCTCAAGGAAATGGACGAGCCGTACAAGGTAGAGCTCTGCGAGGAGCACGCTGACAAGGGCGAGCCTATCTCATTCTACAAGCAGGGCGAGTTCATCGACCTCTGCGCAGGTCCTCACCTTATGGACACAGCTCCCGTAAAGGCATTCAAGCTCCTTTCATGTACAGGCGCTTACTGGCGCGGCAACGAGAAGAACAAGATGCTCAGCCGTGTATACGCTATCGCATTCCCCAAGGCTTCACAGCTTGACGAATATATCAAGATGATAGAGGAAGCAAAGCTCCGCGACCACAAGAAGCTTGGCAAGGAGCTCAGTCTCTTCATGTTCGACCACACAGCTCCGGGTATGCCTTACTGGCTTCCAAGAGGCTGGAAGCTCTTCAACGCTCTCCTTGAATACTGGAGAGGCGTTCACGAGGATCACGGCTATACCGAAATTTCAGGTCCTGTTCTCTCAAAGAAGGAGCTCTGGGTAACATCAGGTCACTGGGACCACTATCAGGACGGTATGTTCGTTATCCCTGCTGAGGAGGACAACGAGGTCTACTGTGCTAAGCCTATGAACTGCCCTAACGCTATCAAGGTATACATGAACAAGCAGCGTTCATACAAGGAGCTGCCCCTTAAATTCAATCAGGTTGACGTTATCCACCGTAAGGAGAAGTCAGGCGAGCTCAACGGTCTCTTCCGCGTTCAGCAGTTCAGACAGGACGACGCTCATATCCTCGTAACAGAGGAGCAGATAGCTTCCGAGATAAACGATATCATGGATATCGCTACAGAGATTTACAAGACCTTCGGTCTGGAGTACAAGGCTGAGCTGTCCACACGTCCCGACGACTACATGGGCGATATCAACGTATGGAACAAGGCTGAGGCTGACCTCAAGGCTATCCTTGAAGAGAAGTACGGTCCCGACGGATACGAGCTCAACGAGGGCGACGGCGCATTCTACGGTCCTAAGATAGACCTCAAGATGAAGGACGCTATCGGACGTGAGTGGCAGATGGGTACTATCCAGCTCGACTTCCAGCTTCCTCTCAACTTCAAGATGAAGTACATCGCTTCAGACGGCTCCGAGAAGCAGCCTGTAATGATACACAGAGCTATATTCGGTTCATTCGAGAGATTCATCGGTATCATCACCGAGAACTTCGCAGGCGCATTCCCGTTCTGGCTCTCACCAATGCAGGTAGGTATCGTTCCTATCAGAACAGACCACAACGACTACGCTAAGAAGGTAGCAGACCTACTCAAGAAGAACCACATCAGAGCAGAGGTAGACTACACAGACGACAACATGAAGAACAAGATAAGACGCTTCAAGGATTACAAGGATCCGTATGTTGTCATCATCGGCGACAACGAGGCTGAAAACGACCTTATTTCTATCAATATCCGCGGAAATAAGCAGCTCAAGAACATTCCGCTGGATAAGTTCATCGAAATGTGCAGAACTATGAACGAGGAGCACTCTCTCGATATCATAGACACTCTTTGATAAGCAAATTAAGGGGCTGCCGTTGGCAGCCCCTGCTTTATACAGAATTATCATGTACAGGGCGGATTTTTTCCGCCTGTAAATAAAAAATAAACGGAGGGATATTTATGAACGAGCTTTGCATGATAATCAAGGACATGGTAATACCGAACTTTATGAACATAAGGACTTCACTGCGAACCTATGACCGTGACGCGCTCTGCTGCGGAGCTCCCTGCTGGCGCTGGGCTTATCACGCTATCCATTCTGCGGATAAGTGGTTCATAAATCCTTTTGTTTACGATGAGCCGCCTTTCCACGAGGAGGGCATGGACAATCCCGATAATCCTACATCGGTAGTCCTCTCCGATGAGCAGCTTTTAGAGTACCTCGACGCTGTTGAGAAGAAAACTCTTGACTACCTCGATACCCTCACAGACGATATGCTGTATGAGAAGCCCGAGAAGTCCCGATATACACGCATGGAGCTGGTGCTGAGGCAGTTCAGGCATATCTCATTCCACACGGGTATGCTCAACGGTCAGACAGCTCTTGCAAAGGGACAGTTCCCCATGTGGGTTTCCGAAAAGGAGAAATACGTCGATGACGGCATATTCTTCGGAAGATACCGCGCAGGAACGATAAAACTGTAATTGGGACTCATCGGTCATCTGAACAAAAATAACCTGCCTGTTAACCATGATACTCATGTAGAAGTTTTATACTTAATATTGAGAGAACCCCTTTTGAAAAAGGGGCTCCTCTGACGGAGGACGTCCCCTCTGTCACTGCGTGACATCTCCCCGCACTGCGGGGAGTCACTCTCAAACTCTCTCCCTAAAACTTTCAGTTTTATTTTTTCTCATATAGGGCTCGCTCTGTATTATTACAGGGCTTTTTTTATTTTGGGTGAGCCCTATATGAGAAAAAATCAGCTAAAAAAGTCTTTGGAAAGGGGTGTGGGGGAAAGCCTTTCTTCAGAAAGGTTTCCCCCATAATTAGCTATAAGTTTCTATATAAGTATTACGGTTATCAAACAGGCAGGCTTTTTTTCGTTATTCAGCAGTAAATCTCAGCATATTCCATGAACGCGGAACAAGTTTTACCTCGCTGCTTATTTCCTGCTGTACAGGTGAGACCGCATCAGGCTCATCTGCACTGTTAAAGCGTTTCATATCATCGTCTGTCAGAACTGTATGAGATACAAGGCTGTATCCCTCAAATCCGCTGAGTTCAAGCACGCAGCTCTCATCAGCCGAGCGGTTTACCGCAAACAGCGTGATATCGCTGCCGTTTGCTGCTGCGATACAATCGACATACGGCACATTGCTGTGATTCTTTGTATCATAGGTACCGCATTCGCAGACAGTACGCAGAGCCTTTCCCCTTCCGTTCACCGAACAGTGAAGGAACGGATAATAAATTGTCTGCATCCACAGTCTGCCGCCTGTCTCGGTCATGATAGGTGCGATAACATTGACAAGCTGTGCAAGACAAGCTACCTTGACTCTGTCGCAGTGTCTCAGAAGCGTTATCAGCAGACAGCCTACAACAAGCGCGTCCTCAACGTTAAAGATATCCTCTAAAAGGGGCGGAGCTATCTGCCATGGCTTTACCTGCTTATCCTGCTCCTTGCTGTGGAACCAGATATTCCACTCGTCAAAGGAAAGCTTTATCTCCTTATCGGACTTCTTCTCCGCTTTTATCTCGTCACATATATTCGCAGTATCTATGATGAACTGCTCCATATCCATTGACGACGCAAGAAAATCATCGGTGTCATCATCTGTGTTGCCATAGTAGCTGTGCATGGAAAGGTAGTCCACATGGTCATAGCACTCACGCAGCACAGTTCTTTCCCATTCGCCAAATGTAGGCATAGTCGGTGCTGAGCTGCCGCAGGCGACAAGCTCTATGGTAGGATCGGTAAGCTTCATAAGCTTGGCTGTCTCACAGGCGAGACGTGCATACTCCTGCGGAGTTTTATGTCCTATCTGCCATTCGCCGTCCATCTCGTTTCCAAGGCACCACAGCTTTATGCCGAAGGGCTTCTCAAAGCCGTTTTTTCGGCGCAGATCAGCATAGTATGTATCTGTGTCAAGGTTGCAGTATTCAACGAGGTTTCTTGCATCTTCAGCGCCGCGGGTACCGAGGTTCACTGCCATATTTATTTCAGCGCCTGCACGCTTTGCCCACTCCTGAAACTCGTCAATGCCAATTTCATTGGTCTCGATACTGTTCCATGCGAGCTCCAGCTTTCGCGGACGCTTTGCCCTGTCGCCGATACCGTCCTCCCAGTTGTAGCCTGATACGAAATTACCGCCGGGGTAACGTACAACAGGTACATTCAGGGACTTTACCAGTTCCAATACGTCCTTGCGGAATCCCATATCGTCAGCGGTCTCATGTGTCGGCTCATAGATGCCGCCATAGACCGCGCGTCCCAGGTGCTCGATAAAAGAGCCGTATATTCGGGGATCGATGTCACCGATAGTATCCAAGGTATTGATTATTATTTTTGCTTTCATAGCTTAAACTCCAGATCTTATTACGTAATCTTTGATAGCACAGGCTGTTCCTTTACAAACAGTATGCTTCATTAATACCCCCAAAATACGTTTTATCAGCCCTTTACAGCACCTGCTGTAAGACCGTCAACGATCTTGTTGGAGAATGCACAGTAAACTACTATAGTAGGAATGAGAGCGATCACAATAGCCGCAAACATCTGTGAATAGTTAGTAGCGTGCGGTCCGACAAACTTTGACAGCGCTACGGGAAGCGTCTTCTTGGCGTCATCTGAGATGAATACCATAGCCATAAGAAGCTCGTTCCAGTTGCCGACAAAGGTCATAAGTCCCGTTACAAAAAGACCTGTCTTACTGAGGGGCAGACATATTTTGAAGAATATCTGGAAGATATTCGCGCCCTCCATACAAGCGCATTCGATAAGCTCATTGGGAAGTCCCTTAAAGAAACCTGTCATAATGAATATGGTTATCGGAAGCGAGCAGGTAAGATAAGGAAGTATAAGTCCTAAAAGTGAATTTGAAAGGCCTAATTTTGAAAATCTTGTAAAAAGCGGGATAAGTACGCAGTGTACAGGTATCATCATACCTGTAAGGAAATATGTCATTGCAAGCTTTGCACCCTTCCAGCGCAGACGGGCAATGGCAAATGCCGCCATAGAACCGATGAGAGAGCTGAGCACTAGAGTCACAACACATATAATGAATGAGTTAAGTGTGGATACGCCAAGTTTTCCTGCTGTCCATGCAATTGAATAGTTCTCAAATGATATTTTTTCAGGAAGTGCAAAAGGAGCTGAAAATATCTCCTTATGTGTCTTGAATGATACATTCAGAACCCACAGCAACGGTAATATGTAGGTCAAGCATATCAGTATCAGGAACACATATAAAGCTATCTGTATACCCGATATCTTTTTCTTGGAGGTCAGATCCGATTCAGCTTTATATACTTTTGAATAGCTCATTAGACTATACCTCCTTACATCTCGTACTGTTCGGTCTTTACGACCTTATTGATAAACAGTGTTACCAACAGACAGAGTATAAGCAGCACTACGCCTATAGCGCTTGCATATCCGTATTTGAAGTACTTGAACTGCTGATAGAGGTGAGTCGCAAGGACCTCTGTTTTGTGGTTCGGTCCGCCTGTAGTCATATTCCATATAAGGTCAAAGAACTTCAGCGAGCCTATGGCATTGAGAGACATGGCTGTAGCTACCATGGGCTTAATCAGAGGAAGTGTTATGTATCTGAATGTCATGGGCTTTGTACAGCCGTCGATATAACTCGCCTCCATGAGAGACTTGCTTATGCCTGATATCTGAGCCATGTAAAGCATCATCGACTGACCTACGAACTGCCAGAGGGAAACAAAAGCGATCATCCACATAGGTAGAGGGATAGTGCCCTTTGTAGACATCAGCCAGAGAGGCGGATCCTCAACGCCCCATTTTATAAGGAGCTGATTGATACCGAGCTTAGGTCCGAATATGAACAGCCACAGCAGACCGAGAGCTGCTGATGAAAGTACGCAGGGGAGATAGATTATGTTCTTGAACAGATTTCGTCCTTTTTTGATGTTTGTGAGGATAGCTGCATAGATAAGACCTACGAGAAGCTGTGACACACAGGAGAAAACGAGGAAAAACATCGAGTTCTTGAGGGCAATGCCAAAGGTCTTGTCGTGAAGCAGATTCTTGTAATTATCAAATCCGATAAAAACAGGTTTTGTCATGCCTTTATACTCACATAATGAATAATACACCGACTGAATGATCGGTATAAAAAGCACCAGTGTGAACAAAAGGAAAGCAGGAAGCATGAAAACAAGGAGTGCTTTCTTGTTTCTAAGCATTTTTTCCATACTGGAACAACTCCTTTCAAAAATACTAAGGGTAGAATATGCTGAAAACAAAATAGGGGCGCAGGGTTCGCGCCCCAATATGTTTTCGGAATTAGTCAGAAATTACTTTCTGCAGTTTGCTTTGTAGTAATCCTCCATATCCTTTGCAGCCTCTGCCGGCTTCATATCGCCGAGGAATACAGCAACCATGGTATCGTCGAAGTGAGCGCCTGTCTCAGTTGTAGGCATTGACTCGTTGTAGAAACCGAATGTGCCCTTTGCCTTGCCGAATACGTCCATAACGTATGAGAGCTGCTTAGGAGCTGCTGCTTCGTCATACTTAACCTTTGTTACAGGGATCTTACCACCCTTTTCAGCAGTGTACTTCTGAGCTGTATCGTCTGTGAAGTACTTGATGAGAGCTGCTGCACCGTCAGGATTCTTTGAAGTTGAGCTCATGCAGAGTGAGTCAGACTTAGCGATGATCCTGTCAACGCCGGGGAACTGGAATACGCCGCACTTGGACTCAAAATCAGGGTTAGAACCGTTTATCTGACCGATTACCCATGAACCCTGAATAAGGATAGCAGCTTCCTCGTTGTAGAAGTTAGCTGTAGCAACGTCGTTTGTA
Source organism: Ruminococcus flavefaciens MA2007 (assembly GCF_000621845.1). Lineage (GTDB taxonomy): Bacteria > Bacillota > Clostridia > Oscillospirales > Ruminococcaceae > Ruminococcus > Ruminococcus flavefaciens_E. The sequence goes on along the minus strand of NZ_JHXF01000001.1, from coordinate 159,110 downwards.
TCACCTGCTGCTGTTTTCTGGAAGTACTTGGATAAGTCAACAAGCTTTGTTGCAGCGCTCTCGAGCTTGCCGTCCTCCCATGAAGCAGAACCGTCAGCCAGCTTAGCAAGCTCTACGCCTTCAGCCTCACAGAGGTAACCTGCTACCATTGAGAGGCACCATGCAGTACCTGCGGAAATAGTGATAGGTGTATAGCCTGCGGCCTTGAGCTTATCACAAGCTGTTATCATTTCGTCCCAGTTTGTAGGAACCTTAGCGCCTGCCTTCTCAAACATCTCTGTATTGTAGAAGCAGCAGGCAGCTGCTGTGTTAAGCGGAACAGCATATATCTTGCCGTCGTATGTCTGCTGTGTGAATACAGCGTCGCTTGTGAATGTATCCTTCCAGCCGTCCTTGTTGAGGTAATCATCAAGGGGAGCTGCAACGCCGGGCTCAACATAGTCTGTGAGCTGAGGTCCGGGGCTTACAATGAATACGTCAGGTGTGTCGCCTGCTGCAACAAGAGCATTGAGCTTATTGTAGTATTCTTCAAGGTTTGTGGTGATAGGCTTTACATGATACTTGCCCTCATAGTCCTTGTTGAATCTCTCGATTGTCTCCTTGTAGCCAAGTGAGATAAGGTCCTCAGTAGCATCGAGGTCATCCCAGAACATCCATGTGATCTCCTGAACGCCGTCGCTTTTTCCTGATCCGCTGCCGCCGCCGTTGCCGTTGCTGTTTGTAGAAGCGCCTGTTCCGCCCGAGCTGTTACCACAGCCTCCGAGTGTAGTAGCGAACATTGCTGCTGTCATAAGTGTTGCTAAGATTCTTCTTTTTTTCATTTCTCTTACCTCCTGGTTAAGTGCCGCATGATACATATATAAATAATTTTTTTCATATGCCTTACGGCAAGTTTTTATGGTTGTACTGAATGTGAATTGGCATCTCTTTGATGCTCTTTGTAAATTTTACCATATTATATACAACTTGTCAATAAATATCTGTAATAAAGGCAAAAAAAGATAAACAGGCAGAAAATTCCATGTAATTATAGCAAAAAATGGTTAGAAAAGCCCAAAATTTAACCGCTTTGTAACGCTTTTTTAATAAAATTTACCCTATATTTTATAAAATCTCCACCACAATTATACATTCCCGACAATAATATCATTCCAAAATGAACGAACCGAGGGATAGCGAGCAGAGGTCTGAGCTGCCTTTTTCCTTGAATGTGAACCATATAGCGTTCACTCCGTCGGGTATCCTGATATCGGCAGTGTATCTCGTCCATACGTTGCTGTTCTCTATCGCTATCTCGCCAAGCTCCTCGCCGTCCCATGCGGTCTTGACATCGAAAACGCCGTTGCCGTAGCCGCGGGCGGTAATACTTACCTTGGTAACGCCCTTGCAGTCGAAATACTTGAAGCCTATATTTGTACCGTCTTTGATATTATAGATGTAGCCTGTCTCCTCATCGCCGTCCCTGCCGTCCTGCACTATACGGGGCGCATTGAGGTCTCCGATATAGAGCTCGGGCTTCCTGCCGAAGATATTGCAGGCGATATAAGCAGGATATTCGCCCCTGCCCTCCAAAGGTCCGCCGTTGAGACCGCAGGAGGTCATCTCAGCCTGCTCGAAGCTTCCGTCGGCATTGAGAGTAAGCTTCTCCGCACAGCCCTGTCTTGAGAACCATGTGCCGTTGGTATGCCTGTGATAGAAGATATACCACTCGCCGTTTATTTCGATAATACTGCCGTGATTGTTTGCACCGCGGCTTGCAGGCATATCCGCAGGCTTGTAGGTATCTATATGCAGGTCAGTGTTGCTGACCAGCACTCCGCCGTATCTGAAGCCGCCCAGCGGTTCATCGCTGACAGCATAGCAGAGCTCGTGCATGACCTCGGAGGAATATATGAAATAATACTTTCCGTTCACCTTGCGTATGGACGAAGCCTCGAAAAATGCGTGTCCCTCGAACTCGGTGCCTGCACTGTAACAGGTGCCCGGAACTACGACCTTCGGCTCGGTGATGACAGTCAGCATATCCTTATCCAGTGTGACCGCCTTTGCGCCTGTTCTGGACTTGTCGCCCTGCGGACAGAATCCGCTGTACAAATAGGTCTTGCCGCCCTCGGTGATAACTCCCGGATCGAACTGTGGCTCGTCACCCTCTCTTTCTCCGAGAATGGTGCCGTCGGGATAGCGGACATAGCCGTAGAACTCATATTTTCCCGCAGGCTCGTCACATACCGCAACAGACATAACGCCCACCTTGTCAAGGACATAATAGAGGTAGTATCTTCCGTCGGGACCGACTGTTACATCAGGTGCATAAAGGCACATATGACCGTCCTTGTTGAGCGGATCGGCGTTTCTGGGATAGATAACTCCCTCATAGCGCCAGTTGCCAAGGTCGTCAATAGGTGCTGACCAGCAAACATAGTCGCCCATACAGAACACATAGCCGTTCCAGAGGTCGTGAGAGCCGTAGATGTATACGCGGTCGCCGAATACATAGGGCTCGCCGTCGGGGATATACTCCCAGCTTGGGAGATAGGGATTGAATGCCTGTTTTTTACTCATAATATGCCTCCTTATTTCGTTTTGTCCAGCAGGAACCTGACAAGTCTGCTCTGCTCGATTGACGCCTTAGCGCCGTCACTGGTGAACAGCATTTCACTGCGGTCTGCATCGGTATAGGGATTCCACTGTGGAAGCTTATTCCCGTTGATGTCAAAGCCGTTGGGGTTCCCCGTCTTTATGAAATTAGCCCAGTAATCGCACATCTGCCTTGCAAGGTCGTAATGCCTGCCCTCAAAAGGTCTGGTGCATTTTGCCAGCGTCTCAAAAAAGAACCATAGGTCCACCGAATGGAATGTACCTGCGTTATCTTCTCCAGGGATATCAGGGATAAAACGGTAGTAATAGCAGTTTTTCGGCTCATTCTGACTGTTTTCGCCAAGAAAAGCCTCTTTTGTCCCAAGCTCGGGAGCCGAAACAGGCGCATAGCCGTATTCCGTCCTGACTCTGGCTTCTGAAAGCGCCAGAAACTCCTCAGCCCTGCCGCCGAAGTACTCCTTTGCCTTTTCTGCCAGCCCGTCATCATCTGACGCATTGATGAACTCCATGAATTCGTCCCCTGTATTGCCGCCCATAACGGGTACACGGATACGTGTGCCGTTTCTGAAAGCTGCCATGGGATCCTGTGTGCAGAAGCGCCCGTCCTGCACTATGGTAAAGAACATCTCGCCCTTATTTCGGAGCTCGGAATACTTGCTGCGGATATAGTCTGCGTCAAGGCGCCTTGCCTCTTCAAGTGTCTTTACGCCCAGATACTCAAAGAGCCTTTCGCCCTTTTTGCCTGCCTGTTCAGGGCTCTGGGGCTGGAAAAAGTCATTGACTTCATAAGGCGAGCCGAACATTCCGCTCATCACCACAGCCCTCTGGAAATCGCCCTCGTTGTCCCTGCAAGCCATTTGCGCCATTACGCTGCCGCCGCCTGCGGACTGTCCTGCTATGGTTATATTATCGGGATCGCCGCCGAAATTAGCGATATTACGCCTAACCCACCTGAGACCTGCCTGCTGGTCGAGACTGCCGAAATTGCAGGGAGCGTCAGGCTGCTCCCTTGTCAGCTGAGGGTGGCAGAGAAATCCAAAGGCGCCAAGGCGGTAATTCACGGTAACTACGACGATATCCCGTCTTGCAAGGCGTTCGCCGTCAAACTCCATTTCGGCGGTATAGCCCCACTGAAAAGCACCGCCGAAAAACCATACAAGTACGGGCTTACGCTCGTCTGCGGACTTTGCATTTGTCCATATATTAAGGTATAAGCAGTCCTCGCTCATGAGTATCTCGGAGTCTACGTGCCATTCCCGGCAGTATATATCGTCGCCTACGCCGGGGGTATCCTGAACGGATATGGGCGCAAACTCAAAGCATTCTCGGACGCCCTGCCAGTTTTCGGCAGGCTGCGGAGCCCGCCAGCGGTTCTCGCCCACAGGGGGAGCGGCAAAGGGTATGCCCTTGAATGAGGTTATCCTCGGGTCTGCTGCTGGCAGTCCGCGCACCTGTCCGTTTTCGGTATTTGCTTTCCTTAGCATGGTATCATCTCCTTTATAATAGAATTGCTCCTGTTATACTGAAAACATTTTAACATTAAAAAGTAAAAATTGCAATACAAAACGTGCGCATATCTGACCAATTTTTAATCCGACAGGCTCATGGAACTGATAAAACAACAAAACGCCGATATTCCCGAGGAAATATCGGCGTTGATATTGATTGTCCTGCTTATTCGTCCTTTTTATCCTGCTCTTCAGCAAGCTTGTCAAGGTCTTCAAGCTTTTCGGTCTTGCCATTTTTTCCAGCCTTTACGAGGACTTCATTGATATCTCCGACAAGTGCGATGATATCGTTGATGGACTTATTGATAGTCTCTGAGCTCTCGTTTGTGGTGGTAACATTATCATCGAGGGCGCTGAATGCGTCGATAGTTGTTTCAAGGATAGATGTGAGCTGTGATACGCTGTCTGCGTCCATAGTGGAGTTATCGTTACAGAAGGTAACAACGTTTTCGAGAAGGTCCTTAACTACGGCAGCTCTCTCGCTGGTAGCTGATGTGGACTCGCCGATATTCTCCATATTATCGGTAATATTTGCAACATTCTCCTTGAGCTTGTCAGAAAGTGCGAGAACTTCCTCGGTTATCTCAGCAAGCTTCTCGTTCTGTCTGTTCAGTACGGAGTGTCTTGCAAGGAGCACAGACTTAGCATGAACGATACAGTTATCGGGAGTATTGAGACCTCTGTATATAGCGATAGCCATATCGCGGCAGGTGTCATATCCGCAGGCATGACAGTCGTAGGAGCGCTCCTCCTCGGTATGCATACCCATTTTCTCGAATATAGGCTGGAGCTGATTGATATTCGGGATAGGTGACGGCATAGAGGGCTTGTAGTTTCTAAGGAAATCAGCCACGCGGAGCTCGTCGTCGAATTTCTTGAAGAGCTTGTCGTCGCCTCGTCCCATGATACCGCCTGACTTACGGCGGCTCTTAGCCTCATTTTCGATAGCTCTCATAGTTGTCATAGCGTCGAAAACTGTCTGCTTTGTGCCCGAAGCAGGTCCGATATTACATCCGAACTCACATGAGAGAACGTCGAATATTCTCGGGTGCTTTGACTCAGGCATTCTGCTGTACATCTCTATTTCGGAATAAACCTTGTGTACGCCCTCTGAGTTGGTGATGTTAAGGTCGGGATCGTGGAGCCACATATTGTCTCTGAGTCCGCCCGGACGTGAGTAGATAGCGCCCATCTGTCCCTGAGGCTCGTCGAACTTATACTCATAGTCCTCAGAAGTATCTATAGGTATATTGATATCGTTTCTGTCGAAGTATTCAAGGAGCTTCTTGATAGTAACGTTGTACTCAAAGAGCTCTGTATCCTGTGACTCATACTTCTCAGCGATACATGGAGAAATAAGAGCGATAGGATTGTTTCTTCTCAGGTATTTCTTTATGTAGATAGCACTGCACGCAACAGGGCTGTGGATAGGGGAAAGGTTCTGTAAAAGCTTAGGCTGGTACTTCTCTACATACTTTACGATAGCAGGACATTGCTGAGTAACGATATTGCCTATCTTGTCCTGATCCATAGTTCTGATATGAGCCCATGTGCAGATATCAGCACCAAAGGATACGTCGAATATAGTACAGCCCTGCTTCTTGAACCAGTCAAGAACGCCCTTCCACTTTGTAGGCATAACTGTCTTTATAGCAGGAGAAGCCATGATTATGAGCTTTTCCTTGATGATATCGGAAATACAGTCGTCGGTATCGTCGATATAGTCTCTTGCGCCGTGAGTACACTTCTTTACGCACTCGCCGCAGCCGATACACTTGTCATGGTTTACCATGGTTATGAAACGTCCGTCCTCAAGCTGCTTTACGATATTAGCCTCGGGAGCTGGACATTCTCTTACGCAGGCATTACAGCCGACGCACTTTTCTGGTTTTACAATGATCAGTTCACTCATATTATATAAACTCCTTAAGACATTAAAAAATCAAACCGCTTTACTTATTCTTGATAGAATTTGCCTTTGCAGCCAATGCTGCAAGGTCAAGCTTGCCGCCCTTTTTCTCGCCGTTCTGTGGTTTTTCGGCGTTATCCCCTGCGGCATTATCCGAAGTTTCCTTTTCGTCCTTATCATTCTTGTCGTCTTTTTTGCCGCCGATAGAATCAGCCATCTGCTTGAGCTTATCCAGCTCCTCCTGCTTTTTGCGCTTATCCTCGTCGTCATGTATCTTTTCTGAAAGGCTCATTGGTCTTTCGGGTATATCAGGCTGTACAGCCTCGGGTATCTTGAATACGGGAACTCCGCCCTGTTTAAGAGCCTCCTCCGTCTTGTTAAGGCAGTCGTCAGCCTCTACCAGCTTTGTGATGCCCACATTGCGGAAGCCTTCAAGGGCGTCTCTTACCTTGCCCATGTGCATTTTTAGGGTATTTACGTCCTCGAGCACAGAAGCTCTCAGGTTATTTGAAGCCGCGCTCATCTGCTCGGCTTTTGTCTGTGCCTCTGCGATAGTCTCGGCAGCAGTTCTCTCTGCCTCGAAGATTATCTGCTGAGCCTCTACGTTTGCGTCCGAAACGATATTCTCAGCCAGCTTTTTTGTCTGGAACTCTATTTCCGCAGCCTTAGCCTTTGCAGTGCCCTCCAGCATGGAAGATGACTTCTGCGCCTCGATGAAAACATTGCTCAGTGCCATTGCCTCGTCCTGAGCCATAAGAGCTGCGCACTTTGATTCGGTAGCCTTGAGCTTATCTTTAAGGTCAGCTATCTCGCCGTTAAGGTCTTTTACCTGCTGGACATATTTCTCATTCTCGTCGTCAGTAGCCTTGAGCTTCAGGTTAAGGGTATTATTCTGTACCTGTACCTGTGTCAGCTTTGCGCGCTCTTCTGAAAGCACAGTTTCAAGAGCCTTTTCGGGTTCGGTGCCTTTTCTGTAAGCTTCAAGCAAAAGTTTTGTCTCTCTTAGCTCGTTTCTCAGGTCATGCACCTGCTCGTTGAGGTACTCCATGCGTCGTATAACAGATTCTTTTTCATATCCGCCGAAAGTGACTGTTTTAATAAATCTTGTTTCTGCCATATCAATATCCTCCTTGAACCACCCGACCAAAACCTAAGTCTGCGCACTTATCGAGTATGATATAGTAATATTATACACCAAAAAGACAATATAGTCAATAAAAAAACTGCACAAAAAACAGGGCGGTTTTATGTAAACCGCCCAATATATGTCAACTGATGATCTGTTTTTGGCTTTTAATCGTCTTCTCCCAGTATTTTCTGTACCTCTTCATTATAATATAAGCCCAGATCGAAGAGCTTATCTGCCTGTTTGCGGGTTATAATACCGCGGTCTGTAAATACGAACTGTCCGTGCTGACGCTCCTTGCCGTTCCACGAGTCTATTACCTGCAGCCAGCCCTTTTTATCAAGGGCAGTCTCGGGGAATTTCATATCGGGGTAGAATTTCTGAGCTATCATCTTGGCGCATTTTGCGTGATTGGTAAATGCGCAGGAGTAGGTATCGCCCTCGGGAGATATCCAGCCCAGCTTGAAATCGGGAGAATTCTTGGCAAACATATCCTCAAGCTCCAGCGGAGACTCCTTGTCTGTTTCCACCACCTGCAAAAAATGGGGATCATTCTCACGGAATCTGAAATAGCCGCCTCTGCCGTCGAAGACCACGGGGAGCTGTTCCTCGGTTATGATATTCTCAAAGCCTGTGCCTTCAAGAGCTTCTAAAGTATCAGCGTACTGATAGCAGTACTTTCCCGTAGCCGATCTGTACACTGCGAACTTTTTCACTCTTAACACCTGCCTTTCTCATATACCCGTGTGTATATTTTACCACCTTTCCAATTATATGTCAATCTTTTTTACCCAAAAGGCGCAAAAAAAGCGGCTGTCATTGCTGACAGCCGCCGTTTTTACTATAATTTTAGATGTTCATTACAGTAGTTATCATGTTACCGCCGTTCATCTTAGCGTTTCTCATAGCTGTATCGAGCTTAACGAGAACGGAGTTGACGTTGAGGCAGTCACCCGGCAGGTAGTGGTAAACAGCACCTGAGCATGGGAGCTGAACTGTAAGGTTGAGTACCTCGTAAGGGCTGCTCATTACACGCTGGATATTCTGTGCAATACCTGTTGCCTGGCTCTCTGAGATATTCTTGTTGAATACGAAGCAGAACTCGTTACCTGTGATGTTGTATATTTCAGCAACATCGCTGAACTCCTGCTTGAGTCTCTCAGCAACAGCTGCGAGGTACTCATCACCGAAGTCATAGCCGTAGGTATCGTTGATGCTTCTGAAGTTATCCATATCGAATACAGCGATCTGGAATCTGCCTGATTCGAGTCTGTCGCTGATATCATTATCAAGAGCATAACGGTTCTTCATACCTGTAAGAACGTTCATAACAGCAAGGTCGCTTGCCTTCTGACGTGTATTCTTGAGCTTTGCATCGACCTCTGCAAGTCGCATCTCTCGCTCTTCCAGCTCTAATCTTGCCTTCTTTGCTCTTCTTGCGAACAGCCATACAGCAATTTCACCGAGGATAGCAACTATCATCATAACGGTCATAAGGATATATGACTTTGCGGTATTCTTCGCATTCATCTTAGCGGTATCCGCATTAACGATATCGATAGTAGATGTAAGCATCTCGGAAGCCGTGATCTGAAGTGAATAGAGGTCAAAGTTCATGACGTCTGACATAGCATTCTGGTCGCCGGTCTCGATAGTGCCTGTACCGAGAGATTCAAGTCTCTTCTTGTAGGTCTCGATCATAGCCTTAGCGTAGCTGTATCTCTTTGTAGCCTCAGGAGATATGCCTTCTATTGACTCGAACTGCTTTTCAGCGTCCTGAATATTTGCATACAGACCGTCTGTCTGAGCGATAAGAGCCATAGGGTTGCCGACGCCTGCGGCAATACTGAGTGAGTTTTTGTTAATCTCTGAAAGATAGCTGTTCATTCTGTTGAGAGAGTTGTTACTCTTTGAAACTCTCTGTGAGGTTTCAGCGTTGCTCCAGTAGATGTTCTCAACAAGGAACGTATTGATTACATAAATGACAGCGATAAGGATAGCAGCGAAGATATATCCGCCTGAGCCCTTTTTACTTGAAAGTTTTGCCATACTTATCCACCTCCATTAATATTTATCAGGATACAGGAGAAGCTGAATGTAATCATCATTCATGTTTCCTGCATTTACGAATGTAACACCTGTATCCAGCTGAGGAGCTGTGCCGCCTCCCTGAACGTGCTGCTTAGCGTATCTTACACCAACGTAGCCGATGATGTATGGGTTCTGAAGGATAACACCGTCAAGAACGCCTCTTCTGATGTAAGCGAGCTCTTCCTCGTCAGAGTTATAGCCAACAATTGTGATCTTGCCTGAAAGACCAAGCTCTTCAACAGCTGCACAAACACCCAGTGTTGTGTTTGTATTTGTTGCGAAGAGGATAGAGAAGCCGTTTCCGTCAGTGCCGAGAAGCTTTTTTGTTTCTTCCTTTGCTTCTTCTACTCTTGCACAGCGCTCTGTCTGTACAAAGCTCTTCTTGATCTGAGCCAGCTGACGCTCGCCGTCAGCCTTTACCTCTGCCTCGTGCTGTGCAACAACGCGCTCAGCCTTTTCGAGCTCTGTGAGGTTCTCTTCATTTACTTCAGCTGCCTGAGCTGCATTATCGCCTGCCTGAGCATTGCCCTGTGCTGCTGCCTGTGCACCCTGTGCGCCTGCCTGTGCTGCGCCATCAACACCTGCGGGAGGACCGCCCTGTGCGCCTGCCTGTGCTGCGCCATCAACACCTGCGGGAGGACCGCCCTGTGCGCCTGCTGCGCCCTGTGCTGCTGCTGCGAGAGCTGCATAAGGATTCTCCTCGGGCACCTCGATGCCCTTTGCATTTGCGATATTACGTGTTAATCTGTCAGTAAAGCCCTTGATACGGTTCTCAGCTGTACCTGCGGTATGTCCTACGATACCGATCTTGCCTATACTTGCAAGGTCGCCGCCCTTATTCTTATATGCAGCTACCGCATTCTTAGCAGCAACGGTACCGCCGTCTGACTCTGACGAACCGATACGTGAAGCAAGCATACTGTACATTGAAGGATCGATCTCAGAGTTGATAACAACTACCTTGATACCGCTGTCGATAGCCTTTGTAAGAGCCTCGTTAAGATCCTTTTCACTGTTAGGAGCTATTACGATAGCCTTTGCCTTTTTGTTTATAGCATCATTGATAGCGGCGATCTGTGAAACGTAGTCGTTATCACCGTCGGCAACGGTATATACCATATCATAGCCGAATTCGTCGCAGGCGTCCTGAGCGCCCTTCTTTACGTCGTCCCAGAAACTGAGCTGCTGCTTAGTGATAACAGCGATTGTTCCGCCACTGCCCTGTGAACCGGGAGGGCCTGTCTGTTTCTGTCCGCAGCCACCTGTTACGAGCATTGCAGCAGCAAGTAGACCGGCTGCAACTGACTTGAACGCACTTCTTTTTTTCTTGTTCATATGCTGAACCTCCTTATTGATCAATTATACCTGAAACCGCCGCAGGATATCTGCTTGATATTCCATTTACATCCTCATATCATGGAAATAATGAGCGTGCGGCATTACCCCTGTCAGGCTATAGATTGATATCCATAACATATTCTAACACATTTTTATCTGAATTTCAACAACAATTTGTAAAAACATCATTCGCGCGATATACAAAAATATCAAATTATTTGTATGCATTTTAAACAATTTTATACGACGGGTTTATTCCACAAATAAGTATACAAATATTGGCTCAGCCAATATTGAGAATAATATTTTTTCCCGATATTACGCCCTGTAATGAACTTAAAAAATTTGCACAAATACAAGGCTAGGTTTTTGTAAAAGATAATTCAATTTTGTTTTTCGCCTTTCATTTCCCTTGACATTAAAATAGAAAAGTGTTATACTAAACGTGATAACAATATAAATACGCATATTTAACTTTGCGCTGCTATATTTTTAAGTCAGGAGGAGAGATCATGCAATGCGAGAAATGCAACGCACCACTTGACCCTAAGCTTTCTGCCTGCCCGCAGTGCGGTGCTCCTGTACCGCAGAACATCGAGGGCTTTGAAAACACTATGGAGTTTCAGCATGAGCTTAGAGCGATCGTTGTAAACGACGGCGCCAGAGCCGTTGCCAATAAAGACAGATTCATAGGTCTTCTCAGCGATCATATCCCCGATTACGATAAGGAACGCCGCTTACTTATTAATATGTATAACATGGGTGTGCTCAAGATCCTTCTCGAGGATAAGAACCACGAGATCGCTGTTATGAAAGCTAAAAGCTTTATGCTCGGCGACCTTTTCCTTGCGGAGAATGCCTCCGAATTTGTTGTCGCCTGCTTTACATATCTTCTTGGCTGGCCTTACGAATCTCACCTTAAAGTTCTCCCTGAAAGCGAGGACGACAGCGATAAGAAGACCGAGGAGGTTAAAAAGCGGCCTGTCGATATCAACGAAATGGTATTTATGCCGCGTAACGCTCTGAGATACAGACTCAGCGGAAATATTACCATTCCCGACGGCTATACAAAGCTTGAAGCTTTCTGCTTCGATAAGTTCGGTTCGCTCAGAACTATCCAGCTTCCCTCTACGCTCCTTGCTATCGGAGAATATGCTTTCTCCTCATGTAAGCGTCTGAGAGGTCTGGAGCTGCCCGAAGGTCTGAGAATAATAAAGCAGGGCGCATTCAGCCAGTGCTCAAATCTGGTAGTTGTAAAGATACCTGACGGTGTTCTTGAAATAGAGGACAGTACTTTCTCATTCTGTACAAGCCTCGAGGTCATCGAGATACCGCCAAGCGTAAGCAGTATAGGCGCAGAAGCATTCTCGGGCTGCGATAAGCTCAGAAAGCTCTTCTTACCCGAAAGCATCAAGTTCATCGACGCAAATGCTTTCTCATACTGCCCCAACCTTGTTATCTACTGCATAGAAAATTCATACGTTCATAAATACTGTTTAGCCACTGGAATAAGGTTCAACCTCGTGACCTCGGCTGAAGAATATGAGCTTGACTAATAAAAGAAAGGATGAGATCATATGATAGAGCTTGAAATAGGTCAAGAGGTCGAAATGGAATTCGGCGGCAAAGCCAAGGTGCTCAGCGTTATCGGCAGCGGTGGTCAGGGTATTGTTTACCTCGTCCGCTTCAACGGTCAGAAATGGGCGCTCAAATGGTACGACATCAATAAGATGAGCAAGCCAGCCGCTTTCCGTAAGAACCTCCAGAACAATATAAATGACGGTCCGCCCAGCAACAAGTTCCTCTGGCCAAAGTACCTCACCAAGGAAGCAGAGGACGGTACATTCGGATATATCATGGAGCTCAAGCCCGAGGGCTTTGATTCTTTCGTTGATATCCTCAATACCTATAAGCTGGAGATCGATCCGCTGACAGGACGCGGAGTTAAGCGCCCTGTAAAATTCAACACACTCAGCGCTATGGTGACCTGCGTCATCAATATCGTAAACGCTTTCCGACAGCTCCACCGTGCAGGTAAGAGCTATCAGGACCTTAACGACGGAGGCTTCTTTATTAATGTTAATACAGGTGCCGTTCTCGTCTGCGACTGTGATAACATCGCCCCTGACGGAAGCAACTTCGGTATCGGCGGTAAGCCGGGCTACATGGCGCCCGAGGTCGTAAGAGGCATAGCTCAGCCTAATGTCCAGACCGATAAGTATTCTCTCGCAGTAGTGCTCTTCAAGCTTCTCTTCAGAGGCGATCCTATGGAGGGCGAAAAGGTAGTCCGCGACGTCTGCCTTACAGAATCCTCTGAGCTCAAGCACTACGGTCAGAACGCAGTTTTCGTGTACGATCCCGATGACGACTCTAACCGTCCCGTAAGAGGTATCCACGACAACATCATCAAATTCTGGAGAATCTATCCCGATTATATAAAAGACGCCTTTATCCGTTCATTCACCACAGGCGTCAGTGATCCTACAAAGCGTATCATCGAGAACGAATGGCAGAAGCTGTTCATACGCCTTAGATCAGAGATCATACAGTGCGGCTGCGGAAGAACAAACTTCAGCTCAATGTTTATTCATCAGAATGAAAAGACATTCAAGTGCCCGAAGTGCGGAATGGAATTCGTGACTATCGGATTCAGCAACCGCGATTACCGCACACCCCTTTATCTTGGCTGCAAATTCTATACCTGCGAGATACTCCCCGAATCCGACGACTTTACAGCCGTTGCAGGCGAGCTTGTTGAGAATAAGCTCAAGCAGGGCGTTCTCGGTATAAAGAATTGCTCCGACAGACAATGGAAGGCTAAGATGCCCGACGGAAAGTTCTATGACATAGCTCCCGGTAAGGGATTCCCTGTTTGGCAGGGGCTTGAAATCGATTTTGGCGAAGTAAAAGCACAGATCTAATCTGCTTAGCCAAAGCAGTAATACTGAAAGGATGTATTAAATTATGAGCAATGAACGTGTTACAGAACCCGAGGTAAACGCAAACGCTAATCCTCTGGATGATTTCGATACAAAAGAAACTGTATCTACAGCTCCCGAGTCCGATAACAGCATTCTCGATTTTGACGACGATCCCCTCAGCGCTACAAGCGTTTCCAAAAAAAGCCTTGTAATATTCTTCCTTATCGATACATCAGGAAGTATGAAGGGAAAGAAAATGGGCGAGCTCAATACCGTTATGGAAGAGCTTATCCCCGAGATACGCAGAGTCGGCGAAGCTGATACAGAAGTAAAGGTAGCTGTCCTCACTTTCTCTACAGAGGTAAGATGGATGTACTCCAATCCTATCCCGATAGAGGACTTTGAGTGGGCAAGACTCCGTGCAAGCGGCGTTACCAGCATGGGCGCAGCTTTCAAGGAGCTCAACCACAGAATGTCAAGAAACAGCTTCCTCAATTCACCTTCACTTTCTTTCGCTCCCGTTATCTTCCTCATGACTGACGGTTATCCGTCTGACGACTATAAGGAAGGTCTCAGAGAGCTCCAGACCAACAGCTGGTATAAATTCGGACTTAAAGCCGCTCTCGGTATAGGTCAGGAAGCTAACGATAATATCCTCGCTGAGTTCACAGGCTCAAAGGATACCGTTGTTCACGCATATTCAGGCGGACAGCTGGCTCAGATGATCAAGATCATCGCCGTTACATCGTCACAGATAGGCAGTAAGAGTATGACTCTCTCTGACGATACAGGTCATGAGATCGGCGAAGAGGACGTTTTCGCTGCAAAGCAGAAGCTCCTCGGTCAGCAGATCCAGGAGCTGGTAAGCACCCAGACAGACGGAGACGACGTGCCCTTCGATACAGGCTGGTAATATTTCAAAACTTCTGAGGAGGACTGAAAAATTATGTTCAACGGCTTCAGCCATTCGGTCATGGGCGCAAGTCATGAAAAGACCAATCTCGTTTGCCAGGACAGCTCTGCTTTCAAGGTGGGCGATCACTACGCTATAGCTGTAGTTGCTGACGGACACGGAAGCAAAAAGCATTTCAGAAGCCATATGGGCTCTAAATTCGCTGTTGAAGCTGCTATAGAGGCTATCGACAGATTCTATGAGGACCGCGAGGCTTTTGAGAAAAATCTTCCCGTCAATCATAAGCTCATCATTAAAAATATCGAAAAGCAGATAATCTCTAACTGGAATATGAAGATCGATAAGCATCTTGCTGAAAATCCCGTTACCGATGAGGAGAAAAGCAAATTTACTCCCGAGGAATTCGAGGCTATTCTGCCTGAGTCTTACTACGGCTCTACACTCGTTGCCGCCGTTGCAGGAGATGATTATACATTCGGCGTACAGATCGGCGACGGAAGCCTCGTAGCTATCTTCGATGACTGTAAGGCTGTTATGCCAATGGAATATAACGAATCTGCTCCTGCCAATGTTACCGCTTCTGTGTGCAACTCAAATGCTGCAGGTATGTTCAGCAGCTTCTATGCACCAAAGAAAAAGCTTATAGCTCTTTACGGCTCTACCGACGGACTCTATACGTCCTTCGGCAGCGAGTACGATTTTCTCGATTACCATACTATAATCACAAGCCAGCTGGCTAATCTCGATACCTTCAAGGAGGTCATCAAGAATAATCTGGCTAAACGTTCACGTTTCGGTACAGAGGACGATATATCCCTCTCTTGTATCTATAACGAGGAACTGCTCAACGCAAAGCTCGACGTTCTGAAAAAGAAGGTCGAAGAGAATAAACAGGCAGCTGCTGACCGTAAGGCAGCTCTGCTGAATAAAAAAGTATGACATAAGCCTTGATCTTCATAAACGCATAGGCAGCGTTTAATAAATATAAGAAAAGTGGTGTTTTTTATGGAAATAGGTTCTTTCTACAACACAGCTAAGAATTTTGCGGAAACTCTAAAGGAAAAAAGACCTGAGCTGGTGAATTATGACGCTAATCTCTGCCTCATAATCGCTGATTCGGACGATATCTATTCGGGAGTGTCCACTGTATCCATAAACGAGGGCACAGTTGAAGAGGTTCCCGCTGAAAAGATCGCAGTTATGTCCATTATCGCTGCAAAGCACGTTATTGCAAAGCAAATGATCGTCATCTCTCTTGACGACTACAGTTATTTCAAACCTGATGAAGAGGCTCTTTCTCTTCTCGTAAATTCAAGCGTTGATAACAGCAGCTGTAAGGTAGTTCTTTCTCCCGATGAGGAAGTTATCGCTACTACTATAGTTCCTGCCGACGCAGCTCCTGATTTCCTCAGCGGCTACGACGAGTCGGAATTAGGCGCTCCTGCTGATTTTGCAAGCGGTATCGACGTCGATGACGCTAACCCGTTCAATAAAGAAACCAATAATCAGGACGCAGCTAATTCCCTCTATGAGAATACTGAGGCAGCTCAGCAGCAGGGCGCAAGCGGTTTCCCCAATGTTTACGGACAGCAGGGTTATCCTCAGCAGCAGGGCTACCCGCAGCAGGGCGGATTCCCTCAGCAGGGTTATCCACAGCAGGGCGGATTCCCTCAGCAGGGTTATCCACAGCAGGGCGGATTCCCTCAGCAGGGCTACCCACAGCAGGGAGGTTTCCCTCAGCAGGGTTACCCACAGCAGGGCGGCTATCCTGCACACGGCGGTTATCCTCAGCAGGGCGGCTATCCTCAGCCAAATGCCTATAATAACGGTATGCCCAACAGTATGTATCAGCAGAATATGAACGCTGCTCCTTACAGACAGGGTTATGCAGGTCCTTCCGTTCACGGCGGAAATATGAGAAGCGTTTATCAGCAGCCCCAGAGTCAGAGCGTAAGCGTTACTCTCACCTCAAAGTCAAACGGCGAGAGCGCTTATAAAAAGAGACTCAGCAATTTCCTTGACGATGATGATACGGAATCAACAGGTGCAGCAGGCGGCGACGGTATGTCCAAGGAAGATATGCTCAAGCAGGCTAAGGACAGAAAGAAAGTCGCAAAGGCTAACTTAAACTTTAAGAAAAAAATGTGAGTTTGACCAATATTGACATATTATTTTTATAAAGGTTTAGGTATTGCTTTTTTTGTTCACATATGTTATAATTATTTTATCTCAAAAAGATAAACTTTTTCCGAAAAATCAAATCTTACGACATTTTCTGCGTGTACTCGCAGTGTCGATATATTAATCCGCGTTAAGGAAAGGGATTGCTATGAATTATTTGCTTAATATTGATGAAGCGATAGATCGAAAGTTCCTTGTGACCAAGGCAATGAGAGGTCAGGCTGACATCGGCACTATTATCCACGTAATGGACGCCGAGCAGCAGGGACAGGCTGTAATAGTCTACTACCGCGTCACAAGATATAACGAAAAATTCCACGATTATCAGGATTATACGGCAAAGTTTGAGAATCTTGCCGCATTCTGCAAATGGGCTCAGCCCGATAACTTTATCGCTCGTAATTATGAGTGTTTCAGTATCAGAGATATTCAGCACTACATCAAGGTAAAGAACAGAAGCTTTGCTTCATTCTGCTTACCTATCATACTTGTAGCTGCAATAATCATCTGGGTAGCATTGGCACTTCTGATGTTCAAGACTAATCTTATAGTCGGCGTCGTAATTGGTGCTGTACTTACTCTGCTGGTCATCGTACTGGCATTCTCACTGCTGAAAATGCAGAAGAAAAAGGAAAAAATGCGATTGTACCGTAAGGTCAGCGCAGGCTGGGGCGTAGTATTTGAATAAGCTCCGCGTCTGACGCAATATGCTTCATCACCAGAAACGTTACAACGCGCTTTCCCTTTAAACTAAAAATAAATGCCCTTTGAGGAAACTCAGAGGGCATTTTTATATTTATAAATAAAAAATGCCGCCGCAGGCGACACAACATCTGAATATTTTTTATCTACCACAGCCTGAACCTGAAATGCCCCATGAAATCACAGGGAATAAATACAGATAAGAGATTTTTATAATCCATACCCAATTCCTCTTCTGATATTACATTTCATTTGTTCAGACTATGGCTGTAATTATTTTACTACTGTATCGTATATAAGTCAAGTCCTTTTTTGCGTTTCATAGTGAAAACATCGTCACAACGAAAAAACTCCGCTTGCGCGGAGTTTTAGGGAGAAATAAACCCGAAAGAGGAGGATCGGGCTTGTATTTTTATGAACTGTGCTCCGAATACAGGGAAGGGAACGGATCACAGCCCATGAAGCCTGCAATTTTTATCTTGCACCCATTTCAAGATGCTTATAGGTATCAAGCCAGATATTTCTGCTTGTATCGTATTTGCTCTCAGGATCAAAATAGCTTGTGAACTCCGAGAGCTTATTGAGAAAGCTGTCGTTGTACTTCTTCAGCATTGAATCAAGGTTGTTTTTCCAGTCGCTGAAACGCCTGCTGTCGTATCTCTCCTTCTCATAGAGGTGGAATACTGCAACCTGCGGATTATACACGATATCCACGTTATTCTTCATCATGCGGTAGCCGAACTCCCAGTCATCGACTTCCTCGCCGCGGTAGCTCTCTTCAAAGCCGCCCCAGCGCCTTATGCACTCCATAGGGATAGAGAGATTAGAGGTCTTGGTGAATATCATCTTATACTTGACCTTATCGAAGTCATAGCTGTATGGCTCAAGCATTTCAAGGCGGATATCCTTGATATAGTAATAGTTCTTCTGCTTGTTCAGACCGTATCTCTCGGGCTCTGTGAGCCAGTAGCGGATACCGTTTCCGATAAGCTCCTTTATCTCATAGTAAAATCTGTCGTTTTCCTCAAAGACCTGCTTTGTGAGACCGAACTGCATAACAGGCTTTCCAGCCTGCTTGTAGCCGTTGTAATGTCCCGAAACGAAGTTTTCGGCGGCTATCTCGTCGCCGTCAAGAAAGATGACCAGCTCACCCTCTGCCTTTTCAAGTCCGATATTCTTAGCCTGACCTGCTCTGCTGTCAGGCGCATTAAGACAGAGCGTTTTTACCTTTGTGCCGTGCTCACTTATATATTTTTCGAGCTCGTTATTATTACCGCAGTTTACGAATATGAGCTCATATTCGCTTCCGTCAAAATCCTGCTTCTCCAGTGAATCAAATAATCGGATAGTTCTGTCTGACTGATCTGAATATGGGATAATAATACTGCATTTCATGTTTTTTCTGAATTCTCCTTTTGGAATTCCCCTTTATAAGCGATATCCTGCTTCGAAGTGCTTAGCGGAGCATTTTCTCTCTTCTGATAGTATTATACATCAACTATAGGTTATATTTCAAGAAAAAATCGCATTTCGTATTATTTTTCTATGTATAGCATATATCCATACCTCGTTTCTTACAATCTTTATGTCAATAATACACATATAAGGCGACAAAAAAGGACGCACAGCGTCCCTTTTCGTCATTATTCTGTTTTAATGTCTACTAAAAGTGCAGGAATATTGTAACTGCCGAAATCGTCGCGCTGATAGAGCTTTTTCTTATGGTCGTTTACCTCCTCGGCAGTTACCTCTCCCTCGTCAAGAGCAACAAGGAGTGCGTCGTCTGACATTTCCAGTATTGCGTGTATGTCAAGCTCGTCAAGATATCCCGAGTTGTACATCTTGATGTTGTATCTTGCGATAATAGCTTCGGTGCGTGAGAAACAGAGGATAGCAAACATAATAGTGAACATTATTGAGAAGTGCTTTGCAAACTGCATATCGAACTTGAACTGCTTGATTATCACCATTACAAAGGTCAGTGCAAGAAGCACCATGAACCAGCTTGTGTAAAGTCTCAGCTTTGTGAGTCCGTAATTGTCAATGTACATCACCATTTTGCTCATGGCTGTAGCTATGAGTATTATTGTGAATACGCTGATGATAATGCTGTAGAATTTGAGAGCTTTTGTCTTTTCCCTGCCTGCTTTCTTGGAGAAAAGGCTCATAAAGCAGAGCACACCGAGATTTATGAGAGCTACTGCAAAGAGCTCGAAGAAGCCCTGCCTTGCATAGTCGGCATAGGTATAGCCGTCGGGGAGATTGCCTGCAAATGCGGATAGGAAGTAGCTCGCCTGCGAGATGAAAAACAGCACATAGAGTATGCATATGGGAGTTACGGCTGTGTATACGATGAGGTTGCTTATAAAGCGCATATTGTACATAGACTGCTTGCAGCGGTTCTCGTCAAGAGTAGCAAGTCCGTTGAGATGAGTATTTGTGTAGAACATACCGAAGAGATACAGTGAACATGGTATAGCCAAGCCGAGCTGTAAAATGATGTTCCAGAGCTCCTCGCGGAATACCCTGTCAAATATATTCGTGAGCATACGCTCCATGCCGTCATCTGCTGACATGAGCAGAGCCGCTACTACAGCTGTCAGGGGAACTGTGATAAGAAGTCCGATAACGATATATTTTGCATTTGAGCCAGCCTTTGAGCTTGAAAGAGAATCCGAAGTTATAGTAGCCTGCTTCTCAAAATTAGAGAAGGGATACTCGAATATAGCCTTGCAGAGAGCAAAGGGCAGGAAGCGCTCAACGGTCTTGTTGTCAGCGCCTACTGAGTATACCAGATACGCGCCTGCTCCGAAAAGGAATATCGCGTCAAGAGACTTGATGAAGTTATTGGCGGTTATGGAGAAAACTATGGTAAACAGATAGAGAACTCCCGTCAGCACCTTGTTGAACCTTGAAAATTTGCATTCTTTTTTTCTCAGGTAGATTATTGCCGCGGTAATAATAGCGATGTAAAGTCCCGTTGTGATAAAGCCCATGGCGTGAAACACAACGTATCTCACAAAACAGAACGCCGCTATAAATACGAATACCGAAAGAACTACCTCAGCCTTGGAGTATACAGGCTTTTCCTTGACCTTCGGCGTCACGGGCTGGGGTACATAGGGAGTCTGCGCTCCGTTGTAAATGTTGTTGTTCATGATCTTTTACTCCTTTTTTATTTTCTAAAAGCCATTTTAAGCGGATATGGCACTGACAGTAATATTTTTTTACTCCCAATGATGTAATGCTATCAGATAGCCTCCTTTTTCAAGCTCTGTTATCTTCATATCCGTACGGTAATTTACATACTTATAAATTATTTCGCCGTCTCTGCGGCTTTCATCAAGTTTAAGAGCGGCATTTACATTTTCTGCAATGAATCTCTCATAATCATCTGTTTCAAGCTCAAGTCTCTGATCTATCGCAATTAGTATACTTTCATCTGAATATCGTTTCAGTTTAACATTATCATCGACGGTTATATCAAATATCCTCTCCATGAGTGCAGTTCTTTCGGCATTAAAATGCGTATAATGTTTGTCAAAGTATTCCTTTACTAAACAGACTGCTACTATTATCAATATCAGAGAAAGCAGTAGCAGCAATTCCCGAACGATACGCCTAAGCTCATTTTTAAGTTCCTCGCTTTCCTTCATATCAGACACCTGCTATAAGGAAAAAGTCGATACCGTACAGCATAAGCAATGCCTGCGCTGTTCTGTATAATGCCATTATCCTGTCTACGGACTTTGGATTGGTCTCGTCCTTGTAGTACAGCCGCCTGAAGCCTATGGGTATCAGGGCTGTGACAAATGCGACGACTCCCGCGATATTGAGCCATTCACTGCCCCCTGCACACAGCACAGTGCATATGAGGAAATTGAACACGCACAGAGCAATATCTATGCCGTATGTGTATTTGAGTTCACGCTTAACAGTCATTGCCTTTTTCATAACAGCACCACCTTTACTTATTATAAATATATGCATAATAGGTTATAAGCTTGCCACGGTACGGCAGAAGCTCCTTCTGCTCCACCATATCCGTTATTTTCGTCTTTGCTTAATCACGTTTGAATTCAAGTATATCTCCCGGCTGGCAGTCAAGCTCGTCGCATATCCTCTCCAGAGTCGAGAAGCGGACCGCCTTTGCCTTGCCCGTTTTCAGTATGGAAAGATTGGCGGTAGTGATACCCACCTTTTCTGCAAGGTCCTGAGAGGATATCTTTCGCTTTGCCATCATTACATCAAGATTTACTACGATTGGCATGAAAAACACCCCCATTATATCGTAAAGTCGTTTTCCGACTTTATTTCTACTGCCTTTTCAAATACATTTTTGAGGACTCTCATTATCAATCCGAACATTACTGCGCACATACCGAAGAATGCGAATATAGTGCTCCACAGACCGAATGCCATGAGAACTGCTCCCACGCCCATGCATATCCACGATATCCACCTGAGACAGGAGGTGTTCTGCGGTATGAATACGTCGTCCCTGCTGATGTTTCTCAGGAGCACATGGAGCTTCCACAGTGCTAAGAGTGCCAGTCCGTCGCAGAGATACAAGGTCACACACATGGGAATGAACATGGTATCACGGGAGAAAATGCTCTCGGCTTCAAAAGCCATTTCGTATCTGTACCAGTCAGCGATAGTCGGGATAAAGAATGCTACGAAAACAGCCGTAAAAGCCGCCACGACAGTCAGTATCCGCGATAAAAACAGTGATTTATCCTTGTTCCACATAAGCACGAGCTCCTTTTTATAAAAATTGCAATTTCCGAAACTTTTTTCTTACTGTGACTATAGTATATCACATAAAATATCATTTGTCAATAGAAAATTATCGTTTTTCAATAATTTTTTTCTGTTTCTCATGGAGGCACAAAAAAGCTCCCGATTTCCCGTGATACTCATATAGAAGCTTATATTTAATTATGGGGGAAACCTTTCTGAGGAAAGGTTCCTCTGACGGAGGCGCGCCCCTCTGTCCTGCGGACATCTCCCCGCACTGCGGGGAGTCACCCCCATACCCCCTTCCAAAGACTTTTATCTGGTTTTTTCGCAGATAGGGCGCTTCATAAATAAAAAAGCCCTGCAAAATGCAGGAGCGCCCTATCTGAGAAAAAACAAAACGAAAGTTTTAGGGAGAGAGTTTGAGAGAAGCCCCTTTTTCAAAAGGGGTTCTCTCAATAATAAGCATAAAACTTCTTTATAAATACTACGGGTAATCGGGAGCTTTTTACGGGACGCCGTCCCCTGTATTTATACAGTATATCTGTGTATCAGGGCTTCTCGTCCTGACATGGGATCCTTGTTCTTGACGCCGCAGACTATAGCCTCGATAAGCTCGGGCTGCGTCTGTGTAAGAGTCCTGCGGTCAAAAAGTCCGAAGCCGTGCTTGCCGTTGTAGCCGTTGTCCCAGTATACGGGAGTTATACCGTTCTGCGCCGCTGTACCTGCTACAAAGCCGTCGTAGTATGCGCGGTTCTCGGCTATCCTGTCGGGAAACTCATTATGAGTCCTGTCTATACAGCCGAACTCGCCCATAACAACGGGTATGCCCTTGTCTATGTACTTTCTCTTGAGCAGAGAGAACTGAGCCTTGATGTGCTCCTCGTCGCCCCAGTCAGCCATATTGCAGGGATCAGCGTGACTGAGCTTTATTATTTCCTGTCCCTTTTCGCCCCAGAGGTATACCTTTTTCTTGTCGTCGCCGCAGTAGTCCCACGGATCATAGCAGTGGACGGACAGAATGAGCCTGTTCTCGTCGGCAGTATTGCTGCTGTCGTCGGGAAGTCGGAAGCCGTAGCCTCCGCAGGTATAGCTTATATCCGTGTTCCAGCCTGCAACCAGCAGCCAGCGGTGAGTATTGTTGCCACCTGTGCTGCGGACAGTATTCACGAATATCTGCGCGTAGTCGTTGATATTCTCGTAGTATTCGGGTACGGGCTCGTGGTATACGCCGTCAAAGACCTCGTTCATGTTCTCGAAGATGAGGTGCTCGTCGTAATCAGCGAAACGCTGGGCTATCTGCCGCCACACTGCCGCATACTTTTCTTTGATAAATTTTTGATTTTCACCGTCGCAAAGAAGCCAGCTGCCATTGATAGTATGGTAGCCGTCGCCGTGGATATTGATAATAACAAAAAGTCCCCTGTTGTAGCAGTAATCCACTACCTCGACAATGCGCTCCAGCCATTCTGTGTCTATTTTGAAGCCGTTGCTGTCGTCAATTTTGTTAAGATAGGAAATAGGTATGCGCACTGTACCGAAGCCTGCGTCCGCAACAGCGTTTACCATTTCCTGTGAAGCTTTCGGGTTGCCCCAGACTGTCTCGTTAGGCTCTCCGTCGAAGTTGGCTTCGAGAGTGTTTCCGTAATTCCAGCCTGCTCCCATTTTTTCAGCAATATCCGCAGCTGAGACCTTGTAATCCCCATGATATATCTTTCTCATATATAGGTCTCCTCTACTATAATGTTATAATGATTATAACATAAAAAAACGCCCCATTTCAACTGAAATAGGCACAAATGAGATTATATGCAATAAAAAAGCGGCTTTTTTGACCATGGCACTCCGGACGACCTATGGTCGCCCGGAAGTTATCAGTGATTAGTGAATAGTGAGTAGAAAAAGCAGAGTTGTAGCTGCTTCTATAACTCTCAATTCTCAACTCTCAACTTTTAAGCGCAACCGTCTGCGCTTATTCTATAGTCAGCATTACAGGGCAATGGTCGCTGCCCATTACGTCTGTCAGTATCTCGGAGTCCTTAACGCGCTCCATAAGGCGCTCCGACACCACGAAATAGTCTATACGCCAGCCTGCGTTCTTCTCGCGAGCCTTGAAGCGGTAAGACCACCACGAATAAGTAACAGTCTCGGGGTAAAGTCTGCGGAATGTATCCGCAAAGCCTGCGCCGAGAAGCTCCGTGAACTTGCCGCGCTCCTCGTCGGAGAAGCCTGCGTTGCCGCGGTTGGTCTTGGGATTTTTCAGGTCTATCTCGTTATGAGCTACATTGAGGTCGCCACAGTAGATAACGGGCTTTTTCTTGTCAAGCTCCGAAAGATAAGCCCTCATGTCGTCCTCGAACTCCATGCGGTAGTCGATACGCTTGAGACCGTCCTGCGCATTGGGAACATAACAGCACACGAAGTAGAAGTCCTCATACTCGCAGGTGATGACGCGCCCCTCGTCGAGGTGAGTTCCGTTGATGCCGTAGGTCACGTTTATGGGCTCGGTCTTGCTGAAAACAGCCGTTCCCGAGTAGCCCTTCTTTATAGCGCTGTGAAAATATATGTGGTAGCCCTCGGGCGTGAAGTCCGCCTGGTCGGGCTGCATTTTTGTTTCCTGTAAGCAGAATATATCAGCGTCCGCAGCCTTGAAGAAGTCCTCAAAGCCCTTTTGCAGACAAGCTCGAAAGCCGTTGACGTTCCATGATATGAGCTTCATTGTTATACCTCCGAAAAAAATTTCTCCGCAGCCATACCGACTGCGGAGACTTTCTTATATTATATCATAGAATTATGAAAAGAGCAACACTTGCGGCGCTTATTCGCTCTTTATTTCAATGTATCTGTCGCATATCTCGCAGAGCTTCTCAATATCGCTTTCGTCTTTCAGCTTGTATGCACACATAGGTGTTCTGCCGTTTTGTGGGTAGATATAGCCGTTTCTGCTTATAAGAGCTCCTGCAACGTAGAAGTTTTGGTAGATACCCTTTTCATCTTTTTTGCAGGTCACCCATTTAAGTTCTGTAAGCTCTTTTTTCAGGCTGTCAATATCAGTTACGGTACATTTTGTATCTCCTGTGAACTGTCCGCTGTCAACGCGGAACTTGGCTTCTCCCCCGCTATAATCCTCACGAAATGCATCAAGTATCTCTCTGCTTGAAGCGACTTTTCCATAATCATCGAGTACTATATGCGTGTCAAGGATGCTTCTGAACAATTCAAGATCACTTTCGTTTTTAAGCTTGATAACAGCATTATATTTACTGCCGCTATCAGGATATATATAACCGTTTCGGCTTATTTTAACTCCTGCAACATAGTTGTAGTAGTCATTGAACTCCTCATTT
This sequence comes from Ruminococcus flavefaciens MA2007, assembly GCF_000621845.1. GTDB lineage: Bacteria > Bacillota > Clostridia > Oscillospirales > Ruminococcaceae > Ruminococcus > Ruminococcus flavefaciens_E. The sequence continues at coordinate 133,736 of NZ_JHXF01000001.1, read as the reverse complement.
TCATCTCTTGAGCCTATGGATACCACCCATTCAAGATCAGAGAGCTCATTTTTAAGACCGTCAACGTCATTTACGATACATTTCCTGTTTTCTGTGATCTGTCCGTTGAAGAAGCTATACAGAACAGAACCATCGGTATAATTATCATCAAACATATCAAGCACATATTGCTTTGAAAGGGTAACATTATCAAATTCAGTAATTGCGGAGAGATGCTTTTTTAGAACAGCTCTGAATGCTTCAAGATCGCTGTCGTTTTTCAGTTTGTAATTATTCTCCATATCGTCAATGTATATCTGCATATAGCCGTCTACATTAATTGTAAAGCCCAGATAATAGTGATCAACATCACCTGACGGTATACCTGCTCTTTCCCATTCAAACTCCCAGAGCTCGTCCTTGAAGCCGGTACGGGCTTTGACAATACACTCTATGGACTTGTTTGAGTTTGCGGGATAGTAATATGCTTTGCCGTCGTTATAGTTGTCAAAGCCTTTTTGGAGAGCAGTCATCATTTCTGTCTTTGAAACGTTGTTGAACTGCTCAACTGTTTCCCCGTCTGTATACATCTCCAGAATATCATTGAACACCTTTTCTCCGTCGGTAAAACAATGATATGTGGTTCTGTTGTATTCATTATCTGTCATTGTATAACAGCCATTATTATAAAGCGTAAAATTATAGCTTGCTTCATCGTAAAGGCTTATCCTATTTATTGTCTCGTCGTTAGCTGCCTGCTCGAGCTTAGCCGCAAACTCTTCATCGCACTTTTTTTCGTAGAAATCTATGGTTATGCTTCTTCCGGTCTCATCGAAATCCTCCGCATCTATCATATTATCTGTATCGAACTTATCCATGTAGCTTATGAACGGTTCAATATCCAGTCCGCTGCTGTGGAGTTTTACTTCTGAATCCTGCTTAAAAACCAAGTCACCGTGATACAGCTCCTTATTTGCTTTCAGCCTGCTGTATATGGAAGCATATTGTACTGCTTCTGATATATCTGAACTTTCTTTTGTTGTTTTATTGACATTTGCAAGGTGATATGCTCCGCCGCCCACAGCTCCGCATACAAGCACGAATGCCGCTGCAAGGGCTGCTGCTCTGCCGAAACGGTGCTTTGCCGTGATAACGTCAGTACCGCTTACGCTGTCCGCATATTCTGTTGTCTCAACGGGAGCTGATGTGAGCTTCTGCTGCATACGGCTGCGGAAATCATCTGTACACTTTATCTTTTTAAGAAGGTCGTTATAATCATTAGGTCTCATATACATAGCCCTCCTTTTCAAGCTCTGTTTTCAGTTTCTTTCTTCCGCGCTGCAAAAGCGAGCTGACCGTATTTTCATTCTTTCCCAGAAGCGATGCTATCTCCTTTACGGTGTACTCCTCAAAATAATAGAGGAATATCACCGATGAATACTTTTCGGGGAGCTTTGCTATCATCTCTCTTATCTCGTTGTCTCTCGGCGTAAACTCGCAGCTCAGAGTACTTGCAAGAGCTTCGTCAAGGGGAGAATTTTTCATCATACGGGCGCTTTTTCTCAGGTTTTTGCAGCGGTTTATGGCTGAACGAAGCAGCCATGCTTTCATGTGTTCATCGGACTCAAAATCCTGCGGTCTTGCATGGAGCGCCAGAAAGACCTCCTGTGTTATGTCCTCTGCCTCGGTATAATTTCCCGTCATGGCAAAGGCGGTCCGCAGAACTGTGTCACCGAATTTATTGAATGCATACAGCGCTGAATTATCATTCATGGTATTCCTCCTTTCCGTCGGAAGCGTCGCTTCAATAATATATACAATTTAAAAACGGATTTCCGTGCAATTTACGCAAAAATATCATTAACCTATGAATGGGATTCCAAAGGGACTGTGTTCCTTTGGCGGAGTCCAGAGGCAGCGCCTCTGGCGGGTTTGGGCAGAGCCCAAGAAACGAAGGCGCCCCGCAAGGGTGAATTCCAAAAACAGTCCAGTGGACTGTTTTTGGAAGAGGGACGCCCTGCAAGAGAGGGCGTCCCTTAAATGGGCTGTCGAGGACGCCAGCCCCTACAAATATTTTGTGGGCATAATACGCACTGACGGGCGCACACTGTGCGCCCCTACAAATAAAGCTCACCAACTCTCATTGGTGAGCTTTGCTTACATATTACTTTACATTCTCGAACAATGCTAAGATATCCTCTTCGCCGCGCATTCCTACTGCCTGATTTACTATCTGTCCGTCCTTTAATACCACAAGCAGTGGTATGCTGTCAACTCTGAATGCCGAAGCAAGCTCGGGCTGCTCGTCAACGTTGACCTTGCCGACCTTTATCCTGTCTGCATACTTGTCGGCTACCAACTCGACTATAGGTCCCATTTTCATGCACGGTGAGCACCACATTGCCCAGAAATCAAGAAGCACGGGTGTGTCCTTGTATAAAAGCACTTCTCTCTGGAAGTTTTCCTTTGTGATAACTACTTCTCTCATGTTTTTACCTCCTGTTTATTAAAGTTCCTTTGCGTAAAGGCGGTCTGTCCCGCCGCCGTAATTGATTATGTCATGGATATATTCATATCCGTACTTCTCATAAAGTCCTGTATATTCCGTGGGTATATAGCTCCTTGTGAAGCCAAGCTCCCTCGCGTATCTGTTGGCGAAGTCTATGAGCTGTCCGCTGATACGGTGTCCCCTTGCGCTCTCCGTGACGAAGATACAGGATATCCACGGGTATATATCAGGCAAAGGGTAATAGTCCGTTTTCATTATGGAAGCCATACCAACTATTTTTCCGTCCTGAACCGCGGCAAACATACACTCCCAGTCTGTGAACTCCCACGACCTGAGCATATCAGCGATGTGCTCCTTTACCTCATGCCATGAGCATTCCTCAACGAATTGTAGGAGCTCCTGAGCAAGCGGAGTGTCTCTGCCAACCCTGACTATATCCACAAAGCCGAAATGCTTTTCCGCAAGTGCAACAGTTTCTTCTTTAGTTTTTCCGCTTTTACGGTCAATATAGAAGTAACCGCTGTTCTTTATACTGTTTATGCGCTCTTTGCTCAGTGAACAAAGAACTTCATTGCAGACCGACTTTGCTTTTCCAACATCAGAGGCACTGTTAATGAAGTCTCTGAAATCCGTATGGTCTTTGCGGTCACAGTAAGCGTTTACAATATCGGATGTATCATTTATTAGGAATATCACCCTTGACGGCTCTGTTATCTTCACAGCTTCCTCCGGAGTCAGGTGACAGTCGCATATCACCTTTTTATCCTGCGAAAGTCTTATAAGGTCGAGCAGTACAAAATCAAGCTGTTCCCTTGTATTGTTTATCAGCCATTTTTTATACTCATCTGCAGTACGTCCGAAGAACTCATCTGCGCTTCCGAAACGCCTGCTCATATCAGGCTGATGTTCACTGTCGCAAATCTGCTGATGAGCGGCAAAAGCTTCGTCGATATCATATACGCAGATACCGTATCTTTTGCCAAGCTCCCGTGAAACAGTGGTCTTGCCGCCGCAGGGCGTTCCCGAGATAAAATATACGTTTTTAAGATACTCTTTTACAACATTATCCTGAAATATCATAACAATATCTCCTTAATAAAATAGTTTCAGTTTTATTATGAGAAGCATGAAACTATTTATCAAGTTTCATGCTGTTATGAATTTCTTAATCTGAATAACCCGTTCATGGTCATTTCTCCTTAATCTTCCAGTGATTTATAATACAGCATACAATGACAGAAGCCCTCAAAATTCGGATCTGCTATCTGGTCGCGGAACTCCTTGCACATACACTTGTTTTCGGGAGTTTTTGCAAGTCTGCACGGACAGTAGCCGTCCTTCATTTTAAGTCCCTCTTTTATTCTGTCAACTACTTCTTTGTCGGGATTGAGCGTAATTTTCATAATCAGTCCCCCTTTGAACTTTTATTTTATCAGCTCGTCTGCAAGAGCCTCTATCTGCTCTATATTTGCAGCCTTAACAGCTGACTTTATTGATACTGTTGTGTCTGTCCATGTGATGTTCTTTGACTTCTCGAACATGGACTTTATAACCTTAGCAGCAGTAGCTGCCCAGCTTCCGTTCTCGATGATACCAATAGTACGGTTCTGGTAGTTTCTCTCGGTAAGGTCGAGAATGAAGTGCTTCATGAACGGGAATATATCTGCGTTATATGTCGTTGTAGCAATAACAAGCTTTCCGTAGCGGAATGCGTCCTCAACGGACTCAGCCATATCCTCTCTTGCAAGGTCTGCGATAGCAACCTTAGGGCAGCCCTTTGCTTCGAGCTTTTCCTTGAGAAGCTCAGCAGCCTTCTTGGTATTGCCGTAAACTGATGTGTAAGCGATAAATATGCCCTCGGACTCAACACCGTAGCTTGACCATGTGTTGTAAAGTCCAAGATAGTAGCCGAGATTCTCCTTGAGAACAGGTCCGTGGAGAGGGCAGATAGTCTGGATATCAAGTGCAGCAGCCTTTTTCAGAACGCCCTGCACCTGCATACCGTACTTGCCTACGATACCGAAGTAATAGCGGCGAGCTTCGCAAGCCCAGTCCTCCTCAACATCGAGAGCGCCGAACTTTCCGAATGCGTCAGCCGAGAACAGCACCTTGTCTGTGCTGTCGTATGTGAACATTACCTCAGGCCAATGAACCATTGGTGCGAACACGAATGAAAGCTCGTGCTTGCCGAGAGAGAGCTTCTCCCCTTCCTTGACTTCGAGCTTGTTTGCGATTGCAAGTCCCTCGAAGAAATTGTCTATCATACCGAATGTCTTGGAGTTTCCTACGATAGCAGCCTCCGGATACTTTTCAATAAAGTGCTTGAGGTTTGCGGAGTGGTCGGGCTCCATGTGCTGAACGATAAGATAATCAGGCTTGCGGTCACCGAGGACTTCAGCCATATTGCCGAGCCACTGGTCTGTGAAATTGCCGTCAACTGTATCAAAAACAGCAATCTTGTCGTCAACTATCATATATGAATTATAAGCCATGCCGTTTGGCACGTCGTACTGTCCCTCAAAGAGGTCAAGCTCATGGTCGTTTACTCCGATATAGTAAATGTCATTGGTTATTTTATTCATTGGTAATACCTCTTTTCAATTATTTACGGATATTCCGTATTACTTATTAAGTATAACATAAATAAGCATTATTGAATAGTGGCATTTGCAACAAATTTAAAGTTTTTTCTTTTATTATGCCGCACAAAACAAATAATATTCCTGCGCAAATTTGATTAGAGCGAATTATTCTGCGCATAATAATATCAGAAAAGCTATTCAAATAAAGACGTAAAATAATGATTAACTTTCTCATTGGAAGCCTATTTGGCGGGCGGAGTGCCTCCGCTCCCGTCATATACTATTCATGTAAAGGAGTAATTTTATGTTAAGTTTTCTATTCGGCAGTATGTTTGGTGGAACTATGGGCGTAATAACAATGTGCCTCTGTACAGCGGCAAAGTGGGGCGACGAACATATTGACAGCCGTTAGCAATTAGTTGTAGGGGGCGATGTAGGCATCGCCCCCTACTATTCTATATATATTTAACGGGCGGATAATATCCGCCCCTACATTGGTTCAATATCATTTATAATGCAATAAGGGCGGCATAAAGCCGCCCTACTACTTTCTATTTTCTACTCACTTCTTCTCAGGTACCTTGATGATATCCTTGCGCATATAAGGCTGGAGTGCCTTTGGTATACGGATAGAACCGTCCTCGTTGAGGTTGTTCTCGAGGAATGCGATGAGCATTCTCGGAGGTGCTACAACTGTGTTATTCAGTGTGTGTGCAAAGTACTTGCTGCCGTCAGCAGCCTTTACTCTGATACCAAGACGTCTTGCCTGTGCGTCGCCGAGATTAGAACAGCTACCAACCTCGAAGTACTTCTTCTGACGAGGTGACCATGCCTCAACGTCGATAGACTTTACCTTCAGGTCTGCAAGGTCTCCCGAGCAACATTCAAGTGTACGTACAGGTATATCAAGTGTGCGGAAGAACTCAACTGTATAGCTGTAGAGCTTGTGGAACCAGTCCATAGACTCCTCGGGCTTACATACAACGACCATTTCCTGCTTCTCGAACTGGTGGATACGGTATACGCCGCGCTCCTCGATACCGTGAGCGCCTACCTCCTTACGGAAGCATGGAGAATAGCTTGTGAGAGTCTTTGGAAGCTCCTCCTCGGGAACGATAGTGTCGATGAACTTACCTATCATAGAGTGCTCGGAAGTACCGATGAGGTAAAGATCCTCGCCCTCGATCTTGTACATCATGCCCTCCATTTCAGCGAAGCTCATAACGCCAGTAACGACGTTGCTTCTTATCATGAACGGAGGAATGTAGTATGTGAAGCCCTTGTCTATCATAAAGTCTCTTGCGTAAGAGAGTATGCAGCTCTGGAGCTGTGCAATGTCTCCGCAGAGATAGTAGAAACCGTTGCCGCTTGTCTTACGTGCGCTGTCGATGTCGATACCGTTGAGCTTTTCCATGATATCAACATGGTAAGGAACCTCAAATGCAGGAACAGCAGGCTCACCGAATCTCTCGACCTCAACGTTCTCGGAATCGTCCTTGCCTATCGGTACTGTCTCGTCGATGATATTTGGGATAACGAGCATTATCTCGCGGATATCAGCTTCGAGCTTTACTTCCAGCTGCTCCTTCTCCTCGAGCTCCTTGCCCATTGCAGAGACCTCAGCCTTTACCTTTTCAGCCTCGTCCTTCTGACCGTTCTTCATGAGACCGCCGATCTCTTTGCTCTTTACGTTACGTGTATTTCTCAGATTGTCGCAGGCGAGCTTAGTCTCTCTGTACTGCTTGTCCAGCTCGATGACCTTGTCAACGAGAGGGAGCTTGTCGTCCTGAAACTTCTTCTTGATGTTTTCCTTTACCAGCTCAGGGTTGGTTCTTATAAGCTTAATATCTATCATATTTATTCTCCTTAGTCCTCTTTTGCAAGCTTTTCTGCCAAAGCTGCGAGGTCATTTTTATCATAAAATTCAAGTATCAGTGCGCCCTTGTTCTTGCCGTAGTCTACCTTGACCTTTCTGCCGAGGCGTTCATTGAGCGAGAGCTCCATTTCCTTGAAATAATTGTCAATTTTTTTATTTGAAGCACTTGCAGCTGCTTCATCGCTGTGCTCTGCGGACTTCTGTGCAGCCTTTTCAACCTGACGTACTGTAAGTCCGCCGTCAGCCGCTCTCAGAGCCGTTGCAATAAGCATTTCCTCGTCCTCAAAGCCAAGGAGCGCTCTTGCATGACCTGATGAGATATCGCCGTTTTCAAGCATTTTCAGCACTCTCTCGGGCAGTGAGAGAAGTCTCACCGCATTTGCTACAGCAGAACGTGAACGTCCCACCATTTTTGCGACCTTTTCCTGAGTCATGCCGTACTTATCTATGAGCTCCGCATAGCCTGCCGCTTCTTCAACAGGATTGAGGTTCTCACGCTGAAGGTTCTCGATAATAGCTATCTGCATGGTCTCCAGATCGGAGAGCTCGCGGATATTTACGGGAACTTCGTCAAGCCCTGCCATTCTTGCCGCACGCCATCTTCTCTCGCCTGCTACTATCTGGTAGCCGCCTGTGCTGATAGGACGGACAAGTATTGGCTGGAGCATTCCGTGCTCGCGGATAGAATCCGCAAGAGCAGTTATAGCCTCATCGCTGAACGCCTTACGGGGCTGGTCGCGATTGGGCTCTATTTCAGATATGCGCAGTGTTTTCTTGACCTGTATCTCATTGGTATTGTCAATGAAAAGCGAATCAAGTCCGCCGCCTGCGCCTAAACCGCCTTTTGCCATATGTTATCCTCATTCGTCAAGACGAACGTTTTCCTTTCTTATGTTTTTTGAAAGAGAAGATCTTTTTCTTTTTCGGGAGCTCCAATGGTTCGCCAAGCATTTCATGACAAACAAGCTCATAGGATTCCGAGCCCTTTGACGCTTTATCATAGTACATCACAGGCTTGCCGTGGCTGGGAGCTTCGGAAATACGAACATTTCTCGGCACCTTTGTCTTGAACACCTTATCCGGGAAGTATTTCTCGACCTCTGCTACAACGTCGTTTGCAACATTAAGTCTGCCGTCGAACATTGTGAAGAGTATTCCCTCGATTTCAAGAGCTGGATTATAATTATTTTTAACTATTTTAATAGTGTTCACCAGCTGTGATAGTCCCTCAAGAGCGTAGAACTCCGCAAGCATAGGTACCATAACGCTGTCGCAGGCAACGAGACCGTTGATAGTTATTGTTCCGAGAGCAGGCGGACAGTCTATAAAGATGTAGTCAAAGTCGTCCTTGCAGGTCAGTATCTGCATTTTCAGTCTGTTGACTCTGTTCTCATACTCAGCAAGCTCTATCTCACAGCCTGCCAGAGCCTCTGTTGCAGGAACTATTGAAACGTTCTGAAACTCTGTCTGAACAGTCGCCTCCTGAATACGAGCCTTTCCTGTGATAACATCATACGTCGAAGCGCTGACGGACTTCTTCTTTATTCCGAAGCCTGTGGTCGTATTACCCTGTGGATCGGCGTCCACACAGAGGACTTTGAAGTCTCTTGAACCGAGATACGCAGCGATATTTATGACCGTTGTAGTCTTTCCGACGCCGCCCTTCTGGTTAGCAACAGCAATTATTTTGCCCATACTATCTTCCTTTCAGATTTACTTTTAATATTATACCACTTTTTTCACGCAATGTAAATATGAAACGGAGATTTTTATAAAAAATGTTTCACATGAAACAATTGTGGAGCAAAAATCACCTCAAAATTTGTTTCACGTGAAACATTTCATTGTTTATTTCTTTTGAATCGGTATACGGACACGGTATTCTATGTAGTCCTCGTTCTGGATTTTTCGCGAATCCGCAGAGATTCCAGCCGCCTGCATAGTCTCAACAGCCTTATTAATTGTGTTGACGAACATCTTGACATTCTGAAAAACAAGTGAACGCTTCTTATAGCTCACCTTGTCACGCTGACTGCCAATGAACTCGTCAATAAGCTTCTCAGAGCGCTCAACATTAAGATTGCTTATGATTATCTTGCCAAGAATGAACAGCCTGTCCTCAGAACTGCCTAAACGAAGCAAGGCTCGCGCATGACGCTCGGTAAGCCCGTACTTGACTATAAACTCCCGTTCTTTTTCAGTGAGCCGAAGCAATCTAAGTTTATTAGCAATGGTACTCTGAGCACGACCAAGCTTTGCCGCAGCGTCCTCCTGCGTCATGCCATAGTGGGTAATCAACTTTTCAATTGCCGAAGCCTCGTCAAAGAAAGACAAGTCCTGACGTTGAATGTTCTCCACAAGAGCAAGTACAGCCGAATGACGGTCACTGACCTCATGTACAATACATGGGACAACGCTGAATTGGCACATTTTTGCCGCACGAAGCCTGCGCTCACCAGCAATAAGCTCATAGTGATTATCTTTTTTACGGACCGAAAGCGGCTGAAGAATACCGTTCTGTGCGATTGACTCCGCAAGTGACATGATATCGTCCGTAAAATCCTTTCTCGGTTGATATGGGTTTGGTACAATGTCATCAATGTTAATTTCTACGACTTTGTTAACCAGCTTTTCTTTTGTAAAATTTAAAAATCCTGCCATGATTATGACCTCCGAATTATTTACTGAGATAATCATAGCACTATCGGGAAATATTTTCTATACAAAAAAACCGCAGTTTTTCGAGTAAACAGCGGTTTTAATGACATTATTTAGTTTAATCAAAGCTCTTTCTTCTTTATCTGAGCGCTATTTCTTGGGTATTTTATCGGAGTTTGCGATATTTTCTTCACTGTGATAATACGGCGCTGCTCATCAAAAAGACTGTAATCAGCAATATTCTCGACAATTCCGCCAAGAAGCTCAATAGCATTTGTTCCACGTGAAACATTTTCGCTGGGACCTTTCATGGAAATAAAAGAACCTCCAACCTTCACAAAAGGTATACAAAGCTCGCTCAGAGTGCTGAGATTTGCGACTGCACGTGCACAGGAGTAATCATATTTTTCCCTATATTCAGGCATTTTCGAGAAGTCCTCAGCTCTACCGTGAATAAAATCAGCTTCAATATCAAGCTTGTTGCACAGTTGTTTAAGAAAGTCGATTCGCTTATTCAGACTATCCAAAAGCGTGAGCTTAATATCTGGGCGGAGAATTTTCAGCGGAACAGAGGGAAAACCAGCACCCGTACCAACATCAATAATCGAAGAATCAGGCTTAATATCCGCATATTTCAGCAGACAAGCCGAGTCGATAAAGTGCTTGCAAAGCACCTCCATAGGCTCGGTTATTGCCGTAAGATTTACCTTTTCATTGTACTCAACAAGGAGCTGAGCATAAATGTCAAATTTCTCATATGCTTCACGTGAAAGCTCAATACCACACTGAGAAAACTTTTCGCAAGATAGTTCAAAATCAGGTAGCATTTTTCTCTCCTTTCTCGTGCAAGAGCCATACAGCAAGCATGGATACATCGGCAGGGGAGACTCCCGAAATACGTGAAGCCTGTCCAATTGAAAGTGGTTTTATCTTGTTGAGCTTCTCTACTGCTTCAAGACGAAGCCCGTAAATCAGGCTATAATCGAGGTCAGGCGGTAGCTTCATGGACTCCATTTTTCGCATCTGCTCAATCTGAGCAAGCTGCTTCTGAATGTATCCTTCGTATTTTATCTGAAGGTCGACCTGCTCACAAACCTCCCAATCAAGCTCAGATCTATCAGGATCAAAGGAAGCAAGATCGTTATAATTAATCTGAGGACGGCGAATAAGATCAGTCATCTTACAGCCCGTACCAAGCGCCGAAGTTCCCTTTTCTACGAGAAAATCGTTAAGTTCCTCGGTTGGAGACACATTCAGTTTGGATAAACGCTCAATTTCAAGAGCAGTCTGACGCTCCTTTTCGAGCAGTTTTTCATAACGTTCGGGAGAAATAAGTCCCAATTTATAGCCAATCGGAGTCAATCTCTGGTCTGCATTGTCCTGACGCAGAATAAGCCTGTACTCGCTTCGTGAAGTCATCATTCTGTACGGATCAGCACAGCCCTTTGTGACAAGATCATCGACCAGCGTACCAATGTATGAGCTTGCTCTGTCCAGTATCATGGGCTCTTTTTCCTTGATTTTAAGGGCTGCATTAATGCCAGCAACGATTCCCTGAGCGGCAGCTTCTTCATAACCTGAGCTTCCATTGAACTGTCCTGCCCCGTAAAGTCCCTGTAAATGCTTAAATTCAAGGGTAGGCAGAAGCTGATTCGGGTTGCAGCAGTCATACTCTATTGCGTATGCAGGGCGCATGATCTCTACGTCCTCCAGTCCGTCTATTGTTCGCAGAAATGCAAGCTGAACGTCCTCTGGCAGCGACGACGACATTCCCTGCAAATAGTACTCTTCTGTTGATAATCCCATGGGCTCAACGAAAAGCTGATGTCTTGGTTTATCTGAAAATCTTACGATCTTGTCCTCAATGGACGGACAGTATCTCGGACCTACTCCTTCTATTCTTCCTGAGTATAATGGTGATCTGTCAAGGTTTGAAAGTATCACTTCATGAGTTTTACCGTTGGTATATGTTATATAACAGCTTACTTTATTCTCAAGACCTTCTGTTTCAGTCTCAAATGAAAACGGAACAATTTTTTCGTCGCCGTCCTGTCTTTCCATTATATCAAAATTAATACTTCTCTTATTTACGCGGCAGGGAGTTCCCGTCTTGAATCTGCGAAGCTCCACTCCGTTTTCTTCAAGACTTTTTGATAAATATTTGCTTGGTAATGCCGAGTCAGGACCGCTTTCATATGAAACTTCGCCAATGTGTATCTTGCCTTTAAGATAAGTTCCCGTAGCAATTATAACTGCTTTCACAGCATATTCAGCACCGAGAGAAGTTCTCACACCAACGATTTTATTATCTTCAGTTATTATCTCAGCAATTTCTGCCTGCTTCACATAAAGATTTTTTTGATTTTCGCAGACATTTTTCATATAATTATGATACTTCACACGGTCCTCCTGAGCTCGTAAACTATGAACAGCAGGACCTTTTCCGCGATTCAGCATACGGCTCTGTATAAAACATTTATCCGCAGCTTTGCCCATTTCTCCGCCTAATGCGTCGATTTCACGGACCAGATGTCCCTTTGCAGTTCCGCCGATTGACGGATTGCAGGGCATATTTGCGATTTGATCCAGTGATATTGTAAACATAACAGTTTTGCAGCCCAGCCTTGCAGAAGCAAGTGCAGCTTCAACTCCTGCATGACCTGCGCCAACGACTGCCACGTCAAATTCACCCATTTTATATGTCAATTTTTTCCCTCCTTATGTTTCACATGAAACATTTCACTTGCCAACACAGAAGCGCGAGAACACTTCATCAACGACTGCGTCCGTGACTTTTTCTCCAGTGAGCTGAAGCAGCGACTGCTCAGCTTCATCGAGAGTAATATTTACAGCGTCCAGCATTTCACCAATTTCAAGTGATAAAATAGCACTTTCAATATCTTCAAGAGCCTTGTCGATACATTTTTTCTGACGCTCATTTGCGGCAGTTGCCGTACCAAAATCAGCTTCACCCAGCTTAAAAATCTCCTCGATACAGTCGTGAAGCTGCTCAACACCTGTGCTTTCTTTGGCAGATAAATATACGATATGTTTAATTTTGCCTTTCAGAAGTGAAACGTCAAGGACTTGTTCAACGTCATTTTTGTTTATTACAGCAATGGTGTTATTTATATTAATTTTATTAATTAAATATAAATCGTCCTCCGTGAGCGGACAACTTCCGTCAAAAACCGCAATGACCAGCTCGGAAGAAGCAATCATTTTCTCAGCCATGTCAACTCCGATACCCTCGATAACATCGTCCGTTTCGTGAATACCGGCGGTATCTGAAAGTCTCAGCGTGATGTCACCAATGCGGACGGACTCCTCAATAATATCACGGGTAGTGCCTGCAATCTCGGTTACGATACTTCTCTCGCAGCCGCTAAGGCAGTTGAACAGCGTTGACTTGCCCACATTCGGACGTCCGATAATAGCCGTAGCAACGCCCTCACGGAGAATCCTGCCGCTGTCGTAATTCTTCACCAGCGAGCGAAGCTCCTCACGTATCTCTTTTAGCTCATCTGTGAGAACCTCGGGACGGACCTCGGGGATATCCTCCTCGGGATAGTCAGCCCACGCTGCAAGGTCGCCGAGAATTTTCATAAGCTTATCCGAGCACTTCTTCGCCTTTTTGTAGGCTGCGCCCTCGCGGAGATTCTCCGCCATTTTCATTTCGCGCTCGCCCTTAGCGGAGATTATATCCATGACAGCCTCGGCTTTCATCAGGTCGAGCTTGCCGTTGAGATAAGCCCTCTTGGTGAACTCGCCAGCCTCCGCATTGACAGCTCCGTTAGCCAGAGCCGCACGGAGAACACGCTTGGTCACATAAAGACCGCCGTGGCAGGAGAGCTCCGCAATATCTTCGCCTGTGTAGCTGTGCGGAGCTCGGAACACTGTCAGGATACAGTCATCAAGGCGTTCATTGCCGTCATGAGCGATACCGTAAGCGCAGGTATAGCCTGCCATATCTGAAACCTTTTTGTCGCCGTAAGGGGAGAATATCTTCTCCGCAACCTGTATGGCGTCCTCGCCCGAAATACGTATAACAGCTATTCCGCCCACTGCATTAGGCGTTGAAACAGCAGCTATAGTTGACATTTTATCACTTCCTAAAAAAACAACGGCTTATATGCAATACAATAATGATTATGTGTATCCATTGAGGAGGACCCTTTTGAAAAAGGGTCTCTCCTCAAACTCCTCCCCTAAAACTTTCGTTTTTGTTTATTCCCCGATAGGGCGCTTACAAGAATATAGAATACTTGTAATTTTTAATGCGCCCTATCGGGGAATAAACCAGATAAAAGTCTTTGGAAAGGGGTTCGGGGAAGAACCTTTCCTCAGAAAGGTTTTCCCCGATAAATACGCATAAACTTTTATTTTGTATTACATTTCAAGCCGTTGTTTATAATATAATTAAAGCTCTATCTTACCGTAGAGACCGCCCTGTATCTCGTCCTCAGGCTTTGGTCTCTTATAGTCCTTTTCAAAGCTTGTTGAGAGGTCAACGCTTCTGCGCTCCATGTTTACCTCTCTGTCGCGGTTTCTTCTCTCTCCGCCGCGTCTGTCGTTTCTTCTGCCGCCGTCACGGCGATTATCGCGTCTTCCGCCGCCTCTTCTTGGGTTATTGGAAGAAATGATTATCTTTCTGTAAGGCTCCTCGCCGACTGAACGTGAGGAAACTCCCTCGATATTTGAGATAGCAGAGTGGATAACTCTTCTCTCGTATGGGTTCATTGGCTCGAGTGGCTGTGAACGGCCTGTTCTGAGAACAGACTTAGCGACCTTAGCTGCCAGCTGCTCAAGAGTTTCCTTTCTCTTGCTTCTGTAGCCAAGGCAGTCAATTGTAATTCTGTAGTAGTCCTTATCGCCCTTGTTAGCGATGATAGAGCAGAGGTACTGGATAGCGTCGAGAGTCTCGCCGCGTCTGCCGATGATAGTACCGTTGTTGTTGCTCTCGATATTGATAACAGCGCCTGTCTCGTTCTGGTAAACCTTGAACTCAACGTCAACGTCCATAGCTCTGAGAATGCTTGTGATGTAATCCTTAGCAAGCTTTACCTTTGGATTTACAAGGGACTCGTCCTCGATAAGTGTGAAGTTATCAAGTGAGTAAGCCTCTTCGTCGTCAACAGCCTCAGCAGGATTCTCAACAGCTTCAGCAGCTGTTTCCTTCTTTGCCTCGGCAGCCTTTGGCTCTGCCTTTGTTTCAGTAGTTACAACAGGCTTTGGCTCTGCCACAGTCTTAGTTGCAGGCTCTTCAGCCTTAGGTGCGGGAGCAGTTGTTACAGGAGCCTTGGGAGCTTCAGCAGCTGCCTTTGGTGCAGCAGCAGGTGCAGCGTCTGCAACTGTAGCCTTTACCTTTGCTTCCTTTGAACCGATACCAAAAAGTCCCTTTTTTCCTTCATCGAGGATCTCAAACTTGATCTCACTGATACTTTTTCCGAATTTCTTAGCTGCCAGCTCTTTTGCCTCTTCGATTGATCTTGCTGTGAAAATTTCAGTCATACTTATACCTCCCTGAGGAATCAATCCTCATCATCGTTATCCTCGTAAGAATCGCCGTATTTTTCAGCCATGCGCTTTCTTGCTTCTTTAAGCTTGTCGCGGTTGGCTTTGTTCTGCTCCGAGCGTGAAACGCCGTTTGCCTTGCCTGATGATGAACCGCCGTTCTGCTGCTGTTCGAGAGCAGCCTGCTGCTCCATCATTTTCTGCATGAATGATTTCTTATTCGGATGTTTTTCTGCGTATATTCTTGCTTTTTCTTTTTCCTTTTCATTTATGACCTTAGTACGCTCGGGAGTAAAGTAGCAGTTAAGCGCAAAGGTAATGATGAATGAAAAGATTGATGACCATATCCAGTAGAAGCCTACACCTGCAGGCACCTGAAATGCGAACCAGATAGAAAGGAGAGGAAGTCCGTACATCATAACTGACATACAGCCCTGACCTGCCTGCTGCATACTTGGATTAGTTCTCTTCTGATGTATCTGGCTGTAAACAGATACGAGGAGCTGTGAAAGACCTGCAAGGAAGGGGATAGCCGCAAGTATTACAGCTTCCTTAGTCCATGAATCAGGGTGGATAGTAGGTGTTTTGCCGAGATTAGCACCGAAAAGAGTGAATCTCTCGTTGAACTCAGAGACCTTTGAGAAGAATTTCTCACCGAGAGATAAGTACTTGTCGCCGTTGTCTCTGAGGTGCTCCATAGTCATGAGCTCACATCTGAGGTTTCTGGTATCAACACCTGCAATCCCGCAAGCTTCATCAATGATATTCTTTGAAATATCAAGGATATGTGTCACAGGCTTATAAATAACGTCAATAACGCCGAAGAGGAGGAACATCTGGATAAATGCAGGTAAACATGAGCCCATGGGGTTCACGCCCTCCTGCTGATACAGCTTCTGCTGTTCTTCCTGTAATCTCTGCGGATTATTGGCGAAACTTTTCTTGAGTTTTTCCAGCTTCGGGTTAAGAAGCTGCATTCTTGCCGCGCCCTTCTGTGTCTTGTAGTTGACAGGCAGCAGCAATATTTTTGTGATTACCGTAAACAGAATGATAGCTACGGCATAGTTATTGCAAATCGAGTAAATAAGTCTCATCAGATAGCCGAAAGGCACACCGATAATATCATAAAGTGCGTTCAATATTAATCCCTCTTAATTCATTTTGTTGTCATCTTCCGAATAATCAGGATCCACATAATCGTACTTCCTGACTCTGAAAGTGAATTTTTCGGGGACGTGGTCTATACCGCCCATTGACCATGGGTTGCAGCGGAGTATCCTCCACACGGCAAGAGCCGAGCCCCTTATTGCACCAAAGCGCTCAACAGCTTTCAATGCATAAGTGCTGCAAGTAGGATAATACTTGCACTTAGGGGGAAAAAGGGGAGATATCAGCTTCCTGTAGAATTTGATAAGCCCCAGAACAATATATTTCATACACGCTTATTCTTGTTATCGAAGCTCCTGAACATCTTATTGATATCATTTACTCCGTACTTGTCCATATAGCTGCAGTATTCGTCTGATTTTATACTGCAGATAGCAGTTCTTGCCACTATTACGATATCCATGCCCACGGGGAGATTTACCTCGGCGTTCCGATAGGCAAGGCGGATAAGTCTCTTGGCTCTGTTGCGGCAGACGGCATTGCCCACTTTTTTTCCTGCGGTTATACCGAGGCGGTTAAAGGGCTTTCCGTTTGGTCTGACATATATGACCGAGTATTTTGAAGCGGCGTACCTGCCCTTTTTATAGAGGGCGAGGAAGTCCTTATTATCGTTCAATATTTCCGTATAAAGCATAATTGCACCTGCATATAGCCGTCCTAACAAAAAAGACCACAAAATAAAGATTTTGTGGTCAGCCTCGTCAGTGAGTTAATCTTGCTCTGCCCTTAGATCTTCTACGAGCTAAAACCTTTCTGCCGTTCTTAGTAGCCATTCTCTTCATGAAGCCGTGCTCCTTCTTTCTGTGGAGCTTCTTAGGCTGATATGTTCTCTTCATATTCAGTGTCCTCCTCTCTCGAATTGTTATACAAGAGCCGTAAAAACCGCTCTGACAAACGTGAATTGCGTACAGAGACACTTCGCCCTGCATTACACTAAATCATTATATATTAAAAAGTCTCCCGTG
This sequence comes from Ruminococcus flavefaciens MA2007, assembly GCF_000621845.1. GTDB lineage: Bacteria > Bacillota > Clostridia > Oscillospirales > Ruminococcaceae > Ruminococcus > Ruminococcus flavefaciens_E. Next base: position 116,486 of record NZ_JHXF01000001.1, on the reverse strand, counting down.
TCAAGCAATTCCCGAAATTTTTTTATCTCCACATACATTTTCAGTTTTTTTACCAATATATCTTGAATGATTAACGGAATAATTTCAATACTTTGTCCAATTTCAGCCATTTTCTCAAATCATCAGAAAAAATGTTTTATGGACAGAAATTTTTTTAAACCAGCCTATTTCAACAATTTCACACTCGCAAAACAGGGTTTTGAGGGCTGATTTTAAGATGATTCAACACAGTTTTCAACAATATGTCAATTTGTGTGTGGAAAGAAGTTTTATTTTCTATCTGCTTTACAGTGAAAATCACTTGCATTTCAACAGTGTTTATGATATAATGGTCTTATATATTAATATAGGAGAGTATCGTTATTTTTTCTCCAACAAAAATACGGAGGTTTCTATGAATTCATTTGATGAGGTTTTTGAGAAAGTCAAGAGCTACTGTCTCGAAAACGGAAAAATACCTGAAATTGCAATAAAAACATGGATAAATCCACTTGTTCCCCTTAACTTCAACGGCACTGAGGCTGTTTTCAGCGTTCAGACCGAGTTCCAGAAAAATATCGTTATGACTACATACGAGGCTGTACTCAAGGAAGCTTTCCTCAACGTCCTCGGACTCAATGTCAATATCGTCATCAATGTTGAATCCGAAGAGCCCGAAAAGGTAAAGGTCCCCACAGATGCCGAGCTGGAGCAGAAGCACGCTGAGCTGGAGCAGTCCTACAAATTTGCAAACTATGACTATACCTTCGATACATTCATCGAGGGACGCTCCAACGAGTTCGCCCTTGCCTGCAGTAAGTCTGTAGCCAAGAACTGCGGCTCAAAGGCTGTTCCCGACTACAATCCGCTGTTCATCTACGGTCCTTCGGGAATGGGTAAAACTCATCTTATCACAGCTATTGCCAATGAGGTAAGAAAGAATCACCCCGATTTCAACATCGTTTATGTTACCAGCGAGACCTTCGGCAGCGACCTTGTAAGCGCTCTCAACAAGAGCTCTATCTCCGATTTCCACGACAAGTACAGAAATGCCGATATACTTCTCATAGACGATATCCAGTTCTTCTCGGGCAGAGAGCGTATGCAGGAGGAATTCTTCCACACCTTCTACAAGCTCCACCAGGAGGGCAAGCAGATAGTTATCACATCTGATAAGCCGCCAAAGGAGCTCCTCACCCTTGAAGAGCGTCTGCGTACACGTTTCGAGGGCGGTCTTATCGCTGATATTTCCGCACCTGACTATGAGACGAGACTTGCTATCATCAACAGAAAATCCGAGCTTCTTGAGCTCAAAATGCCAAGCGAAGTCGCTGAATTCATGGCTAACCGCCTGAAATCCAACATCAGACAGCTGGAGGGCGCTGTTGTACGCCTTAAAGCTCTCAACCACTTTGCAGGCAGCCCTATCACTATATCAATGGCTCAGAGCGTAATGCGCGACGTTCTCGCTGACGAGCAGCCTATCCCGATAACCGTTGAGAAGATAATCTCAGAGGTATCCACAGTTTACGGCGTATCTCCCGATGACCTGCGCTCCAGCAAGCGTTCATCACAGATATCAACAGCCCGTAAGGTAGCTATATATGTAGTCCGCGAGATAACTCAGATGCCCCTTGCTTCTATCGGTACAGAGTTCGGCGGCAGAGACCATTCTACTATCGTTTACTCGGTAACAAGCGTTACAGAGTCAATGGAAAAGGATTCAAACCTCAAGAATCTTGTAAACGACATCATCAAGAACATCAAGGACAAGAGTAAGGTCTGAGTCAACGTTTAAAAGTGTTGAAAATGTTATTTCAACAGAGTTTTCAACACTATGTTAAAAACTGTTTTTAAAATCAAACCTCAGAAATTTTCCTATGCCGAAAAGTTTTTCGTATCATGTATATCATTTCACTCGGATATTATTTCAACACCTGAAACATTCAACACTCAACACCGATGTGCAAAAAGACTCACGAAAAAATTAAAAAATCTGTCTTTCCACCGTTTTCTCAACTTTTTTTCCATTTCAACTCCACATCGCTCAACCAATTAAACAATATCTCCCCTCATCAGAAATTCTTTTCACAGTTTCAAAATTTTCACCACACACCATTGTGGACGAGCTTTTCGGCGTATATCTTCAAAAAATAACGATCCCAACTTTTCCACCGACACAATAACAACAACAATATATATTTATTCTTATCTTATCTTAGCTTACCTCATTCATGCTAAGAATTTTCACGGAGGCATATCATAATGAAATTCATCTGCGATAAAAACGAGATCAGCGAGGCTATCAGCAATGTCTCACGAGCTGTATCACAGAAGTCAACTATCCCTGCTCTTGAAGGAATAAAAGTCCGTATCTCATCGGGAAGTGTAGAGCTCACCGCTTATAACCTCGAAATGGGAATACGCACCTCTATAAACGCAAATACAGAGGGCGAGGGAGAATTTGTTGTAAGTGCAAGACTTTTCAGCGAGTTCACAAGACGTATGTCGGGAGACGAGATAACCTTTGATATAGATGACAATCTCGTTATCAGCATTTCATGCAGCGCTACCGAGTGCAGCTTCCCTGCAATGTCTGCAAGCGAATATCCCGAGCTCCCGAAGGTAGACTCCGCAAGGAGCTTCTCCGTAAAGCAGAGCATACTCAAATCAATGATAAATATGACAAGCTACGCTGCTTCACTCAACGAAAGCAAGCCCGTACTCACAGGCGAACTTTTCGATATAGAGGACGGCAGCTTCAATATGGTCGCTATAGACGGCTTCAGACTTGCTATCAGAACAGAAATGACTGACTGCACCGAGAAGTACCATTTTGTAGTGCCGAAGAAAGCTCTTCTCGAAGTTTCCACCCTTATAAAGGACGATGACGACGAGAAGCTTTGTACTGTATGCACCAATGACCGCCATATCATCTTTGAAATTGGCAACGTTTTCGTAATATCAAGACTCCTTGAGGGAGTTTTCCATAACTACAAGATGAGCATACCAAGCGGCTGCAAGACAGAGGTCATCATCAGCAAGAGAGACTTCTCAACCTGTCTGGAGCGCTGCTCACTTCTTATCGACGACAAGAACAAGTCTCCTATACGCTGCGAGATCGGAAACGGCGTTATGAAGATAAGCTGCAAGACAGGAATCGGTAAGATAAACGACGCTATATCCGCCGATATTTCAGGAGAAACTGTTACTATCGGCTTCAATAACAAGCTCATTCTCGAAGCACTCCGAGCTGCCGAGGGCGATAAAGTCAGAATACGCTTCAACGGCGCAATGAAGGTAATCGAGATACTTCCGTTAGAGGGAGAGAGCTTCATATTCCTTGTAATGCCCATTCAGCTCAAAAACTAAGACCGACTGATACCGAAAGGCAGGTAAATATGGCTGGAAGAATCAAGATCAATACTGAATTTATCAAGCTTGACGCTCTGCTTAAATTTGCCTCACTGGTAAACTCCGGCGGAGAAGCAAAGCAGCTCATACAGAACGGTGAGGTACTTGTAAACGGCGAGGTCTGCACTATGAGAGGCAAGAAGATACGCCCAGGCGACGCAGTTTACGTGAACTGCCAAGAGGTAATCGTAGAGTGATAGTCACCTACGCTGACATTGACGGCTTTAAAAATCTCAGCGGCATTTCCTTTGTTCCCGATGCAAAATACAATATCATCGTAGGTCCGAATGCTCAGGGAAAGACGAATCTTCTCGAAGCAATGTGGATACTTTCGGGCTGCAAGAGCTTTCGCGGCTCAAAGGAAAAGGACTATATCTGCCTTGGCGGAAATCGTATGGAATCCAAAATAAAGATACGCGACAGCGTCCGCGAGCAGAAAATAACCTTTGAGATGACCAGAAGCGCCTCAAATCCAAAGAATATCACGCTGAACGGCGTAAAACAAAAGGGTACGAGAGCTCTTTTCGACGTGTTCAAGTGCATAGCCTTTATACCGGATGACGTTGATATTATCAAGGGTTCGCCCGAAAAAAGGCGTAATTTCGTGGATATGGCGGCTTCACAGCTCAATCCCGTCTTTGTCATGCACATCAATAAAAACAACGCCATAATGAACCAGCGGAATGCTCTGCTGAAAGGCATTATGCAGGGAAATACAGACCGCGGTATCCTTGAGATATGGGACAGACAGGCTTCACGCGAGGGAGCAGTCATCTCCTATATGCGCCATGAGTATATACAGAAGTTCAACTCTATCTGCGGCAGGCTTTATCGTACCATTTCCGGAGGTACAGAGGAGCTTGAACTGGAATACAAGTCAAATATTTTCCGTCCCGAGGACTTTGAGAAGCCCTGCGGCGACGAGGCATATGAGCAGTATTACAGAAAGCTTGCGGAAACTGCCGAATACGACGTCAGAACGGGAAGCACCCATGCAGGCGTTAACCGCGATGAGATACTCATCAAGATAAACGGCGTAAGCGCCAAGGACTACGGCTCACAGGGGCAGATTAAGAGCGCCGCGCTGGTCATGAAGCTGGCGCAGGCTGAGATATTCATGCAGAAATCAAAGGACGCTCCTGTCATATTCCTTGACGATGTCATGGGCGAACTTGACGAGAACCGTCAGAGGTTCGTGTTCGACATGATAAAGGATATGCAGGTGTTCATAACCACTCCCAACGAGAATGCGCTCCTGCCTGAAATTAAGGGCAAGATACTGCGTATAAGCGGCGGCAGCATAGCGGAGGAGGAAGAAAATGTATCTTCACATAGGGAATAACTACTCCGTTGACCTGAGAGATGTGGTTGGGATTTTCGACATTGAGAATACAACTGTTGAAAAGTGCACCAAGAAGCTTCTGGAACGTGCCGAAAAGGAACACAAATGCGTGTATACCACCTATGAAATGCCGAAAAGCTTCATAGTTACCGTAAAAAACGGCAAAGAGAGGGTGTATATCTCCCAGCTTTCGGCGGCTACATTGCGGAAACGCCTTAAAGAAGGCGGCGGGTTCTGATATGGAAAAAGTTACACGTAAATATATCAGATTGGCTAATTACGATTATTCATCTAACGGATTGTATTTTATAACCATATGTGCCAAAAACAGAATACATTATTTTTCCGAAATAACGGAAGTAGGGGAGGCCGCCCTCGGCCTCCCGAATATAAGATTGACAGATATTGGAAAAATAGTAAATAATAATATTCTCAAAATAAACGAGATTTATAAATACGTTTCCGTAGAAAAATACGTTATAATGCCAGACCATATACACATGATATTGTTTGTTTCAGATTATGATGTGGAAAATGGCGGGAGGCCGAGGGCGGCCTCCCCTACAAAATCTGTTAATCTGATTATCAATGGTTTAAAAACAATATTAACGAAACAAATAGGTTTTTCGGTATGGCAAAGGTCATTCCACGACCACATAATCCGCAATGAAAAGGAATTTCTCGAAATTTGCGATTACATCGACAATAATCCCATAAATTGGGTAAATGACATATACAACCAAAATTATTGGAGGTAAATCATGAGTCAGCAGAACAACAACTACGATGAAAACGACATACAAGTCCTCGAAGGACTTGAAGCGGTCCGCAAAAGACCGGGTATGTACATCGGCTCTACAGGTCCCGGGGGACTCCACCACCTCGTTTACGAGATAGTGGACAACTCTATCGACGAAGCGCTGGCAGGCTACTGTACCGAGATAACCGTTGAGATACTCGAAGGCGATATTATCCGCGTTTCAGATAACGGACGCGGTATTCCTGTAGGTATCCACCCGAAGGAAGGCATCTCTGCGGCTACAGTCGTTTATACTATTCTCCACGCAGGCGGTAAGTTCGGCGGCGGCGGATATAAGGTATCAGGCGGTCTCCACGGCGTCGGCGCTTCCGTAGTAAATGCCCTTTCCGAGTGGCTGGAGCTCACTGTCAAGGACGGCGAGCACGTTTACTTCCAGCGTTTTGAGCGCGGTCATTACGACGAGCAGTTAAAGGTAATAGGTGATACCAAGGAAACAGGTACCTCCGTTATGTTCAAGGCTGACGGAGAGATATTCGAGAGCACTGTTTACGACTATGAGTTGCTTTTAAAGCGTCTCCGCGAGCAGGCTTTCCTTAACGCAGGCATAAAGATAGTTTTCACGGATAAGCGCGACAGCGAGAATATCCAGACGGAAACTCTCCACTATGAGGGCGGTATCCGTCAGTTCGTAGAGCATATCCACGCTACAAGAGGTCTTGAAGCTCTCAGCGGCGAGGTAGTTTATATTTCGGGTACTCAGGGAGATTCCTTTGCTGAGATAGCTCTCCAGTACAACGACAGCTATAATCCCGTAATACTGTCCTTTGCAAACAATATCCATACAAAGGACGGCGGTACTCACGAAACAGGCTTCAAGAACGCTCTCCTGAAGGTAATAAACGAATACGGCAAGAAATTCGGAAAATTCAAGGAAAAGGAAAGCTCAAAAAAGGGCAAGGACGCTCCTAAAAAGGAGATAGAGAGCCTTAAAAGAGACGATGTTCTCGAAGGACTTACAGCTATCGTATCTGTAAAGCTGACAGAGTGCGAATTTGAGGGACAGACAAAGGGACGTCTCGGAAATCCCGAGGTAAAGCCATTTGTAGAGAATCTTGTCACAGAGAAGCTGATGAATTTCCTTGAGGAAAATCCTGAGATAGCAAATATAATTTTTGAGAAGTGCCTTTCTGCATACAGGGCAAGAGAAGCCGCAAAGCGTGCAAGAGACGCCGAGCGCAAGAAGAACGCATTCGGAAACAGCTCAATGCCCGAAAAGCTTGCGGACTGTGCCGAGCGCGACGCAAGATATACCGAAGTTTACATCGTCGAGGGAGATTCTGCGGGCGGCAGTGCAAAGCAGGGACGTGACAGACGCTATCAGGCTATCCTTCCTCTCTGGGGCAAGATGCTCAACGTTGAAAAGGCTCGTATAGACCGTATCTACGGCAACGACAAGCTTGAGCCCGTGGTTACTGCTCTCGGAACAGGTATCGGCGAGGACTTCGACATCGAGAAGCTCCGCTACGGCAAGGTCATTATCATGGCCGATGCCGATGTTGATGGTATGCACATCAGAACACTTCTGCTCACATTCTTCTTCCGTTACATGAGACCTCTCATCACCAACGGAAACGTTTATATCGCACAGCCTCCGCTGTTCAGAGTAGAGCGCAAAAAGAAGATATACTACGCATTCTCCGACGAGGAGCGCGACAAGTATATCGCAGAGCTCTCCGAGGACGGCAAGTACAAGGACGTTGAAGTACAGCGCTACAAAGGTCTTGGTGAAATGGATCCCGAACAGCTCTGGGAGACAACTATGGATCCCGAGCACCGTACTATCGTAAGAATTGGCATGGAGGACGCTCTCAAAGCCGACGAGACATTCAGTATCCTCATGGGCGACAAGGTAGAGCCAAGACGTAATTTCATCGAGAAAAACGCCAGATTCGCACAGGATCTTGATATCTGACGGGAGTACTTATGGAAGAAAATTACAAGCTTGAAAAGGAATACAAGGTACCTGCGGACACCTTCCGCGACGCTTACCTTGAATTCCAGAAAAAATACGTTTATCCGAAAAGCTACATTTACATGGCGATATTCGGAGTTTTGGCGATAGTTCTGCTGATATTCGGCATATTTGCAATGCATGACGCTCCGAAAAAGCAGAAATACATCATGTATCTTGCTTTTATCGTTGCCGCCGCCTTTTCTCTGCGCGAGTGGTTCAATCCCCGTAAAATGCGCCGCAGTCTTACAGAATCCGTAAGAGCGCTGGGAGAGCCGATATACAAAATAGGCGTAGGTGACAAATTCGTTGATATTTCTACAGTTTCCGACGACCTCAGCAATATAGCTGAGCCTGAGGAAGAAGAAAAAAGCGAAGAAGATACCGAGGATATTACCGAAACAGATCATCTTCCCGAAAAGACAAGGATAAATGTTGACGAGGGATTTCAGCTCATGGAATACGACAGGTTCTTCCTCATGCTGGCAGGAAAGGAAATGTTCTACATACTCCCTAAGGAAGGCTTTTCCGAGGCTGAGCTGAAAATAGTCAGAGATATAAAGTAACAAACCCCATTTCAAAATAAATTCAATTCTCTCAGGAGGAAAAAATGCTTTACACAGACAACTCAAAGGTAATAAATACCGAGATAGTTGACGAAATGGAAAATTCCATGCTCAATTATGCCATGTCGGTAATTGTTTCCAGAGCGCTCCCCGATGTAAGAGACGGTCTGAAGCCTGTACACAGAAGAATACTGTACACGCTCCATGAAAACGGACTTACTCCCGAGAAGCCCTACCGTAAATGCGCCGATACAGTCGGTGCGGTACTGGGACGATATCACCCACACGGCGACGCGTCGGTATATGACGCTTTGGTAAGACTTGCACAGGACTTCTCTATGAGATATCCTCTTGTCGACGGTCACGGAAACTTCGGCTCCATTGACGGCGACGGACCTGCGGCTTACCGTTATACCGAGGCTAAAATGGCAAAGCTCACCCTTGATATGCTCACGGATATCAACAAGGAGACCGTTGACTTCGTATCCAACTACGATGACCGTCTCAAAGAGCCTGCCGTACTTCCCTCACGTTTCCCGAATCTTCTGGTAAACGGCTCTGTAGGTATCGCCGTTGGTATGGCTACAAATATACCTCCCCACAATCTGGGTGAGGTAATCGACGCATTACAGCTCCTTATCGACGATCCCGACTGTACCCTTGAACAGCTCATGGAGCACATTCAGGGACCTGATTTCCCGACAGGCGGCATAATCATGGGCAGAGCGGGTATCCGCGCAGCCTATGCAACAGGAAAGGGCAAGATAACTCTCCGCAGCCGTACTCACTTTGAGGAGATAAAGGGCAGAAACTGCATCATCATCGACGAGATACCCTATATGCTCCGTAAGGAGAGACTCCTCAAGAGCATAAGCCAGCTTGCAAGAGACAAGCGTATCGAGGGACTTTACGACCTCCGCGACGAGTCCGACAAGGAGGGTATGAGAGTCGTTATCGAGCTGAAAAAGGACGCTGTACCGAATATCGTCCTCAACAAGCTCTTTGCGCTGACACAGCTTCAGGACACAGTTGGTATCATCATGCTTGCTCTGGTAAACAACGAGCCTAAGATACTCACTCTGAAGCAGATGCTCCAGCACTACCTTGACTTCCAGGTAGACGTTATCCAGAGAAGAACACGATTCGATCTCCGCAAGGCTCTCGAAAGAGCCCATATCTTACAGGGCTTCGTGCTTGCGGCAGACCATATCGACGAGGTAATAGATATCATACGTTCCAGCTCTACCGTTCAGGAGGCTAAAGACCGCATGATAGAGCGCTTCAAGGACGTTGATATGTCAGCTCTCCTTGACCGCGCACAGTACGACCTCACAGGACTTCACATCGAGGCTCAGACAGGTCTCTCACAGGAACAGGCTGAGGCTATCGTTCAGATGAGATTAGGACAGCTGACAGGTCTCGAAAGACAGAAGATAACCGACGAATTATATGCACTTCTCACCAAGATATCCGACTTTGAGGATATCCTCGCAGACGTTAACCGCGTATATCAGATAATCATGGACGACCTCAACGTTATCCGCAAAAAGTTCAGCGACAAACGCCGCACTGACATCGAAAATGTCAGCGGTGAAGTCGATATCGAGGACCTTATCCCCGAGGAGGACTGCGTTGTTACTCTCACAAACAACGGCTACATCAAGCGTATGCCGCTGACAGAGTACAAGACACAGCATCGCGGCGGACGCGGAATCACGGGCATGAAGCAGCGTGATGAGGACTTCGTGGAGGAAATGTTCATCTGCGGCTCTCACGACAATATCCTGTTCATATCCAACAAGGGTATCATGTACAAGCTGAAATGCTATGAAGTTCCCGACGGCTCAAAGGCTTCGAGAGGCTTCAATCTCATAAATCTGCTTCCTCTCACCGAAAATGAGAAGATAGCGGCTATGATAAAGACCACTGACTTCAACGATGACAAGTTCATCACCATGGTCACAAAGAACGGCAAGATTAAGAGAACTAACCTCTCACTCTACAAGAACGTCCGCAAGAACGGTCTTATCGCTATAGGACTTGACGAGGGCGACGAGATTGAGGGAGTTCGTATGACCGACGGCAATGCTCAGCTCTTCGTTGCAACTCATAACGGTATGGCTATCCGCCTTGAAGAGAGCAAGATAAGAGCTATGTCACGTTCAGCTCACGGCGTAAGAGCAATCAAGCTCCGTGACGGCGACTACGTTGTAAGTATGGCAAGAGTCCGCGAGGGAGCTTCGCTCCTTACCGTTACCGAGAACGGCTACGGCAAAAAGACCGACCTTGACAGCTATCGTATACAGAACCGCGGCGGTTACGGACTTACCAACTATAAGGTCGATGATATACGCGGAAAGGTATGCGGTATCAAGATAGTTGACGAGGAAGACGATATTATCCTCGTATCCAGCGACGGTATCATCATCAGAATACTTGCCAGCGATATCCGTATCATGGGACGTATCGCAAAGGGCGTCCGCGTTATGAGAGTCAACGAGGGTGCTAATGTAGTTGCATTCACCCGTGCCGAGCACGACGACAATGCCGAGACCGAAAAGGTAGAGCAGCTCACAGAGGAGCAGCTCAAGGAGGCAGAAGCTGAGGCTGCACTTGAGGAGCAGAACGAGGTAGTTGTCGATGAAGAGCCCGATGACGACGATAACGAGGAATAATTACCCCACCATAAGGAAAAAACATTGATATATTTTTTGATTGCAGCAGTAATATTTCTGCTCTATGCCGTATTTGAGAACTTCTTTCTGCTTGTTGTCAGGCGCGAAAAGCTTGGCAGCGGCATTAAGATAGTACATCTTTCCGACCTGCACAAGCGGTGCTTCGGAGAGGGAAACTCTCGGCTGTGCCGTAAGGTAAGAGCAGAAAAACCCGATATCATCATATTCAGCGGCGACCTTGTATCAAGGTCAATAATCACCCTCAGCAATGCTGAGGCGGCGCTGAGGGAGCTGTGCGAAATAGCTCCCGTGTATATGATATACGGAAACCACGAGCAGAGCATTTCCGAGGAAATGCGGGGCGAGCTTGAAGCAATGTTTGAGCGGAACAAGCAGATAATGCTGAAAAACCAGCATACCACCGTGAATATCCGAGGCAGAGAGCTGAAAATATACGGTCTTATGGAGCATTACGGCGTCTATAAGAAAAACGGCGGCTACCGCGACCTTGACGTTATCGACAAGGCTTACATTGAGGAAAAGCTGGGAAAATGCCCCGAGGGCGAGGTACTGCTCATTGCACATAATCCCTTTTTCGGCGAAGCATATGCGGAATGGGGCGCTGATTACACCTTCAGCGGTCATGTACACGGCGGTATAGTGCGGCTTTTCGGAGTTGCAATGCTGTCACCTGAGCGCAAGTTCTTCCCGAAATATGCCAAGGGAGTGTACGACTTTGGCGGCAGGAAGCTCCTTGTTTCGGCAGGTCTTGGAAAAATGAGACTTTTCTGTCCTCCCGAGATAGTGGTATACGAAATTTAAGCTGATACTACGGCAAAAATAATGAGAAATAATCCTCCCGTCCACGAGAGATCGTGGTTCAGGGAGGATATTTTTCTGCCCGTTAGAGAGCCGAGGATAAGTGCGGCAGCTCCGCATATGAATACCGCCGCCGCTGCGCCTGCGGCAGATATATCAGAGCCGCCGCAGCTGAGTCCCGTAGCGGCAGCGTCAAGGGAGCCTGCAAGGGCAAGGACAGCGGCTTCGCCTATGGACAGTACCTTTGAGCTGTCCATATCAACGGCTGAATCGTCGAGACAAAGCTTGACGAAAACAGAAAGCTCTCCCATTTTCAGGGAAATACCGTCCCTGTCGGAGATACGCCTGATGATGTTTCGCAGAATGCTTTTTGCGATATTCAGCGAGCCGATAGTGATAAGCACTACAGTGCCGATGATATGGATAGTATGGGACGTGATAAATCCCGAAATAATATCAGAAAGGGTAACGGAAATAAATAAAATCGCTGCCGAGAACATATCTATTATGAAAGCGGAGCTGAGTGGTATCCTTACGCCGCTGTTGCAGCAGGCAGCCGCCGCGAGATAAATGTCGATACTGACGATAAAAGCGAGAAAAAACTCTTTCAGCAAAATAAACACCTCCGCAATATGATATGCAGGGCTGCAGAAGAATGACATTGTTTTTCAGTTGAGAGTTGAAAGTTATGGTATCGCCTGCGGCGATATTATTTAAATTATGTTAGCGGAGCGAACACATTAACTCTCAACTCTTCACTCTCAACTCTAAACTAAGATATTATTTTTTATTGGCTTTCGGCTTGAATATGGTATAAGCGCAGAGCACGCGCAGCCATTTTCGCGCTGAAAATGCAAAAAAAAGTAAGTTTTTTTTCCGCGAATGTTGCTTTTTTTATGACTTTATGATATAATACCTATGTGTATCGTTATATTGTTGGGAGGGATAATTTTGATAGCAGGTGTTTCTACAGCTTGCCTGTATCCCAAGCCCATTGAGGAGTCTCTTTACGAGCTTGCAGTCAACGGAGTTTCTACCGTTGAGCTGTTCATAAATACTCATTCAGAGCTGAAAAAGGGCTTCGCTCACGGCATTGCCAATCTTATGAAAAGATTCGATGTCAAAAGCCCCTCCGTACACCCGTTTACCTGCGAGATAGAACCGCAGATGTTCTTTTCGGAGTACGAGAGAAGAATTGACGATATGCTTGAATATTACAAGCTTTACTTCCGTTTTATGAATATCGTGGGAGCCGATATATTCGTTTTTCACGGCGGAAAACCCACTTCCATATGTACTCCCGAGTTTTACTGCGAAAGGTATTCAAGGCTTTTCCGACTGGGTAAGGAATTCGGCATAACAGTGGCAGTCGAGAACGTTTCGCGGTGCAAAAGCGCTTCATCGGTATTCGTAAAAGAGATAAAGAATATGCTCGGCAATGAGTTTGCCTTTGTACTCGATACAAAGCAGGCTCTGCGCTCCAATGAGAACCCCCTGAAATTCCTCGACGCAGTGGGTGACAAGATATGCCACGTCCATATAAGCGATTCGGGAGAAATGGGAGACTGCCTGCTTATAGGCAGAGGAAGATTCAATTTTAAGCAGTTCTTTGAAAAGCTTGCAGTATACAATTCGGATTGCAGCGTCATCTTGGAGCTTTACAGAGGCGGCTTTTCGGGTATAAGCGACCTGATATCCAGCTATAACAAGCTCTGCAGGATGACTGAACCTTACGGCAGGGAGCAAAGATTATGAAGTGTCCATACTGCGGATATGAAGAATTAAAGGTAATAGATTCACGCCCTGTTGATGACAAGACAAAAAGGCGGCGTGAATGCGTCAGGTGCGGCGAAAGATTCAATACATTTGAGGCTGTTGAAGTGCCTCTGCTTATGGTGGAAAAAAGAGACGGCAGCGTTCAGCTCTTTGACAAGACAAAGCTGATAAACGGCATAGTCTCGGCAATAAAAAAGCGTCCTGTCTCAGCTGAAAAGGTCAATGAGATAGCTAATTATGTTGAGAATTACTACGCAAACGCCCTGAGAACAGTTGCAAAATCCACTGAGATAGGCGAGCTGGTGCTTGACAGGCTCAGGGAGATAGATCCCATATCCTATATAAGATTTGCGTCTGTTTACAAGGATTTTACGGATATAGACAGCTTTGTAGCGGCTATAAGCGAATTTGACGGAAAAAAACAAAAAACGGAAGAATATTCCGAATTATAATCTACGGAGGTTTTTACTATGAGCAATGGCACACCAAACGGAACAAATGGTTTTTTTGAGAAACTCGACATTTTTCTTGAGAATTTCAATGACATCAACACCGAAAAAACATTTGCCGAGGCAGATGTAAAGAAGCATTCTGCAATCGCTATCATTGCATATCTTATCCCTATTCTTTTCTTCCTGCCGATTTGTATGGACGGAAACTCCACATACAATAAATTCCACGCAAATCAGTCCCTGACATGGCTCATCATAGCTCTTATCATCGGCATTATATTTGCAATTTTAGGATTTATCCCGATCTTAGGCATTATTTTCAGAATACTCTGGCCTTTTGTTTACCTTGGAATATGTTTCTTTTATGGATACGGCGCTTACAAGGGCAAAGCTTACAAATTCCCATTCGTAGGAAGCCTTCTCAACGTATTCTGATTCAGCTCACAGGCATTTTTATACTGCCGCTGTCCTCACTGTAGACCATTGAGGCTACGGCAGTATTATCGCATACAAGGAGCTCTGCAAGCATTTTTTTGTTCTGTGGGCTGTAGTTTTTCACCTCATAGACGAAAAGTCTTGCGTTTCTGCCTGCATAACGGCGGAGAGGAAGTCCCTGCTTATCCTGCATGAGGGCGTATTCCTCATAGACAGAGGAAAAGCTCTCGGGGATAGTCACGCATCTTTCGGATATCTCCTCTACCTCCCAGCCGTGAGAGGCAAAGTAGCTTATGCGCTGAGCGGCATTTTCGGCGGCTATGCTGACTGCTGATGTATCGTCATTTGCAGTACACGCCGCAAGAGCAAATGCAGCCGCAGCAGCCATAAATATAATTTTTCTCATATTATCAACTCCTGTATTGTTATAAGTAGATTCTATTCACCCAAGTCCGTACATTATGCCGAAAGGAGTCTCAATGGCGCAGATAAGACTTGATAAATTCATATCCGAGCGCACAGAGTACTCCAGAAGTCAGATAAAGGAGCTTGCGGCAAAGGGTAGGATAACCGTTGACGGCGTTACCGCAAAGCGCTCTGACGTCAAGATAGACGGCAATACGGCTGTAGTGAGCGTATGCGGTCAGGAGCTGAAAAGCTCACGGTACAGATATATACTGCTGAACAAGCCGCAGGGCTATGTCTGCTCTACCGACGACAAGGACGGAGAGACCGTGATAAAGCTCATTCCGCCCGAAATGCGGACAAAGGGTATGTTCCCCGCAGGGCGTCTCGACAAGGACAGCACAGGGGCTCTGCTCATCACAGACGACGGCGAGCTGGCTCACCAAATATTGTCACCACGCCGAAAAATAACCAAAATTTATATTGTGAAACTTGCCAGACCATTTGAAAATAATTATATTAACAAATTTGCAGAGGGCATTAAACTCGCCGACGGGGAGACTTGTCTGCCTGCTCGTGTAAAATCTGCGGAAAATAGCGATAAACTGGCGATGATACAAATTTGTGAAGGAAAATATCACCAAGTTAAAAGAATGTTCGCAGCTGTGGGCAATCACGTAGAGCGACTGGCGCGCGTTTCACTGGGAGCTTTGATTTTGCCCGAAAAACTGGCGATAGGACAGTGTATGGAATTATTGCACAAAGATGTTGAAAACTTGTTCAAACCACAGGATTTTGACCTTTTTTACAGTCAATTTTTCCCTGTTTTTTCGGCAAATCTAATAAACAACGATTTATAACTTTGGCAATTTAGCAACTTGAAAAATTTTGCAAAGTATGGTATCATATTATCATAGCTGATAGCGGAAAAAAATATATCGGCACAATTTTATACTGGAGGAACAGATTAAAAATGGCAGGCTTAACACTTAAAAACATTTATAAGAAATATCCGGGCGGCGTTGTCGCTGTTTCAGATGTAAATTTAGAGATAAGAGATAAGGAGTTTATCGTTCTTGTTGGACCTTCCGGCTGCGGTAAGTCAACAACTCTCCGTATGATCGCTGGTCTCGAGGAGATATCAGAGGGCGAGCTTTATATAGGCGACAGACTCGTTAATGATATCGCTCCTAAGGACAGAGATATCGCAATGGTTTTCCAGAACTACGCTCTTTACCCTCACATGACAGTTTTCGAGAACATGGCTTTCGGTCTTAAACTCCGTAAGGTTCCTAAGGACGAGATCGAGAGAAAGGTAAACGAGGCTGCTAAGATCCTCGACCTTACACACCTCCTCGACAGAAAGCCAAAGGCTATGTCAGGTGGTCAGAGACAGAGAGTTGCTCTCGGTCGTGCTATCGTTCGTTCACCTAAGGTATTCCTTCTCGATGAGCCTCTCTCAAACCTCGATGCTAAGCTCCGTGCTCAGATGAGAACCGAGATCGCTAAGATCCACAAGAAGCTGGGTACTACATTTATTTACGTAACTCATGACCAGACAGAGGCTATGACAATGGGTGACAGAATCGTTTGTATGAAGGATGGTTTCGTTCAGCAGATCGATACACCTCAGAACCTCTACGAGAACCCTGTAAACAAGTTCGTTGCAGGCTTCCTCGGCTCACCTCAGATGAACTTCATCGACGCAGAGCTCAAGGAAGAGTACGGTCAGTATATCGTTGAATTCGGCGCAACAAACGGCAGAGGCAACAGATATCAGATCATCGTTCCTGAGTCAAAGGTAAACGAAGACCTCGGCGCTTATGTTGGCAAGGAGATCATTCTCGGTGTACGTCCTGAGTCTATCCACGACGAGGAAATGTACCTTTCAAATGCTTCTACAGGTGTTATCGACGCTAACGTTGAGATCACAGAAATGATGGGTGCTGAGACATACCTCTATCTCCTTTGTGAGGGTATTCCGCTCACAGCAAGAGTTAGCCCAAGATCAACAGCAAGACCTGGTGACGACATCAAGGTTGCTATTGATCCTAACAGAATCCATATCTTCGATAAGGAAACTGAAAAGGCTATTGTAAACTGATTAATTCTTTTCATATTTATCCTTTCTTTCTTGGTACACAGCGCCGCAAGACGTTGTGTACACGCAAATCACCGCAGTATATACTGCGGTTTTTTGCGTTATAGGAATAATTTAAGCTGCAGGAGAATACAATGAGCAAAATAAGAGATTATCTTGAAGCCCACAAGCAGGAAATGATAGACTTTCTTGCGGAATTAGTGGCGATACCAAGCGTTCAGGGCGAGGCTGAGGAGGGCTTTCCCTTCGGAAGAATGCCTGCTAAGGCTCTGGAAACTATGCTGAAAAAGTGCGGGGAGTTCGGTTTTACTGTTGACAATGTGGAAAACTACGCAGGCTCGGCGGATATAAACTCGCTTCCTGCGGAGCTTGCCGTGCTGACACATCTGGACGTAGTCCCCGTGGGTACAGGCTGGACCACAGAGCCCTATGTACTGCGCCATGAGCCCGATACAGACAAGCTTGTAGGCCGCGGAGCTATCGACGACAAAGGTCCGGCAGTAGCGGCTCTGTTTGCCGCAAGAGCCGTTAAGGAGCTGGGAATGCCGCTTAAAAAGGGCATACGTCTTATTTTCGGCACAAATGAGGAAAACGGTTCCGCAGACCTTGCATACTACCGAAAAAAGCGCGAATTACCGCCAATGGTGTTCACTCCCGACGGCGAGTACCCCGTGATAAACTCCGAAAAGGGTATGCTGAGAGTTTATTTTTCAACAGAATGGTCTTTGCCTGTTGAAATCAAGGCTGGAACTGTTATAAACGCCGTTCCGTCTGAATGCAGGATAACATCGACTTTTGATCCTAAAACAGGCTGCGGAGTATTTTTCGATACGGAAACAGGAAAAACAACTAAGATTACGGAAAAAAAGACTCATGTTGAGACTATAAACGGCGTTTCAGCTCATGCTTCGACTCCCGAAAAGGGCAAAAATGCTATCACGAAGCTTCTTTCGGCTGGCAGGATAGACTGTGAGCCCATGAACGAGCTGAAAAAGCTCTTTCCCCACGGCGAGTTCAGCGGAAAGAGCTGCGGACTTGGCTTCAGCGACGATATATCGGGCGATATGACCTGTGTGCTGTCAATGCTTAACACCGAAGACGGCAGACTTCACGGTGCTATTGATATACGTTTTCCGCTTGACCGCACAAAGGCAGAGATAAGCGATATCATCTGCGGAAGACTTAGTGCGGCTGGCTTTGATATCGACTCCTGCGAGGGAGTTGAGCCCCACTGCACCGACGAAAACAGCGAGTTCGTGCAGGCGCTTCTCCGCGTATATGAGCGTGTTACAGGCGATAAGGGGCGCTGTATAGCCATTGGCGGCGGCACCTACGTCCACGAGATAGAGGGCGGAGTTGCCTTCGGTGCGGAGTTCCCCAACGAGGACGGTCATATGCACTGCCCCGACGAGTTCATCACAGTGGAGAATCTGCTGAAAAATGCGGAGATTATGGCAGAAGCTATGGCGGAACTGTGCTGTTGATTAATTATAAAGGAAAGATTTTGACGTTTCTTAAAAATGAAATTGCTCGTACATTGTGCTGTAAGCGATGTACGAGCATTGATTTTTAAGAAAGTGAGCGAGTTTACGAGCGACAACGTGGTCGCGGTCGAGCTGGCTCAGCTCGAGGCGGACTTTAAGTCCGCCTTTTGCTATCTGTCTGTTTTATTGGTAGTAGTTGACTTTTCGCCGTCGTGCTCCTTTTTGCCGTCAAGACCGTCAATAACGTCGTCCACAGCGTTCTGAGCGCCGTCGATGACGTCCTTGCCAGCATCGCCTGCACCGCCGACTATATCCTTGCCTGCGTCGCCGATACCGTCGGCAGCGTCGTCTATTCTGTCCTTAACGGAGCTATCCTGCCTTCTGTCGGTTGTGCTCTCGTATCTTTTTTCAGTTGTGCTTTCCTCCATTACTGCGCCGTTTCCGTCGTCGGTGTAATGACCGTCGTTATTGTCTCCGCAGCCTGTAAGAGTTGCACAAACAGTAAAAAATATGGAGCATATTGCTAAAAGCTTTTTCATACAAATCATATCCTTTACAGAGTTTCGCTGTGGAGTCGTTTTCCACAGCGTATTTTTATTGTTTACTCATTTTCCCTGATTATCCACAGCCTTTTCAACTTTTTACCCCTTCCAGAAACTGTATTTTACGTTATTTTCCACTCTTTCAACAGAGTTATCAACAATCGAACAAATGAATCCACAGTCTATTCAACACCGTGTTGAAAACTTTTCCACCCCTCTGTGAAATGAAATTAGGACTATATTGCTATTTTTTTCTGTAAAAAGGAAAATTGACTGAGGTCATTTTTTCGCTATATATGTATGAAAAACTTGTTTGTGCACCTTTCCGTGATATTTTGTGTTTTATATGCTATTAAGCGGCGAGCCGCCGCAGCCTTTTTCGCGTTGTAATATCAACAAAAGGGAAAGTTTTTTCCGCGATTGTTGCTATTTATAAGCTTTTATGCTATAATTGATGCAAAGCATTTATCAAATCAGAAAGGCGGTGTGAGATTGAACAGACTTATCGACAAACTTGCGATTCTTCTTTTGTGCATGATGAGCCTTGCTATGAGCGACAGCTTCATTGAGCCTGTTATCGTGGCTATTACGGCAGTCACGGCTTCTGCGGCTGCACAGCTCCTGACGGGCAAAGCGGCAGCTTCAGTGATAATAGCCGCCTGTTCGCTGGCTTGCGGAGTATATCCGCTGTTCCTATGTATGATACCGCTGATGCTGTACGACGCGCTTTGGGAGAAAAAATGGTGGCTGGTGCTGCCTGCGGCGGCAGTTTTGAGGAATATCGGCGACATGAGGATAATGCAGATAGTCATGACCTTGGCTGCCATAGCAGTCACCGTAATAATATATCACCGTGTTTCGGGACTTGAACAGACCGTCACGAAGCTCACACTGCTCCGTGATGAGATAGCAGGAAAGAACAGACAGCTGGGCGAGCAGAATCTCCGACTTGCGCAGGCTCAGGACAACGAGATACACCTTGCCACTCTAAAGGAGCGCAACCGTATAGCTCGTGAGATACACGACAATGTGGGACATATGCTCACGCGCTCGCTTTTGCAGTCGGGAGCTCTCATCGTCATCAACAAGGACGAGCAGCTCCGCGAGCCGCTGGAGAGCCTGAAAAGCACTCTCGACAGTGCTATGACCAGTATCAGGGAGAGCGTTCACGACCTCCATGACGACTCCATAGACCTGAAAAAGGTAATCGAGGACAGCATAAGCAGCGTTGACAGCAGGTTCACGGTCATGCTGGACTGTGACGTAAGCGAATACATGGCAGGCAATGTGAAGCTCTGTATGATAGGCGTGGTCAAGGAGGGGCTGTCCAATGCGGTGAAGCACTCCACGGGAGATAAGATAAGCATTATCGTCCGCGAGCACCCTGCATTCTATCAGCTCATGCTGGAGGACAACGGCAGCTGCTCGGAGATAAAGGAAAGCGGCATAGGCTTGAAGAATATGCGTGACCGCGTGGAGGCGCTGAAAGGCAGGATAAGCTTTACGCCTTCTGCCGAGGGATTCAAGATATTCGTTTCAATTCCGAAGCAGTAGATTTTGTAGGGGCTGGCGTCCTCGACAGCCCATTAAGGGACGCCCTCTCTTGCAGGGCGTCCCTCTTCCAAAAACAGTCCACTGGACTGTTTTTGAAATTCACCCTTGCGGAGCGCTTTGTAACTGCGGGGCTTTGCCCCACACCCCACCAGAGGCGCTGCCTCTGGACTCTGCCAAAGGAACACAGTCCCTTTGGAATCCCGTTCATGGGTTCATTAAGTTATTACGTAAAAGGAGAATTTATGAATATAGTAGTGATAGACGACGACAAGCTTGTAGCGCTGTCGCTGAAAACAATTCTTGAAAGCACAGGCAGTATCACTGTTGCCGCTATGGGTTCGAGCGGCGAGGAGGCAATAGAGCTCTACCGTCAGCACTGTCCCGATATAATGCTCATGGATATCCGCATGGAGGGCATGACAGGTATAGAAGCAGGCGAGGTCATACTGAAAGAAGCTCCCGAGGCTAAGATACTCTACCTCACCACATTTTCCGACGATGAATACATAGTCAAGGCGCTGAATATGGGCGCAAAGGGCTATATACTGAAGCAGGACTTCGACGGCATAGCTCCTGCCCTTGACGCGGTAATGCGCGGACAGAGCATATTCGGCGACAAGATAATCAATAAGCTCCCCGAGCTGACAGTGCCTAAGAAATACGACTTTGCCGCTCATGGCATAAGCGACAAGGAGCGCGAAATCATGGAGCTTGTGGCGTTAGGTCTCAGCAATAAGGAGATATCCGAGAAGATATTCCTCGGCGAGGGAACTATCCGAAACTATATCAGCAATCTCCTCGATAAGCTGGAGCTCCGCGACAGGACACAGCTTGCAGTGTATTATTATACAGAGGTAAAATCATAAACAGGATATAAAAAAACAGCGAAGAATTTATCTTCGCTGTTTTTTATGAAGGTGGTATAGTAGAATTCGATTATTTAGTAGGAAGCTCCTTTATAAGACCAAGGAGATACTTCTGTATAGCCAGAGCGTCCTCTGTAGTAACACCGTCGTTGTTGCCTGTTACATCAGCGTTTGCGTAGCCGACCTCTGTGATATGATGATTATCACTGCCCTTTATGCCGAACTTATTGGGGTTAGCAAGGCTCTGCATGATGATAACTGCGTCTGAAAGGTCTACCTGACCGTCGTTGTTAGCGTCGCCGTACTTTGTTACCTTAATATCGTCATTCTTTGTTGTGGTGAATGTTACCTGTACTGATGTTGTCGTTGTCTTGGAAGTAGTAGTTGTAGTAGTTACAGGCTTTGTTGTTGTGATTACAGGAGCGCCGCCCTCTTTATATACAGCCTTGATAGATACGCCCTCGCTTACGGGAACTGTTATCTCGTCTGATGAGGTATCGCTTACTGTTGCGCCTGTTACCTCCCAGTGGTCGAAGCTGTAGCCTTCCTTGGCTGTAGCCTTTACGGTTACAGGATAGTCTGTGAAGTACTTTCCGCTCCATGTGCTGAGAGAATCGTCAAGCTTGATAGTATTGAACTTTACAGAGCCCTTGCTGCCGTCGTTGCTTACTGATACGCTTGCAAGACTGCCTGTAAGGCCCATGTAGCTCTTCATCTGGCTTGTAACGTTGCTGTATCTTGTATTGTAGAATGTTTCGAGGAGCTGATAATCCTGATCGAATGTAGACTCATTGTGAATGTTCTTGGATGACGGGAAGCGCTTGTATGTATCAAGGATCTGCTGCTTGAAGCCCTTATAGTAGTTTATAGCAGCTGTAGTCTTGTTTGTGTCGAAGTTGTAGTTTGCCATATCCATGAAGCTGAGCTCGAACTGCTTCTTGAATTCTGCGTTCTTCATGAGGTTGGTGAAAGCTCCGCTGAGAGAGCCGCCGCCGCCCATGAAGCCGCCCCAGCCGCCCATACCGCCGCCGCCGCCGAACTGGCTGAAGCTGTTGTAGGTAGGACCTGTTTCGTTTACCTTGTCTGCAAGATTTGCAGCATACTCTGTATCAAAGAGCACCATGCGCCACTTGCCGTCTGCGTAAGGATTCTCGGGATCAACTGTATTTGCACGCCATACGCCTGTGTTGTTGCTTGGCCAGTCCTTGTTAGCCCAGTATATCTGAGCTGCGAAGTAGTCGATAAAGCTCTGGATATCCAGCTTTTCAGCTATCTGCTGATAAGCTGCGTCGCTTGTCATATCAGCGCTTGAGATCTGGCTGAGAAGGCTGTTCCACTCGGTGAGATCCTGATCGTTGCCGTCCTCAAGAGAACCGTTCTTGATGAATGAAACGTCGTTCTTCTTGATACCGTAGTGTGACTTGAAGTAATCTGTGTTGTACTTCTCCATGAGCTGATAGATGCCCCAGAATTCGCCGTCGATGAAGAGTATGCACTCGCTTGTAGCCTGAGTAGCCATATCTCTGTCGCCAACGAGAGACTGGTTCACTGAGTCACGGAAGAAGCCAGCCATGTTGTCGTTTCCGCCGTTTCTTATAGTGAAGCCGTCGAATGTGTCGATGACCTTGTTATTCTTTTCCTTGGTTGACTTGCCCTCGAAGAGGTCATACTCAACACTGCTCTTGCCGTAGTCCTGACGAGCGAAGATGTTGAAGCTCTTCTGAGCCCATGCACGGGAAGCTGCGCCCTTGGTTCTGATGCCGACGTTCTGGGAAACAACGCTCTTGCCGTTCTCGAATATCTCGATATTTGCAGGACGCTCCCATTCTGAGCCCTTCTGGTTGTAGTTAGCCTGAGACATGAATGCGAAATCTCCCATTCCGCCGCCGCCGAAGCCGCCCATGCCGCCGAAACCGCCAGCGCCGCCAGCCTGCTGACCGTCGCCGCCAGCTGCGCCGCCGAACTGGCTCCAGTCGAATCCGCCTGCGCCGCCAGCCTGCTGACCGTCGCCGCCTGCTGCGCCGCCAAACTGGCTCCAGTCGAATCCGCCTGCCTGCTGTCCGTCGCCGTTCATCTGACCAAAGTTGCCGAAACCGCCTGCAACTGCATTTGTAACATCTTCATCTGCATTGACTACAGGACCGCCTGCACCGCCGAGCTGTATATCGCCCATATTGAAGCCGCCCTGCTGACCGCCGAAGTTCATACCGCCGCCCTGCTGACCGTTGCCCTGCTGCTGACCGCCCATGTTCCAGTTGCCCATGTTGAAGCCGCCCTGCTGCTGTCCGTTCTGTCCCTGAGCAGGCTGTCCCTGTCCCGGGTTGCCCCAGTTGCCCATGCCGGGGAAGGTCATGCCTCCGCCGCCCTGGTCGTAAACCTTGCCCAGTACGTAGATACCCTTGTCGTAATCGAAGAGGTTATCGGGATCTGTAACCAGTGAGATGACCTTCATCTTCTTGTATCTTTCAACGTTAGCTGAGCCAACGAAGTATGTCTTTGTGATGATATCGCTTGCTCTGCCCTGCGAGTCAACAGCTACAGCGCGGACTACAGCAGCCTTGAGAACGCCCTCATCGGGAGCGAGGACATCTGTATAAGCTGTGATATCTGTCCTTGCGCTGTATTTGTTGGGCTCGCTTGTCATATCCTTTATTGTAAGAGGAGAGGAATACTTTTCTGAGGAAGCTGTAGGATCGCTTCCGTCTGTTGTATAGTAAACTGTAGTTCCCTGTGGTACTTCGATAGAGAGTGAGAAGCCATTGTCATAGAATCCGCTCTCTGCTGAGAAAGAGGGAGTTCTTACAGCGTTTGAGCCCTCGGGAGCCTTGTTTTCAGCGTTTGGAGTGCCTGCCAGCACATAGAACTCGCCGCTGCCGTCGGGATACTGACCGTATGAGGTATCCTTAGCCATATCGCCGAATGTTACCTGTGAAGCGATATTGCCTGCCTTATCTGTAAGTGTGAGAGTCTCGCCGCTGGTTGAAAGACCGAAAGGAGCTATCTCCTTGTTGGTCTCGCCTGCTGTGCCGTCGCAGAAGATTATCTTTCTGCCGCCTGCCTGAAGAGTAGTGCCCTCAGGGATAGTGAAGCGATAGGGTGTCTCCGCCTTGTCTGTGATACCCCAGCCGCTGATGTCTACAGCGCTGCCTGAGCCGTTGTAGAGCTCTATCCAGTCATATGTGCCGCCGTCGGGTGCAGCATATGAACCGTTCTTCGGACAAACCTCGTTGATAGTAACAGTGCCTGCCGCAGCAGCCTGACTTGCAGGAATAAGACCTGCTGTGACGAGGAGCATAGCAAGGCTCATGATACCTGCGCCTGTTCGCATAGCTGATTTTTTGAACATAAAACGTCCCTCCAATGTAATTTTTCATGTTTTTGAGCGTGATACCGCCCGATTTTTCGATTAATCTTTAAGTAGATAATAAATAAATAGTCTTAAAATAATCTTAAAGCAAACTGAAAATGAAAAATATGGAAAATGAACTTAAAGTTCAATATATCGGGATATTTGGCAATTTCAGAATAACATTATCACCAAATGAAGTCAACTAACAACGCAAATTTTGAATAAATTATGAAAAAGTCAGCAATAAATGAAACGTTCTGTGCATAAAAGGTGTACTGAATATCCAGAAAAAACCGCTTGACGTCCCCGTAAATATAGGGTATCATATTGTATGGGCGCTTTCCGAGCGCCCGTGATACATCTAAAAGATACATTATGTAGGGGCTGGCGTCCTCGACAGCCCGATATGATAAAATAATAACGGGGCGATGTAGGCATCGCCTCCTACAATATGAAAAGGGAGAAAAACGCAATGTTTCAAGGTTTTTCGCAGGAAGCACTGGAATTCCTGCTTGGTATAAGACACAACAACAATAAGGACTGGTTCGAGCCGCGGAAAAAGATATACACCGAGAAGATATTCGAGCCTATGAAGGCTCTCGGCGAGGAGCTTTTCGCGCCCTTTGCCGATACAGACGGCATGATGTACAAGGTGGGCAGGATATACCGCGACGAGAACTTCGCGCCCTATCTACACTACCGCGATACCATGTGGATATACGTCCGCTATGACGCGTGGTACTGGAACAAGACTCCCACGCTGTATTTCGAGCTTTCTCCCGAGGGAGCGGAGTTCGGCTTCCGTATCTCCAAGCCCGAAGCCGCCGTCATGGAGCGTTTCCGCAGCGGACTTCTCGAAGACGCGGAACCGTTTATCAACATGGTAGATGAACTTGTTGAAAACTGCGGACTTACTCTCGGCGGCGACGAGTACAAGCGGAAAAAGCCCTGTCCCGTACCCGAGCTGGAGCGCTTCTTTATTAAAAAAGGGCTGAGCCTTTACACAAAGGTCAGCGAGCCAGCGGAGCTTTTTTCCCGAAAAATAGCCGAGCACACCGCCGAGGTGTTCAAGGCATTGCAGCCTGTAAATGACTATTTCCACGAAATTGTTGAAATTGAGGAGCTGGCAAAGGCTATCGAAAAAGAGGACAAGCTCCAAACAGAGCCCGAGCCCGAGATAAACATGGTAAAAGCTCCCGATGTTGAATTCATGTGGTGAGCAGCGTGACGCTGCACCCTTGCCCCGTTGCCGCTTGCAAGCTCGCTCACAATGATTAAAACCGTTACCTGTACATCGCTTACGGCACATTGTATATTATATGCGGAATGTAGGGGCTGCCTTTGGCAGTCCGCGCCTAACGTAATAAATATGATTAACCGTATTGTAGGGGGCGATGACCACATCGCCCCGAATATTTTGATTATTCCATGCATAATAATTATGAATTATGCATTATGCATTATGAATTAAAACAGCCCTCTTACGTCCTCAAAGCTGAGAGTCGGCTGCAATGCGAGATTTATCCCGAATGCAAGGAGCTGAGAGGCTCTTTCGGTCAGTCGGTCTATATCACGGGGAGTTACCATCATGTTGGGCAGCTCCCCGTTTATGCTTTTTCCCGTGAGGCTTCTCACTATGGTATGCATATCCACAACTGTGGGGACTCCCACAGCTATAACGGGAATGTGGAAAAGCTTCTCCGAGAGCTCCTGCCGACGGTTGGAAACGCCGCTCCCCGGGGAAATTCCCGTGTCCGTGAGCTGTATCGTCGTGCCGAGACGGCTAATATCCGTGCAGGCGAGGGCGTCAATGGCGATTATGGCGGCAGGGCGGAGCTCCGCCGATATTGCACGGACTATCTCCGCAGTCTCGATACCCGTCTGTCCCATGACTCCTCCTGCAAAGGCGCTGACAGGTCGCAGTGACGTGAGAAAGTGCTCCTCGCCGCTGTCGAGCTCGCCGCGCAAATGCCGCGTAGCAAGCACCTTTGCGGCAGTCTGGGGACCTATGGCGTCGGGAGTTATATCGTTGTTGCCAAGTCCTACCACAAGGACCTCCCCCTCGGGCAGAAGTGCGGCGAGCTCCTGCGAAAGCTCCTGAGCCATGAGCTGATAATCGTCGGAAAATCGGCTCAAACTGCTGCCCTCAAGGGTGATGTAGCGTCCCCTGCCCTTGCCGATAGCGTCAAGGCAGCTGTCGTCGTCGATGATGATCTCCGTAATGTCGAAGGCTCTCCCACGAGTGGAGATGTGAACGTTTTCGGGAAGGCTGTCAGCTGAGAAGCTTTCAAGCGCCAGATCTGTGCGTATTTCCATATATTCCTCCATATTGTGCATATTGCTTTAATTGTGGAAAATATTTCTAAGGATAATTTCACTTTTAACTATTGAAAACAATGTGGAAAAATGCTATAATTATATTTGTCTCAGTATGGCAGCTGTGCGTTGCAGCTGTCGGGAGTGAACGAACCCGTGTTTGCTCCTATTATCTGTAAGATGCGGACGAATATACAGTCTGCATTATCCAAGGAGGTGTAACAAAATGCCAAACATTAAGTCTGCTAAGAAGAGAGTAAAGGTTAATGCAACAAAGGCTGCTGCTAACAAGGCAAGAAAGTCTAATCTCAAGACTATCCTCAAGAAGGCTGACGCTGCTGTAGCAACAGGTTCTGCTGATAAGGCAGAGGCTATCAAGGTTGCTATCAAGAGAGTTGACCAGGCTTGCGCAAAGGGTCTTATGCACAAGAATAAGGCTGCAAGAAAGAAGTCACAGCTCGCTAAGAAGCTCAACTCTGCTGAGTAATCGGTCTCTTTAATATAAGAATCAAAACCCCTTGCGGACAACTCACGGTCTGCAAGGGGACGTTTTTTTATCAGTTATTAGTGATTAGTGCATAGTGATTAGTTATGTAAGGTCGCCCTTACAATGGTTTATTAAAGTTTTTATTGATTTACGGGCGAGCGGAACTCGCCCCTACATGACTAACAACTAATCACTAAAAATGCGTGATAAACAAAGTTTATCACGCATTTTTCTTAACTCATCTTAGATTTAGCAACCTCGCGGAGAACGTGCTCCATGACCTCCTCGGGAGTAGGCACCTTGCCCTTGCCTATCTTATTTATAGGCGCATTGGGATCCTTGCAGGCTTCTGCAATGGACTTCTCTATCTCGCGCTTTACTTCTTCCTCGCTGACTCCGTTTTGTCTTGCGATGCTTTTGAAAATATCGTTGCTTTTCATTCGACCTCTCCTTTAAAACAGTGTTTTTATTCCTTTACATATACGCCGACTATCTCTGAGATATATGCGCGGTGGTAAGCGTCGCCGTTGAAGAACTTCTCAGGGATACCGTCGTCTGTGATGAAGCCGCTCTCCTGTAAGTCGTAGCTGTAGAGCTTACGGCATACAAGTACCAGCTCTGACTCTGCAAATGTCACACAGCCGTCTATCTCAGCAGGAGTAAGACCTGTTTCCTTTGCCTTGTCGCAGTCTCTGCCCGAATGTGAGCCGCAGAAGGAAAGGGCTTTTCTGTATTCCTCGCCGAGGAATGAAACCGTATAGCACTTGTTATCCTCGATATATCCGTATGTATAGCGTGTAGGTCTTACATAGCAGGTAAGTACGTTCTTGTTCCAGAGAACGCCAAGCTGTCCCCACGAAGCGGTCATGGTATTGAAATTATCCTTGTTTCCGCCTGTGAGAAGCATCCACTGCTTGCCGATCTTCTCAAAGGGATTGAATGAAAGCTCATTGATCTCGATTTTTTTGAAAGCCATGATAAATCTCCTTTTTTATTTTTTGTTATGTCGAGTCTCTTCTCCGCTGTAGGTCGGGGTGAGGCTTTTTTTACTATAATATGATATTCGGGATCATCACGGCTTATACAGCATCAGTGGGTTCTCAGCGCTGATTTATAGCGCAGTCTCAGCTTATCTGTGATAAGTGCGATAAATTCCGAATTTGTGGGTTTTCCTTTTCCCGTATCTACTGTGTAGCCGAAAAAGGAATTGAGAGTATCCACGTTGCCCCTGTCCCATGCTATCTCGATAGCGTGACGGATAGCGCGTTCAACGCGTGAGGACGTAGTATCGTAGATACCTGCCACAGTGGGATAAAGCAGCTTTGTAACGCTGTCCAGCAGAGTTTTGTCCTCTATAGAGTAGAGTATAGCTGTTCTAAGATAGTGATACCCCTTTATATGGGCAGGAACGCCCAGCTGGTGTATCATATCGGTGACTACTACCTCCATATCGTCGCTGAAGCTGCTTGCTCTGTCGCCGAGTGCGGAGTTTATAGCGGCGCACAGGTCGTCTGCACTGCAAGGACGGAGCAGGAACTTTGAAGCACCGTTCTCGATGACCTGTTTTTCGATAAACTCGTTGTCATAGGCAGAGGTGACGATGAAAACAGGCGGCTTTACGCCCATTTCACGTACAGTTTTCATAAGGGATATGATATCGCCGTTCTGTGACGATATATCCAGCACAGCCGCGTCGGGGGGATCCTTTTTTATGGATTCCAGTATAACGCCGCAGTCCTTGCGCCTTGTATAGGCATACATACCCTTTTCGCGGAGCTTATTGGCTGTGCTCACGCCTGTTTCGGCAGAGTCGTCGCCGATAAGTACCTTGATCTTGTTATTCATATTTTATACCTCCTTTTGCATGGCAGTCTCATGACCGCAATATCAATGATATCACATCGCAAAAGGAGCAGCAACGGCTAATTATAGGACTTTCTGCGTTATTTATTCGGGAAATGCCGCAAATTATAAGTGTAATAAATCGCCGTCGAAAGCTGCTGTCGCATAAAACTGAAAATCTATGAATAAAGCGGTTATTTCCGCTTTTTTCTGTGAAGGACGCCCTCCGACATTTCTCTTACTCTTGTACCCTCGGGGAAAAGCTTGTCGGCAAGCTTCTGCAAAGCGTTCTTTTTGACTGTTTCTGTATGAACGGGAGCAAGCTTAGGCTCGCTGGCGGCTTTACTCCACTTTTTCTTCACATTATCGGAAAGATAGGGTATTATTTTATTCCTATCGCCGATATAGCTGTGCAATTCGAGGAATTTTAGCGGCAGCTGACAGCCTTCGCCGCCGTATTTCCCGAGAAAGTCGCCGAAGTGGAAGTCCAGCATCTCCTCGAAATCCCTTTTTCCGTCCATAATGCCCTTATTGTTCTTCATGCCCTCGATGAGAGCCTTCTGCTGGTCGTTTTCGGGCTCAAAGTCCTCAATGAAGCCCAGAGGTCCCAGCACTATGAAGCCTATCATGTGGTCATCGCCGCAGAAGTCGCTCTTTGGCGCTTTTGTCTGCGGTATATCGAAGCCGTAGGCGGCATAAAGGGCAAATGCACATCTCAGCGCCATGAACTTATCCTCGTCGATATCGTAGAGGTGTTCTTCCTCAACGTAGCCGCGGAGCCTGCCCGACTTTACCATGAGCTGGAGCACGGGCTGAAGCATAAGCGAGCGCATACCCTTTACAATGGGCGCTTCAACGTCATTGGCGAAGTTTCCGCCGATATGGAGGATATTCCCTGCGCTTGTGCCCGATTTCTTGATAACGGCGTCGAGATAGGCGCTTCCTGCGGAATCGGGGATATTCTGCTCGGCAGGGATAACTATGGCGTCATATGAGCCGTATCCGCAGTTGCAGAGCACCTTGACCACCACATCTCTCGGATAGTAAGAGTCCGAGACGATTATGACCTTATGGCGGCAGTCCTTGGCTTTATCGAAGAGAAGCTTTCCCATTTTACGCGGAAAGGCGAAATGCTCAACAAGGTCGCATTCCCTTGTCATCAGCTTTTCCCTTGCCGTCGGGGGAAGTCCGCTTATCTTCATGAATATGTCGTATATCTTTTCAAGGGTGACGTTGCTTTTGAGGGCGTATTTCTTCTCGGCAGCCTTCTGCGCCTCTATTCTCAGCTCGGAAAAGGTCTTGCTGCCCGTGCTGAACATTGCGAAGTCTTCCTCCATGAAGAGGAAGATGTCCTCATTCCGTGAAAACGGCATAAGCACCAGCGTATCCCACATCTTGAAGCTCGTGGCGGAGTGGTCGTTGCGGGACACCTCATGTAGCATTTTCACGGTCAGTTCGTCCTGCGGCGGAGAATTATGCCGCAGTGGTGAAAATTCGTCGTTCATGCCGCACCTCTTTTCGTTATTTTGCGGTTGTCGTCGGAGCCGATGATGTCTCCGCTTCTTTTTCCTTTTCCTTTGGCTCGATGCCGCGCATTTTCTGATACTCGTCAAGAGTCATGGCGCCGTCGGAGTTGTATGCTCTTATAAGAGCGTCCTTGCTGGTGAATTCCTCGTTGTATTCGCCCTTTTCGTTCTGAACGTACTTGCCGTACCAAACGCCGAAGAATGACCATACTGCGTTGTCGCGGAAAGCCGTGTCCATATCGGGAACGCTTCCGCATTCGCTGATAGCGATGAGCTTATCCGTGCCCGTGAACTTCTGAACAGCGGCAAATTCCTCATAGAATCGGCTGCCGTAGTCCTTTTCGCCGTTGAAGTAAAGGTCAACTGAGGCTATATCGAATGTACGCTTGTCAACCATAGCGCTGTTGCTCTGACCGTTCCATATCCAGATGAGGTTGTCCAGCTCGAAATACTTGGTAAAGCGGTCGTAAATGAGCTTCCAGAGCCATTTATAGCCCTCAGAGCCCTTTGCGCCCCACCAGTACCAGTCGCCGCAGCCCTCGGGGAGAGGTCTCCACAGCACGGGAACTCCTCTGTTTTTCAGCGATATGAGCTGACCTGCCATATTGTCTATATCAAGTAAAAGTCCGTAGCATTCCTTGGAAATATCGCCCTTGCTGTAGAGCTCGCGGAGCTCTTCCTCCGTAAGCTCGGCAATTTCCTTGTCGGTGACAGCTTTGGAAATATCGAAATCAGTGTCCTCTGTGCGGACGGCGCTCTTTTTCTCCGAGGGCGACTTCCAGTACCAGCTCACGCAGGAAATACCGCCGTTCAGGTACCATTCCGCAGCCGCGTCCACTTCCTTGAAGCTTGCGTCGTAGCTGTTGTCGGGGACTTCAAAATTCGAGAAGCGTATAACAGGGTATTTGCCTGTGGTTCGGTAAACAAGGTCAAGCTCAGAGTTGTCGCCGCCGTAGGCATACTGACCTGTTATCATATATTTTCCGTAGTTCTCGGAGAGGAATGACATGAGCTCCTTTGCGGATTCCCCTGCCTTTTTGTTTACAAGCTCGCCCTTTGCGTCGTAGCTTATATCGCTGAGGGAGGTATTGTTCTCAATTTTGAGATAATCAAGGCACATATCGCCGTTTTCGGGAGTAATTTCAAGCTTTTGCTTGCCCTTTGTGAGGAAAACGCCGTAAATGGTGATATAGGTGAACTTTCCGTTGTCGGTAGTCCTGAACTCGGTGAGCTGCTCGTCGCCCAGCTTCAAGCGGCAGGTAACAGCCTTGTCCGTTGAGATATTGAAGGAAAGGTCGTAGTGCTGATTGCTGGGTACGTCTATCTCGAATACCACCGAAGCCTTGCCCTCGCTGCCGAAGCCTGTAACATAGCCGTCGCCGCTGAATTCGGGCAGGTCTGTGGCAGCCTTGGCGCCGCCTTTCAGTTCAGCCTTTTCAGCCTCGTAAAGATTGCCCGAGGCTTTCTTTTCTATCTCGGGATAGGTCACGGGATAGTCGGGAAAGGTCTCAACAGGTACGGCAGTAGTTGGCTCTGCGGTCTTTTTAGCGGTAGTTTCCTCCACTATAGGCACAGAAGCCGTCATTTTGTTTTTCTTGTCGCAGGCTGCAAAAGCCGAAGCGGCAGCTCCCACAGCACAGGCGAGAGCTATTATCTTGCGAATATCCATTTATTCCTCCTGTTTTATCAGGCTTTGATATTATATGTCTTACCCTCTTCGGCAGCGATGATGACAACGCCGTCCTCTATAACATAGTCAACTGCTTCTCCGCCGCAGGATACGCTTACAGCGGTGTTAGCTCTCAGGCGCAGCTCTCCGCCGAAGTCAGATGTGATATCGGCATAGCAGAGCCTGCTTTCAGCCCAGTATATGTCAACTGTGAAGCCGCCCTTTGCACGGAGTCCCTTGACGTGACCGTTAGTCCATTCCTCGGGAAGTGCAGGCAGCAGATTTATCTCGCCGCCGCAGCTCTGCATAAGAGCCTCTGCTATAGCGGCTGTAGCTCCGAAGTTGCCCTCTAACTGTAAAGGCGGCTTGGAGTCGGTGAGATTCGGGTTGCAGTAATGTGATATCATGCGTTTGAGGTTTTCCGAGACCATAGTGCCGTCGTAAAGTCTCGCCCACATATTGGTCACCCATGCGCAGCTGTAGCCCATGTGGCTGCCGCCGTTGATAAGTCGGCGTACAAGAGTAGCTCTTGCCGCGTCGGCAAACTTAGGCGTTTTATAGGGATTTATAAGGTCTGCTGGATACAGGGCGAAGAGCTGGGATATATGTCTGTGGCCTATATCGGTCTCGTCGTAGTCCTCCAGCCATTCCATTATCTGACCGTATCTGCCGATGCTCGGCATAGGCAGCTTTCTAAGCATATCCGCTAATTTTGCGGCAAATGCCTCGTCTTTTCCGAGGATATTTGCAGCCTTTATGGTGTCGGCAAAGAGCACGGTGAGTATCTGCGAATCCATTGCAGGGCTCATGCATATGCTTGCCGAAGTGCCGTTTTTGTCGATATAGGTGTTTTCGGGAGACACCGACGGACCTGTCAGCAGTCTGCCCTTTTCGTCGGCTGTGAGGTATTCCGTGAAGAACTCCGCCGCTTCCTTTAATATATGGTATTTCTCTTCAAGGAAGTCCCTGTCGAGAGTATATTCATAGTGCTCGAATATGTGGATAGCCAGCCAAGCGCCGCCCATAGGCCATATGCTTGATGTGGCAAGCTCGTCCTGAGGAGCTGTATCTCCCCATATATCCGTAGAATTATGGCATACAAAGCCCTTGTTTATGCCGTACATTTCCTTTGCGGTGACTCTGCCGTTGCCGCAGACGCGCTCCAGCAGGTCAAACAGCGGCATATGGCATTCCGAAAGGTTGCAGCTCTCAGCAAGCCAGTAGTTCATCTCGGTATTGAGATTGAGAGTATAGCGGCTGCCGTTTGGGGGAGCTGTCATTTCGTTCCACAGTCCCTGTAGATTTGCAGGCTGAGTGCCTGCACGGCTGCATGATATGAGGAGGTATCTTCCGAAGTTGAAATAAAGCTCGAAAAGCTTGTTATCGTTGATAAGGCGGCGGCAGTCCAGATTGTCCAGCTCGTTGCCTTTGAGACGGTCGATACGCTCGTTTGTATTGAGGAAGGCTATCTCCTCGTTGTCGCTGTTGTCGTTGAGAGAGAGCTCCACGCGGTCAAAAAGCTCCCTGTAGTCGTTTACGTGTCGGTAGTAGAGCTCGTCGAAGTCGCACTGCATAGCCATTTCCGCGTCAAGCTGAGCGGATTCCTCGAACATCTGGCTATAGAAGCTTGTGCGTACAGAGAGGACTATCAGTACCTCGTCTGCATTTTTCACGCAGAGCTTACTGCCTGACGTTCTGACCTCGCCGTTTTTAGCATTTGCGCCGAGACAGGCTGCATAGAGGATACCTCCGCGGCTGTTGGTGCCGCCGTTAAAGAGTATCATATTGCTGCCGCAGGGGCGGTTGTCGTCGAAGTTATCCTCGCGGCTGTCCATATAGCATGAAAGGGACACCGACTGAGGCTGTGAAGCCGAGATACGCACTACCATGACTTCATCGGGTGCTGATACGAAATATTCCTTGGTATAGACGATATCAGCCGCAGTAAATGAAGCGTCCGCAACGGCGCTGCCGATATCGAGGCTTCGTGAGTAGCTAAGAGCCTTACCGCCCAGCTCAAGGTCGATGTGGAGCTCGCCGAGGGGCATATAGCGCCTCATATTGGGAGTTACGCCCTGCATTTTACTGAGAGCGACCTCCTCAGCTTCGTGGGGCTTGCCCTCCATAAGGAGCGCTCTTGCCTCCATGAAGCCGTCCTTTGCCTCGGGATTTATCCTGTGGCGCAGACCGCCTGACCATATGGAGTCCTCGTTGAGGACTATAGACTCCTTAGCAGGAGTGCCATATATCATAGCTCCGATTCGTCCGTTACCTATAGGGAGAGCTTCGCTGAAGCTCTCAGCTGGGAAGTCGTATTTCATTAAAGTTTCAGTACTCATATTTCATCTCCTATAGACATTGTTAAACGTTTGCCAAAACACATTATAACACATCTTAAAAAAAATATCAAGTTTACGGAAAAAATAGCCATATATGGGCGCACATTGTGCGCCCGAGCCGTTAGCCTGTAGGGGCGGATATTATCCGCCCGAGTCATTAGCTCAGGAACGGGCGCTTGGAAAGCGCCCCTACAAAATCCTTCTTGACATATATACGAAAATACATTAATATAAAAACGTACCCAGTGATATATTTTTTTATTTTAACAACAAAAAACTTCGTCTTTTTTGCCTTCAGAAATCACTTATTATAGAATAACTATCCGAAAGGGGCAGTATTATGAAAAAATTCATCAGTATATTAGCAGCTCTTACACTTATGGCAGGCTGTTTTTCCTGCAGCGAGGAAAAGGACTCAAAGTCCGACAGCAAGCCTGTTGAGGCTGATACAACTATATCCGAAGCAGACGGCTCGGTGGACGAGCCCGTAGTTCAGCAGCAGGCGGAGTTCCGCGAATACCAAGCCGAGGACTTCAAGACTATCAACGTAAACCTCACCAAGACCGACAAGGAGCCGCCGTTCAAGCTCCACAGCCTTAATATCACAGATATTGACTTCGGCGAGCGTATCTCGCCATGCAAGCAGGGCGAGTACCGCGACATCTATAAGCCCGATTTCAGCGACATCGACGATTCTGATATAGATGATGAATACAGGGAATATATGGAGAGTGTCAGGACGGAATGGGAGAATATCTGTAAGGTGCCCGCAAAGGGCGCTATTCAATTCTGGCGTCAGTGCGGAAACGACATATACGCCGCTGTAGGCTATGACACCTACTGCTCAGGGGGAGACCATGAGGTATCCATCTTCCGCGTTGACGGTCTCACAGGCAAAGCCACGGAGATATACCGTCATTCCGATCCCGAGGAAAGCTTTGCCATTGATACTATCGCTGTGCCAAACGGCAAGGTGTACATTGCCGTAAGGGATAAGGGACTCATGTACCTTGACGGCGACAAGCTGGTACCAATGCATTATCTTGAAGGCTATTCCCATTCTCTTATGGGGGATTCCTCGGATAAATTAGTTTTTATGAGTACGAAAG
This sequence comes from Ruminococcus flavefaciens MA2007, assembly GCF_000621845.1. Lineage (GTDB taxonomy): Bacteria > Bacillota > Clostridia > Oscillospirales > Ruminococcaceae > Ruminococcus > Ruminococcus flavefaciens_E. The sequence goes on along the minus strand of NZ_JHXF01000001.1, from coordinate 80,668 downwards.
AAGATTTAAAGGAAGTTCCTGTTGATTATGAGGCAAAAGAGGGCGAAGTATTCCGTCGATATTCCGAAAATGAAGCATATCTTATTAATGGGGAAGAAGTGGTTATAAGCGAATATTTCCCCGATAAGGACGAATGGAAAGAGATATCAAGAAGAACATACACGCCTGAGGAGATAGACTCGGGGATAGAGTATGAAAACTTACCGCGTGTATACGGCAAGCTTGCTGCCCATACGGAAAAGCCCGAGGGCAAGCGCAAATTAGACGTTGTTACCGACGAATACCGCGTAGGTACGGGTATCACGGGCTTGGATATCCTCTATGCAGACCACGACAGGCTGGTGGTCAAGCTCAGTAACAAGAATATCGTCCACATCTTTGATATGGCAAAAATGGAGCATTATGTGTTGGATTGTTCGGGCTTAGCGCCTATGTGCCAGTATTTCGAGGGCGGACTCTTCGTCTATGCCAGCAATACCGATAGTAATCTTTACTATATTATGCCCGAAATGGGACTGACATTCACGCTTATCAAGTTTCCCCAAAGACTGGACGATGACTACGGAAACTATGTCAATGCGTACAGAGGCGACGGAAGCTTCGGTTTTCAGCAGCAGATCGCTGTAAGCAAAGAAGAGAAACGAGATCCCGAGACCAATAACATAATCTATACGAATTATGATTACGAGGAAAATATATACTGGGTGAACGGAGATGAAATGAATGGATAAAAGGAAGCTGAGAGCATTTGCGGCGGTTCTTGTAATTGCCGCAGTATCGGCAAATGTGGGCTGCGAGGACAAGAAAAAGCCCCAGCCCGTCCCCAAAGAGAGCGAGACAGGGGGCGACTACCGCGAGGAGAACAGCGAAGCTCCCGAGGTGACGGAAAAGCCCGTGTTCAGGGAGTTTGCCGAGTCCGATTTCAAGGACATCACCCTTTCCGTGAACATGGTGGACAAGGAGCCTCCTGTTGAGGTAAGCTCCGTTGATATCAGCGGCTTTGACTTCGGGGAGAAAGTCCCTGTCTGCAACAAGGAGGAGTTCGCCGAGGACTACTACAACAACAAAGAGCAGCACAACGGTCAACCTGTATTCAGGTGGCAGAATTTCATAAATAAGCCAATAAAGGGCGTCCCCTATAAATGCTGTATATGGAACGGAAAATGCTATATCTACGTCTTGCATGATAATTTCAACATATACGACTGGGAGCTCTACAGCTATGATATGGCAGGGGGCAAGCCCGAGGAGATATACAGCTGGTCAGCGGAAACTCCCGATGAATACTGCGAAAGCATGAGCTATTTCTGCGACGGAGCTATGTTCTATACATATTTCCGCAAAGAGGAAAACGATAACCTGAAGCAGGTCAAGCGGTTCGACCTTGAAACAGGCAAGGAGACCGTGATTTACGAGGACAGGGGCATAGATGTGGGCATATGGCTCAACGAGGATTATTCGGGGAATATATTGCTTCAGGAGTATCATAACGTCAGCCATGAGGATACTGTAATATATATTTACGACAGCGAAAAGGGCGAGTTCGTGAAAGAGAACGGTACAGAAGCTCCAGAGGGAAAAATAGTGGCAAGTGACCGTTTCAATGGAGTATATTCCTATCTCGTAAAGCCCGAGGGCAAGCGCAAATATGAATTGGTCAACGACTATTACCGTATCGGTACGGCTCTTACTACAGGACGTATCGTCTATGCCGACGAGAAGATAGCCCTGCTGTACAATAACGTGAAGCTCCACATCTACAACCTTGAAAAAATGGAGCACTGCGTTATGGACATATCGGATATGGGCAATGATATGGCTGTGTATAACGGTATGCTGTTCATCGGCAACAGGGGCAATGAGTTCAGAATGCCTGTTTACTGCATGATACCCGAGCTCGGCATAACCTATCCCATAGTTGAGGACGGTACATACAGCGATATAAGCCCAGCTCCCGACGGCGTGACATTTTACGAAACAAGTCAGGACGTGCAGGAGATAAACGGCTATGAGATAACCGACGATAACGGAGTCGGTTTCTTTGCAGGCAGCTATCAACATTCATACCACAGGATAGACAAGGTCTATACGGTAAAGATGAAATAAAAAAAGGTGCGGATTAGGCTGCTCCCCTTTCCGCACCTTTTTTAGTCGTTAGCCTTTAGCTGTAGGGGCGCACAATGTGCGCCCGCGCAAAACATCGAAAAAACGAATTGTAGGGGGCGATGCCTAACAGGCACCCGTACCCTCTGTCCTGCGGACATCTCCCTGTACTACAGGGAGTCACCCACATCGCTCCGTGATCTATGATTGATTTTATCGGGCTGATGTAGGCATCAGCCCCTACAATCTTAGTTCTTAGCGCTTAGTTCTAAATTACCGAAGGTATTCCTCGATAACGTCCAGCTCACCGTATGTGCGGAGCAGGGTATATCCCGTATTTGCCAGCACCGCATTTACGAAGTCATCGCGCTCCACGCGGTCGGGACGTGCGTGGGAGCTGTCGTCCAGCTCGATAAGCGCAACTATGGAGGTGTCCTCGTCGGCAAGTGCAAAGTCGATATGCTTAGCCTTTATCTTGTTGAAGCACTCCATCCAGAATGGGTTCTCGGCTTTTGGCTTTGGTTCGATAAGGTCGGCAAGCCGCACCTTTGTGAAGATATTCAGCCCGTACTCGTCGGCGAGGGGCTTCAGCTTCTTATAAAACTCGTACTCACGGTCTGTGAGTACGGTCTTTGCGTTATATAATTTGGTGATATCGGGCTTGCGGAGCCTCCTGTAAAGCCATATGCAAAAGGCTATTATAAGCCCGATAATGAGAAGTGCAGTAAGTTCGTTTACGTTCATTCTGTAATTAAAGGGAATATGTCTGAAATTCGGCGCATATCAGAGCCGAAAATGCTTTATCATGTGGTCGGCTCTTCCTCGGGATTGAGGATAATGTCCTCCTCGGGGATATCCTCGGGAGTTACATTGAAGTCATATTCCGAGAATTTGTCGACTTTCTTGAGCTTTATTTTAAGTCCGTTTTCATTGTCAAGGCAGAGCTTTCCGTCGTTGAGCTTCATGGTGAAGCCCTCGTAATCACGCCACATATAGAGCTGGTCTTTTTTGTCGGGCTCCCATTCATAGGACGAATTCTCGCCGATTATGGACATTGCCGCATTATTGTCCTCGAAAACCTCGAGCCTGAATGCCGCATTTATCGGGTATTCGCCCAGCTTATCGGTATAGACGGTACCGTCTGAGTTCACTTCCTCGGCTTCCCATCTGCCCATGAAGCCGCTGAAATCCGCCTTGTCAAGTCCGGGCTCTGTAGGACGCTCTATTTCGGTGAATTTACTTGTTTTCATGAGATAGATGATAGTTCCGTCGTCGTAATCGCCGTATCTCATGAGCATCTGTCCCTGTTTTATGGTGCAGTCGTAAAAATCCGTGGGGCTTGCCAGATGAAGCACGTCCTCGCCGTCGATATTGGTGATATTCCATGAGAAATTAAAGGTATTCTCCTTGCCGTGGGGGTTGAGAGCAACTATCATAGTTGCGGTCTTGTCCTCGTTCACCTCTAATTTTGCAACTGCGCTGAGGGGATAGCCTGCGTACTCGGTCTCGTATTCAACGTCCATTACCAGAGCCTTGTAGGACTCCCATTTGCCGATGAACGGCTTTCCCTCGTTGTCTACGGGCTCGTTATTTGTATCGGGCTGTACCGTTACTATTTCTGCGGAGCTGTCATCAGCTGAGGTTTTGGGCTTTTTGTCGGAACAGCCGCAGAAGGTACCTGTAAGCAGGAAGGCTGATAAGCAAAAACAAATTATCTTTTTCATAATATCTCCTTTTTACTGTGTGATGCCGAAGTTCTGTATCGCGCTTGCGGCGCTGTTTATCAGGTAAGGATCTATCTCACTGAATTCGTCCACCTTGACGAGGTGCACCTGAGTGCTGTCCATATCAATGACAAGAGCTTCGTCAACGTATGCAAGCTCCATAGTCTGAGTTTCCTCTTTGCCGTTTAGGTCGGTGACTCTTATTTCTATCCTGTTATCGTCGATGCCTTTCCATATCATGTCCTTGTCCTCATTGGCATTCTGGATAATGGCATTGTTTACCGCGGAGCTCCATGTCACCTTTCCGCTGTCTGTCAGCTCAAAGCGGAAAAGCGCACCTACAGGGAGCATGATCTCCTCATACTTCTTGCCGTCAATGGTCATGTAGTCCGCCTCCCATTTGCCGTAATACTTGGGATCGCGCTTTGCACCGCAGCCTGCAAGGCAGCAGAGAAGAGCTATGGCTGAAAGAGTAAAAGCTATTATCTTTCTCATGTTTCAGCTCCTTTACCGGAGAATTTATTCACCTTTGCAAGGTAAATATCGAGAGTTCCCTCGTCGGTCTGCTTCTTTGTAACAAGGTCGCAGCCCATAAAGTCGTAATATTCGGTGAACTCGCCCATTTCCTCGTAAAGTATCCTTACGCCGCCGTCGGAGGTGACCTCCCAGCTTACCTGCTGTTTATTGCCGTCGGCATTCCACCAGACGCCGCTGCCGTCGGCAGCAAGGTCATAGCAGTTATAGGTCATATCGGTCTTGTCGCGCTCTCTGCCGCTGAGGTATTCTCTTGCGGTCTCCCATTTGCCAATGGTATTGGCTTTGACGTCTTTCAGCGGGACATTGTTCACGGTCTCAACGGAAACCTTTATCCCGTCCTTGGGAGCAGGTCGGCTGCCGCAGGAAGCTCCGCAGACGGTCAGCACCGCCGCAGCGCATATGCAGAAAAACTGCTTTTTCATATATGCTGTCCTTTCTTACAGCAGGTCATCTGCTGTTGACTTGATTATATGTATTATACATTAAATTTTAACTGTTGTAAAGTCCTTTTTTGCGAAAAAGGCTGCCGCAGTGCGCGGCAGCCTGTGTTTTTACCTTGTTTTTGTCTTGTAGAGCATCCATATGAGCTCGATAACGCCTACTCCGATGAAGCACAGCATGGTCTTCATGCTTGGCTTTTTCACCTTGAAGCGTGTTATGAAAGCCAGCGCGATGAGCAGCAGAGCTCCGCCGTATATCTCGGGGAACCAGTCGCCGCCGATATCCTTATGGAAGCTGTAAAGCAGCGGTATTATCAGCGCAACGCTGGTAACGGGCAGACCTTCATAGACCTTGCGGTTCTCGGAGGTCTTTTTCTGACGCTCCTCCTCGGCTACATTGAAGTACGCAAGTCTTATGACGGCGCACAGCGGAAAGAGCACGAGGATAGGCAGGTCGCACCAGTCCTTCATGCCTACGGAGTAGCCTATGACCGCAGGAAGAACTCCGAAGCAGATAGCGTCGCAAAGGGAATCTATCTGTATTCCGAATTTCTTTTCGCTTTCGGTACGGTCTTTTTTTGTACGGGCGACCTTACCGTCGAACATATCACACAGTCCCGACACCATAAGGCATATTATGGCGTATTCGGGGTGAGGTCTCGTGCCGCCGTAGCCGACTGCGAAGAGCATACCGATAACGGAGGAGACGAGGCTCATATATGTAAGAATAACCGTATAGTTATAGTATCCAATCATTTATCAAAACCTCAGACAGCTTAATCATGTCCGCTAATTCAAGGACAAAGATTATTATAACACAAAAAACCTATCTTTTCAAGTATTTTCTTTCAAATGCTGCAAGTAAAATATGGATTTTTTGTGAATTTTACGCAAAATGCGGTCATTACGCCTTTTTCGGTCTGCCGCGCTTCTTAGGAGCCGTTTCAGCCTTTTCGGGAGCAGGCTTTGCCGTCTTTTTTCTTCCCGAGGTCTTTGCCGCTGTGGTTTTTGCCGCTGTTCTCTTTGCAGGAGCCTTCTTAGCCGCAGCTTTCTTTTCAGCGCCCTTTTCGCGGTTCTTACGGAGCTGTTCCTGACGGGTGCTCTTGTTTTCAAGGGCTTTGTATGCCTCTTCATAGAAGTATTCCTGCGAATTGAAGGGTATATCGGAGTTTCTGCGCTCGCGGATATAAGTGCCGTCGCTGAGCATTATCCTTGCCTTGGTGTTGTCGCGCATGATAACGCTGAACATCTCGCGGATACGCTTTTTCAGGCGCTCGTCCTCAACAGGAGCCGCTACCTCGACTCTGCGAATGGTATTCCTGCTCATATAGTCGGCTGAGCCGATGTAAATTTTCTGGTCGGGACCGTTCTCGCCGAATATGAATATACGACTGTGCTCAAGGAAACGTCCCACTACGCTGCGGACGGTGATATTCTCGGTATAGTCCTGAACTCCTGCGATAAGGCAGCAAAGTCCGCGGACTATGAGCTCCACCTTGACGCCTGCCTGCGAAGCCTCGACCAGCTTTGCGATAATGGCGGAGTCGTTGAGGGAGTTTATCTTTGCGGCGATATAGCCATTTCCGCCGCTTTTGGCAATAGCTATCTGTTCGTCCATCATAGCCAGCACCTGTGGTCTGAGAGCAAGGGGCGACACAAGGAGCTTGTTGGTCTTTTCAACGAATGTACCGTTTTGCAGAGCCTCGAATACTGCCTCAGCGTCGGCAGCGATATCCCTGTCGGAGGTCAGCAGCATCAAGTCGGTGTAGAGTGCGGCTGTCTTTTCGTTATAGTTGCCCGTGCCTATCTGTGTCACGTAGTCGAAGCTTCCGCCCTGTGCCTTGCGTGTGATGAGCAGGAGCTTTGAGTGAGCCTTGTACTCCTTGGGACCGTAAATGACATTTACGCCTGCCTCCTGCAAATGCTTTGACCATTCTATGTTGTTTTCCTCGTCAAATCGGGCGCGGAGCTCTATCATAACGAGTACGTCCTTGCCGTTTTCAGCGGCGGTGCACAGTGCGTCTATGACCTTGCTGTTTCGTGCAAGACGGTAGAGAGTTATCTTTATTGAGGTCACCTTGGGATCGTTTGCGGACTCCTGCAAGAGCCTGATAAACGACTGATTTATGGACTCAAAGGGGTAGCTCAGCAGTATATCCCTTGACTTGACCTGCGAGAACACAGGGCGCGTATCCGAGAGAGCCGCAGGCTTCCGCGGAGTGCGGAGGGTATAGTGGAGCTTGGGATTATCGTCGTATTCCTGCAATGTGAACAGGTACGACAGGTCAAGAGGTATCCTCGATGTGAATACACGGGCGTTCTTTATTTTCAGCTTCTTGCAGAGGTAATCCAGTGCGTCGCGGCTGAAAACTCCCGTCATTTCAAGGCGCATAGGCTGGAGCTTCTGGCGCTTATCGACCAGCTCCTCCATGCGTCTGCGGAACTCGGGACCTGTTCCCGAAGCCGTAATAGCGGCGCTTCGGGTAACTCTTATGAGGGTGCGGTCTATGACCTTGTAATTCTTGAACATCTGGTGGGCAAAGTGCAGGATAACTTCCTCTGCGAGGATAAAGCGCTTGCCGTTCTCTTCCAGCGGGATTATGCGCTCGGAGCGGTTTATGGTGGCAGGTATCAGACCTATGGATATGCCCTTTTTCGAGCCAAGCTGTACTACTGCGTATATCTCCTTGTTCTGGAGGAATGGGAAAGGCAGGGCGTCATTTATGACTATGCCCGAGATAAAGGGCTTCAGCTCGCGCTTGAAGTACAGCTCAAGCTGTGCAAGCTCTTCCTTTGTCATTTTGTCAAAGGAAACGTGCTCATAGCCGAATTCTGCCAGCTCGCTCATGGTAGTGAGGAAAGCACCCTCAACGGAGGGCTGTAGTCTGCGGACTGCCGTGAAAATAGCGTCAAGCTGCTGGTCGGGAGTCATACCCGAGAATTTGTCGGGCTTAGTATTTTTTTTCTTAGCTTTTTCTGTTATAGAGCCTACACGGACCATGAAAAATTCGTCCAGATTGCTCTGATATATTGCGGAAAATGAAAGTCTTTCAAGAAGGGGCGTATCGGGATCGACGGCTTCTTCGAGGACTCTTTTATTGAATTTTATCCAAGAAAGCTCTCGGTTTTCGAGATATTCCATATTATTCTGTCTCCTATTCTATATGGGACTATCCGTCCCGATCATCAGTATTTGAATTGTCCGTTGCCTATAAATTCGCATATGAGCGAATCGGGAGTTATATCCGCCTTGTCAAGCGGAGTGAGCTGCTCCAGCACGGCTATGCACTCCCTTACCTCGGGAACGTCGGAAAGCTCCCCCAGCTGTCCGAGGAGGTCGTTGCGGTATGCCGAAAGCTCGTAGGACATGAATGTATCCACGTCGTAGTCCGAGCGGTACTTGTAGGGCATTATGTACTTGTTCTCGCCTGCTTCAACGCTGTGGAACATATTCATGGTCTCTCGGAGAGAGCGCTTGCGGAAGTTCCTGTCGCGTATCATGCGGCGCATAAGTCTTACCCTTGAGGGGTGAAGAAGTATGTTCTCGCCCGATATTCTGGTGCGGACGCTGACGTATATCTTGCTTATCATGCTGTCGGGAACGGTGATAACAGCAGGATTCAGGGCGTGTATGCCCTCGAAAATAACTATTTCGCCCTTATTTCTCTTGAATTTTCTGCCCGAGCCTGTACGGGTAGAGGTCTTGAAGTCGTATTTCGGCAGCTCTATCTCGCGGCAGGCGCTTATAGCCTCTATCTGCTGATTGAGGAGCTGACTGTCCACGCGGAGAGGCGACTCCAGATCCATTTTGCCCTCTGCCGCCAGAGCCTTTTCGGCTTCTGTCAGCGGACAGAACCAGTTGTCCATGGAAAGGGTGTGAGTTTCGTGCCCCATGTCGTCAAGGAGCTTTTCTATCATCATCGCCGTAGTGGTCTTGCCCGAGCCCGAAGGTCCCGAGAGGAGTATTACAGGCTTTTCGGTATGGTTTTCGGCGATATCGTTGGCTATCTGTGTGAGCTTGTAGAGGTAGTCCTCGTTGACTGCCCTTACATAGTCTTTCGGATCTTTTTCTATTCCCTGATTTATTCTTGCTATCTCAATATTCATTAATGTTCTCCTGTATGTTTATTTTTTCAGCGGAGCTTCTGCTTGCGCCGCCGTGAAAATCAGTAATGATGTAACATCAGTTATACTGATATTATATCACATTTTTTGGCGCATTTCAACCCGTCAATTTGGTATTTTTAACGTTGCATTCAACAGAGTGTTGAATTTTGAGCATAAAAAAGCTCCTCTATGACTGAGGAGCTTGCTTCTACAGATACGCTGACATCGGTATTCAATCACGGACGTATCGAGACCGAGCTGCGAAATGCCATAGAGCTCCTCGATAAGGATAATTCCCCTGTGGGACTGCTTATCCTCGATATCGACCACTTTAAAACCGTCAACGACCGCTATGGTCATGCCGCCGACCATGCTATGTATACCGCTAAATCCGAGGGCAGGAACAGAGTATGCTTTGAATAACGGAAATAAAAGCAGCGAAGTAAACTTCGCTGCTTTTTTCCTCAATTTTAGGGTAGTATACGCTTTTATTTGGCTTTCCCCGCCGCAGGCGGGGAAAGCCAAGCTTTTCAGGTCGTTTCGGTTTAAATCAACGTTATTTCCTGTGCAGTTTCGCTTAAACGCCGTTAACGTGCCTGCTCATTACAAAATACTTGACTTTTTTTTACGTTTGAGTTACAATATAATGTGACTATTAAAAAATAAAAGCGAGGTTGCTTATTATGCTTAAAAACAATGAAAAAGTAATGGACAAGATAGTTGACCTTTGTAAGTCAAAGGGCTTCGTATATCCGGGCTCCGAGATCTACGGCGGTCTTGCTAATACATGGGACTACGGTCCGCTGGGCGTTGAGCTCAAAAACAACATCAAGAAGGCATGGCTCAAAAAGTTCGTTCAGGAGAACAAGTACAACGTAGGTCTTGACTCCGCTATCCTCATGAACCCACAGACATGGGTCGCTTCGGGACACATCGGCGGCTTCTCAGATCCTCTCATGGACTGTAAGGAGTGCAAGACTCGTCACCGTGCAGACAACCTCATCGAGGACTTCGACGGCACAAACGTTGCAGGCTGGTCCAACGAGCAGATGATGAACTACATCAAGGAAAAAGGCATCTGCTGCCCTAACTGCGGCAAACAGAATTTCACTGATATCCGTCAGTTCAACCTTATGTTCAAGACATTCCAGGGCGTTACAGAGGACAGCAAGTCCGAGCTTTATCTCCGTCCCGAGACTGCACAGGGTATCTTCGTAAACTTCGCAAATATCCAGAGAACCACACGTAAAAAGGTTCCTTTCGGCGTTGCTCAGGTAGGTAAGTCCTTCCGTAACGAGATAACTCCCGGTAACTTCATCTTCCGTGTACGTGAATTCGAGCAGATGGAGCTTGAGTTCTTCTGCAAGCCGGGCACTGACCTTGAGTGGTTCGACTACTGGAGAAGCTACTGCAAGAACTTCCTGCTTTCACTCGGTCTCAAGGAGGAGAATATCCGTCTCCGCGACCATGACAAGGAGGAGCTCTGCTTCTATTCAAAGGCTACAACAGACTTCGAGTACCTCTTCCCATTCGGCTGGGGCGAGCTCTGGGGCGTTGCTGACAGAACAGACTACGACCTCACACAGCACATCAATACCAGCGGCAAGTCACTTGAATACTTCGATCCCGAGACAAACGAGAAGTATATCCCATACGTTATCGAGCCTTCTCTCGGCGTAGAGAGACTCTTCCTCTCAGTTGTTACAGAGGCTTACGACGAGGAGGAAATGGTATCAACAGACAAGGACGGCAAGGAGAAGAGAGAGACAAGAACAGTTATGCACTTCCACCCTGCACTTGCTCCTTTCAAGTGTGCTGTACTTCCGCTCGTCAAGAAACTCACACCTAAGGCTGAGGAAGTATACGATATGCTCTCCAAGAAGTTCATGGTAGACTTCGACGAGGCAGGTACTATCGGTAAGAGATACCGCCGTCAGGACGAGATAGGTACTCCGTTCTGCATCACATACGACTTCGATACACTGGAAAAGGACAACTGTGTAACAGTCCGTGACCGTGACACAATGCAGCAGGAGAGAGTTGCTATCGACGACCTCGTTGCATACCTCGAAGCTAAAATGGTATTCTAAGAATGAAATATAGGGGCTGCCTTTAGGCTGCTCCCCTTAACGGAAAAAGTGGGCTACCGAGCCGTAAACTTACGGCTCATATTTAGTAACCTGCGAATCCGCCAGAGGGGGCTCCACTTGGCAGCCCCTTTTGTTGTTTAACGTATTATTAAACATGGGCGCACATTAGTCAGCTTCCCTTAGCAGAAAAAGTGGGTTACCGAGCCTGAAAGTATGGGCTCGGTAATTTTATGCCACGTTCCGCCAGAGGGGGCTCCCCTTGTGCGCCCTTGCATTTTAGTTCTTAGCTCTTAATCAATTCCCTGAAGAAATCGCATTCGTCATCATTAGCCTGCTTTGCAAATTCAGACTTCACATCGCAGTGGAATACGTGTCCCAGAGGGTGTTCCTCGTCACCGTAAAGCTTGTACCTGTACTTCACGCCTAATTTATCAAGACTCTCCATGAGCGCCTTTGGCTCCTCGCGGAGGAAGTCCTCGTTGGAGGTCATTATATAGCAGGGCGGAAAATCCTTGTTCACAAGGTCGACAACGCTGAACTTATCAAGGATAGCAGGATAGTCCTTCTTCTCGAGGAAGTCCTTCATGGACTTGATGATACCTGCGTCATTGGTCTGATAGATACCGCAGTTGAGCGCCAGTCCCTTGAACTTCAAGCCCTCTGGAGTTGTGAATGGGTATATCTTTGCGTACTCCTTATCTGTGCAAATGCAGGCATAAAGGGCGATACCCATTGCTCCTGCGGAGTCTCCCACAGCAAAGAGTTTATCAAGGTCAAAGCCGTACTGCTCGGCGTTCTTCATCACCCATTCAAAGACCATGTTGGTGTCCTCAAAGGGCGCAGGGAAGCGGTATTCGGGAGCAAGTCTGTAGGAGTAGTTCACCACTGCGAAGCCGTGCTTTGCAAGCTCCATGCAGTAAAACTGGTAGACCTTTTTATCGCCGTATACCCAGCCGCCGCCGTGAAAGCTGACGATAACGGGGATTTTTCCGCTGAGAGCCTTGGGACGGTACACATCCAGCACCTGCCAGTTCTCGTCAGAGCCGTATTTTATATCGTCAAAGCGCTCTATCTCAGGGGGAGTTGTCAGTCCCTCGTCGCGCTTGGCGTCGCTTTCTTCGCACATTTTTCTGAATATCTTACTGCGTATGGACATATCAATTCTCCTTTTGTAGTTTTTTCAGCTTTTCCCGAAGCTCCCTGCGGCGTTTCTCCGCCGCTTTTTTGTTTACGGTATAAGCGCCGTTTTTCAGCTCCACCACGTCACCCTCACGGGCTTCTTCGGGGAGCATATCACGGAGAACGTTCTTCATGCCGCTGTCCGTTTCAAGGACTGCGTATTCTCCCTCAAATCTGTCGATAATGGTCATTTTTTCTCCCTTTCGCAGGTTATCTTCATATCCGCGCCGTTGGATTCCGCGGTTATAGTGCCGTTTACGTCTGTTCGGCAGACCATATCCGCGTATTTTTTCAGCCTTTTCACGGTGCTGTCAGCAGGGTGTCCGTAGGGATTCTCGTTTCCGCAGGAAATGACCGCTGTCTGCGGACGGATAATGTCTAAAAGCTCCGCCGTTGAGGAATGGGAACTGCCGTGGTGTCCTGCCTTATAGAGCGCGACCTTGCCGAGCCTGCCGCCGCTTATCATAGCCGCTTCGGACTCCGCCTCAGCGTCGCCTGTGAACAGGCATTTGTTATTGCCGTGAATGAGCATGAATGCTATGGAGTAGTTGTTCAAGTCCTCATAGAAGCCGCCGTCGGGAGCTATTATCTCCGCTCTTGCACTGCCGATCTCAAGCACCTGTCCCACCTTTGCTTCTTCAACGGGGACTTTCTTCGCAGCACAGCTGTCCAGAAAGCGCTCATAGAAAACCGCAGTCGGTATCTGCTCGTCGGGGATATGGGGCACAAGGACTTCGCCGACGTCGAAAACGTCGATGATACGGTACATACCGCCCATATGGTCGGAGTGCGGGTGAGTTGCGATGATGTAGTCGAGACGTCCCACGCCCAGCTCACGAAGATAGTCCACGACGCGCTCCGAGACCTCGTTTTCGCCGCAGTCCACCAGCATAGTCACGCCGTTTGCGGCGATAAATGTGCAGTCGCCCTGCCCCACGTCGATGAAGTGCATGACCAGCTTGTCCTCATTGGGAAATGTGTGGGGCGGCTTTCGGAAATACCGCCAGCCAATAAATACCAGTACAGCCGCCGTTATCAGCAGCCATAGCAGGTTCAGTGCTTTCTTTTTCCGTTCTGCCCGTTCTTTTTTCCGTTTTTCTGCCAGCTCGCGGAGGTATTGTTTCTGCTGCGTGCTGAGTTTGTATTTCTCTCCTGCTGCCTTGACGAAGCTTTCCGTGTCTTTGAAGTATTTTGCCACGACTTGTTGTCACCGCCTTTTCGGGGAGTACCGCCCTGTCCGCGGCTGTCGTCCGCCACAAGGCATTTCGGCGACGTACCGATGAGGTCGCGGCGTCCTGCGGCTCTGAGAGCTTCAAGGACTATCTCCTTGTTCTGTGGGCGGAAGTATTGCAGCAGAGCTCGCTGCATAGCCTTTTCCTTGGGAGTTTTCGGCACGTAGACCTTTTCCATTGTGTAGGGATCAAGCTCCGTGTAGAACATTGCCGTGGAAATAGTGCCCGGCGTCGGATAGAAGTCCTGCACCTGCTCGGGACGTATCTTGTTCTCTTTCAGGAAGAGGGCAAGGTCTATGGCTTCGTTGAGGGTGCTTCCGGGGTGTGAGGACATGAGGTAGGGCACAAGATACTGCTCCTTGCCCATGCTCTTGGTTATCTCGTAGAAGCGCTTCTGGAAACGCTTGTAGGCTTCGATGTGGGGCTTACCCATTTTGTCGAGAACTACCGCGGAGCAGTGCTCGGGAGCGACTTTCAGCTGACCGCTGACATGGTGCATTATGAGCTCCTTCATGAACTCGTCGTCCTTGTCCTCGATGAGGTAGTCGTAGCGTATGCCCGAGCGGATAAACACTCGCTTGACGCCCTTTACCCTGCGTATCTTCCGCAGCATATCAAGGTACTCCGTGTGGTCTACCTTCAGTGCAGGACAGGGCTTGGGAGCAAGGCATTTCTTGCCCATGCACAGTCCCTTTGAGAGCTGCTTGTCGCAGGAGGGGCGGCGGAAGTCCGCCGTAGGACCGCCTACGTCGTGGATATAGCCCTTGAAATCGGGCATTTTCGTTATGCGTTCAGCTTCGGCAAGCACCGACTCCACACTGCGGACGGTGATACGTCTGCCCTGATGAAGTGCGATAGAGCAGAAATTGCAGTAGCCGAAGCAGCCGCGGTTATGAGTGATAGAAAAGCGCACCTCCTCGATGCCGGGGACTCCGCCGAGAGCCTCGTAGGAGGGGTGGATAGCCCTTGTGTAGGGCAGGGAGTAGATGTGGTCGAGCTCCTCGGTGGTAAGGCTGTAGGCAGGTGGCAGCTGCACCAGCATCATTTTGCCGTGGCGCTGGATTATGGTCTTTCCATAGACCTCGTCCTGCCAGTCGTACTGTATCTTTACCGCCTTTGCGTACTCGGGCTTGCTGTCCCGAACCTGCTCGAAGGAGGGGCACTGCGCCGCGCCGAGTGGCGTGTTCACGGGCTCTGTGAGATAGCAGGTGCCGCGTATATCGTGCATATCCTGTATGCGTTCACCTGCCGCAAGACGGGTGCACATCTCCTGTATCTGGTGCTCGCCCATGCCGTACATCAGCAGGTCGGCGCCGCTGTCAACGAGAACAGAGGGGCGCACTGCGTCGTCCCAGTAGTCGTAATGTGCAAAGCGGCGGAGCGAAGCCTCCAGACCGCCTATAGCTATGGGGATATCCCCGAAGTATTCGCGGAGCTTCTGGCAGTAGACTATAACTGCGCGGTCAGGGCGCTTGCCTGCCACGCCTCCTGCGGTGTATGCGTCGTCGGAGCGCTTTCTCTTAGCCGCAGTGTAGTGAGCTACCATGGAGTCGATATTTCCTGCGGTCACAAGAAAGGCGTACTTAGGCGCACCGAAGCGGCGGAAGTCCCTGTCGCTGTGCCAGTCGGGCTGTGATATGATACCCACAGTGAAGCCCATGCTCTCGATAAGACGGGTAACGATAGCCGCTCCGAAGCTGGGGTGGTCTACGTATGCGTCGCCTGTAATATATATGTAGTCGAACTGCTCTATTCCCAGCTCGTCCATTTCTTTTTTAGTAGTAGGCAGAAAGCCCTCGTACATGGTATCACCTCACAGTATAACTGTTTTTTCAAGCTCAGCCTTGGCTGAACGCCATTGGGGAAACTCCGCTCCCAGCAGGGCGTAGAAGTCCTTTGAGTGGTCGGGGTGTATAAAATGGCAGAACTCATGTGTGACTACGTGCTCTATGCAGTGCCGCGGAGCTTCGATGAGCCGCCTGTTCAGCGTTATCATGCCCCTTGTGTAGTGACAGCTCCCCCAGCGGGAGGTCATGGAGCGTATCTTTATCTGGGGCATTGCAACGCCGTATTTCACAAATTTCTTGTGTGTTTCAAGGACTATTTCAAAGAATACCTCTTTGCACTGCTTGTCGTACCAGCCGTCCGCAAGCTTCTTTACGCGCTGAGTATTGCCCGTGTCCCTGATGTGGATTTGGAGCTCCTCTCCGCAAAGCTCCGCATACTCGCGGCTGTCGGGTATAAGCGATAATTTAAGCTTGCCGCCGAGGTACATGAGTTCCTCGCCGTCGGTATAGCTGGGGGGAGCTTTTTTCACGTCGCGCTCTGCGAAGTACACAGCCGCCCTGCGGATATGCTCGCTCCTGCTGATGATAAAAGCCTCTATTTCACGGACGGGAACGCGCTTCGGCGCAGAAACGTACACCGAGCCGTCGTGCTTTACCCGAAGATTTATATTTTTCACTTTTTTGCGTTCAAGGGTGTAATCCATTGCTCCCAGCGGAGTCATCACACGCCTTGTTTCAGTAGATAATGTTTTCATTTTATTCTCCTATGAAACAATTATATCGCAGTAACGCCATTGTGTCAACCGTTTATATCCGCCTGTCAGGGGAC
The DNA here is from genome assembly GCF_000621845.1 of Ruminococcus flavefaciens MA2007. Lineage (GTDB taxonomy): Bacteria > Bacillota > Clostridia > Oscillospirales > Ruminococcaceae > Ruminococcus > Ruminococcus flavefaciens_E. The sequence continues at coordinate 64,640 of NZ_JHXF01000001.1, read as the reverse complement.
GCCTTCTCTTGCAAGGCGTCCCCTCTCGAAAAACAATTCACTGGATTGTTTTTCGATTCACCCCTTGCGAGGCGCCTTCGGTTCTTGGGCTCTGCCCAAACCTGCCAGAGGCTCTGCCTCTGGACTCCGCCTAAGGAACACGTCCCTTAGGAATCCCGCTCATATTCTCAGCAAGTAAATTCGGGACGGATATTTCTACTTACTACTCACTATTTTCTAATAACTAATCACTAAGCACTAAGGACTGAAAAATTGCAGTGCAATTTTTCAAAAACCCCTTGACAAATGCATTTTTGTGTGATATAATCCAAACATAAGCTATGAGGAAGACAAGCAAAGTATCGCCAATGTCTACAGAGAGCCGACGGTTGGTGCGAGTCGGTGATAAGCAGTGCTGTGTATCCCTTCTGAGCCGAAGTGCTGAAAGCTTCAGTAAGCGCTTCCGTGATTCTGCGTTAATGAATAGGACTTGCTGGAGTCTGAAGTGGTGTTACGCAATAGCGGCACAATTTGAGTGGTACCGCGGGTATTCAGTTAATGATGCTCGTCTCAAAGAACTTCTTTGAGACGAGTTTTTTGTTTTTTGCGGTACTTACATCGGAATATTTCTAAATGCCCGTTTCATTTTCCAGTATTGATTATTTTTAAAGGAGAGCTTATTATGAACGAGATGACGAAATTACAGAATGCAGAAGTAAGGATCAAAGAGGTAGCAGAGCGTATCTCGCACCTGCGTGAAGACCTCGGCATTTCCGTTGAGGAAATGGCTGCTAAGACCGATTATTCCGTTGAGGAATACAAGAAGCTGGAATCAGGCGAGCAGGACTTCAGCTTTACTTTCATCTATAAATGCGCAAATACCTTCAATGTCGAGATAACAGACCTCATGGAGGGCACAAGCCCTGAGCTCAGCGGCTATACTGTTACAAGAAAGGGCGAGGGCGTTCCTATCGTCCGCAGAAAGGGCTTTGCCTACAACCGTCTCGCTTCCAAGTTCAAGAACAAGACCGTAGAGCCTTTCCATGTTGTTATCCCGTTTTCCGAGGAAGCTCTCTCTCAGCCTCTCCACATGGCAAGCCATGCAGGTCAGGAAATGGATATCGTTATCAAGGGCACACTGCGCATGACAGTCGGCTCTCATACCGAGATTCTCCATGAGGGAGACTGTATCTACTACGACAGCTCAATGCCCCACGACGAGGTAGCTCTCGGCGGCGAGGACTGCGAGATATACGCATTCGTTATGCCTCCGCGCGGTACAACGGGCATGGCTGAATACAAGGAGCACATCGCCGAGCACCACCTCACAAACGTTGACAAGGCTGGTCTCCTCCACCCTGTAGCCGAGAAGTTCGTACAGTGCGAGACCAACGAGGAGGGCATACTCAGCGCAGTTCACTTTGAAAATCAGGATAAATTCAACTTTGCATATGATATCGTTGACGCAATGGCTGAAAAATGTCCCGACAAGACAGCTATGATATACGTTGACGTAAACAAGAACGAGCGCCGCTTCACATTCAAGGACATCAAGAAGTATTCCTGCCAGACCGCAAATTACTTCAAGTCCCTCGGTATCAAAAAGGGCGACCGCGTAATGCTGGTCCTCAAGCGTCACTATCAGTTCTGGTTCTCTATCATCGCTCTCCACCGTATCGGAGCTCTTGTTATCCCTGCTTCAAATATGCTCAAGGAGCACGATTTCGAGTACCGCTTCAATTCCGCAAACGTATCTGCTATCGTTTGCTCTGCTGACGGAAGCATCACAGAGGAAGTAGACAAGGCTTGCGCAGTTACAAATACAATAAAAACAAAGATAATCGTAAACGGTCAGCGCGAGGGCTGGCACGATTTCAATGCGGAGCTCTCTGCATACAGCACTCATTTCGAGCGCACTGACGAGACTCCCTGCGGAACCGATCCTATGCTCATCTTCTTCAGCTCGGGTACATCGGGCAATCCTAAGCTTGTACTCCACAGCTATCAGTACCCCCTCGGTCACTATGTAACAGCCCGTTACTGGCAGAACGCCGATCCTAACGGACTTCACTTCACTATATCCGATACAGGCTGGGGCAAGGCTCTCTGGGGCAAGCTCTACGGTCAGTGGATGTGCGAAGCCGCTGTATTCGTGTACGACTTTGACCGTTTCCACGCAGACAGCATACTTCCTATGTTCAAGAAGTACAATATCACATCATTCTGTGCGCCTCCGACCATGTACCGTTTCTTCATCAAGGAGGACATCTCCAAGTACGACCTTTCATCACTGAAATACGCTTGTATCGCAGGTGAAGCCCTCAACCCCGAGGTGTTCCACCAGTTCTACAAGGCAACAGGAATCAAGCTCATGGAGGGCTTCGGACAGACCGAAACTACCCTTTCTATCGCAAACGTTGTGGGCATGGAGCCTAAGCCGGGAAGTATGGGCAAGCCCAATCCTCAGTACGATGTACAGGTTCTTCTCCCCGACGGTACTCCTGCCGCAGTGGGCGACACAGGCGAGATATGCATAAAGCTCAAGGACAGCAGTGCCAAGGGCTACGGCGTTCCCGGACTTGCACTCTGCTACTACGGCGACGAGGAAAACACCGCCGAGACATGGCGCGACGGCTACTATCACACAGGCGATACTGCTTGGGTCGACGAGGACGGCTATTTCTGGTACGTCGGACGTGTTGACGACGTTATCAAGTCCTCGGGCTACCGTATCGGACCATTCGAGATAGAGAGCGTTCTCATGGAGCTCCCATATGTGCTTGAATGTGCGGTAACAGGTGTTCCTGACGAGATAAGAGGTCAGGTAGTAAAGGCTACTATCGTTCTCACAAAGGATAAGACAGGCTCAGAGGAGCTGGTAAGAGAGATAAAGGACTACGTAAAGGAGCGTACTGCGCCTTACAAGTACCCGAGAGTAGTCGAGTTCGTAGAGGAGCTGCCAAAGACCGTAGGCAGCGGCAAGATACGCCGTGCAGCTATCCGCGAAATGGATAAGGCTAAATATCAGAAGTAATATCAAATCAAAAAAGCCGTAAAGAAGCGAAAACTTCTTTACGGCTTTTTAAATAATAAAGAATAGAGACTAAATAAGAAATAAGAATCATGGTGTCCGCTTTGCGGACATATTGAAAATAATATCGCCGAAAGGCGATACTACTATTATTCTTTCTTCTTTATCTTGCCTTTATGTACTCTCTTACCTTTTCAAATATCCTCGCCTTTATTTTCAGAGGCGGTGTGTTCTCGGGGAGCTTGTCTACTGGGAAAAATCTCTGTTCATAGGCTTCTTCCTCCTGCACCTTCATCTCTCCCGTGAAATCGCGGCAAATGTATAATATCCCTGCCAGATAGACCTTATCCTCGTTTGGATATTCGTAGTAGGAGTCCTCCCCCGACATATCCATAAGAAATTCCAGTTTTCCGCAGGCAAGTCCCGTTTCCTCAAGGACTTCACGGCGGGCGCATTCCTCGAAGCTCTCGCCCAGCTCCATAGAGCCTGCGGGATAGTCCCAGTAACCGTTGTCGGTACGTCTGCCGAGAAGTATCTCGTTTTTGTCGTTGAGAAGTATGACTCCTGCTCCTGCCATGATAATTGGTCTGCTGCCGAGTGTTCTGCGAAGTTCTAAAATGTAACCCATTGCTGTAGCTCCTTTGTGTGATCATCTTATTATATCAAAGTTTGCAGGGGAAGTCAATAAAAGCGCCGCAGCCGAAACGGATACTTTTTTGTTCAAGACCATAGACTCCGTAAGCTCGTTGCCGAGTGTATGACTTTCCATAGTTCTCCACATTATGTGTATAATAAATAGCAAAACAACAAAAGTAATATTTTAATCTTGACTTGTTTTTTTTAATATGATATACTGGAAAAATACTTTTTTAAACAAGAAAGAGAGGGATATTATGTCAGCTATAATCGAAATCAAAAACGTAAGCAAGGAATTCAAGGTGCTCAATCGCCGCGAAGGACTAAAGGGCAGTCTCAAGGACCTGTTTTCAAGAGACTACAAGACCGTCAAAGCCGTGGACAACATTTCCATGACTATTGAGCAGGGCGAGATCGTGGGTTATCTCGGACCTAACGGTGCAGGAAAGTCAACTACTATCAAGATGATGACAGGCGTTCTCGAACCCACATCGGGCGAGATACTTGTGGGCGGTAATGTCCCTTATCAGAACCGAACCAAAAACGCTCAGGAAATAGGCGTCGTATTCGGTCAGCGCTCCCAGCTCTGGTGGGCTCTGCCGCTGGTGGAGTCATTCAAGCTCCTGAAGGACATCTATCAGATACCCGACGAGAAATACGAGAGCATATTGAAGCTTTACCGCTCACTTGTGGATATAGAGCCTCTGCTCCACAAGCCTGTCCGTCAGATGTCTCTGGGACAGCGTACTCTCAGCGATATACTTGCGGCTTTTCTCCACGATCCTAAGATAGTTTTCCTTGACGAGCCGACTATCGGTCTCGACGTTTCAATGAAAGCAAAGATACGTACTCTTATCCATGCGCTGAACAAGGAAAAGAATACAACCGTTATCCTGACAACTCACGATATGGGCGACGTTGACGCGCTTTGCAGGAGAATAGTCATCATCGACAAGGGCAAAATGCTCTATGACAACGATATCGAGCACCTCAAGGGCTTCTTCGGTTCATACCGTACATTGAAGCTCCGCATAGACGGCGATATGCAGGAGCAGGCAAAGCACATACAGAAGGAGCTCCCCGAGTTTTCCGTATCTGCCGACGACGAGTGGATATCAGTCCTCGTTGACGAGGAAAAGGCAAAGGTAATAGACGTTCTCGGAAAGCTCCAGCACTCCTACAATATAAGGGATATGCAGCTGGAAGAGATATCCACAGAGGAGGTCATCAAGAAGATATACGAGGAGGGAGTACAATGAAGCTGAAAAAGTACCTCGCCCTCACCCGTGCAGGCATTATGGAGACCTTGCAGTTCCGACTGTCATTCGTGGTAATGGTCATCGGAAATCTGCTGTATCTCATAGTAGTGTATTTCCTCTGGGACGCAATATATGAATCCGCAGGAACAGACGTGGTAAACGGCATGACCTTTACGGATACGCTCATATACCTTGTTCTGGCGACTGCGCTCTTCAACTTCATGGAGATGTACGCCGTATGGGAAATAGGACGAAATATCCAGTCGGGAAAGATAGTTCTTGACCTTTTAAAGCCTATGGAATACCGAAAGTATCTGTTCTGGTCATATTCAGGCTCGTTCGTGACTCAGTTCTTCCTCACGTTCCTGCCCACATTCATAGCCGTGGCGTTAGTTACTCACGGAGCTATACCAATGGGGATAAATCTGCTGTATTTCGTGCTTTCCGTTGTCATGGCAGTATCTATCAACTACAGTATCGACTTCATAGTAGGTACCATATGTCTCTACACCGAGTCAATATGGGGCATAAACATCATGAAGCAGGTGATAGTGCTTCTGCTTTCGGGAGCTACGATACCCCTTGCTTTCTTCCCCGACACACTCAGGACCGTAGTGAACTATCTGCCATTCCAGTCAATATACAATGCACCGCTAACTCTCCTGCTGGACGGTGCTCCAACCGCAGAAACAGTGCTCACCACTCTGGGAACTCAGCTTATATGGTGCATTGCAATGATGATAGTAAGCAAGCTTTTCTGGAAGGTATCACTGAGACAGATAACTGTGAACGGAGGCTGATGACTTATGAAAAGAAAAGGCTTACGATTTTACGCTAAGATATATTGCAGGATACTTGCTCAGGACCTGAAAAGCAAAATGAGCTACCGCGCAGACTTTATAATCTCGACTATCGGAATGATATTCACAAATGTGGCAGGCTTTATAAGCTTCTGGATACTGTTCAGGAATTTCCCGTCAATAAAGGGCTGGGGCTATTATGAAATGCTGTTCCTGTACGGATTTTCGCTGATATCACTGACTCCTGTGCAGTGCTTCTTCGACAACAACTGGAGCCTGCGTCAGAATGTCTACACAGGCGACTTCATCAAATACTGTTTCCGTCCTATCAATATGTTCTTCTACTATCAGTCCGAGGTATTCGACATAAAAGGTCTGGGACAGCTTGCATTCGGACTGGTAACTCTTATCTATTCATGGATAAAGCTGGGACTGGGCTTTACGCCTCTTATGCTGCTGAAAATGATAGTTTTCCTCATAACGGCTTCACTTATCATGATAGCCCTGCAAAACGCTGCGGCAGCTACCTGCTTCTGGATACACAACTCATTCTATATCCTTGATTTAGCGTACCGATTCAGGGATTACGCCAAGTACCCTATAACAATATTCAGCTCGGTATTCAGATTCATCTTCACATTCCTTATGCCGATAGCATTTATCGCATACTACCCGAGCCTTGTGATACTGCGCCCCGACGAGGTGCCGTTACTTTCATGGCTGTCCCCTGTTATTGGCATAGCGTTCTTCTGGCTGAGCTATAAGATATGGATGCACGGCGCTAAAAACTACAGCGGAACAGGTTCATAAACAGCGAGGGCGTGACAAAAGGGCTTCGCTGATATAGAAATTCAAGCCATAGTATTTCTGATGTAAGGTCGGAAGTGCTATGGCTTTTCTATTGACGGAAAGGTAAAGGACTGCCCGTTCTGCGGCAAAGCCTATCCGCTGGAGGAAAATGAATGGATAGTGACGGATATCAGTATATGAGCTGTCATCAGAATAAAAAATAATGCCCCTGAGCGTTTTGTAACACTCAGGGGCAAAACTTTTATACGGGCGTCTTTCCGAACAGTTCCCGTTTTTATATCACTTGTCCGCCGCTGTGCAGGGCGATGAGCTTTTCGCCCATTATCCCTTTCATCAGCTCAAAGGCAGGCTCGCCTGTGCAGTGTCCGCTGTAAAAAACGGTGTTCAGCTTTGCAAGCTCCCGAGCCGTCTGAACTATGACAGCCTTTTCGTCCTCGGTGTGCTCGCCCTCCCGCTTCATCATGTGGAATCCGCTGAGAACATAGTCGGGCTCGCTGCCGAAAAGCTCCCTGTATCGGTCAAGGATATTGAGTATTCCGTTGTGGGCGCAGCCAGACAGCAGCCAGCGTTTTTCGTTCTGTGTGATAACAAGGCACTGCTCATGGGCGAAATCGTCCTCGGCTTTTTCGCCGTTACGTATACAGGACAGCTTTCTGTTGCCCTGCGGATAGCACCTTCTGCCTGTAACTCCGCTGAACAGGAACAGCTCGTCGTCAAGCCGCACATCGCCGTCAATGAGCTGAACATTCGGCAGTTTGAGAATATCCGTATCAATGCCGATGTAGCGTTCACCGTTGTAGTGGGGTTCTGCGGCGGACTTTTGCATGATTATCCCTGCGTTGGGATTCAGCTTTGCAAAGGGCAGGATACCTCCCGAGTGGTCGTAATGACCGTGGCTGAGTATGACCGTATCAACAGTTGTCAGGTCTACGCCGAGGGCTTCCGCATTCTTCACAACTGCGTCAGTCTGTCCCGTATCGAGGAGCAGTCTGTGCTTTTCGGTCTCGATGTAGATAGAAAGACCGTGCTCGGCGATACAGCTTTCGTTTGCGGAAGTATTCTCCACAAGGGTGATCATCTTCATCAGTGATTACCGCAGGAGTGACTGCCGCAGCCGTGGTCTCCGCAGGAATGACCTTCGCCGTGTTCGTGGTGGTGGTCGCAGGTGGGATTTGAATTCTGTGCAAGCGTCTGTGCAAGGAAAGCCTTTACAGCTTCATCGGCACTTCCCACATTTCCGCCGTAGAGAGCGATACCTGCCTCCTGCATAGCCATCTGTGCGCCTCCGCCGATGCCTCCGCAGATAAGCACGTCAGCCTGTGCATTCTTGAGGAAACCTGCAAGAGCGCCGTGACCTGCGCCGTTCGTGCCTACGACCTGCTCGTTTATTATCTTTCCGTCGGCAATGTCATAGAGCTTGAACTGCTCTGTTCTGCCGAAATGCTGGAATATCTGTCCGTTTTCATAGGTGACTGCGATTCTCATAATTTTGCTTCCTTTCTGAGTTATCTCCGCTGAGATAGTGTTGTCAAGGGTGTAATTACCGCCCGAAATGACGATGCGTCTGCCCTCCACCAGTGCAGCAGCCAGTTTCTTTCTTGCGCTGTCGTAAATCGCCGTGACGGTAGTTCTTGCGACGTTCATCTCGGCGGCGCACTGCTCCTGAGTTTTTCCCTGATAGTCTATCAGACGTATGGTCTCAAACTCGTCAAGGGACATTGTTACCGTATCGTTTGCAGTATCATGCTCTGGCGCAAAGCTCCAGTAATCGGGGTAACAGCATATACGGCGCGACTTCTGAGGTCTGGGCATAGGTACATCTCCTTTCTGACTTATGTCAATTATATCACTGTTTTTGACTTATGTCAAGTACCAAATATTTCCTCAAAACAGGAACGGGAACAGCTGCATAAGCCGTTCCCGTTATATAATGTCGGATTAGATTTTAGCGAGATCATATCTTTAAAGAAACAGCACCGCAAGCAATATGCCTGCGGTGCCGTTTCACAATGAGCATTATTCAAATTCGTTGAAATGATCTTCCAATGACTTGTAAATGTCATCTGAACCCTCAGCTAAAATACTGTCGAGAGCCTTCTTGTATATGTCGGTATTGTAGTGCGGCTCTATATCGTAGTCATTTGTGTAGCCGAGATCAACGATAGTATCTTTAAGTGTGAGTGTACTGTCATATGCTTGATGAAGCAAGGGCAAAAGTCTCCGAAGCAGTCAGCTCAGCACTTGATTTTTCAGGCAACAGAAAAGAGCCGAGAGGTGCATGACCTCCGGCTCTGAAAACGACGTTTTTTGAAATAAAAAACAAACAAAGAACAAATGGCATTTTCGCATAAAAAGCAAAACTCGGAAACGGCGATATTACGCTGTTTCCGAGCATATGGTTTGGTGACCCGTACGGGAATTGAAATGAGGTCTTGACTTTTTGCAGATTTTGGCGATGTCTGATAAATGCCTGTATTTCGCAGAATAATGCTAATTGACTTCTGCTGAAATCTGGTCGTTTTGAGTCGTTTTTAGTGATAATAAGTACCAAATAAAGACCAAACCGCATGGCTGTTTACCATTTTAGAATAAACAAATTTTTTAGTTGGAACTGTTTTATAACAGTTCCATTTTCGTTATTGTATCAGGCAGCCATAAAGCCAATAACTTATCGCTGAAGATGTACAGCGATAAGTTGTTATTTAAGTTCTCCGTGCTTTTCGTAGTCGGCTACCCTTACTATTTTATTCTTATCGCCTACAAAGACTACTTTTGGACGGTGAGTTTTTATTTCATCGGGAGCCATATTCGCATATGCCATTATGATAACATGGTCGCCTTTTTGTCCTGAACGAGCAGCTGCACCATTGAGACAGATAACTCCGCTTCCGCGTTCGCCTGCGATAACGTAGGTCTCAATACGACTTCCGCTGTTTACGTTTGATATATGTACGCGCTCGTATTCATAAAGCCCTGCGGCTTCCATGAGCTCTTCGTCGATAGTGACGCTGCCAACATAGTTGAGCTCCGCCTGAGTGATAACGGCGCGGTGTATTTTGCTTTTGAGCATTGATATTTCCATAGCAGCCTCCTTATACGTCTTCGGTGAAGAAGTTGTCGATAAGGCGTGTTTTGCCGATATATACAGCCATAGCGCATAGCGCAGGACGGTCGAGAGCCTTTATCTGCTGCATTGTTGCACAGTCGACTATCTTAACGTAGTCGATATGTGCGAGAGGCTCGGCTTCTATGAGCTTTTTCATAGCTCCGATTATTGCAGAGCAGTCTTTTTCGCCCTTTCTGACCATATCCATGCCAAGAAATACTGCCTTAGAGAGTACAAGTGCAGCTTTTCTTTCAGCTTCGTTAAGGTAGGTGTTGCGTGAGCTCTTTGCAAGTCCGTCTGCTTCACGGACGATAGGACAGCCGACTATTTCGATATCCATATTCAGGTCGTCGACCATATGGCGGATAACTGCAAGTTGCTGTGCGTCTTTCTTGCCGAAATATGCACGGTCGGGCTTTACGATATTGAAAAGCTTGGATATTACTGTGCATACGCCGCGGAAATGAACGGGACGACTAAGACCGCAGAGCTCCTGTGTGAGCACGGTCATATCAACGAAAGAAGAGAAGCCCTCATGGTACATCTCGGAGGGCTCGGGATTGAAAATGATATCACCGCCATGTTCTTCAACGAGCTTTGCGTCGCGGTCGATATCACGGGGATAGCTTTCAAGATCCTCTGTTGGGCCGAACTGCATCGGATTTACAAAATCGGACACCACAGTTCTGTCATTATCTCTGTGAGAAGCGTCGATAAGGCTTGCGTGTCCCTCATGGAGATAGCCCATTGTAGGGACAAGTCCCACGGTGAGTCCCTGTGCTCTCCATTCCTTTACCTGTGTGCGGACTTCATCTATGGTTTTAACTACTCTCATTTCACTTTTCCTCCCTCATAAGCTGTTCGATAACATCATCTTCAATAGCGTAGGTATGCTCCTCGGCAGGGAATGCTCCCTCTTTGGTCTCACTGATATAATCAGCGATACCCTGACGCATCACCGAGCCCACATCAGCGAACCGCTTTACGAATTTAGCGGTATGACCTGTAGTAAGTCCAAGCATATCCTGATATACCAGTACCTGTCCGTCGCAGCCTTTTCCTGCGCCGATACCGATAGTCGGGATAAAGAGCTTCCTTGTGATGATATCCGCAAGCTTTGCGGGGATACCCTCTAAAACTACTGCACAAGCGCCTGCCTCTTGTATCTTCAGCGCGTCGTCAATGAGCTTTCTTGCCTTGTCAAGGCTCTTGCCCTGTACCTTGAAGCCGCCGAAGGCATTTACAGACTGTGGAGTAAGTCCCAGATGTGCAACAACAGGAATGGACGCATTCACGATAGCTCTTATCTGCTCGCAGACCTCGGCTCCGCCTTCAAGCTTTACAGCATTGGCGCCGCCCTCTTTGATAAGTCTGCCTGCATTGATAACAGCCTCCTGTACACTGACCTGATAGGACATGAACGGCATATCGGCTACGATGAAAGCGTTTTCCGCACCTCTTGAAACTGCGGCGGTATGATGTATCATATCCTCCATAGTCACGGGGAGCGTGTTTTCGTAGCCCAACATTACCATGCCCAGTGAATCGCCGATAAGTATGGCATTTACGCCGCACTCGTCGATGATCTTCGCTGTTGTGTAGTCGTAAGCAGTAAGCATCGTGATCTTGTCACCTGATTGCTTCTGCTTCAGAAGGGTTGAAACAGTGTTCTTCATATTCAATTTTCTCCTTAAAAGATGTTACCTTTCCATTGCCTGGATAAGATACAAGAAGAAGTATAACATATAAATGTGAATAAAATGTGAACAGGAGTTTTCTCTTTGGTGACAATTACCTAAGGAGCTTCTCCATTTCTGTATAATCTGCCTGTGGGTGACGTTCCTTAGCCATTTCTGTCAGTTTTTTTGAGACCGCTCTGTAGATATCGGAGTCATTCCCGCCGTTTATGCAGGCGATATGCTTTTTAACCGTAGATACGTCGTTGCGCTCCACAGGACCTGTAAGGGCGGCAGTCGGTCCCACTGTGAAGATACGTTTCATATTGCTCATTGCAAGAGGTTCAAGAGCTGAAAGAGCTTCTTCTTCAGTAAATCCGCACTGTTCAAGGAGCTCTGCGCTTTCCGCCATAAGTCCGCAGACGAGGTTGCTTGCAACAGAACAAGCCGCATGATATCGGCTCTTGATATCGCTTGGGATAATGCGCGTAGGATTGCCCATATCCGAGAGTATAGCGCTCCATTCCGCAGCACAGCCGCCCTCTATGCAGAAAAAAGCATTGTGGAGCTCCCTGTAGGACTCCGTTTTGCTGCTTATTGGGAAAAGAGGGTGTATTGATGTGCCTTTTGCACTGTATTCTGCTACATTCGTGAATGCTTCCTCCGCTGACATCGCTCCGCTGCAATGGCATATCTGCCTGCCGCAAAGAAGCTCCTTTGGCAGGGCACTGTAAGTCTCTTTTATGGCGCTGTCGGGAACTGTGAGAAAAACTGCGTCACTTGCGGAAACAAGCTCCTCCGCGGACACAAACAGCTCCGAGCCTGTAAATACGGCAGCCTCAAGGGCAGAACTCTCCGAGCGGCTGTAATATCCCGATATCTCCAAACCGTTTTCTGCAAAATATTTTCCCAGAGAAAAGCCGACTTTCCCAGCACCTATAAATCCGATTTTCATTACATTCACCTCAGGTTTTTTAATATTTTACCATAGAATGATAGCATTAATAGCGCGGATTGTCAAGTTTAGAGCTTCGTCCATGAATCGCTATGGATCGTTGAGTTTATTTCTTCCAAAGACGAGGAATAATATATGCAGTATCTTAAAACCTACCTGAACAAAATTATAGCGAGGGGAAACGAGAAACTCGCAGAGTCTATCTCAAAAACGGCAGAGGATATTGGAAAGAGCTATATCAGCACATTTTCATTTACAAGTCATGAGATCGGACTTCTTTTCGGAAATGTTCAATCAGGCAAAACAGGACAGATGTTTGGTATCTTATGCAAAGCCGCTGATTTAGGCTTTCCTGCATTTCTGATACTTACAACCAATAATGTTGTTTTGCAGGCTCAGACATTAGAGCGTGTAAAGTCTGATCTGGAAGGCTTTTGTATCTGCGGAGAAGATGATAGTTCCATCAAAATAATTCCAAGGAGATTACTGCCACGCCAGTTTTCAATATCTTTCCATTTTTTATCATGTAAATTGATGCCTATTCCCCATATGGTATCGCTTGCAGAGCATTCGGCGAGTAGAGCGTTATCTGTGTTTAGCAATTGTGTTAATAATTCTGAGTTTTGTTGGAATTTGGCTCTAATACCACGTTTTACAACATTTTTTCTGATTTTTTCCCATGTAGTAGCAACTGTTGAATAATTATCATAATATTCTTTGCTAGCATATTCTTTCATAGTTGCCGGATCGGAGGTATTCATTATTTTTTCTGCGAGATCATATCTTCTTCCCAAAGCAACTTTTTGAAACATCATATACTGTTCAATACAACAATATTCTTTATGAGCAAATGTGAATGGAGCAATATACCAGTTGCTTAGGAAGCCATATGGTTCACTTGGTAAATGAAAGCCAATGGTATTATTCATAGTTATTCACCCTCTAGAAGGATATTTTAATGCTATGATATTATACTTATTAAAAAAGTAAAGGCTGAACGAGTAAAAAGTTCAGCCTTTATATCATTATATAGTTGGCATATTGAATAAGAAACGCAACAAAACTTCGTAAAAAATAAACAATGGATTTTGAAGCCGTTTTTATGCCGAAACGGCTTCAAAATCGTCTGAAATGATGATTTCAAGGGCTCACTTCCCGTAACATCGGAGTTTTTCAGAAAATATATCTATGAAAATTGAAAAAATTTTTTGACCCTGAGAATGCAAAAAATCCCCGAAAAATCGGGGATTTTTTGTGAAATATCTATTTTGTAAAATAGAAATGGTGACCCGTACGGGAATTGAAAGTCCCCAGCCGTTTTTTTAAGCTTGTCGTAGTATTGAGAAAACACCGAAATTACGGCATTTCAGAGCAATTCGAAAAAACTGAAATCTTCCATTTTTTCTTGCTTTTTTGCACCAATAAAGAACAAGATTTTGTTTCAGCGTGCCTTTCCTGCGATGCAAAAATCATAGTTCGCCATGTTTGATAAAGAACAAAATTGACGTTTAAAAAAAGTAAAAACCGACTTTGACTATTGTGCTTATTTCAGGTATAATATAAGCACGAAAGTTGGTGATGGTTATAATACCCACAGACTGACCGCCGATGAAGGCAGAGTGCAAACTGCGATCTCTCAGCCTAAATACCGTTTTTTTATTGAATTCAGGAACAGATTAATCGTTTCTTCATCAAATTTGTTAATGGCTCTGCAATTATTCTTTATCATATTATTATTCAACCATATCCTGCCGGCAATTTCCAGGAGTTCAATAAACTGCGTGTAGCTAAGACAACAGCTATTTATATCACCCCCACAATCCTCCCAAACTTCAATGCAGTCCTTTAACTCATTCTCTTCATCATCTTCATCAGGAAGATCGTAACCCACAGAATCACAGAGCATACATCCTTTTCCGTCTGCCATCAGACGTAAGATATAAAGAAAATCTCTTCTGATCATATTATCGAAAAATGTAATTATTGTATATTCCTCATCTTTTTGAGGTTGAAAGAAATCTTCAAATTTCAAAATACTGTAGACTGCCATATCGTATCACTCCTAAGCAAAGCAGAATATAAGATAATTATACCACACTGGAACGGAAAGGTCAATCAGCTGAAAAGAGCTGTTTTCAGTTATCACAAAATATGCGATAACTCGTTTAAGAGTGAACTGTTGCGTTTTTTGCAACAGTTCAATTATATGTGGTGGTCGCACTGAGATTTGAACTCAGACACCGAAATGCTCCGATTACTCACAGTTTAGCAAACTGCTGCCTTACCAGTTAGGCTTATGCGACCACTGGTGACGGATGTGGTGTTCGAACCCGACATTTAGAGGTTGAGAGCCGCTTGTCCTGACCTGTTAGACAAATCCGCCATATGTCTTCGCTCAAAACCGGGCAGAGATTATTATTGGTGGGCAAGGTAGGAGTCGAACCTACGGTGTATCAAAGTCACGGATTTACAGTCCGCTGCAATCGCCGCTATGCATACTTGCCCATATGGGGTAATCGAAGAGAATCGAACTCTCATTTTCAGAGCCACAATCTGACGTCCTTCCATTAGACGACGACCACCATAAATATATTATTATCCGTAAGCGAAAGCAAAGTAACGCTTACATACAAAGTGAGCTTGTGGTGACGGATAGGGGGATCGAACCCACTATTTAGAGATTGAAAGCCTCTTGTCCTGATCTGTTAGACGAATCCGCCATATATCGTCACTTAAATACGGGTGACGATTATTATATTATCTATAGGCACATCAAACATATCCGCAAGTATAATCAAGTTGTCAATGGTAGGAACAGCGTCTCCACGCATCCACTTGAATAACCGTGATACTAATATAGAAACTTATACTATTTATCGGGGGAAACCTTTCTGAAGAAAGGCTTTCCCCCGCCCTTTTTCAAAAGGGGGTTCTCTCAATAATCAGTGCATAACTCCTATATGAGTATCGAGGCTAATGAGGCTGCCTGTTGCAGTAAAAGGAGAATTATGAAAAAGCTTATACCTATTTTTCTTGCAGCATCTCTGCTGCTGACAGGCTGTAAAGACGGAAACGGCAATACAGATAAGAATAACAAGCCTTCCGATGCGGCTGTCACAACCTCTGCTGCTATTTCAACAGAAGTGACAACAGCAAAAAATATCACCAGCACTGAAAAAACCACTTCTGAAATAGTCACAACGAGCAAAACTGATGAAAAGCAGTCCGAGAAAGCAACCTCAGTGACTTCGCAGGCAACAGAAAAAACAAGTGAAAAAGAAGAGAGCAAAGAGGAAGCCACCGTCCCTGCAACAGAAGCCCCCGAACCGACCAGGAGACTGTAACGCCTGAAAACAACGATGTAAAGGTCAATCCCGACGGCTCAATAGACCTTCCTATCCTTCCTGTTGATTAAGAACACTGTATTCTGTGAAACAGTTTTTATTTAACACAGATCAATTCAAAATAAAAGCTCCGACTATATTGCAATATAGCCGGAGCTTTTTCTGTTATTAACTCAATGAGCCTACCTTGTTCAAGAGATAAAGCTGTATGCGCTGTGCGTCGCCGACTGTAAGTCCGTCGCCGTCTGTATCTCCGTTTTTCTTGCCATATTCGGTAATGTGAAGCTCTGCTGTACCGTTTTCACCGTACTTATCAGGATTTGCAAGTGACTGCATGATAAGTACAACGTCTGACATATCAACCTGACCGTCGCAGTTAGCATCGCCCTTCATATAGTAGAAAGGTGTGAGCGTAATATTTACTTCCTTTTTCTGTAAAGCTGTACCATCAAAGCGCACGATAACCGGAGTTACACCGGTGTATTTCTCTTCAAAATCAGTAAGTATAACTGCATATGTTGCATTCGGTTCAAGATTTACCTCAATAGTACCTGCTTCGGCAGTGGTATCACCCTCTATACACTTTACTCCTATCTTTTCTATATCGGATATATGGAGTTCCTCTGCTTTTGCTGCATACTCCTCAGGAATACGCATTACCTTGAATTTTGTATACGGGGACTTGCCTGTTTCTGCGTCAAGCACAGATATCTTCGCAGAACAGCCCTCTGTTTCACTAACATGGTAAAGCTTCAAGGTAACTTCCTTTTTATCGCCGTCCTTGTCAAATGTTATAAATCTGGGCGCAGGATTGATAATAGACATATTTTCTGAATTGGCGATAACAGCATACTTTACATACGGTTCAAGCCCATTAACGGTAACTGTTCCGCTCTCGGGCACTACTCCATATCCTTCCGCAGGTATCAAACCGCCGTTGGTAGCCTCAATGCCAAGCTCATCAGCCTTTTCCTCATTCTCCTCTGTAAGACGAACTACTCTATACTCTGCACCATTAAAAGGCTTTCCTGTTACACCGTCAATCACTTTAAGATCAAGTGTACAGTTAGTTTTTGACTTGTTCCAGCTTTCAACGAACAGACAAGGCTGACCTACAGTAACGCCGTCCTTTATCTCAAGTGATAAAGCTTCATCTTCTTTAGGGATAACGAAATCCTTTCCGAATATCTTGCGTACCGCTCTTGCCTTATATCCCTGTTCATCAACTTGCATATAATCATTTTTGCCGAAAAATACCTGGTAACTATATTTTCCGTCAGGTAAGTGGATATCTCTTGCTGTAGCATCAAAGCTTCCGTACTCATCGGTATATACTTGCAGAGTATACTCGCACTGATCCATTACCCTGTAGCCCTCATAGGTTCCGTCTGCGGGATCCACAACAAGATCTGTCCAGTCATAAACGGTTATGTCTATATTTGGCTTCTTATCCTCTTCGATCGGAACTGCCCTTATCACAATATCTTTTGTATCGCCAAGCTTTGAAAAATTGAAAGAAGTACTCTTATCAATATGATATCCCTCAGGCATATCCACTATTTCAACTGAATACCACCGGAGAGCAGCTAAGTCCTTAATATGTTTTACGGGCTCATCTGTTGTATCCCACTCGTCGATTTTTTTGCCCTTCGCGGTGAAGATATCGGTTATGAACTTTACCTTTACGCCCTCTACAGGCTTGTTTGTATACATATCAACTATAGATACATTTACCTTACAGCCGTCCTTGGTATATTCAACCACCTCAGGCTTCATACGTATATAATATGTGATTTCCTTCGTAAGCTTTCCGCCTACTACCTCGATATCCATAAAACCGTCCTTATCGGGAAATTCCAGATAATCTTTTATGAACTCCATATCCATAGCGGTCTTTGCGATATCTAAATCCTCGGTTATCACCTCATAATCGCTGTCACTTGGAACTACTTTTATCTTGTACTTGCCGTCAGGAAGATACATATCATATACGCCCCAGCCCAGTGACTTAGATGTAAAGCGTTTACCGTCCTCATCATATACATATGCATACAGGAAATCATTATACTCCTTTGTCCCCGCCATATATCTGCCATCTTCCGAAGGAACGGCGTTTGTCCAGTTATCTGCGAAAAAGCGTACGCCCCTTTTGGCATTTTTCGGAACGCCTCTGATGACTATTTCCTTGTTCTCTCCCTCATTATCAAACCTGAAATCCATTTCAGAAGGGAGATCGTATTCTTCCGGAGTATCACTGAAATGGATAGCGTACAGGTAGTTTTCATCAAGGCCTTCAAAGGTCTTAACAGGTTCGTCAGATGTATTCCACGGCCCGGATCCCAACCCTGTACCATGGGGATTTTGCTCAAACCAGAGCTCAACTCCCTCAATGTTTTTGCCTGTGTCGATATCCACAACGGATATGGTCACAGTGCATTCTCCTGAGCCCCAAAACATGTCAACAGACGTTCCCTCTTCTGCCGTTGCACAAAATGTTGGTGTAAGAATTGCTGAATTTGCTGCGGCAAGCATTATAGCTGTAACTGCCGCAAAAAACTTGTTTGGTTTCATAAGAACCCTCCTCTCTTTATCATAGCACTTATAATATAGCACATTTTTCAAACATAGTCAACGCGAAAATATATAATTTGTCACAAAAATATCTTTGTAACAGGGTAAATACTTACGAAACGCTGACTTGACTAATACATAGCTGTATGCTAAAATTAAGGAGCTATATCATTCAGCTGCTTTGTGAAGCAGCAACAGGAAAGGAAATCAGTACCGATAATGACACAAAAAGCGATCAACGATACAAATAAATACAGGAAGATGATAAAGCTGCTCATAGCTGCTCTGCTTTTACTTATCTTATTGTTCCTGACGGGAACATTCTGCGACAGGGCTGCGGCGGAAACGCTTTTCTCTCCAGATAATACTTTTATTAAGGTCATAACGTCAACAGGGGTCTACCCTATATATGCGGTACAGGTACTGTTTTACGGAGCCCTTTACGAACGGACCCTTCATTCGTCAAAAAGCAAGCAGTTCAAAATGGTTATATGCACCTTTTTTATTCTTACAGCGTTATTCTTAGGATTCAACGGCGGAAAAACCCTTGCATCAAGAAACAACTTAGGAGAAATATTTCCGTCATTCATCGGAAATCTTCCCGTGATAATAATAATCAGTGCAATACTTGAATATCCCCTGTTTTTTATAGGATATTTTTACGCAAAAAAATCAGATGACAAGCTGCTTACACAAAGAATATTCGGACTTTTCATTGTGCTGCTTTTCGCATTTATATCCATGCAGGTGATGAAAAACTTTTTTGACCGTCCGCGATACCGCACCGCAGTCCTCGGATATGAGGGGATAACATTTGTTCCGTGGTACAAACCGTTTACAGGCGCTGAGAAATACGTTGCTGCATACGGTATCAATGCCGACGAATTCCGCTCCTTTCCCAGCGGCCACAGTATATTCAGCAGCCTGTCAACGTGCATATTTCCCTCTCTTGCATGGCTGTTTCCTAAGCTGAAAAATAAGCAGATGCAGCTTTTCGTTGCAGGCTTTATTTTCTGTATCATCATAATGTTCACAAGAATGTTACTCGGAGCGCATTACCTGAGCGATGTCTCCGCAGGAGCTATAATAGGCGTTCTTTCATCTATAGCCTGTGCAGCAATACAGCTTCGCATATCACAAAAAAATACATGAAGTCATAAAAAAAGCTCCGACTGTATAGCCTGCGGTGTATTGAAACCGCATCTTGCCTGAACATCGGATATTTTGAAACCTTTGGATTTTATGATATTTTTGATATTATTACCTGTTGCCTTTACATCGATAATTGGCATCGTGAGCAACTCCTTTCCTTGTATTATGAAAACAAAAACACCGCCTGCTTGCATACAGACGGTGTTTATCATTTGTATGGATCACAACACAAAGAAAGTGCTCTCCGAAATGACTATCCACTACGTTTATCTGTACCACCAAAACGAAGAAGTCCCAGAGAACGCTGAAATTTCCGCAGGAGATAATGGATATGCTCCGTGAGTACAAGGACGAACAGGATATGCAGGCTCTCAAATGCGGTGACAAGTGGGTTGAGACTGACAGGCTCTACACCAAGTGGAACGGACTGCCCATGCAAAACGGCACTCCATACTTCTGGCTCGGTGAATTCTGTGAGAAGCACGATCTTCCGTTCTATGGCTTACATAGTTTCAGACATTTGTTCGCTTCGCTTCTCGTCAATCATGGTGTGGACATAGTGACTGTTTCGGGAGCGTTAGGACATTCGACAGTTTCTACAACAAGTAATATCTACTGTCATATGTTGGAAGAAGCACAGGCGAAAGTCTCCGAAGCGGTCAGTGCAGCACTTGATTTTTCAGGCAGTAAAAAAGAGCCGGAAGGTGAATAACCTCCGGCTCGGAAAACGACGTTTTTTGAAATAAAGAACAAACAAAGAACAAATTGCATTTTCACATAAAAAGCAAAACTCGGAAACGGCGATATTACGCTGTTTCCGAGCTCTTACAGAAGTGACCCGTACGGGAATTGAAAGTCAAAACAGACGTTTTCCTGCTTCTTGTGATTGTGCGATTTTGCCTATATTACGCAATTTTGAAGCAATTTACGGAAAACGCTTTTTTCTGTTTTTTAGTGCTTTTTCTTAACAATAGCGTACAAATAGCGTACAAAAACGGAACTGTATATTTATCCATAATATTAAATTATATGCAAACTATTTCTGCTTCTACGGAGACGAGCTTAACCACATTTTGGTGCTTATATTATACCACATCTAAGCACAGAAGTAAATGGGTATAATATAAAAATCACTGTATAACAGCCGAACCGCCCAGTGGGCGGCCAGTAATAATACAACTAAAAAATTACGTTCTTACCGTGCAGCTCTATGGTGTAGATAGCGATATGATACTTACTTCTTCACTGGTTGCTACACAGGCTGCAATCAACGAAGGAAAGTAATTCCAAAATATACTCAGATCGGCTATTTTACGCTGAATCTGGACGATGCTAAAGAATACCTTTACGCAAAGTCTACGAAGCGTAGGATACTAAGTTGGCGTGATATTCACGTTAATGTGTTTATCTGAATAAACAAATAGAGCTCTCACAGTTTCGGCTGTGAGAGCCTTATTTATGTATAACAATATATGACAAGAAAGGCAACCCAATTGGGTTGCCTAGCTTTTTCCTTATTCGAACGATGCATTTATAAAAGCAATTAGTTAACACTATCAGAAGCAATTTCAGGTGTGTTTTCTTGTAAGGATTCTTTTTTTCTCTCAATTTTTTCTGCTATTGTATCAGCGATATCAGAGATAAAATCAAGATAACACTTATTATTCCATTCATCGTTTTCTTTGTCAGTTTGATACTCCTGAATTAATAATGGAATGATTTCCAAAAAGACCAATAAGTTTAGTTTAGCTTTCATTTCCTCATGTGCATCTTTATCAAACTCGCCTATATACGATAAAAGATTTACATCTAAGACATTACTTTTAATGCTAACATCAATTTTAGTGTGACTTCCGTAGCTTAATTCAATTTCGACGTTTTTCAATTGCTTACTTTCTAGGAAGAATGACAATGCACTTATAACATTCATTACTGATTCTCCTGAAGCAGACAGTTTAGTTTGACTATCTTCTGTATCACCTTTAAACCCTTTTATTGCATTAATGCATAATTCATCTTCGTTAACATCAATTTTGTTATTAGTATAATAAAGTCTATTTACTAACCATAAAAAGAAATCACTGTTCAGATTAAATGTGCTATTATCTAATTCATTTTTTCCACTATATGAAAGCATTTTTCTCAAAACTAATTTAGCATCGGATTTCTTGTTGATAATGTAGTTGACACCTGTACCAGTTGTATATACTACAATAAACCCAGATTGAGGTACGATATTCTCCTCTGAACCAGTATTTGAAACTCTGTCATATGAAAAACTTATTAGATTATATTCTACGGCTGTTTTTAGGAATGAGGCCATCAAATTGTCTTGAAAACACTTTTCTATTCTCCAATTTCTTCTCGATATTCCATTATCGTTATCATCATCAGGAATTTCATCAGTGAGTAAAGAAATTGCTTCGTTAATGTCAGATGTTTTATTATCTTTCCATTTTGTGGTTGACACATATTTCACCTTATTTCTATTATTGCTTTATTAGAGGTAAACTCAGTAAAAAGTTTGTTTTTATTCAATTCACAACATAATTCGGATTTGACTTGAACGTCTTGATTTTTGATAAACATTATGTCCAAACTGATTTTTGTATTAATTGCAGCTTGTGCATTAAACATTTTGTCTATGTAAACAACAAAATTTCCATTGGAATCAATTCCTGCAACATTACTTGGGTTGGATAATTGCATAGTGTAAAACGGTGATGCAGAACTTATAATCCTCAGGTCTTTGCATTTGCTCTGATAAGCTGATACACTGATATCAACTCTAATTCTTTCTGGAGTTGTACCATTAATCCTTAAAGTTGGAGTATTCATAATACTGGGATTTTCTTTTCCTCGGTAAAAAACAACTTCTATTCTTTGTTTTTTTATTCTTGTTTCAAAAAAGTTTGCTATACAATTTAGCACTATCTCTGATGAAGCAAAATAAACAGAAATACCAACATCATTTGCTATGTCCGGATCAGAAATAAGCTTTTCAAAGATATTATAAGTATAAAAAAGCTTTATTCCGACAAATGCACTCAAAAACGGCATTAAAACCTTTAACAGTTTAGATAGAAATCTCAGAGTATTTGAAATCATCCGAATACCCCTCGCTCTACCATTGGCTTAATTATACTATCAACAATATTATTAGCTTCTTCATTAATTATAACAATACCATTTGATTGTATTTTTATATCAACATGTATTGTTTCTATTTTACCTTTAAAAGAAATCCTACTGATATCGATAGAAGAATCATCTGATAGGAACTCAAGTCGCTCACACAATAAGCAGATGTAAGCTGGATTCTTTTGAATTGATTGAATAAGTTGGAGCATTTCCTCGGTGAGTTCTTCATCATCTTCATTGAATTCTATTTTGTAGACCTGCATTCCATAGCGAGTTGATAGTTCTTTTAACAACGATATGATCAAAGATGTAGAAATAATTACTTGTCGATATCCTTGATCAAATTGATTTTTCAAAAAAGAATAGTACTCAGAGGTTTCGTCATAAAAAATAGTTTCAATTTTGTTGCTTTTACTAAAAAGCTTAAACTTTTTGTATTTCATGCTTACACCTCCTCATTTTTGATTATAACATAGAAAACATTAAAAATCAATATGGATTGTCTATTTTTGAGTACAAATACAAACTATATTTTCATCTAATTGACTATTACTGAATCTATTGTATACGTTTTTTGAAACTGTGAGCGTAGTAAGATATGAAAACTTGATTTTTTCAAACTAATATAGTACAGTTATCTCAAGCCTGCACATTATACTGTTGCAGAGAGAGATTTACATTGCGTATTGTAGTGCTTAGAGCGAAGTGCAAATAGTGTTGCATTTTTCACCTCAACAATTTAATGATCAACGTACTCGTCATAGTCTTTCAAACGATACTGATTACTGGAATATATACCATCTTTAATGGGATCATTTTTCTGTATTTTTCGCTTAGGCTATCATAATATTTTAATACAAGATCTACAAGTTCAGTACCATTAATTCCACGAATAATCGGGGTATTATCAAGATACTGCTTTGCTTTTTTTGTGTAATTTGATAGTGTAACAAACAAGCCATAGTCGCCTTCACGCATAGCCCCCTTTAAGGACTGAATTGTTGTTTCTTTGATATCACTATCCTGACTCTTTACCTGTACCAGTATTCGCGGAGGTAACTCGTCTTTGTACGCAGTAATATCAATACCGCTATTACAATCAGTTTTAATATCTTCTCGGTGAACTCACCCCTGCTTGTATTTGGTTCAATACATTTATGGAGTTTTTGTAGGGAAGCGATAGCGTCATATATGGTTATGAATACCCAATCGAACATAGCATCATATATTACTCTGGCAGTTTCACTAGTAATAACACCTACTGTATTATCCCATGCGGACGATATTCCTCCGCCTATATAATCTATGACATCACTTATCCAATCAAACAATTCACATCACCTCCAGTTTGTATAGATTTGTGCTTCGCCCTCCATGAGTACGCCAGCGATGGGTCCTGTTCAGCATTTCTGCTAATTCAAGATCTTTTAACGCTCTGAAGACAGTTTTTTTGGATATGCTCAGATCACTGGCTATAGTTCGTACCGATGGATAACATTCACCGTTCTTGTTAGCTCTGTCACATAAATAACAGTAAACGCTGACAGCTCTATGCGGTAACCCTAAATCATATATCCTTCTGGATACAAGCAATTTACATTCCTCCAGTCTTTATATCAGGTGGTTCCATTTCTGAAAAATCTTCATATTCTTCTTCAGACGGTGGAACAGTTTCATTTCTTTTCTGTGGATATTTAATTTCTACTTCTCTTATGGAGAACCAAGCAACGTAGAGGCTTGAGCTATTATTTCATCAGAAGTTGGAAATGCAGCATTTTCTGTTGTTATTGCTGCTTTTGCAGGAATAACTGTGCTCATTGATGTGCTGAGCATAGAAAAAGCGCAGAGACTAGCCATAAGTCCTGCGCCGAGTTTCTTTATATTCTTTTTTATATTGATCATTCTATTCTCCTTTTCATTATTAATGAAAAAAGAGCCGAAACTTTCGGCTCTATGATATATTTATCTGTACCAGTTATTTTCAACAGTTACATTTATCCTGTTATCATAAATATCTGTGACTATATCAAGACCATTTGGATAAGGTAGATCGCCACTTGGACATGTAGTAGGAGCTCCAACTACATCTCCCATAGGTTCCATATAGTAATACTTACCATCAAGTTTGATAATATTCGCCACATGTCCATACCAGTCATAATCCGAAGAACGAGCTATATAGCATTCTAAACCAGCACCTTTTGACATAAAATACGCATTTATAGCGTAGTTTATACAATTTATTCCGCCCATAGCTTCAGTCTCATTACATATAGCTACAGCTTTACCATAGTCAGTACCGTCATGTGTAAGATTAGCCCCCTTCTCATAAAGCCAGTTATAATCTATATCATAGCCATCTATAAAGGTTTGCATCTGATCATCAAGTCTGTCATAATCAAGAATCTGAGGCTTAGGTGTGGGTGGCTCGGTTGTTTTAGGTGGAGGAGCAGTTGTGACGGTTGTAACAGTCGTTATCTGCCGGGTAGTGACTGTTTTAGTTGTGGATGCAGTCTTTATCTGCGATAATGCAGTTGTTTGAATTTCTGCAGTTTTTTGAGTAACCTTATTCTGGGATACGTCTTGGTTCTGAGATCCTGTTTGGTTTATGCCGACTCTGTCATGATTATTGTTGCCATTTGATGAGGAATTATTGGATGAAATGGTTGTTACAACAGAATTGTTACTTTTATTCTCTTGAGAGCTAGTGCTTATAGTTGTAGCTTTAGTTCCCGAAGATACCATATCTGAACTGGTTACTTTAGCTTTGTTTGAGGTGCTTCCGGCTACTGTAGTGTTAACCTGTTTATTTTCAGTGTCGGCAGTTTCTGTCTCTTTTACCATAGTAACAATCTGCGTATCAGGTGTGTTATCAGGTATATCTGCTTGTCCGCAGCCTGTCAGCATAACAGAACACATAACCGGTATTGTTATGATCTTTTTCATGGTATCGCTCCCTTCTTCAGGTTTTATTCTACGATACCATATATTTCAGAAAAAATCCAGACTTTACACAGAAATTCTCTTTTTATTACAACTTGAACAGTCACTTTTCAGCAGATTTACTACGTCATGTCATCACAGGCTCGAAATTCTCCGATAGGTCTTCCTCGATATCCTCTTCTTCACCCTCAGTCTGCTCAATCTCGATCTCTGTTACCTGTGACTGCTCAATAGCATAGTTATATGAGTTCAGAACAGCCTTAGAGATAGCTTCACGTGCAGGTTTTGTTATAGCATGGAAAGTATCACGGTATTTTGTGTTGCCATCATTATCCTGGAAGCTGGTTGAAGGCATATTTACAAAAAGACCATTTTCGCCATCCATTACGCGGATACCATGAACTGCAAACATACCGTCAAGCGTAACGCTTGCATATGCCTTTGTTGCATATTCCGGATTATCTACGATTCTGTTGATTTTTGCGGAAATCTTCATAATACATCACCTCCCATCGCTATAAAGTTATCCTCTGAAAAATCAGAGAGCTCCATATCATAATCGCTATCAAGATCCTGTCTATCTGCGATAGTAAATAGTACCCTGCCTAGATTTTCGTTCAGAACTTGCGTATTCAGACCGTACCAGGTTACAAGTTCATCTACTATTACAGTCAACGGGTTCTTGAATCTGATAAGATAATTCATTTCGTAATCATTTGTTATATCAGGCAACATTTCTACTATCTTATTTATCACGGCTATTCTTTCAGCATTGGCGATAAGATATTCGTTACTTTCATTTTCCCATTCCTGTTTATACTTCTGATAGCATTCGGCTACTTTTTTTCTGAATTTGTCCTTTATATTCATTTTTAGCTGCCTCCTACATCATCATGGTCATATCCTCTGAATCATCCATTATCTGATCAATTTCACCATTTATAAGGCTCATTGGTGTTATAAGCATATTTTTTGAAAATCGATCCGTATATTTACTGATCTGCTCATTTGTCAGAGAACATGAGTCCTGTTCTCCATAATCATTTATTCCGTTGCCTGTTATGCAGAATGTTCCGTGAATACAAATTCCACCTACGATTCGATTAGGGAATGAGCCATTAAGCAGGAATTCCTCGTTACAGAAGATAACAGCATCGTTGGCAGGTTCAAAATAAACAGGCTCTATAAGGCCGCCAACTACAGATTGAAGACCCTTATAGTCATTTTTTATCTCAGCGGTATATGGTTTCTTCAAAGGCTCCAAGATCATAACGGTCATCGTATTGCTTTTATCAGCCATTTCTGTATTAAAGTCTATGGCGTCATAACCGTTTGCATTAAGAAGATAAGTTCCTTTAAGAGGACTTCCATCACATATTTCTATGATATATCCATTTGTAACGGCTTCTCCGCAGAATCCTGGCGGCTGAGAGAATTCAGAATTACATATAGATACTATATCATCAATTGACTTACATTCAACTTTTCCTCCGTAAACCAGATTGTAGTCTTTTGGATCTCTTCTTTCAATAGCATAAACACTCTTTGGTTGGAATATCCTTATTCTCATGAACCTTTTCTCCTCTTCCTTTTGTCGATAAGATAATTTAACATCTGCTCGCATTCTTTTTCTGTCATTTGTTCTGCAAGCTCAATGATACCGTTGTTAATGCCGCAATTATCACATATTTTTTCTTTTGTAATTACGACATTTCCTTTTTTAATAGAAAAGCTGATAATGTCACCGGTATGCATATTTAGTGCATGGCGAATAGGAAGTGGTATTGTAGTACGGCCTCTTTTGCCGAAAAATCGGTATATCTTATTCATTATCATCATCCTCCATACAATTATTTTTAAGTGGACAATCATCGCAGTCATCGTGTGCGTTGCAGCAGTTGTTGATCTCTTCTTCAGAAATACCACAGTCATAACATATTCCACTGTGAGTTTTACCTTCCTCTGAAGGATACATTGCTATTTCAAATTTGCCAGGGACAACGGTAATTTCAAGCTCAACTTTAGCTCCGTCTTCTAGAAAGACTCCCGGGACAGCGATTTTTCCGTCATCATCGATATATCCCTTAGTATGAATCGTGTTTTTCTTCATTCTTATTCCTCCTCCTGAAAACAAATATCATTGTCGAGAAACGACAGTTGACGGTTCATGTTTCTTCTTTCAGCAGTATCGTAATTGCTTATAAGCACTTCTTCATACATGCAACCGTTGTCATAACGCTGTGCAAGATTGTTTATGCGGCTGATAGATTCTATTTTTATATCCGGTTTATCCCACAATGCTCTTATCTCTGGACAATCGTTATATGACACAAGAAACTTCCCCTTGCATTCGAGCAACGTATTTCTGAGTCTTATATGGTCTTTTGCGGTGAATCCAACATCCTTATAGTAGCTTTCTGTAGCGAAATATGGCGGATCGCAGTAAAAAAAGCTGACAGGGCGGTCATACTGCCTTATCAGCTTCTCAAAATCCTTATTTTCTATAATTACCTTTTGCAACCGCCTTGCTGCCATATCAATCATCGGAAAGTCTGACCATATAGAGTGCGGCTGGCTGCCGAAGCTGTCAAGCCCGCTTGCATAGCTGTATCGTACCAGCTGATAGAATTTGGCAGCTCTGTCGTAATCCCTGAGTTTAGGAAAAAGTTGCTTTTTATGGAGCATTGATATCCAGTCGAAGTCCTCACGGGAATTAAGAACATATCTCAGCTTGTATTTCAGCTTGTTCGGGTTGTTCCTGACACAGCGATACAGGTTGACCAGATTGCTGTTGAAGTCGTTATATACTTCAAAATCCATATCCGGTGGCTTATGGAACAGGATCCAGCCTGCACCGCCGAATACTTCTATATACCGTTCATAATAGGGAGGGAAACGCGCCAGCACAGCATCACGAAGTGCTTTTTTACCGCCTACCCAACTCATAAAACTGTTCATTGGAGTTCCTTTCTGTTGTCGCCGACAACAGAAAGTATCCTAGTGCAAAGCCGCTTTGCTGATAACAGAAGTGGTTTCTGTTGCCGGCAAAACGACCTTAATTATGATGCATTATAGAGGAGTTTCTCAATATATTCTGATATGATTCTGAATTTGCTTTCATAGCTTCCCGACAGGTTTACTTTCCTAAGCAGTTCCTTATACTGTCTTTGTGACAGTAAAGGCTTTGTACTGCGTAGTATTACCGTTATATCTCCACCGGGCAGTCTGTAGATATCTCTGTAGTTAGGTTTCTTTTTCATCTTGTGCCTCCGTTAGTTCCTTGTTGAGTCTGTGTATTTCATGACGAAGAGCCTGAACTGCTACTCCGAGGGAACCTACTGCGGCTCCGATAAGGATACCTATCAGCAGTCCGATGAAAAGGTTGGTCATATCACATCATCTCCATTCCCATTTCTTCTGATGGTTCTTCTTCATAAATTGAAGTTATATTGACGTATTCTCCGATTATACCAAGTGCTTCTTCATAACTGCCGGATGAAGTTATGCGTTCACACATTTCCTTTGCTTCTGTAGCCATATGGTTATGGCGAAGCGTTTTTGATGCTATTCCCATGAGATTAAAGATATTCCCGTCTTGACCGATTAATGGACAATCAGGTTTTTTATGATCCTGCGACTGTTCTTTTTCTATAAAACCTCCGAATTTATTAGGAACGTAGTCGGAAAGCCATGTACCATTGAACTGGTCATACGTCTGTAATCGCCATATTGCGAGCTTTCCGATATTCAGATCTATATCTTCAAACGGGAACATTATACATGTATGTCCATCTGTCTCAAAAACATACAGTTTACTGAACATACTGCCGTTTAGCAGTATTTCCGAGTCTGTCAGTGTAGTATTTATGCCATCTGCCCATTCCTGAATATCTCCGCCGCAGCCTTGTAATATCAGTCCTTCTTTGTCACTCATATTTCTTAGATCTTCCGGACTTATATTTACTATTTCGGCTTCAGGGAGCTCATAGCACCTTTCAAGACTCATATCATTTTTATCACAGTTATGATACTGGACGTTTCGCAGTGAACTATGGGTGAATATAGTGCTTTTGAGATTACAGTTTTCAAAGGCTATATTTCTGAGAGCTGCCTCTTCGGCAATAAGCAAATGACAATCACAGCAGGTGAAACTTATGTTCTTAAGTTCTGCAAAACACATACCTGCGTCTGTGATATCACATAACTTGAAATCACAGTTTCTGAATATAGCGCCATTAAACTGTTTCCCTGCGAAATTTAGCCTGTCAAAGATACAGTTTTCGAATACTGCACGTTCACCTTCATTTTCTTCATTCCATTTATTATGGAGCAAACATGCATTATCAAGCTCCTCCTGCGTTATTATCCTTTTTTCTCCCATATTATACCTCCGTCATTCCCATACTCATTTCTTCTGACTGCTCGGGATCATATTCCCTAAACATATATATCGACATATTTTCTCCGAGAAAGTTGGGGCTGTTGTCTTGATTCAGAGAGATATATCCCTGTTCTCCTAGTTCTATAGGTTCCTTAGTTATGATAGAGCCTGCGTGGTTTACAGTAACATTCTTTTCAATAGCGCAGAAGTTACCGTTATCGTCGTGTCTCAGATTATAACAGTACATTCCTTTAGGGATATCAGCATCTGTGATACGCTCATTTGTGAATAAAGCAGGCAGATCCTCAATCTCAATAAGCTCATATTCATCGTCATACTCGATATTGACATATCCTGTTTCACTGGCGTTCAGATATAAGGCGTAATCCTCTTCAAGACTTACATCCATTACTTTTGCGGCGAATTCAAGGCATTCTTTTTGACTTTTGGGGAAGTATTCTTCTACGCGCTCACCATCGTAATAAACGTAACGCCCACAATTCCTACCGATATCTTCATCAGCCCATTCATGCTCCATTTTAACATCAGGAAACATTTCTGACAGCTTTTGCAGTATTGGATGCGGAGCAGACCATGCCGTAAGGAATTTGATCTTACCATCTTGAAAGGTTGTATTTTCAGTATATCCATAGGAATTCCACTTGGTTCCCCAATTCCCAATTCGCCAGTCATACCAGTTATTCTCGCCATAAAGCTCTCTTTCACGTATTCCCAGCGAGCCGTTGTAAACGGTATCCGGCATAGGTAGTATTTTTTCAAAATCAACCGAACCTATACCGTGTTCGTCATTTTGTATTTCCTTTAGCATCGCTGAAATTCGGCTTTTATTGCCAGAGAAAGAAATTACATTTGTTACATGATTAGGCATTTTTCATCTCCTCGTCTATTTCCTTTATATATTGAAATACTTTATCAGTAGGCAACAACTCCTTCCTTATATATGTAAAAAGCCGTATTGATCAAACAATACGGCGTATATGGACTATGTCATATTCATTTGTAATTCCGGTTCTTCTGTAATATTCTGGGTTTCGGATAGTTCCTCTTTTACAGTATGGAAAGTATCAACACCAGGTATAAGCCCAAGCTGTCTTCCGTTTTCAAAAACACAGTGTATTGTACCTATATCATCTACGGCTATAACTTTACCCTTGGTTCCGGAAGCTATAGGTCTTGGATCCTCTGGCATATTATCAACACAGATACCTGTTCCGGGAGGATACATATCCTTATAGCGTTGTATTGCCTGACTTGAAAGCTCTTTCACTTATATCCCCCTTTCAGATCAAAAAAGCCTGTTTTATGTAAGTATTGATAATCTGCATAAGGTATGGTATAATTTTATAAATAAGAGTGAAGGGGAGGTTGCTCGTATGCCATTCAGGATAATCAGGAACGATATAACCAAGGTCAAAGTCGATGCTATTGTTAACGCTGCAAATTCATCTTTGCTGGGCGGAGGCGGAGTTGACGGCGCTATACATCATGCAGCAGGTCCGGAGCTGCTGGCGGAATGCAGAACCCTCGGCGGCTGTAAAACAGGAGAAGCAAAGCTTACAAAGGGATATGCTCTCGACTGTAAATATATCATACATACTGTAGGTCCTGTTTGGCACGGCGGTGATCGCTGTGAGGAAGAGCTCCTGCGTTCATGCTACAGGAATTCCCTTGAGCTTGCAAAGAAAAATGACTGTGAAAGCGTGGCTTTCCCCCTTATTTCGTCGGGAATATACGGCTATCCGAAGGACAAGGCTCTTGATGTGGCTGTTTCCGAATTCAGAAGCTTCCTTGACGAAAATGATATGGATATCACACTTGTCATATTCGATAAGGACTCCTTTGAGGTCAGCTCAGGCATAGTCGGCGAGATAAGGCAGTATATAAGCGATACTTATGCAAAGAAATGTGCTGACCGTGACAGAAGAAACAGGAGCGGCGCCTCGGTAATCGGAACGTACCAGCTTGCAGGCGCAAAACCAATTGGATTATTCGGCAGAAAAAAGGAAAGCATGAAAGAAAGCTCCGCAAATATCATGCCCGAAGAAGATATCTGCTGTGAAACCAGCGCCGACCTTGAAAATATGCTGAAAACCCATGATGAATCCTTTTCGGAAGCCCTGCTCAGGCTCATAGATGAAAAAGGCATGACCGATGTGGAGACTTATAAAAAAGCCAATATTGACCGCAAGCTCTTTTCAAAAATACGCAGTGACAAGAACTACAAGCCTAAAAAGCAGACCGCAGTTGCTTTTGCAGTAGCCCTTGAACTTGACCTCGGTGAAACAGAGGAACTGCTGAAAAAAGCGGGCTTTGCTCTGTCAGACAGCCTGAAGTTTGACCTGATAATCCGCTATTTTATTGAACGCAGCAATTATAATATCTATGAGATAAACGAAGCACTGTTTGCTTTTGACCAGAGTCTCATAGGTTCATAATTTGTCGCATTAAAAGCGACCAAAACACCTCCGTGATGATGTATACTGTAATTACAGTAAAGGAAACGCGAAAGCGGTTCCGCAGAAAACATCAAAACGGAGGTATTGTTATGAAAAAGAATTTAACTGAACTGGTATTCATTCTTGACGAGAGCGGCTCAATGAGCGGACTTACAGCTGATACTATCGGCGGCTTCAATTCCCTGATAGCAAAGCAGAAAAAAGAAGAGGGCGAAGCTCTTGTATCAACGGTGTTTTTCAGCAACAGCTCCAAGGTGATACATGACAGGGTGAAGCTGGAAGACGTTCCCAAGCTTACAGACAGGGACTATGTGCCCTCAGGCTGTACTGCACTTCTTGATGCAGTGGGAGACGCTGTTCATCACATCGCCAATATCCATAAGTATGCCCGTGAGGAAGATGTTCCTGAAAAGACGCTGTTTGTCATCACAACGGACGGTATGGAGAACGCCAGCAGAAAGTACAGCCACAAGGACGTGAAGAAGCTCATTGAAAAAGCGCAGGAGGAAAAGGGCTGGGAGTTCATATTCCTCGGAGCCAATATCGATGCTGCTGAGACAGCAGGCTCTATCGGTATCAGCGCGGAACACGCAGTTGATTATCATGCTGACTGCTGCGGTACGGAAGTTCTTTACGAAGCCGTTGACTGTGCTGTAAGCAGTATAAGAGCCGAAAAGGGACTCAATAAGGCTTGGAAGTGTTCTGTTGAAGCTGACAATGAGCGCAGGAAAAAGTAATAGTCCATAATAAAAAAGGCTGGACTCATAAAAATCCAGCCTTTTTATCATATATTTAGTTGGCATATTGAATAAGAAAGTAAACAAAACTTCGTTAAAAATAAACAATGGATTTTGAAGCTGTTTTTATGCCAAAATGGGATCAAACTCATCTGAAATGCTGATTTCAAGAGTTCACTTCCCGTAACATCGGAGTTTTTCAGAAAATATATCTATGAAAATTGAAAAAATTTTCAGGCTCTAAGAATGCAAAAAATCCCCGAAAAATCGGGGATTTTTTGTGAAATATCTATTTTGTAAAATAGACATGGTGACCCGTACGGGAATTGAACCCATGATTCCGCCGTGAAAGGGCGATGTCTTAACCTCTTGACCAACGGGCCATGTGGTAGCGGCAGTAGGATTCGAACCAACGACCAATCGGGTATGAACCGAGTACTCTAGCCAACTGAGCTATGCCGCCACAAATAAGCAGGCGTCACCTGCGACTAAATTATTATAGTACAAAACGATGAAAAAGTCAAGTACAGAAAGAAAAATGCACTGAAATTTGTTGACACGCACAATTTATCACATACAAACGGGACTCTTGTTGGTGAAATTATAGCCTGACCGTATTGACAAGACGGGCAAAAAGGAGTAAAATTAAGTATCAAACCAAAAACAGGAGCTATAATCATGACAAGAGATGAAATAATTCAGTTTCTCATGAGAGCCAAACGCGCCACATACGCTGGCAAGGGAGCTGAGACCGCGTCCTCGCGCCCGAGCTCTCACGACCTTGAGTACCGAGAGGGCGACCTCATGTACCTCGACACATTCCTCGGCGGCGAGCGCTTTGCTGGAGAAGAAGCCCTCTGGATAGGGGACGTTCCCTACTGGAGCATGAATTACGTCGGCAGAGTCACAGGGACTCCTTTCAGCGGCGATTTTCTCAAAGAAGCTCTTCTTCGTGTGCCTTTTGAGAAGCCCTTTCGCGGACCGCAGGAGCATTCCTACGGGGACTATACCTACAAATGCGAAGTAAGCGGAGATTTTGAGTGGTTTCAGGGCTATGAGACCATAGAATACAGGGGAGCTGTGATATACGACTGCTATTTTCACGGCTCGACGATAAAATAAACAGGTAGTGATAGATTGTTTCTGAAAAATCTTATATTCAGCCTTAATGCCACAGTTCCCGTATTTCTGATGATGGTATTCGGCTGGTTCGTACACAGGATAAAGCTTCTTGACGACAATGCCACAGCGCAGATAAACCGCTTCGTATTCAGAGCGCTTCTGCCTGCGCTGTTGTTCATGGACCTGTCCACAGCGGACTTCCGTGCAGTATGGGACGGCAGATTCGTGCTGTTCTGCATATGCGCGACGCTTCTCAGCGTAGGCATAGCGGTTCTGTACTCCTTATTGTTCAAAGACAGGGCAGAACGGGGCGAGATAATACAGGCGAGCTATCGGAGCAGTGCGGCTGTTCTGGGCATAGCCTTTGTCAACAACATATACGGACACTCCACCATGGCGGCGCTTATGATAGTGGGAACTGTGCCACTTTACAATATAGCGGCGGTGACAGTTCTTGCGCTGACATCTCCCGACAAGGACAGGAGCAGGGGCAAAAAGGCTCTTTTCCTCAGCACATTCAAAAGCATAGCCACGAACCCCATAATACTGGGAATAATCGTGGGAATAGGCTGGTCGCTGCTGAAGATACCTCAGCCTGTGATACTGTCGAAATCTGTGACATATCTTGGAAATATGGCGACTCCCTTATCCCTGATAGCGCTGGGAGCTTCATTCAGATTCGGCGAAGCCAAGGACAAGCTGCCTGCAACGGTGGGCATAGCCTTTATAAAGCTGCTGCTGTTCTGCGGAATATTCCTGCCAATAGCAATAAAGCTTGGATTCCGCGGCGAGAAGCTCATAGCCATACTGGTAATGCTTGGAAGCGCCACAACGGGAAGCTGCTTTGTAATGGCGAAGAATCTGGGACACAAGGGCGTAATCACGGCATTTGCGGTAATGCTGACCACGCTTTTGAGCGCATTCACCCTGACGGGCTGGCTGTTCCTGCTGAAATCATTAGGTTATATCTGATTATGGGCGATGATGAATTTTGCCGAGCTCACGAACGGGATTCCAAAGGGGCTATGTTCCTTTGGCGAAGTCCAGAGGCAGCGCCTCTGGCGGGTTTGGGCAGAGCCCAAAGAAACAAAGGCGCTCCGCAAG
Source organism: Ruminococcus flavefaciens MA2007 (assembly GCF_000621845.1). GTDB lineage: Bacteria > Bacillota > Clostridia > Oscillospirales > Ruminococcaceae > Ruminococcus > Ruminococcus flavefaciens_E. The sequence goes on along the minus strand of NZ_JHXF01000001.1, from coordinate 29,416 downwards.
GGGTGAATCGAAAAACAATCCAGTGAATTGTTTTTCGAGAGGGTGACTCCCTGCTGTGCAGGGAGATGTCAGCAAAGCTGACAGAGGGTGCCGAGCCCGATTAGGGACGCCCTGCAAGAGAGGGCGTCCCTTAATGGAACGGCGAGAATTTCTGAAACATATAATATAAGCGGACAGATGAACTGTCCGCTTTTTATTTTATCGGCACTTGCTTTTTACTGCTAAATGATATATAATTACAGTGAACATCAAAAAAATTTGACGTTCACTATAATAAATGATAAAAATTGCCTCGCACATTCGCAAACTTACGTTTGCTCCGTGCGTATCGGCAAATAGCAAACGCCAAAAATTTTTGTCGTTTGCTATGTTTCAAGAAAACAACTTCAAAAAGGAGTGACATAAATGCCTTATTGTACAAACTGCGGAAGAAAGCTCGATGACGGCGAGGTATGCAATTGCACCGCCTCTGCGCAGGGAGCTCCCGTGCAGCAGGCTCCGCCCCCTCAGCCGATACCCCCACAGCAGGGCTATGGGCAGCAGCCCTACGGCGGCTATCCTCAGAACGGACAGCCATACCCGAATCAGCCCTCCCCATATCAGCCGAACTATCAGTTTGCCTACGACGGACAGGCTCTGCCGCCTCCGCCAAAGCCCAGCAGCAAGTGGATACTTGCCATAATCATACCCTTTGTCGTAGTAACTCTTGTACTGATGGGGATTTTTCTGGCGATATTCGTGCCGTCGCTTTCGCGCTACAAGGAGAAATCAAAGCAGACGAGCATAAACAACAAGGCAAGCAGTATCTACAGGGGGGCAAATTCCTCCTTGGTAGACCTCGATTCGGACGATGTCGATACAAAGGGCGATTATATCATAAGCTCTGACAGCTCAAAGAGCATCGCAGTTCCCTATGACGTGGAGAAATTCTACGAAAAAGAGAAGCGTTACTTCGATAAAGTCGATGAACTGGAATATTTCATAGTTATCAGGGACGGTCATGCAGTATATTCGGCTGCCGCTGAGAGCTGGAACGACAAAAAGGTTAGGATAGGCACATATCCTGCCGAGTATACAGGCTCGGCGGTAGCTTATTCACCTTTGAAGTATTCTCCGAAGGGCGAAAAAGAGCATATAGAAAAGAACGATACCCTGAATGAGATTTACAATGACGCTGTAGAAAAATTCAAGGACGACATCAAAAAACGAAATTACAAGGAGTGGTGACAATGCCATATTGCATAAATTGCGGAAGGTTTTTACAGGAGGGCGAGGTTTGCAATTGTACTGCCAATGCACAGGGAGCTCCCATGCAGCAGCCAAACAGCGCTGCACCACAGGGCGGTCAGTTCTATAACGGCGGAATGCAGCCGCCTCCGCCGCCCTATCCATATAACGGACAGCCCTATCCGAACCAGCCCTATCCACAGGGCTATCCTGCGCCTTATTTCGGTCAGCAGCTGGCACAGCCCCCGAAAAAGAGCAATGCGTGGATACTGGCTATAGTTATCCCGCTGGGAATAGCTGTTCTGCTGATAATAGCCATATTAGCCGCAATATTAGTGCCTTCAATGCTGGGCTATACCAAGCGTTCAAAGCAGTCGTCCTTACATTCAAAGGCAAATACGCTTTGTAAGGCGGCTAATACAGTGATGATTGAGCTCGATGAAAAATCCAATGGCGGTATCAATGTGAAAGGACGCTATATCATATGCTCCGATAAGGGCAAAAACAGCGGAGTTCCCTTTGATACAGGCGAGTTTTATAAAGGTCTCGAGAAATATTTTTCTGATGTCAAGGATTATGATTATTTCATCGTCATTAATGACGGCTGTGCAGAATATACGGCTCTGTCCGAAAGCTGGACAAAGAAGAGCTATGTGGGTACATATCCCGGCGGAACTGCAAGGAACATAACGAAGTATAATCCGGGCGGCATAGGCGGTAGCGCAGGTGAAAAGGCAAGTCTTTATGACCTGTATAAGGACGCTTTATACAAGCTTGCCACATATGTCGATAAGGAGCGCTGAAATGCAATACTGCAATAAATGCGGAAGACCGCTCAATGACGGCGAGGTCTGCGGCTGTATGCAGTCAGCACCGCCGCCCTATCCGCAGGGCTGTGCCTATGACGGACAGCCCCTGCCACCTGCGAAAAAGAAAAGCTATACATTGCTGTTTGCAATAGGCATACCCCTGCTCTGTGTTATCGCCATTGTTATCGCGCTGGCGCTTCTGCCTGTATCGTCGGGCATTGGCAAGCAGAGAAAGCAGAGAGAGCTTACAAAGGCTGCTAAGGAGATGACAGAAGCGGCAGATAAGGCTCTCCAAAGGGTAAAAGCCGACGGCGAGGAGATAAGGGGCGTCAATATCATAACCTCGGGCAACGAGGCTATCGACGGCTATATATGTTCATTCGATGCCGACAAGTTCAGGAAGTATTTTTCTGAGGATACGAAGTATTCCGACAAGTGCTATTTTATCTTTATAAATGACGGAAAAACGGAATATTTAGCCGTTTCCGACAAATGGAACGATAATAAGGGCATTATCGGGACTTATCCTTCGGTAAACAAGGCTGGTATGAAATACAGCGCCGACGGCTCGGTAAAAAGAGCAGGAAAGGACACTGACCTTATGGACCTCTATATCGACGGCGTACATGAGCTCTATGAGGCAAGCTACAAAGGAAAATAAGGCACAGGCGTGACTAACCACAGCACTTATACAGAAGTTTATAGTTAATTATGGGGAAAACCTTTCTGAGGAAAGGTTCTTCCCCATACCCCTTTCCAAAGACTTTTATCTGGTTTTTTCTCAGATAGGGCGCTCCTGCATTTTGCAGGTTTTTTTTATTTTATGAAGCGCCCTATCTGAGAAAAAACAAAACGAAAGTTTTAGGGAGAGAGTTTGAGAGTGACTCTCCGCAGTGCGGGGAGATGTCACGCAGTGACAGAGGGGACGTCCTCCGTCAGAGGGTCCCTTTTTCAAAAGGGGTTCTCTCAATAATAAGCATAAAACTTCTATATAAGTATTATGATTAATGACACGCCTTTTTGTATATTCCCGTAAAAATGCCGCATAATATCTCCGAAAGCGAGGTATCAGCATGGCAGAACGAATAGCAAGGGGAGTTTTCCGCACGGATACTCCCGTAAGAATAAGGAGCTACGCCGCAGTAGTAGGCGAAAAGGAGGGCGAGGGACCTCTCGGGGAATGCTTCGACGAGGTGGTGACGGACAGCCACTTCGGAAAGGACACATGGGAGCAGGCGGAGACGCAGTTCCAGCTTGAAGCTGTGGGACTTGCACTGCGCAAGGCAGGTCTGCAAAGAGAGGATATCGACGTGATATGCGCAGGAGACCTCATCAATCAGTGCATAGGCTCGGCATACAGCGTCAGGGAGCTTGCCGTGCCCTTTCTGGGACTTTACGGAGCTTGCTCCACTATGGCAGAGGGGCTTCTCATCGCTTCTGTGCTGACGGACAGCGGTATCGCGGAGCAGGCTGCGGCGGTGACTTCATCACATTTCTCCACGGCAGAGCGGCAGTTCCGATTTCCTCTGTCCTACGGCGGTCAGCGAACTCCCACATCGCAGTGGACCTGTACCGCTTCGGGAGCAGTGATAGTCTCCCGTGACAGCGGAAATATCGGCGTAGCTGGCGGTTGTATCGGCAAGATATCCGACCTTGAGATAACCGACATCAACAATATGGGCAGCGCTATGGCGCCTGCGGCTGCGGACACCATAATGCGCTATCTGTCGGCAACGGGGACAGTTCCCGAGGACTATGACTACATCGTCACAGGTGACCTTGGCGTGGTGGGGAGCGAGCTTCTCAGGGACTTCCTGCTGAAGCAGGGCGTGGATATAACCGCTCAGCACCGTGACTGCGGAGCTATGATATTCGACGTGGAGAAGCAGGATATGCACTGCGGCGGTTCGGGCTGCGGCTGCGGAGCAAGCGTGCTCTGCGGTAATTTCCTGCCAATGCTGGAGCGCGGCGAGGCTCAAAATATACTATTTGCCGCCACAGGAGCGCTCATGTCGCCCATGTCATTGCAGCAGGGCGAGAGCATACCCTCGATATCACATCTGGTTCATCTGAGAAAGGAGCAGGCATGATAATAGATATACTAAAGGCATTTTTAGTGGGAGGACTGCTCTGCGCCGTGGGACAGGTCCTCATCGACTTCACAAAATTAACGCCTGCGAGGATACTCACAGGCTACGTTGTTACGGGAGTAGTATTATCGGCGGTGGGACTGTACAAGCCCATAGCCGAGTTTGCAGGAGCAGGAGCTACAGTGCCCCTGACGGGCTTCGGTCATCTGCTTGCGGAGGGCATAAGAAAGACCATAGGCAGGGACGGATTCCTCGGCATATTCACAGGGGGGCTTACCGCCGCCGCAGGCGGTGTGACAGCGGCATTGCTGTTCGGGCTTATAGCTTCGCTGCTGTTCAAGCAGAAAGACAAGCTATAAATGTAGGGGCGGCGTTTCGCCGCCCGAGTCTAACGAAACAACTCCAAATGACCATATGTAGGGGCTGATGCCCACATCAGCCCGACAATATTTCCAAACCAAACGGGGCGATGTAGGCATCGCCCCCTACATTATCCCAATATAACATATGAAAACGGGCGGCGAAACGCCGCCCCTACATATTACTTCTTGCTAAAAATCGAACTTATCACAGGCACAGCCGCGCTGAATCCCAACGCCGTCAGCAGCTGCGGTGTGCTGAGGTCTACGGTGCTGAACACCATTTGCAGCTGTGGCAGAATCACTGCGGCGGCAAGGACTGCGGCGGATATCACCACTGCGATGACCAGCTTCATATTGCCGAATGGGTTCATGCGGAACAGGCTGCGGTGCTCCGAGCGGCACTCGAAAACGTGTATCAGCTGCGACACCACCAGTGTTATGAGAGCGGCGGTGCGGCAGGCTTCAAGGGAGCCTCCCAGCCGCATGACCGTGGTGAAGCTTGCCAGCGTTGACAGCCCTATGAACACGCCCCGAATGACTATCTTCCACATGAGACCGCCCGAGAAAAAGCCCTCCGCAGAGCGCCGCGGCGGTCGGTTCATTATGTCCTTTTCGGGCGGCTCCATACCGAGAGCCACCGCAGGGAGCCCGTCTGTGACAAGATTCACCAGAAGTATCTGTACGGGCAGCAGCACCACGGGCATACCCATGAGTATGCCGAGGAACATGGTCAGCACCTCGCCTATATTGCAGGACAGCAGATACCGCACGAACTTCCTTATATTGGCATAAACGCAGCGCCCCTGCTCAACGGCGCTGACCAGTGTGGCAAGGTTGTCGTCCATGAGTATCACGTCGGCAGCCTGTTTTGTAACGTCGGTGCCTGTAACTCCCATAGCTACGCCAACATCGGCTTCTTTCACCGCAGGAGCGTCGTTTACGCCGTCGCCTGTCATGGTGACTATCTCGCCGCGGCGCTTGAAGCTCCGCACGATACGCAGCTTATGTACGGGCTCGACACGGGAAAACACCGTGTATTTGCCGATAACTTGGTCAAGCTCCTCGTCGGATAGTGCGTCAAGCTCCGCACCCGTCATAGCCAAGCCGCCTTTGAGCAGACCTGCCTTTTTTGCAACTGCCACGGCGGTGTTTTTGTGGTCGCCTGTTATCATGACGGTTTTCACCGAAGCCGCCGCGCACTTGCGAATGGCAGTTTTGGCTTCTTCTCGGGGCGGATCGGTCATGCCTGCAAAGCCCAGAAATACCAGATTTCCGCGGTTGGGTTCAAGAGTATCGGAGCTGCACATCGCCAGCGCAAGAACTCTCAGCGCCCTGTCTGACATTTCCGCCGCCTTTTCGGCAAGCTCCCGACGTACAGCGGAGCTCATAGGCACGGGAGCACCGTTTTCGCTGATATACTGAGAACAGCGCGGCAGGAGGACTTCCTCGGCGCCCTTGAAATACATACGCTTGTCGCTGCCGCAGGAGCAAAGCACCGCCATAAAACGAGTCTCGCTGTCAAAGGGGTGCTCCCCGATAACGCGGCAGCTCCCCGAAAGGGACTCCCTTGTTATGCCTGCCTTTGCCGCCGCAATGAGCAGAGCCGCTTCTGTGGAGTCTCCCGTCACCTGCCATTCGCCCCTGCCTGCAAGAGCTCCTCTGTTGCGGCTTTTGGGGACTTCCTGAGTGCTTATCTCCGCCGTAGAGCAGAGAACTCCGCACCGCAGAGCCTCCGTGAGAGCCTTTTCGGCGGTTGGATTCACGGCAATATTGTCATCGCCCTTTGTGACTGCTCCGCTGACACGGTAGCCCATGCCGCTGAAATAGTAGTCCGCCGAGACAGTAGACAGCTCCGTGACGGTCATTTTGTTTTCGGTGATAGTGCCCGTCTTGTCGGAGCATATCACCGAGGTACAGCCCAGAGTCTCAACGCTGTGGAGCTTGTTCACAAGAGCCTTCTGCTTCAGCATACGGCTGACTGCAAGAGCAAGAGCTATAGTCACCGTTGCAGGCAGTCCCTCGGGGATAGCGGCAATGGCAATGGTTATGCCCGTCATCAGCATATCGAACACGTTCTCGCCGCGGAGCACTCCTGCCCCGAAAACGGCGGCGCAGACGATAAGGCATATCACGGCGACGGCTTTGCCAAGCTCCCCGAGCCGCTTTTGCAGGGGAGTAGGCTCCCTGTCTATATCGGTGAGCATTTCCGATATCTTGCCCATTTGAGTATTTTTGCCCGTGGCTATGACCTTTGCGCGGCAAACGCCCTTGGTGGCGGAGGCTCCGCAGTAGACGATATTGGGCTTGTTGAGGGAATTGTCGGTATCCTCGGGAGAGCCTGCCGACTTGCTGACAGCCACGGATTCTCCCGTGAGTATGGCTTCGTCGGAGAAGAAGCCTGCCGCCTTTAAAACGGCGCAGTCCGCAGGTATGCGGTCACCTGCTTCAAGCTCGATAATGTCTCCCGTAACAAGCTTTGAAGCCTCGATTTCTTTCAGCTTGTCATCACGCCAGCACTTAGCCGTTGGAGCGGTCATGGAGCGGAGAGCCTCCAGCGTGTGCTCGGTGCGGTACTCCTGTATAAAGCCGAGAATGGCGTTGAGCAGCACTATGAGTATGATAGTCACGGCGTCGGATATCTCTCCGAGGAGTATTGATATTACCGTAGCGCCGAGGAGTATCATCACCATGATGTCCTTGAATTGTCCTATGAATATTTTCACAGGACCTGCCTGACTGTTTTCGGCGAGGACGTTTTCACCCTCGGTTTTCAGTTTTTCTGCGGCTTCGTTTTCTGTAAGTCCCATATTTTCACCCTTTCACAGATGTTGTCCTTACAGGATATGTCCATTGTGGGACAAATATTCTTTTGGAGTGATCGGAAAGAAGAACTAAGAGCTAAGAACTAAGATTGTAGGGGCGGATATTATCCGCCCGTAAAATGCTTTGAATTATCTGATCACTATTCACTAAAAAATAAAAAGCCTTAAAGAAGCATCTGCTTCTCTAAGGCTTTTGGCGTATTATATTTCCAGACCAAAGCTGATAGACAGCGCTGTGTCCACCTTATCCATTGCGTTGAGGTCAAGCTCGCCCATTTTGTCCTTGAGACGGCGCTTGTCGATAGTGCGTATCTGCTCCAGAAGCACGATACTGTCCTTTGCAAGTCCGCATTTGTCCGCCTCTACCTCGATGTGTGTGGGCAGGTGGTTCTTGTCGCGCTGACTGGTGATAGCCGCGGCGATGACCGTGGGACTGTGCTTGTTCCCCACATCGTTCTGGACTATAAGTACAGGTCTGACTCCGCCCTGCTCAGAACCCACAACGGGACTGAGGTCGGCGTAGTATATTTCTCCGCGTTTGACTGACATAGTATTTCTCCCGATATATGATGAATTTCAGCTGATGACTTTATTATTGCCCTTGGGGCTCAGTTTATACAACTTCATTTCATTATATGCTTTCGGGAGAGCTTTTGCTCATGCCGTTTTTTTCTGCGGAGCTGTCTCCTTTTTGCTGAAAAAGCCGAATACAGCCTTTTCTGCTGCCTTTGCGATCACAAGTCTGTATACCACGGACGATATGAGTACGGCTGCTGCATAGCTGAGCCATACCGCCTTTGTGGAATAATCAAGTCCAAGCCCTGCGTATTCGTCTATGGTGCGTATTGCGCACTGTACGGGGAAATGCACAAGGTATATCACTATGGAAAGGCTGCCCAGATACGTCAGAGGACGTATGCCGAGTACAGCTCCCAGCCACGGTATGAACAGCACTGCAAGTATCAGCGCAGGAGCGATACCGAGTATGAACGCCATGCGGAAATCTCCCATGAATTCGGGCTTGAAGCGCAGCACAAGGTAGCTTATTATCACAGCTCCCAGACAAACATAGCCCAGACGCTGATATCTGAATTTTTCTCTGTTCCTGTATAACGTGCAGAGTATAGCGCCTATGAAAAAGCAGGCGATACCACGTCCCACAAGACTGTTCCACAGGGGATAGTCCACTCCCGAAAGAGTGATAGTCGTGCCCAGAAGAGCTGCTCCGAAGAATACATAGCAGCCGTGGCGCTCGTTCCTGACGCGGTAAAGTATCAGGTAAAACAGCAGATAGCACAGCATACATATGCTTATGCACCACGAGGGAGCGTCCAGCGACCAGTCTTTGCCGAAGAAGCCGTCCTGCATGAGCAGGAGATTGTATATCAGGTGCTGAATGTCGAAATTTCCGTATACAAAGGTAGTTCCGCACCTGTGATAATAGGCGAGTTCAAGTATAATTGTGACCAGTGTGAAGAAAAGGAAAGGCGGATATATCTTCCGCAGACGCTTTACGATGAAATCGCGGAAGCTTATTTTGTGCCCGATTATCCTTTCCGAGTAGCCCAGCATCATACCGAAGCCCGACAGCATGAAGAAAAGCTCCACCATGAATGAGCCGTGTTTGTATGACATGGGAAATATCGAGAAGAAAGGGGAGCCGTTCTGTGGCTTGAAGTGCTGATAGTGCCAGAAAAAAGCTATGATACAGGCGCCGATGCCTTTCAGACCGTCAATTGCGCCGAGATGAGAGTCATTTTTGGTTTGTTTTTCAGTCATTTGTTTTCCTCTTTTTCAGTTGTCGGTATAAGAATATCTCCAGCAGTGTAACGGCAGTTCCAACGGCATAGCACCATAGGTCCTCGGGAGCGTAGCTCGTGCCGATGATTATGCGGAGAAGCTCGTTTTTCACGCCGAGTATATCGGCGATATGAGCCTTTTGCAGGAACTCCACAGCGAATGAAAACGCCAGTATACCCAGTGCAACGCCGTATGAATCGAACTTCTTGGGCATGAATGAGCGGAACAGGCAGTACAGCACCCATACTATGATGACGTCGCCTACATAAGCGCGTATGAAGAAGTTGAAATAGAACACGCCTATGCAGACCTCCACTGCCACAAGGAGCAGAAAGCCGATGATATAGGGCAGACGGGCTTTCATTCTATCTCTCCTGCAAGGTGTGGGAATATGCCCAGACTGCGCTTTAATATGCCGTTCATGAGGGCAAGGGCAATGCCGTAATTGGTGAAGGGCACGTTCTGGTCCTCGGCTGATTTGCGGCGGTAGGTCATTTCGCGCTCATTGAGCATACAGCCTCCGCAGTGTATCACAAGGCTGTATCTTGACAAGTTCTCGGGGAATTCACGTCCCGAGCTCAGCTCTATATTCAGCTCCTTGCCTGTTGTCTTTTTCAGCAGGGCAGGCAGTTTAACACTGCCGATATCTCCGCATTGACGGTGATGAGTACAGCCCTCGGAAATGAGAACGGTATCCCCGTCTTTCAGCGTCTTTATTGCGGCTGCGCCCTTTACCGATGTTTCGAGGAAGCCCTTGTAACGTGCCATAAGTATCGAGAAAGAGGTGAGGGGAACGGTCTCGGGGACTATCTTGCTCACCATTGCAAAAGCCTGACTGTCGGTGATGACCATTTTGGGCGGAGAGCTCAGCTTTCCGAGAGTTTCCGCAAGCTGGTGCTCCTTGGTGAATACTGCCATTGCGTTTGCGTCCAGGACGTCGCGGAGCGTCTGTACCTGCGGCAGTATCATTCGTCCCTTGGGAGCTGACTCGTCGATAGGAGTTACCAGCACGACCATATCACCTGTACTCAGCAGGTCGCCCACTATGCGCTTTTCCTCTTTGGGGAGCTTCGCAAGGGCGGCAATGCGCTCTTTCAGCTCGTATATATTTTCGCCTGTAAGGGCGCTGACTTCAAACTCGTTGTCCTGACAGACGCGCTTTTCGGCGATGTCGGACTTGTTGTATACCGTGAGATAGGGGATATCCTTTTCCTTGAAAATGCCGATGAGCTGTTTTTCCGTGTCGGTAAGTCCCACAGTGCCGTCAACTATCAGCACAGCAAGGTCAGTGCGGTTGAGTATCTGCTTTGTCCTGCGGACTCTCAGCTCGCCGAGAGCTCCCTCGTCGTCAAAGCCCGGAGTGTCGATTATCACCACAGGACCGAGCGGGAGAAGCTCCATAGCCTTGGTGACGGGATCTGTTGTAGTGCCCTTGACGTCGGAGACCACGGACAGCTCCTGTCCCGTAACAGCGTTGACAACGCTGGATTTTCCTGCGTTTCTCCGTCCGAAGAAGCCGATGTGTATTCTCTCCGAGGAGGGTGTATCATTCAAACTCATATTTATCATTCCTTTTTATTCAGTAGGGGACGGCGCCCCGATAGATCATGTTATTACAGCTCTATGTAATACGGGCATATGTTTTCATAGTGTCCGTCCTTCATTCTGAAACCGTTAGGGATAACTCCGAGCTGCCTGAAGCCCATTTTTTCATACAGATGTCTTGCATGGGCGTTTGTTTCTACAACAGCATTGAATTGCAATATAAGAAATCCGCATTCTTTTGCTTTCCGTATACAGTCCCTGACCAGCTTTTCACCGATATGCTGTCCGCGGCATGAAGATGAGACCGCATAGCTTGCATTGCAGATATGTCCGCAGCGTCCGACATTGTTAGGGTGCAGGATATACAGTCCGAAAATATTTCCGTTTTCATCTGCTGCAACGCCGCAATAGCTTTGCGACGAAAAGAACTGTTCTCCTGTTGTTTCGTCAAGCAGCTCTTCCTGCGGAAAAGCAATGCCTTCATCAACTATTTCGTTCCATATGGTTATCATTTGCTGTATGTCATCTGTTTTGTATTTCCTTATCTGCATAATTCTCAACTCTCAATTCTCAACTTAAAAAGCCGCAGAGCGAAAAGCTCCACGGCTCAATTATATCACACAATGCTCAAAATGACAATATTCGCGGTCAAAAAACTGTTCCTCTGCGGCGGCTGCAGTTCAAAAAAGAGGGCGGCTTTACGCCGCCCACGAACCGTTAGCTTCTCGGGACTGTAATTGAACGTCCGAGTTTCATTAAATACGTGATTATTATTTTTCATCAAAAGCAGCAAATACCTTCATACACTCATCGCAGTAATATCCTTCGCCGTGCAGTGAAAGATGTACTGTGTTATTTCTTATCCATTTGTCCTTTTCATCTTCGGGATACCATATCACCGATGTGAAAAACTGTGTGATGCTTCCGATCTCTTTTGCTTCGATAAAACCTTTGCGGCATTCTTTTCCGCATTCCGGACAATTCATAGCTGAAAATCTTTCGCTGTTTAAAATAAGTTAGTTCTTTTTGATCTTTTTATTTGCAGTTATAGCTGTTGCTACGCAGAATACACAAGCTATTCCGAAGGCTACCTGTGCCAGTATGTAGCTTTTTGTAGCTATTGCAACAATAAGTGTTAAAACGCTTACAATTGCTCCGACCAAAGCGATCAGAAATAATACAGATGTGTTTTTCATAATGCTTTTCTCCTTATATCATAGTTTTTTTATGATGAAGCTAACGGTTAAAGTACTTCATAACTGTCAGCTTTCGTTTGTGGACTTTCAGGTCAAAAGAGCCGCAAAGCAAAAGCTGTACGGCTCTATTATAGCACCTTTAATTCAATAAATCAACATTTTTGTGAAAAATTTTTAGAGATTTATCACAATGCACAAATCAATGCTCCGATCAGACATTAAAGTCTTGCAACCCCTGTATCCTTTGCAGCCTGAGCAACAGCCTTTGCAACTGCCTGTGCTACTGATTTGTCAAGTGCGCTTGGGATAATGTAATCAGCGCTGAGCTTGTCGTCTGTAACGAATGAAGCGATAGCCTTGGCAGCAGCTATCTTCATAGCGTCGTTGATATCGCTTGCGCGAACATCGAGTGCACCGCGGAAGATACCCGGGAATGCGAGTACGTTGTTTATCTGGTTCGGGAAGTCGCTTCTGCCTGTGCCGACTACTGCTGCGCCTGCTTCCTTTGCAAGGTCGGGCATTATCTCGGGAGTGGGGTTAGCCATGGGGAAGAGGATAGGCTTGTCAGCCATGCTCTTTACCATTTCGGGAGTTACGCAGCCGGGAGCCGATACGCCGATGAATACGTCTGCGCCCTTGATAACTTCTTCAAGGCTGCCCTTTCTCATCTGCTGGTTGGTTATCTCAGCCATTTCGTCCTTCATTGGGTTCATGCCCTCGGGACGTCCCTTGTAGATAGCGCCGTTTCTGTCGCAGAGAACAACGTCTTTAAGTCCCATAGAGATGAGGAGCTTGATGATAGCGATACCTGCTGCGCCTGCACCGCTTGTAACTACTCTTATCTCGTCCAGCTTCTTGCCTACTACCTTGAGAGCGTTGAGCATAGCTGCGAGAGTAACAACTGCTGTACCGTGCTGGTCGTCGTGGAATATCGGGATATCGCAGCACTCCTTGAGCTTCTTCTCTATCTCGAAGCAGCGGGGAGCGGAGATGTCCTCGAGGTTTACGCCGCCGAATGAGCCTGCAAGGAGACGAACTGTATTTACGATGTCGTCAACTTCCTTTGAACGAACACAAAGAGGAACTGCGTCAACGTCGCCGAATGCCTTGAAGAGTGCGCACTTGCCCTCCATAACAGGCATACCTGCCTCAGGACCGATGTCGCCGAGACCGAGAACTGCTGTACCGTCTGTAACTACAGCAACGAGGTTGGAACGGCGTGTGAGCTCATAGCTCTTGTCAACGTCCTTCTGTATTTCAAGACAGGGCTGTGCAACGCCGGGGGTGTAAGCCAGTGAGAGGTCGTCTCTTGTTTCGAGGGGAGCACGGCAGATAACTTCTATCTTGCCCTGCCACTCATAGTGCTTTTTAAGTGATTCTTCTGCGTAATTCATGGGTTATATGTCCTTTCAGTTATTATTTCAAAAAAGCGGAGAACAGTGAGTTCTCCGCGTAAATGCTTATTTGCGGCTTCTCAGAACTGTATCTGGTCGATAACGCTTCTCAGTGCCTTTGCACTTGCCTGAAGCTTCTCTATCTCTGAGTCGGAAAGCTTAGGTGAAACTTCTCTTTCGATACCGTTGCTTCCGATAACGCATGGGAGACTGAGACATACGTCGTTGATGCCGTATCTGTCGTTTATCATTGTAGAAACTGTGAGAATGTTCTTTGAGTCACGGAGAACAGTGTCGCATATCTTGTTTACGCTCATTGCGATAGCGTAGAATGTAGCGCCCTTCCTCTTGATGACCTCTGCGCCTGCCTTGCGGACTTCGTCGAGTATCTCGTCCTCGTCAAGGTCTGCGTGATCCTGATCTGCGCAGTACTCGTCAACAGGAACTCCTGCGATGTTCATGATAGACCATGGGATAAATGAGGAATCGCCGTGCTCGCCGAATACGTAAGCGTGAATGCTGTTAGGGCTGAGACCTACGTGGTCAGCGATGATGGAACGGAGTCTTGAAGTATCAAGAGCTGTACCCGAGCCGATTACCTGATTTGGCTTGAGGTCTGTGCACTTGAGGATAGTGTATGTAAGAACGTCAACAGGGTTGCTGACAACTACGTATATAGCGTCGGGAGCATACTTAGCTATCTGAGGCATTACCTCCTTGATGATGTTTACGTTTATCTGTGCAAGGTCGAGACGTGTCTGACCGGGCTTTCTTGCGATACCGAGAGTAACAACAACGATATCGGAGTCCTTTGCGTCCTCGTACTCGCCGTCGAATATCTCGACGTTCTCACCGAAGGAAACGCCCTGACGGATATCCATAGCCTCACCCTTAGCCTTAGCCTTGTTTATATCAACAAGAACGATATCGGAGCAGGTGCCTGCTACAGCGAATGTATAAGCAATAGAAGCGCCGACGTTGCCTGCGCCGAGTATAGTTATCTTTGTTCCGTTTTTCTCAGCCATAATGTAAACCTCCCAGTTTATTAAGCCAAAATTCATTATTTATCTTTCTTTAGCACTTTATAGAGCTATATGTATAACTTATTATAAACGGTAGATAAAAAAATATCAAGCAAATTAACAGGATTAGAATAAAAATCGGAAATTCATACAAAACGCCGCAGGATTTAACAAGTCTTTTTAACTTCGGGACTAATTGGCAGGGCAATTTCCGAAAAATAGGCGCTTCACCTGTAGATTGAATAATATACGTATAAATGCGAATATTTTCAAAAATAATGAATATTTATGCAAATACCCTTGACAATATTTTGTTAAGTAGTATAATATACTTATATCGCAAATCCGCGCGGCTTGAAAAGCAGCGTTTATATTCAGGAGGTAATTACAATGGCTAACAAAAAGGATATCAAAAAGGTAGTTCTTGCATACTCAGGCGGACTTGATACTTCTATCATTATCCCGTGGCTCAAGGAAAACTACAATAACTGCGAAGTTATCGCTGTTTCAGGCGACGTAGGACAGGGCACAGAGCTTGACGGACTCGAGGAGAAGGCTATCAAGACAGGCGCTTCAAAGCTCATCATCGCTGACCTCAAGGAAGAGTTCATTCAGGACTACGTTTATCCTACAGTTCAGGCAGGAGCAATTTACGAGAACAGATATATGCTCGGTACTTCCTTTGCTCGTCCTATCATCGCAAAGCGTATCGCTGAGATCGCTCTCGAGGAAGGCGCTGACGCTATCTGCCACGGCTGCACAGGAAAGGGCAACGATCAGGTAAGATTCGAGCTTGCTATCAAGGCTTTCGCACCTGAAATGGCTATCATCGCTCCATGGAGAGAATGGGACATCAAGAGCCGTGACGAGGAGATCGACTACGCAGAGGCTCACAACATTCCTCTGAAGATAAACAGAGAGACAAACTACTCAAAGGACAAGAACATCTGGCACCTTTCACACGAAGGTCTCGACCTTGAGGATCCTGCAAACGAGCCACAGTACGAGAAGAAAGGCTTCCTTGAAATGGGCGTATCTCCTATCGACGCTCCTGACAAGCCTACATATATCACAATTCACTTTGAGAAGGGCGTTCCTACAATGCTGGACGGCAAGAAGCTCAACGGCGTTGAAATGGTATCAGCTCTCAACAAGCTTGGCGGCGAGAACGGTATCGGTCTTGCAGACCTCGTTGAGAACCGTCTCGTTGGTATGAAGTCAAGAGGCGTTTATGAGACTCCAGGCGGTGCTATCCTTTATCACGCTCACGAGGTTCTCGAGACGATCACTCTTGACAAGGAAACTGCACGTATCAAGCAGTACCTCGGCATCAAGTTCGCTGATATCGTATACAACGGTCAGTGGTTCACACCTCTCCGTGAAGCTCTCACAGCTTTCGTTGACAAGACACAGGAGAGAGTTACAGGCGACGTTAAGCTCAAGCTCTACAAGGGCAACATCATCAATGCAGGCGTAACTTCACCATACACACTCTACGATGAGGAAGTTGCTACATTCGATGAGGACGAGGTTTACAATCAGGCTGACGCAGCAGGCTTCATCAACCTCTTCGGTCTCCCGATAAAGGTAAGAGCTCAGCTGGACAAGAAGAGAAACAACAAGTAATTCATTCTTGACATCAGAATAAGCAGCAGTTTCAGGCAGGGGAGCCTATCTCCTGCCTGTTACGATTTTTTTCAAGTTGAGAATTGAGAGTTGAGAGTTGAGAATCAATGTGTTCGCTCCGCTCACATGATCTGAATAATGTCGCCGCAGGCGACTCCTTAACTTTCAACTCTAAACTCTAAACTCTCAACCAAAAAGGAGGGCAGCATGGTAAAGGTAAGAGTTATGACCGTCAATGACTGGGACGGAGTAAACGAGTGCTGGAAAGAGCATGAGGGCACAAATCCCGTGGACGACAGTCCCGAGGGCTTCGCAAGATATCTCGGACGCAATCCTGCAACGAGCTTCGTTGCCGAGGAAAACGGCAGGATAATCGGCACTATCCTCGCAGGTCACGACGGCAGACGCGGTATCTTTCACCATGTTGTAGTAGCTCCCGACCGCCGCGGACAGGGCATCGGCAGAATGCTGGTGGAAAGCGCTATGGAGGCTCTCAGAAAAGAGGGGATACAGAAAGTCCTGCTGGTGGTGTTCACACACAACGAAAACGGAAATCAGTTCTGGGAGCATATGGGCTTCACCGTCCGCGAGGACTTGTATTACCGCAACAAATATATTGAAATATAAAAACTATGGATAAATTCATGAAGCTCGCCATTGATGAGGCGAGAGCAGGCATAAACGCAGGTCACGGCGGTCCTTTCGGCTGTGTCATCGTCAAAGACGGCGAGATAATCGGTCAGGGACACAACGAAGTCGTGAAAAGGCACGACTCTACCTGTCACGGCGAGATGATGGCTATCCGCGACGCCTGCAAAAAGACAGGCAGCCACGACCTTTCGGGCTGCGAGCTGTATACCACCGCAGAGCCCTGTCCCATGTGCGCAGGAGCTATAATGTGGGCGAATATCAGAAAGGTATACTACGGCTGCAATGTCAGCGATACCGACAGTATCGGCTTCCGTGACAAGCAGTTCTATGAAGCTCCCGAGGATATCTCGGAGGAGCTCCACCGTGAGGAATGCCTTGAGGTATTCAAGGAGTATGCGGCAATAAAGAATAAGAAGCATTATTAACTTGTAGGGGCGCACAGTGTGCGCCCGTCAGTGAGCAATAAATCGGGACAACCGTAAATGTAGGGGGCGATGCCTACATCGCCCCGTTGATAAATAACGTAATTATGGGACGTCGAGGATGCCGTCCCCTACAAAAGCGAAT
Source organism: Ruminococcus flavefaciens MA2007 (assembly GCF_000621845.1). Classification (GTDB taxonomy): domain Bacteria; phylum Bacillota; class Clostridia; order Oscillospirales; family Ruminococcaceae; genus Ruminococcus; species Ruminococcus flavefaciens_E. The sequence goes on along the minus strand of NZ_JHXF01000001.1, from coordinate 12,305 downwards.
GGCTACAACAAGGAGAGAAAAACATGGCAGATATGATGTGGGCAGGAAGATTTTCCAAGCAGGTGGACGAGGGCGTAAACGCTTTCAACTCTTCCATTGCCTTTGACGGACGTATGTACCGCCACGATATAAAGGGCAGTATCGCCCACGCTACTATGCTGGGAGACTGCGGCATTATCACCAAGGAGGACAGCCTTGAGATCATCGAGGGACTGAAAGGCATACTCGCCGATATTGACAGCGGCAAGCTGGAGCTCGATCCCAATGCCGAGGATATCCATATGTTCGTTGAGGCTGAGCTTACAAAGCGCCTCGGCGACGTAGGAAAGAGACTCCACACCTCACGTTCAAGAAACGATCAGGTGGCAGTTGACCTGAGACTTTATCTCCGCGACGAGATAGACGAGATATACGCTATGGTAAAGGAGCTCGCCGTTACTCTGGTGAAAATGGCTAAGGAGCACACCGAGACCATAATGCCAGGCTATACTCACTTGCAGAGAGCACAGCCAATAACTCTCGCACATCACCTTATGGCGTATGTGTGGATGCTTCTCCGCGATATGGAAAGATTACAGGATACCGCAAAGAGAATGAACTACTGCCCTCTCGGCAGCGGCGCTCTTGCAGGTACTACATATAAAACAAACCGCAGGCAGACCTCGGAGCTCCTCGGCTTTACGGCTCCCATGCCCAACAGCCTTGACGGCGTTTCCGACAGAGACTACTGCGTGGAGCTTAACTGCGCACTGTCACTGCTCATGACACACCTTTCAAGATTTTCCGAGGAGATAATCCTCTGGTGCTCGTGGGAGTTCAAGTTCGTTGAGCTCGACGACGCATTCGCTACAGGCTCGTCTATAATGCCCCAGAAGAAGAACCCCGACGTTACAGAGCTTATCCGCGGCAAGACAGGCAGAGTAAACGGCGACCTCATGACTCTCCTCACCATGATGAAAGGTCTGCCCCTTGCATACAACAAGGATATGCAGGAGGACAAGGAGGCTATCTTCGACGCAGTTGACAACGTAAAGCTCTGCGTAAAGACATTCACTCCCATGCTTGCAACAATGCGCGTTCTCAAGGACAACATGAGGAACGCCGCAGCAAGAGGCTTCATAAACGCTACGGACTGTGCTGACTACCTCGTTAAAAAGGGTATGCCTTTCCGTGACGCATACAAGATAACAGGAACTCTCGTTGCTCAGTGCATAGAAAAGGGACTTACTCTTGAAACACTGCCAATTGCCGATTATAAGGCAATGACAGAACTCTTTGACGAGGACGTATATCAGGCTATCAGCCTTGATACCTGCGTCCGCGAGAGAAAGTCCGAGGGCGGTCCGTCACCTGACGCTGTCAGGGAGCAGATAGCTCTTGCAGAAAAGGCACTGGGACTCTGATATGAAGAAAAAAGACGTGACCTTTACCATAGGACTTACCATTCTTATGGGAGTCATATGGGCTGTGGGCGAGCTTGTAATGGGACTGTGGCTTGCAGTTGTCCCCAGCGCCCATATATTCTGGTTCGCACTGATAGTTATAATAACCCTTGGCGTAAGCGTATGGCACTCAATGATAGAGGACAATTCAGACCTTGAAGATCCCAAGCGTGCCAAGTACGAGCGCAAGGTCAATAAGCGCAAAAAGAACTAAGAATTTGTAGGGGCGGATATTATCCGCCCGATAAGGGAACGCCTTCTCTTGCAAGGCGTTCCCTCTCGAAAAACAATCCACCGGATTGTTTTTCGATTCACCCTTTGCGAGGCGCTTTGTAACTGTGGGGCGTTGCCCCACACCCCACCAGAGGCGCTGCCTCTGGACTCTGCCAAAGGAACACAGTCCCTTTGGAATCCCGTTCATGGGCTATCCAACTTCTTGAAAAAACGGAGGAAAACAATATGTCAGTAAAAATCTACATAGACGGTCAGGAAGGTACAACAGGTCTTAAAATACAGGAGCGTTTCAAGGACAGAAAAGACCTTGAGATAATGAAGATCAGCGAGGAGCTGAGAAAAGATCCTGCGGAGCGTGCTCGTCTTATAAACAGTGCAGACTATGTATTCCTCTGCCTGCCCGACGCCGCTTCTATCGAGGCTGTTTCGTTTATCGACAAGGACAACGACCATGTCCGTATAATCGACGCTTCTACAGCTCACCGCACAAATCCAGACTGGGCTTACGGTTTTCCCGAGCTCTCACCTGCTCACAGGGAAAAGATAATCAAGTCCAACAGAGTCGCAGTTCCCGGCTGTTATGCAAGCGGCTTTGCTTCAATAGTTTATCCGCTGGTGAGCAACGGCATCATACCTGCTGATTTCCCAGTATTCGCCTATGCTACTTCGGGCTACAGCGGAGCAGGCAAAAAGGCTATCGCAGTTTACGAGGGCGACGACAAGCCTTTCGAGTTCAACAGTCCACGTCAGTACGCACTCTCTCAGCAGCACAAGCACCTGCCTGAGATGAAAGCCGTATCGGGACTTACCTACACACCTATGTTCAACCCTATGGTGTGCGACTATTTCAGCGGCATGGTAGTAAGCGTGCCAATACAGACAAGAATGCTTGACAAGAAAGTGACTGCACAGCAGGTGCACGAGATGTACGCAAAGCATTATGCAGGAGCTAATATGATAGAGGTAATGCCTCTTATGTCCGCAGACGAGCAGAAGGCGTTCTTCCTTGCTTCAAACACTCTCAGCGGACAGAACAAAATGCAGGTTTTCGTATTCGGAAACGACGAACAGATATTACTCTGCTCACGCCTTGACAACCTCGGGAAGGGTGCAAGCGGAGCTGCAGTACAGTGCCTTAATATAATGATGGGCATAGACGAGACAACAGGACTTGTCTGAGCCGTATGATGTTATTTCAATTATATCGGGGGGAAGTAAAATGAGCAAAACACTTAAAGAGATCTATGAGTATGACCTCATCGAGGACGACGGCATAGATTACACCGTTGATGAGTGGTTCAACACTATCATGGCGAAAACAAAGGATCAGCTTACAGTATCAGATGTCAGCCGTATGCTTCGTCAGAAGATATGCTCACGCGTGGCTATAAAGAGAGCCATTGAGTTCCTCAACGACGATCCGTTTATCGGCGAGATGTTCGAGGGACAGCTGATGTACAACCTCTATGCTGGAAAGGAAAAATACCTCAAGCTCTTCTATCAGCAGATGAGACCAATGCTGGAGAACGCAGGTCTTATGGCTAAGTCCCACCACTGGGGCTCCGAGGAGGAGAGGACCGAATATATGGACATAATTGCGAAATTTGCGCAGAAGATCAAGGAGGAAACAGATAATGAAGCTTGTTGAAGTTAAGGGCATAACCTTTGTTGAGGGCGGCGTCTGCGCTGCCAAGGGGTTTAAGGCTAACGGCGTACAGTGCGGTCTTGCGCACAAGCCTCTCGGCGAAATGGCAGAGGCTAATGCGGCTGCAAACAACGCTATCCCCGCAGCAAAGAAGAAAAACGACCTTGCACTCATCGTTGCAGATAAGATGTGCGAGGCTGCCGCAGTATACACCACAAACAAGGTAAAGGGCGCTCCCATACTTGTTACAAAGGAGCATATCCGCGACGGAAAGGCAAGAGCTGTTATCGTGAACTCGGTAAATGCCAACACCTGCAATCCCGACGGCGTTGAAAAGGCTGTCAAGATGTGTCAGCTGGCTGCAAAGTCTCTTGGTATCGACGAGAAGGACGTTATAGTAGCTTCTACAGGCGTTATCGGTCAGGTGCTCCCTATCGAGCCTATCGCAAACGCTATGGACGGTCTTGCAGAGGGACTTACCTATGACGGCAACAAGAGAGCTCTCGAAGCTATCATGACTACAGATACAGCCGAAAAGGAAATTGCCGTACAGTTCGAGCTGGGCGGAAAGACCTGCACTATGGGCGGTATGCTCAAGGGCAGCGGCATGATACATCCGAATATGGCTACAACACTTACATTCCTTACAACTGACGCCGCTATCTCCTCCGAGATGATACAGCGTGCCCTCAGCGATATCGTAAAGGTAACTCTCAACAGAGCAAGCGTTGACGGTGATACTTCAACAAACGACATGGTATGCATCATGGCTTCGGGCGACGCAGGCAACAAGCCTGTCACAAACGACGACGGAGATTTCGAGAAATTCAGACACGCTCTCTACGCTATCATGATGAACCTTGCACGTATGATGGCTCGTGACGGCGAGGGCGCTACAAAGCTCATCGAGTGCGCAGTTAAGGGCGCCGATACAGACGCTGTAGCCGAAAAGGTTGCAAAGTCCATTATCGGTTCAAGCCTTATCAAGGCTATGATATTCGGCGAAGACGCCAACGCAGGCAGAATATTCTGCGCTCTGGGCTATTCCGACGCTGACTTCGACATCTCAAAGGTAGATATCGAAATGGCTTCTGACGGCGGAGTTATCCAGCTTGGCAAAAAGGGCTGCGTTATAGAGTTCTCAGAGGAGCTTGCAGCGCGTATCCTTAAGGAAGAGGAGATAAAGATACTGGTATCTCTCGGCGACGGCAAGGGCAGAGCCATTGCATGGGGCTGTGACCTTACCTATGATTACGTCAAGATAAACGGAGACTACAGAAGCTAAAACTTCTATGAACAAGAAAAAGCTTTACGGCACAGATATCGAGTCGCTTTTCTCCGGATATCTCATGGACGGGGAGTACATCATCTGGTGTCAGCCCACCTCTGAAAAAGCTTCGCTGACCGACAGAAGAGTCATCGAGCCGCCCTCAAAGAACAGAGAATTTAAAAGCGGTCTGTCTTTTGTGGCAGTTGGAATAATATTTATTCTGATAAACCTTTTCAGCCATGATAATCATCCTATCTGTTATTTCTTTATGATGATATTTATTATTGTCGGTCTTTATATGATGACAGGCTTTTCTGCGGGCAATAAGCGGGGCGCATATGCCATAACCAATATCCGCGGAATTTCTCTTGAAAATGAAGGACGTCCGAGATATGTCTATCTGAAGGACGTACTCAGCGTTCAGATATATATGCTGAACGAGGAAAAGAACATCGGCTTGCTGAGACTTTTTACCCAATTTGATATTGCGGCGCACAAAATAGAGCTTGTTGAGTTCTATGCGATAGATTCGCCTGTCATGGCTGACAGGATAGCCCGCAAGCAGATATCCATAGTCAAAAGAGACAACGGTCTGGAGGATATCGTTCCCGAAGATACAGGCAAAGTGGTGCATACATATGGCTCACGGCGTTTAAGTCGCATGAAACGAAGAAAATAAGCGGAGGAGGTGCATAGATGTTCGGAAGAAGAAAAGAAGAGGACTACGATGAATATAATGAAAGGTACGCCGCTAAGTACGACGACGATTATATTGCTCCCAAAAAGGAATACCGCAGGGAGTGCGAACACAGCCATGAGCAGTCCTACAGCAATATAAATACAGTTGCGGAATGTGACCACAGTCACGAACAGACCTACAATGACGCGGACTCCGAACAGCACTCCTACGACAGCTATACTTCTCTTGAAAGCCGCTTTCAGCCGTATCTCGCACCAAACGAGCATCTGCTCTGGGTGGGCGGATACGACAAGCTGTCCCCCAAGCCCCCTCAGGAGCGGAAAGCCGACAAAAAGCGCAATGCCATACTGATAACAATCTCATTTGTGCTTATGGTCACAGGAATCAAGGTGTGTCCGCTGTTCATGATAGGTCTTGTGATGTTCATGCTGACAAGTATCGCGGCGTCGGGAGGCTTCCAGACGGGAGTCCACGCCATTACCGATATCAGAGTCATCAATATCAAGAACAACAGACCGCAGTTCGTTTTCCTTGCGGAGATATACAATATCAGTGCTGTTACAGGCAGCAATAACAAGGGATACATAAATTATTCCACCAGACGTCCCGTTCGTGCAGGACAGCCTATGCAGAACGGTCAGTACAGATCGGGCATGACAGGCATAAACGATCCCCAGAGAGTCAAAAGGATACTTCAGGACGCCGTTCACGGCGCAATTGCAAATGGAACTCAGGGCAGGTGATCTGAATGTTCGGAAAGAAAAAGGAAGAAAACTGGGAATATATCGGTACTGAAGGCTACTTTCAAAAGGAAAACTATGGACAGGTCGCCGATGATGAATACCTTTACAAAGAATATTCAAGCAATGACTACATATTGGAAATGTTCAAGCCTTATCTGAAAAGGAATGAAAAGGTGGTCTGCGTTGTCGGAAGCGGAAAAGGCGATAAGGAAGATCCTTTAAAAAGTGATAAAGCAATGAAGGTGAGGTATAAAGCCTATATATTGAGAATAGCAATATTAGTTCTGTTCATTATAGGTGTCATACTGTGCGCGGCTTTAGCACGACCTGATATTATCGCAAGTTTTACAGTTTCAGTTTTATTTTGTTCTATGCCTTTGGTAGTAATTGGATTGATAATATTCTCGCTTATATATTCCGCAAAAAGTCGTGATGAAGTAAATTATGTAATAACCGACCAAAGAGTACTGTTTATACAGTATAAGAATTTACAACAGTTCTCGTTAAAGACTGTTACCGATACGATAGTTTATCAGAACAGCGATAATACAGGAAAGATCGTTATAAAAGCTTGCCGTGATCTTGGCATGCCGACAAATTATAGTTATGTGATCCCAAAGGTCAATGATCCTTACAGAGTTAAGGCGATAATTGATGACGCTGTTGCAAAGTATAAATCAAACCTGTCTCAAGGTTAAAATAAAAAGGAAGTAAAGAAAGATGGAAAAGATCTCAAACAACGATAAATCGCAGGTGCTTATCGATGCCCTGCCTTATATCCAGAAGTACAATAACAAGATACTTGTTATCAAGTACGGCGGAAACGCTATGACAAACAAGGAGCTCAAGGACGCTGTTATGACAGATATCGTTCTCCTTTCGCTGGTAGGCGTAAAGGTAGTTCTGGTACACGGCGGCGGTCCCGAGATAAGCGATATGCTCAAGAAGCTCAATATCGAGAGCCGCTTCGTGAACGGTCTGCGCTACACCGATGACGCAACTGTTGACGTGGTAAAAATGGTGCTCTCTGGCAAGGTCAACAAGGAGCTGGTACAGCTTCTTGCACAGCACAAGGGCAGCGCAGTAGGTCTTTGCGGTATCGACGGCGAAATGCTCATGGCTGAAAAGAAAAAGACCGACGACGGTCAGGACCTTGGCTGGGTAGGCGAGATAACAAAGGTAAATACTAAGCCTATCACAGACGCTTTGGCTAACGGCAATATCCCCGTAATAGCTACAGTTGCTACCGACGAGGAGGGCAACACCTACAATATCAACGCCGATACAGCCGCTGCAAGAATAGCTGCCGAGCTTGGCGCAGAGAATCTTATCCTTATGACAGATATCGCAGGACTTCTCCGCGATAAGGACGATCCGTCCACACTTATCCCCGAGGTAAACGTCAGCGAGGTGCCTTTCCTGAAAATGCAGGGTATCATCTCTGGCGGCATGATACCAAAGATAGACTGCTGCGTAGAGGCTGTAAGACGCGGCGTAAGCAAGACTGTTATCATCGACGGAAGAGTACCTCACTCGATACTCATCGAGATACTTTCCAACGAAGGAATCGGTACACAGTTTGTATAATTAGGTTCTATATTTACAACTCTCTGTAAAATTATTTACTTGTATACAAAAAATTTACTTATTATAAGTATTGTTTGATTGATTGCGACTGCCTTTCAGCGCTATAATAATAGTGTGTCTGAAAAGTTCTGTAACTCCAAGGCAGTCTGCCCCAAGGAGGAATTTTATGAATACCATAGATAAATTCAACTCGCACGTTATGCAGTCCTACGGACGCTACCCTCTCGTTATGGAGCAGGGCAGCGGCAGACGCTGTAAGGACGAAAACGGCACGGAATACATTGACTTCGGAAGCGGTATCGGTACCAATTCCCTCGGCTACTGCGACGAAAAATGGGCTGACGCTGTATGCGCTCAGGTAAGAACACTCCAGCACAGCTCAAATTACTACTACACAAAGGTTCAGGCAGATTTCGCCGAAAGGCTCTGTGACATCACAGGCTACAAGTCGGTGTTCTTCTGCAACAGCGGCGCAGAGGCAAACGAGTGCGCTATCAAGGTGGCAAGGAAGTACAGCTTCGATAAATACGGCAAGGGCAGACATACTATCATTACCCTTGTTAATTCCTTCCACGGCAGAACTATCGCTACACTTTCCGCTACAGGTCAGGACGTATTCCATAATTACTTCTTTCCGTTCGTAGACGGTTTCGTGAACGTAAAGGCAAACGACATCAGCGACCTGAAGGCTAAGCTTGAGGACAAGACAGTTTGTGCGGTAATGCTTGAATACGTTCAGGGCGAGGGCGGCGTCAATAAGCTCGATAAGGAGTTCGTAGACGCGGTGTATGAGCTTTGCGCTCCCAAGGATATACTTGTTATAGCCGACGAGATACAGACAGGCGTCGGACGTACAGGCAAATTCCTTGCAGGAGATAACTTCGGCAGAAAAGCCGATATCACTACTCTGGCAAAGGGCATCGCAGGCGGACTGCCTATGGGAGCTTGTCTCGTCAATGAAAAATGCAGCGGAGTTCTCACAGCAGGTACTCACGGCTCTACTTTCGGCGGCAATCCTATCGCCTGTGCAGGCGGTCTTGCAGTGCTCGACAGGATAGAGAGCGAGGGCTTCCTCGACGATGTGTGCAAAAAGAGCGAGCTTATCAGGACTGAGCTTGAAAAGTGCAGCGAGGTAGAGGCTGTTACAGGTATCGGTCTCATGGTAGGCATAAAGCTGAAAAGCAAGGACGCTCACGATGTGGCACAAAAGGCTCTTGACAGAGGGCTTCTGATACTCACTGCCAAGGAAAAGGTAAGACTTCTTCCACCGCTGACTATATCCTACGACGAGCTAAAGGACGGACTGAAAATTCTGATAGAGATACTGGAGGAATGATCATGGAGCTAAAAGTAATCGGTAAAGGCGCAAAATATACTGTAGTAGACAAAGATGACCGCCTTCTCTATAATATCAAGAAAAAAGGCTTCGGTGCCCGTTATAATCTCATGGACGCAAGCAACTACAACCTCTATACTCTCGTTCAGACAGGCGACGCAAAGAGACCGAGCTTCACAATAATCCTCAATGACAACGTTTTCATGACAATGGAGTGTACGTCCATGTTCCTCGATCCTACCATTAAGGTAAGACACAAGACCATGCGCTTTGAGATATCCAGCAAGGACAGAAAGGAATTCGACATAATCCTCGACGGAAACAATGTAGGTCATATCCAGAGCCTTGTGGGAGTAAACGGCGAGATGCAGTTCCATATAAACGTGGATAACAAGGCTTTTGACGATTATATACCGCTGTTTGCAGTGGCTATAGATAAGGCGTTCACAGAAATGAACAGATGATTTTTTGATTAGAAAGGATAGAAAATATGAAACACTTACTTAAAATGCTCGACCTGAGCACAGAAGAGATAATCGAGATACTTAACCTTGCTGACCAGCTCAAGTATGAGCTCAAGCACGGTATCCCGCATCCGCACCTCAAAGGCAAGACTCTCGGAATGATATTCCAGAAGGCTTCCACACGTACCCGTGTATCCTTTGAGACAGGTATGTACCAGCTGGGCGGATATCCGCTGTTCCTCTCCTCAAACGACCTCCAGATAGGACGCGGAGAGCCTGTACAGGATACAGCAAGAGTTCTCTCACGTTACCTTGACGGTATCATGATACGTACATTTGAGCAGAAGGAGGTCGAGGACCTTGCAGAATACGGCTCTATCCCGATAATCAACGGTCTTACAGACTTCTGCCACCCTTGTCAGGTACTTGCCGACCTTATGACTATCCGTGAGTTCAAGGGCAGCTTCGACGGTCTGAAGATGTGCTTCATCGGCGACGGAAACAACATGGCAAACTCCCTTATCGTAGGCTGCTTAAAGGTTGGCATGAGCGTGTCTATCGCTTGTCCTGACGACTATCAGCCTCCAAAGGAGATACTTGACTTTGCAAAGGGCTACGGCGACAAGTTCGAGATGACAAACGTACCTATGCAGGCTGCAAAGGGCGCAGACGTACTTATCACAGACGTATGGGCTTCTATGGGACAGGAGGGCGAAGCCGAGAAGCGCAAGAAGGCTTTCGCAGGCTACCAGATAAACGACGAGCTCATGGTACAGGCAAACGAGGGCGCAATGGTTCTTCACTGTCTCCCTGCACACCGTGAGGAGGAGATAACAGAGAAGGTATTCGAGGCTCACGCAAACGAGATATTCGAGGAAGCTGAGAACCGTCTCCACGCTCAGAAGGCAGTAATGGTAAAGCTCATGGCGAACTGAGCCGTTAGCTGAAAATCGGCTGAGCATATAAACGGGATTCCAAAGGCGGCGCCTCTGGTGGGGTGTGGGGCAAAGCCCCCACAGTTACGAAGCGCTCCGCAAGGGTGAATTTCAAAAACAGTCCAGTGGACTGTTTTTGAAAGAGGGACGCCCTGCAAGAGAGGGCGTCCTTTGATAATCTTACGAATGGATTATGTAAGTGAATAAAATTCAGCGGATATCATTAAGATATCCGCTTTTTTATTGACAAATCGCCGCAAAAATGGTATTATTTCATTATAGGAACAGTAAGGGAATGTTTGCTTTTGGTAATTAAAGCGGGGGAGATTATGAAAAAGCTGAAAGTATCGTATATACCGCCTTTGGCGATAAAGATATCTATACTGATATGGGCAGCTGTAGTCTGTACAGTTGTGTACTTCACAGACGAGATAGGTCTGCCCGTAGGCATACTGCTGGGACTCGTCGCCTATGTAGCCATTTCAAATATGGGCACTACGGTGGAGTTTGGCAGCGGAAGCGTCATAAACTGCAAATATCTCTTTTATAAATGGAAGATAAACCTTGAAAATATCGAGAATTTTTCCTATTCCATAGGCTCTCATCTTGCAGGAGCCCACAGCTACTCCTTTGACGTGTGCTTCCATTATAATGAGAACGGCGTTGAGGACTGCTACAAGCTCAACACCAAGATAGGCCGCGAGGATATCAGGAGATGTATGGACGGCGAGTCCAGCAAGCTTGAGATAATGCAGATATACCGCTATGCGGAGCGCCTTTATCCCGAAAAGGCAAAGGGCTATGTACAGCCCGAGAGCATATTCTGACCATGAGGTGAAACATGAGAGATATAATACTTGCCTGCATTGGCATAGTAACAGCCGCAGCAGGGTGCGTCTATCTTGCGCGGCTTCTTTATTATAAGAAGTTCGGCGTTATCGCAAAAGCCGAGGTGCTTGAAGCCAAAGAGGTAATAAAGAAAAAGGGCATTATTCTGGAAAGTGTGGCGTTCAAGAGCAGCCGCGTTGATAACTACGTCCATATCATGAAGTACGACATCGGCGGCAAGACCTACGAGGTTCAGGACAAGGCTGGCTACACACAGCCCTTAAAGGTGGGCTCGACTCACCTTATCCTCTGCGATCCCAAAGAGCCCGAGAAGTTCAAGTTCGAGGAAGACGTCACAAAGCATATAACCATAGCAGCAGCCCTTGTGGCAATGGCGGTGCTGTTTGCAGGGAGATTTATATATTCGTACCTGCATTAACAGACTATAGCGATATATAAAAAACACAATATGGGAAATTATACATAAAAAGCGCCCGATTCAACGGCGCTTTTTTTAGTTGACAAAGGCTGAAAATGGTGCTATAATATAAAAGCTGTCGGACGAGAGAGCGAAACAGTAAGCCTGCTGGCGCAGCATGGATAACTCGCTCGAAAGTGACAACAAAAAATCTCAGAAAATTTTCAAAAAGGTATTGACAAAGAAAAGTTTCTGTGATATAATATTAAAGCTGTCTCAAAAAGAGATAGTGGAAACAGCATCTTGAAAATTGAACAATGCGAAGAAAAAGTAACGACCCTTGAGATTCCTTTGCTAAGTTTAAGAACTTAGTAAAGAAAGTCAAGAAAAGACTAAAAAACACTTTTAAAAACGAGTAATAACGCAAGCGTTATGAACTGGATCAGATATCTAAATCGAGAGATTTAAATATACAACTTTAATAAAGAGTTTGATCCTGGCTCAGGACGAACGCTGGCGGCACGCTTAACACATGCAAGTCGAACGGAGATATTTTGAGTTTACTTAGGATATCTTAGTGGCGGACGGGTGAGTAACACGTGAGCAACCTGCCTTGGAGAGAGGGATAGCTTCTGGAAACGGATGGTAATACCTCATAACATACATGGACCGCATGATCTGTGTATCAAAGATTTATCACTCT